>NZ_JBFTME010000017.1:0-129204 GCF_056396805.1 Rhizobium sp. 05N49
ACGAAACCTCGTGGAGAGATTCTTCAACAAACGAAACCTCGTGGAGAGATTCTTCAACAAGATCAAACAGTTTCGAGGTATAGCTACTCGCTATGACAAGCGCCCAGAAAATTATCTCGCTGCTGTCAAAATCGTCGCGGCAAGGATCTGGTGTCAGAGTTTATGAGTCGACGGCCTAGTGATCATCGCGATTGGGCTTTCTGTGGCGATGGCCGGCGCGTGGGTAATAGAGCGCACGACCGGCCTTAGCGGCTGGATCGACACGACGTGGTCTCTGGCCGTAAGGGCCGGGAGCATCGCGGCAGCAATCTTCGCAGATGGTAGCATCAGTCGTCGGTCCATAGCGCTGCTGCTCGTGGCACTTTGGTCGCTCAGGCTCGCCAGCCATATCGGCGCGCGCACCAGAGGCGCGAAAGAGGACCCCTGCTATGCAAATTCATCGAGGAAGGGGGCGATAGCGCGCCATGGCGGCTCTTCGTGTTCTCGCAGGTGCAAGCAGTCGCCGCCTTCGTTCTTGTCCTGGCCGTCTATATGGCAGCAACCAATGGCGAAGATCTCGTTCGCACTCTGGATTTCATTGCCATTGCGGTCGGTTTTACTGCCTTGGGGGGCGAGGCGGCTTCGCTTTTATCGGGCTACGATATGCGGGGATTTGGCGCCGCCGATCAGGGACATCAGAAACTCAAGTGCAGATTAACGAACCAGGGAGGACTCAATGATTCATCTCCGAATCGTACGGTCGCTGCTTCTCGCTCTCGCCGTCGTTGCGTCGGCAACGTGCCCGGCAAGTGCCGAACCCGATGTCGTGAAGGTCGAACCAGACCATTACCGCGGCACCTGGCTGGAGATCGCCAGAAGACCGATGTACCTGACCGACGGCTGTGTCGCTGGCTACTCGACATATCGCCAGGGACCGTCGCGGAGCGAGATCCTCGTCGAGGATGGTTGCAGGGTGGATACGCCGAAAGGCCGCCTGAAGGCCGTAAAGGGCGTCGGCACGATCACCGATTTTGAAACAACCAACGCCAAAATGCGCGTTCGCTATCCTTGGTTCATCACATTCAATTACTGAGTGTTGTACAAATCTCATGATAAATCCTGGTTTATAAGCGCGAACCCCTCGATGACCGACCTTTGGATCTATGCGCGGACGGTACCGTCCAAAAGTAAACTTCAACGCATGGTCAGAAAGGCAAGCGAGCCGGGCTACGACGTGCGCCGGCTCGAGTTCCCGGCGCAATAAGCATTGGTGGCGATGGGGCATGTGAGCTAATTTCCGGCGGACAATCCAATCCTCTACGGATGATGTGGCTCGCAATACAGCCTTCGGCGTGGGACGACCCCGAAGCCACTATGCTACCAAGAGCTGATGGCGTGCTCTTCTTATCGTTGCCGGCTCACGACGTGATGTCGCTCTCTTCTCCTATGCGGCTAGGCTGACTCAAATCCTATGAACACTTCATGCAGTCCAGATCTCATCACAATAACTGCGCGTCACCAGGCAAAATGTAATGCAAACATGAGACAGTAAGCGAATAGAACGACCAGCGTGACCCTTACACGAAGCGTCAAGTACCAGCCGGGTCATCGCGTTCAGCGATCATCCTCCCGTCGGCGGCGAGCAAAAGACCGAACGAAATCATTTGAATGAGAAGGCTCACAGTGGTGGATCCAATGAGGAGCGTCCAGAATGCAACCAGCGCCAACGCGTTGCTCGCGAGGGTAGTGAAGTTGCCCGGCCGACCGTCTTGAGCACTGCGATTTTCAAAGCATGCGTCCCGTCCGAAACATATTCATCAGGGTTCACCTGTAGGGTATAGCCCTGTGTTTTCGGGTTCAAATATGGGAGGACCTGCGGATCATCGATGAAAATGTCGATATCGAAGCTTTCACGATGGTTTATCTGGAGCATAAGGGCGGTGCCACCTCCGAAAGTCCAGCTATCGAGGAGCTTAAAAGAAGTGTTCGCCTGATTTATAATTGACACAGCCTGGTCGAAAAGGCTTTCCCAATGGCTCATCAGGACAGCCCTCAGGCGGCCAGGGCGAGGGGATATCCAGCCAGCTGCGAGAATTTCTGGGCAATTTCGAATGCGGTACCGTGATCAATCTCCATCTCATCGAGAAACTGGTGCTGGAGCTCGGCTTTCACTTCGGAATAGAATGAAAATGCGGAAGCATCAAAGTTCTTAACGCTCGCAAAATCCGAAATCTTCGAAGCGAGTTGCTCAGCCGAGAGGTTCGTCCCGTAAGGGGCGTTCACCGTCGACAGTACCTTAATCGCAACGCTAGACATCGTTATCACCACCGTTTTTCAATAAGTTATATAATACATAGCCGCCGAAAACGCAATAAACACAGCAGACGCAGGCATGCAACGGGCGATTGATCCGGCTTATTCCAGTTCTTCTGACAAGAGCAGACGAAGCAGTGGCTTTTTTCTTCCCGGTGCATGTCAACCACACCGGGAATAGGCATTTTGCGGCTCAGAGGCATGCACGTGCCAGACCATGCTCGACGAGCCTGTCGACCTCGGGCTATTCAGTCGTTCCGTTCACGTTCTGTCCGGCAACTGTTGCGCTGTCCATCGCTTTGAATGGATTCGAACCGTCGGCCCTGCTTCTCAGAGTCCTACAAACCTCCGAAGCCGCTAATTCCGGTCGACGTCGAAGCGTCCCGGCAGTGACGCTTAAGAGCCGGACCTCGTTTCAGGCGTGACTGAAACAGCGAAGTTGCCATCTCGAACAACTGGTGGTAATAATTGCTACCAATCCTGATGGAGGTTATCAATGCCGAATGTTGAAAAGGTCAGTATTTCGATGACACCCCAACATGCCGAGTTGTTGCGAGATGCGGTGAGCAGTGGGGCTTATGCAAGCGGAAGCGAAGTTGTTCGCGAAGCTATGCGTGATTGGTCGGCCAAATGGATGCAAAAGCGTGCGGATATCACCAAGCTGCGTGCGATGTGGGAGGAAGGCAAAGCTAGTGGTCCTCCTGTCGAAGTGGATTTTGATGCAGTGCTGGATGAAGCACGCCAGGAAATAGCACCTGCCTCTCCTCATGCCGGTTAAGCTTCTGTGGACACCACAGGCGCGCGCCGACGTTAAGAACATCTACATTCATATTGGCAAAGAGCAGCCACGGAGCGCGGAGAAGTACTTCGCCAATTTTCGTCGCAAGGTGGAGTTGCTCATTGAGCACCCGCGGTTAGGCGAGCGTCACCAGGAAGTATTCCGAACAGCCCGGATGTTGGTCGAAGCGCCCTTTGTCATCCTCTATGAGACAAGGCCTGACACTGATGACGGTCCTATTGATACCGTCGAGATCGTCCGAGTGGTTGACGGACGGCGTGACCTTTCAGCTCTGTTTAAGAGCTGATGGGTTGGAAGTAAGGTATCGAACGCCTTGAGCGGACTCGAACTCTCGGCACCAGATTTGTCTCCACTTCGAATGAAATCAACTGCTTGGCTTTCGAAGCCGAGGACGGCCTATTCCCCAAACGGAAGTTCAATTTCTTCGCGGATTTTTTTTGCGCCCTCGATCAGGACCGCGCTGAACCGCTCGGCATCTTGTGCCGGCAGCATTCCCGCCCCGGTTCGAATACCTTCTTGCCACGCGGGCCCGCGCTCCCATGCTTCGTTGTAGACGAACGCCAAGTCAGCAGATCGCCTTGTCTGCTGCAGGGCTTCAAAGAGCAACGCAGCTTGACGAATGTCCTTCTCTTGCTTTGCCGGCCCCTGCCCGTCAGTGTGTCGGCGACTGGCGACGATGAGCTTGTGGACCGCATAGCGGGACGGATCAGGGACGACAACTGGGACACCACTTCGGTGGAGCAGCATTGTCCTGACAGGTTCCCTTATGAGGAAGTCGAGAAAGCGTAATGGATCCGCGCTGGCGCCACCAAGGGCGGGCATCTTCGCCGGCTGGTCGATGTAGTCATCCGAACCGCGGTTAGACGTCAGGAATTCGACCCGGTAGCCGTCCGCATTCTGAAACGCCGACGAGGCAGCGGATCCCGATCGATGTGGAACTGGCCGGAAGCTGGCGTCGACGCTCTGCAACAGCTCAACAATCGGAGGCAGACTGTCTTCTACCTCCCGACTGATGGCATAGTCCTGAGCGATATCCGCATCGCCGGTCAGGATCGCAGCCATGGGAAGGCGGACGCCTAGAAGTCCGGAATAGCACTGAAAGGCCACCGTGCCGACGAGAACACCTCGGAGACGAAAGAGACCGCCATCGGCAAGAGCCTCGACGATGTCGCCCGACATCGCATCAGGGGCGATCATACCGCCTTCGCGGGTCAGGGTATTTACCAAGCGCCTGCGAGCGCGTAGATCGTCCTTGTCCCGCTTGTGATCAGCTACGCGCTGCGCGATAACCGGATCATCAGCAGAACCGACGTAACGACGTTTCGTGCCACCATGTCCATCTGGGATGTCGAAGTACCAGTACTTGCGCCCTTTGATGTTCGCCGGGGTGAACCGACCTTCCGGAGGGAAATCGGCCGTCCAAGCGGCGTCGAGCGAGCGCTGACCTAGCTCGGCGAGCATCGTCTGATACATGAGGTCGATGGGCTTCATAGGCTTGGCTCCGGCGTTATACCGTTTTTCAAAAACAGTATAACGGTCGAGAGAATAGGCCGCAAGATAGGATGCTAGCCCTATCGAGCCGCCTTCCTCGACGTTTCGACATTCTACGGATCGAGCTATTTTATAAAGCGCATCGGCTACCAGCCGGAAACCACCGTCCCCTTCCTCGGTGACGCCTATTTCGACAACCAGTTGATCGATACCCAGCTGCGCCAGCTCGTCGGCGATGGACTCGGCAAGGGCTCCTTCATTCCCGGCAACAACGCCACCGAACAGATGAAGACGCTCCTCGACAACGGTGTCGCCTATCTGCAAGAGAACGGCATTTCCTTCGGCCAGGCGCTGACGCCCGAGCAGGCAGCCAATCTCAAGCAGTCGATCGTCGTCTACCAGCCGCAGACCATCGACGGCGTCACGGTACTGGCGCCGGTCGTCTATCTCTCTGTCGCTGATCGCGCCGGGATCAAGGCCTCCGGCGCCACCATCGCCGTCAACAGCGTCGACATGAACGTCGGCGACCTCACCAATTCTGGCGCCATCGCCGCAGCGGGCGGCCTTACCATCGCCGCCAACTCGATCAAAGCGACGGGTGCGTTTCTGTCCGGCGGCAACATGAACCTCAATGCCGCCAACGGCATTACGCTTGCCGCGCAGACGATGTCGATCGGCGGTCAGACGTATGTTTCCGGCAATGGCGGTGTGAAGTCAGGCGGCGACCTCAAGCTTGCCGGCGGCGCCGGCGACCTGACCCTCCTGGGCACTACCGCTACGGCCGGTGGCAATGTCGCCCTGAGCACGAACGGCAACATCAACATCGCCGCGGTCGGCAACACGACGACCAGGACGAAGCGCGACCGACACAGCAATACAACCAGGTCGAGGCGACGGCAAAGTAAAGTGCTGGCAGCTCGATCAGCACGGCCGATTGCCTCCTATGGGGAGCTGAGGCATACGAGGGCACGAACAAACGCATCTTCAGATAGTGTAGCGCCTGCAGTCCAAAGAATTCGGGGACCGACTGGCCCGAGCATTCGCGTCTGCCTTTTAGTCCGATCTCCTGATCAGGTTGGCACGGTAGAGATAGACAGCGACCTTTTCCCTTCCATCGCCGACCGGCCGCATGGAGCCATGTTGATCAATAGGTTACGCCTGAACAGGGTACTCTGACGCAGCCAGCAACACCTTCGTCGGTGTCGGTGACCGAATTACCACCGTGGTCAGACCCAAAACCCGACGAGCTACATTGCGAACGTAAAGGCACGACAGTGAAGATAAGCTATGATGACAGTGTAGACGCAGCTTATATCAAGCTCAAAACGGAGGACGATAGGACGCCTTTTGGGTTCACATATTGCTGTGATCCGGCCGCCGTCGATGGTCAAATCAATCTCGACTTCGATCTCGACGGTCGACTAATAGGGATTGAGGTGCTGTCCGCCAGCACAAAGCTTCCTTTGGATTTGCTCAAAAGAGCTTGAGGACAACGCCAGAGACCTCATAGGCTGCTGCCGACCGTTGAGTCGGGTCACAGCCGCGGGAGCATATTGAAGCTATCTGCTTAGCGGGTCGCCCAGATCAGAACGCGAAAGCCCGGCCTCCCTCACCTGCCCGGCCGCACCAGCGATCGTGCGATATCGATGATGTCGTCACGCGAGGCGGTTGGATCTTCCCTGTTCCAGGCGACACCGAGCCCGATCTTGAAATCGACACCCCTCACCTTCTTCAGCTCAAACCCGCGGTTCGGCAGATCCTGCGTCCATTCCGGCACGAAGCCGATGCCAAGCCCGGCAGAAACCAGCGACACCAGCGAGAAGGTGTCGTCGCATGTGTAGGCGACATTGTCGGTTAGATCGTGCTCCTCGAATTTTTCGGCGAAATAGCGCTCGCTGTAGGAGAGGTTCTGGCGGGAAAAGGAGATGATCTTCTCACTGCGCAGATCCTCGAGACCGATCTCGCTCTTCAGCGATAGTGGGCTCTCCCTGGCAACGGCCAGCAGATAACGCTCGTGAGCAATCGAGAAGAAGCGCAAGGAGCCGATATTCTCCACCGGCCGGATGAAGCCGAGATTGATGCGGCCGGCCTCGATATGGCGGATGATGTCATCGGTGGTGCCGCTTTCGATATGCAGGCGGATATCGGGATATTTGCGGGCGATGCGCGACAGGAAGGACGGCAGCACGCCGATGGTGGCGGGATAGACGGTGCCGATCGCAATTCTCCGCGTCGTCTTGCCGGCCACAGACCGGGCGATCTCGGCTGACAGGTCCACCTCGCTGAGGATCCTGACCGATCGTTCGTAGAAGGCCGCCCCTGCCCGCGTCAGCTCCACCCGCCGTGTCGTGCGCAGGAAGAGCTGCACGCCGAGTTCCTTCTCGAGCGCCATCACCTGGTTCGACAGTGCCGGCTGGGCGATATGCACCTTGGCTGCCGCCCTGCCGAAATGCAGCTCCTCGGCCACTGCAACGAAGTAGGATAGCTGGCGCAATTCCATACGATCCACTTACCCCCGCCCCATAGGACAGTGTTCATGACGTCGCGTACGCGCCGACAATGTGATAATATGTCGGTTATATCCCATGGATTAATGCAATGCAAGATGGTGCCCATGAGCTATGGACACTCGAGCGCGCATAGCCTGGAATCTGCGAAATCTCCGGTCCCTGCGACACATCACGCAGGAGAACCTTGCTGTTGACGCTCAGGTCGACAGAACGGTCATTAGTGATCTCGAGAGAGGAAAACACAACGCCTCTATCGACCTATTGGATCGGTTAGCGGTCGCATTGTCTGCAGATATCTCGGAGTTCTTTTCGGAGCCCCAGACCAACGAAGAACCGAAGCCAATGAAGGCAGGACGGAAGCCGAAGCAAAACTGAAAGGCGAGATCCCTTGGTGGATAGGAGGATGGTCTCTTTGATGAGAATCGAACTCACCCGCCTCTGATTATTCACTAAATCATTGAAAACAAATGTCTGAGGCATAACGTTAATTTATGGAACCGTTGATAATAGGGCTCCTGCTGGGGGACAATATCGTCCGACAGTCAACTCCTCCCCGTCACCAGGTTCCCGCCTAAAAAACGGTACTACCTGCTCAGTACGGTTATTTGAGGCGGTATGATATTCGATCGTTAGCGCTAAGGCGAGCGACTTCGATGGTACCCGTCGCAGGCGCCAACCGAGCGTCTGATTGACGAGGGGACGATCGGAGACGTCCTTGAAGTTCATTTCTACGACGGCAACCGCGGCTCGCTCTACCATCTTGCTGCCAAGGTGGATGGTTTCGGACGAGGATGTGCAGAGGCAGAAACCGGAATCGTGGTGGTAGAAGGCGGGGTCTCATGCCGGCTCACTGCTGGACTATCTTGGCTTCGGCGCCACGCTCGGCCCTTAGTTCATGAATGGGCGCGAGCCCAAAACAGTCACAACGGTCGTCTCGGACGGTCGACGAGGTTGAAGTTCTGGCCCTTGATATCGGCAAGGCTTGCCTTGTCCTTTATGATGATGGCCTCATTGCCGTTCGAGATTGCGCGCGCCGAGGCGCGGGGTTTCAAGCGTTCTGCTCATTCGGTATTGGAATGATGTTGCCGAAACCGATAGGTTGCGGTCGGAGCCGACAAGGGCAGCCAGCAATCGGGAGCCCAATCCTCTCGTTGGCCCGTGGAGAGATGCTTGAAGCCAGAACTTACATCTCGCTCGCTTGTCTATTTCGCATCGGTTGCCAAGCACGGATCTATCCGGGGCGCGGCAGAGGTGCTGAATATCGCAGCGTCCGCCGTCAACAGGCAGATACTCGATCTTGAATTCAGTGTCGGCGTTCCCTTGTTCCAGCGCCTGGCGCGCGGAATGCGGTTGACCAGTGCCGGCGAGCTGCTGCTTGCGCATATCCAACGCACCAGCAGGGATTTCGAGGTCGTAAAATCTCAGATCGAGGAACTGCAGGGATTGCGCCGCGGCGCCGTGCGCATCGCAATGATCGAGGCGGTGGCCGAGGCGACCGCCGACCAGATCGCGATATTCCGCCAACGGCATCCCAAGGTGTCATTCGAGTTCAAGGTCACCGGCAGCGTCGAAGTCATCGGCGCTGTCGCCCGCGAAGAGTTCGATATAGGCATCGCCTTCAATCCACCCGCGGAGCGAAAATTCTATGTGCTGGCGGAGACCCGCCAGACGCTCTGCGCAGTCATCGCCCGCAGTCACCCGCTTGCGGGGCGCGATGCGCTCCGGTTTTCGGATTGCCTTGCGTTTCCGATCCTGCTCGGCGACCGCAGCCTCGGTGGACGTGCGCTATTGGATGCCATGGCCGATGGTACAACCGTCGATCTGCAGCCAGTCGTCGTCGGAAACTCCATCGCAGCCATGGAAACAATCGCCGCCGCCTCCGAAGCCGTCTGCTTCCAGATCGAGATCGGTGCGCGCACCAACGAGACCCTCATCGCGCGCCGTCTCACGGACGCGGCACTGACGGGGCGGCTCGTCTTGGGAGTACGGCGGGGTCGCCAGCTGCCAGCCATCGCAGCGGTTTTCGCCGAAACATTGAAGACGACGCTTTTCCCGTGAAGGCATGGGTTCGCGACCGTTGCTTATTTCCGTACGCTTGGCTCAATAAATGCTGCTTGTACCGCGTGCTGCCTGACCCAATACTCGTCTCCAGAAGACCGATACAGCAAGCGTCCCAGCCCGTTTCCAAGGCCAGATATGCGACGTAGCGGCCTTCCGATGAATTCAAATTCGAGCCGGAGTGTGTGAATCCATGCCATCCATGCGTGCTGTTGTTTATCGGGTTGCTGCTGCTGGTCCGGATGATGTTTCGGGTGTCGAGGCGCTTCTCCAGAATGGCCTGGAACCGAAAAGCGTCGTTGCGGTTCTCGGCAAGACGGAAGGCAACGGCTGCGTCAACGACTTCACGAGAGGCTTTGCGACCAGGAGCTTCGAAGCGCTGTTTGCTCGCTACGGCGTGTCGGATGCATCGATTGTGATGTCCGGTGGCACCGAAGGAGCTTTGTCGCCCCATTGGACAGTCTTCGCCCGCAGCGAGGTTGCGGACGACGCCGGGCGGGCTTTGGCGATCGGCACTGCACGCACGGCAGATCTGCCGGTGGAGCAGCTTGGAAGAGTGGGCCAGGTCGCGATGGTTGCGGCAGGTGTACGAAAAGCGATGGCAGATGCGGGAATAGACGACCCTGAAGACCTTCACTTCGTCCAGATCAAATGCCCGTTGATTACCCTTGCGCGCGCCAACGAAGCTGCTGCAAGGGGCGAAACGCCGATCACCCGGGATACGTTGAAGTCGATGGGATATTCCCGCGGCGCCTCCGCCCTCGGCGCCGCTGTCGCCCTCGGGGAGCTCGATCTGCAGGACATCGCCGATGCCGATATATGCAATCGTTTCGAACTCTATTCCGACCGGACATCCGTCTCCTCGGGCGTTGAGCTCCGCGACCACGAAATCATCGTGCTGGGAATGAGCTCACGATGGTCAGGGCCGCTTTCGATCGATCATGCGGTCATGGCGGATGCTATCGACACGCATGCTGTCCGTGCCACGCTCAGCCGACTGCCGGCAGGATCCATCACTGCCGTGCTTGCAAAGGCAGAAGCCGATACGGCCGGCATGATCCGCGGCAAGAGGCATACGATGCTTGACGATTCCGATATCTCAAGCACGCGGCACGCCCGTGCCTTCGTGGGCGGTGTCCTCGCCGGCCTCTTCGGAATGACGGATATCTACGTCTCAGGCGGCGCCGAACACCAGGGGCCCTCTGGAGGCGGGCCTGTTTCGATCATCGTCCAGCGGGAAGGCTAGAAGCCATCCAGAAAGTACGATCCCTGCCATGACGGCAACTTTGGCGAGGGTCCTTGGAACGCTCAACACAAGAGGCCAATTTGTTTAAGATTCACAATCCCCCCGATGTTCTGCCGGTCGTCGGCCCGCTCAGCTGGGGACTAGAGTTCCAGCGTGTGCGCCGATTTCTCTACATTTCCGGGCAGGTCGGCGCCACGGTGGATGGTCGGGTGGGCGATGGGTTGCTGGAACAGGTCAAGCTGGCATTCGACAATGTCGGCGGCGTTCTTCGCTCCGCCGGACTGACCCCGCAACATGTGGTCCGGACCGGGCTCTATTTCACGCGGCATGTCGAGATGACGGAAAAGCTGCAGGCGGACTTCAATCTGCTGCGAACCGACTTTCTTGGCGATCACCGCGCGACCTCGACGTTTCTCTACGTGCATGCACTCGCAGACCCGCGCTGGCTTTTCGAGGTCGATGCCATCGCGGTGGAATTTGAAAGTTGAAAAAGGTGCCGGTGGAATGGAGGTGCCTATGGGCGCATCAAACTGCATGCAGATGTAGATAACCTGCACAGAATTTCGCCAAATGTTCGCGAGGCCTAACGTAAGGTCATGTTTTTTAAGGGTTCTGCATTTGGCACGCGGTTTGCGTTCCTGAATGTCGAGCTTAGCGGCTAGGGATCCGGCAAACCCTTCAGGGATTGCGCAGAACCGAGAGCTGCTGCTGGTGCGGGAGAAATCCGCGCCATTGCACGGCGGGATAAAAACCCGGGAGATCTCAAAAGCACGGTATGGCCGCGTTCGGTCATTCCATGACGAGATCGACCGACGCCATGACGAGATTCTTGAACCTTCGTTTCTTGCGCCAACGTTCTCCAACTTTTGGAGACGTCGAACTTTATTGCACCAACTTTCTCAACTCAGCTCCAGGAGGCAGTGCATGACATCTCCCATTGGAATCGTGACAAACAAGGCTACGCCAAAGCTTCAACTGAGCACGCTCTCTCATCGGTTCGAGGCCGGCGGCCAATCCGTTCAAGCGATCTCGAATATCTCGCTCGACGTCGCACCGGGGCGCTTCGTCAGCCTGATCGGTCAGTCGGGCTGTGGTAAGTCGACACTCTTCAACATACTCGCCGGCCTGCTCAAGCCGACATCAGGCAGTGTCTTGCTTGATGGAAGCGACATCACGGGCCGCGCCGGTCTTGTTTCCTATATGTTGCAGAAGGACTTACTGCTGCCGTGGCGCACGGTGCTCGACAACGTGATCTACGGCCTCGAGATACAGGGCACGGATCGCAAAACTGCCCGGGAGATCGCCGAGCCCCTGATGGAACGCTATGGGCTCGGCAAATTTAAGAAGCATTATCCCAACAGCCTTTCGGGCGGTATGCGTCAGCGCGCAGCACTGCTGCGAACGCTGTTGTGCAACAACGACGTCATCCTTCTCGACGAGCCGTTTGCGGCTCTCGACGCCCAGACCCGCTTCCGCATGCAAGAGTGGCTTTTGACGCTCTGGAAGGATTTTGACCGAACCGTCCTGTTCGTCACCCATGACGTCGATGAGGCGATTTTCCTCTCGGACGAAATTTGCGTGCTGTCCCCTCGCCCCGGCCGCATCGCCGACCGGTTCGAGGTGCCGTTGCCGCGCCCCCGTGATCGCGACGTGGTCACCTCACCCGACTTCGTTGGCTTGAAGCAACGGTGCCTCGATCTGCTTTTTGCGGATGAGCACACCAGCGGCAGCCGTGCCGCGTAGCAAAAGGAAACCTCCCATGACTCAGAACGTCCTTTCGCAGACCATATCATTGGCACAGCCTGTTCCATCGAAACCAGTCGAAACGACCAATGTCCGCAGACGCACTGGCGTTGTCATTTCAGGTGAAAAACACTGGAAACCGTGGGTCGTCTGGCTGATCCAGGCCGCCATTCTCATTGCGATCGTAGGGGGATGGGAAGTCGCAGCACAGCTGGGCTACATCGACCCGTTCTTCTGGTCGTCGCCATCGCGGATCTTTGCAGCCGCAATTGCCATGTTCGAGCAAGGCACGATCTTTCAGGATACGTGGTTTACCTTCGAGGCGACGATCATCGGCTTTTTGCTTGGGTCGTTGATCGGCGCGGTAATCGGGCTCAGCCTTTGGTGGTCGGTCAATGCCGCCGCCGTCGCTCAGCCTTATATTGTCGTGTTCAACTCCGTGCCGAAGATCGCCCTGGGGCCTTTGATCATTCTGATTTTCGGCATCGGCATTTCGTCGAAAATCGCACTGGCCATCGCGTTCACCGCAGTCATCACCGCATTGGCAGCCTATGCGGGCGTCAAAGCAGTGGACGACGATCTGGTCAAACTGACCCTGTCGCTCGGCGGCCGTCRCCGGGACATTTTCTTCAAGATCGTCGTGCCCTCCTCGCTGCCGTGGATAGCATCTTCACTGCACATCAACATCGGCCTCGCTTTGGCAGGCGCCATCGCCGGCGAGTTCATCTCCTCCCAATATGGGCTTGGCAAAATCATCATGTACGCGGGAGCGACCTACGACATGGCGCTGATCTGGGTCGGCATCATCATCTTGGCCCTTCTCGCAACCGCACTTTACGCCGTCGTTTCGTGGCTCGAGCACAAACTGATGAAAGGGCAGAGCATCAAAACAATCTGACCGATGACAGATACGCATCCAGACAACCAATCCAAAAAAGGGGAATAACCATGTCTAATTTTAGTCGTCGTCAAGTTCTGGGTGGAGCCGCCGGCCTCGCCGCCGCAAGCTTTATCGGCACGGGCCGTAGCGCCTTCGCCGCCACCCGCAAGCTCATCGTTACCGAACCGGGCCATTCCGTCGACTCGCTTCCCTTCTACGTCGGCATCCGCAAGGGCTACTACAAGGAAGTCGGTCTCGACATCCAGCTCGTCACATCCGAAGGCGGCGGCAAGGCGATGGCTGCTGTACAGTCGGGCAATGCCGACGCCTATATCGGCGGACCGGAACATATCGCCTTCGCCGACCTGAAAGGCGGCCAGCCAATCAACGCCGTGGTTGCACTTTCGAACCGCGCAAACTCATTCGTTTGCGCCCGCACGGGCGTTTCTGTCGATCCGTCCAAGCCGTTCGCAGAGAACATCAAGGGCAAGAAGATCGCCGTCGGAACGCGTGGCGCCACTGACAACTCGGTCCTGCTTTACCTCCTGAAGCGTGATGGTCTCGATCCGCGCACGGATGTCGTCATGCTGGAAATCGAAACGAGCGCCGGCCGTATCGCCGCCATGAAAAACGGCCAGGCCGATATGGCCATGGTTTTCGAGCCGTTCATTTCGCAGGGCGTCAAGACCGGCATCTGGCAGGAACCCTTCGCCAGCCTGCCGAAGGAACTGGGCCTCTTCTCGTGGACGACGGTCAATCTTCCGGAAAAGACGATCAAGGCCGATCCGGAGCTCGCCAAGGCCATCGTTGCCGCGACCAAGAAGTCGCTCGAACTGATTTTTGCCGACGAGGCCGAAATGCGTGCGATCGCGGCAGAAGAATTCCCGACGCTCCCGAAAGACGATCTCGATGCCATCATGACGCGCGCGCGCGACAACGACATGTGGCAGCGGGATGGATCCATGCCGGAAGAGGCCTGGACGAAGCTGGAAAGCATCCTCACCATCTCCGGAATGATCAAGCAGGACGTTCCTTACAAGCAGATCTTCGATCCCTCGTTCCTGTAATCTCCGCAAGACACCGAAGCCGGCTGGAGCATCGGCCGGCTTTGCAGCTCATGATGCAACTTTGAACAAAGAACGATCCCATGACCTTCACAAAACCAACTCTCAAGCTCACGCATGATGCGGCGCTGACTGCCATTCATGCGGCCGTCGCCAAGGCCAAGGAAATTGGTTGGTCGGTCGATATCGTCGTCGTCGATGACGGCTGCAATGTCGTTGCATGCGTCAGAATGGACGGCGCCAAGCTGCTGTCGATGTTTACGGCGACGACAAAGGCTGCCAGCGCCGCCTCGCACAGCCGGCCGACGACGGAAATCGATGCCGAGATGGCCCCGAGCCTCGCTTCCGCTTCAGGCGGACGGCTGACAAATATGGCTGGCGGCCTTCCGATCATCATTGACGGCATTTGTGTCGGCGGCATCGGCATCGGCTCTGCTCCCGATGATGAGGACGTGGCAATCGCCAGAGCCGGCCTAGCCGCGATCGGCGCGCAAGAGCGCATGCCTGATTAGGCCGGATACCAACGCACACTCGTGACATTTCCCAGACGCGGAGCGAACCCTTGAGGCGCAAACTCATTCTTGATGTCGATACCGGAACCGACGATGCAGTCGCCATAATGCTGGCGGCGCTGCATCCGGCACTGGACCTGCTCGCCGTCACCACCGTGAACGGCAATGTCGAAGTCCAGTACTGCACGGAAAATACCCTGAGGACACTCGACTTTATCGGCCGCGGCGAGATCCCGGTCTATCAKGGCTGCCCGAGGCCGCTTGTTCGGCCCGATTTTCCGGTTCCCCGCTCGCTCAAGAAAGACGACGGCATCCACATCAAGACATTGCCGCTGCCACCGGCAGTGAGTGCCAAGCAGGACAGGAACGCCGTCGAATTCCTGATCGAAACATTCCGCAATGCGACAGACGATATCGTGCTCGTGCCCGTCGGTCCGTTGACCAATATCGCAGCCGCCATCACCGCGGACCCAGACTTCGTCAAGAACGTTCCTGAGATCGTCATCATGGGCGGTGCCCATTATACCGGCAACGTTACTCCGGCTGCCGAATTCAACGTCTGGGCCGATCCGGAAGCCGCGGCAATCGTCTTCAGCGCCGGCTTCGCCAAGCTGACACTCGTTCCACTCGACGCGACCTTTCAGGCCCTGGTTACCAGCGAACAAGCAAAAGCCCTTGAGGACCTCGGCTCCAACGCCGGGATCGCCGCCTCGCGCTTCATCGCGCAACGCATCAAGGGCTATGACGCCACACAGCCGATGAAAGTCTCCGGCGCTGCGCCGGTGCACGATGCTGTCTGCGTTGCCTATCTCGTCAGGCCGGATCTTCTCGAAACCAGGCATGTCCACATCGTGGTCGAGACCCAAGGTATCCACACGATCGGCCGCACCGTCATCGACGTCAACCGCCGCGGGAACAGTGAACCCAACGGCCATGTCGCATTCGGTGCCAAGGCAGAGATTTTCATCGGCATGCTGATGACGGTATTCCAGGGAGGGCGGCGCGACCATGACTGACGTCAGGAAACTCTACATTCTCCTTTGTGGCTACGAGATCATCCGGAAATCCGGCTGCATTCGCGACGAGCAGCCGAATATCCTCCTGGCACTTCCCATCTGCTGCTACCTGATGGAGACCGCCCACGGCTTCGTGATGTTCGATGCCGGCCTCGACAGCCAAAACCTTTCCGATGTGATGGCAAGCAGTGCCCGCTACGTGAACGATAAGTTTCCGTCACCCCCCATCGTGCTTCCGGAGCATGAGATCCTGCCGCAGCTGGCTGCACTTGGCGTCGAGCCTGAAGATATCGTCGAGATCGTTCTCAGCCATGCGCACGGCGATCACACCGGTCATCTCCGTGATTTCCCGAACGCCCGCGTCACCATTCAGAAAATGGAATATGAAGCGGCATTCGCGGACACCGGCCGTGCGAACTTCGCTGAATACGGGAGCCCGTCGATACGATGGAATATCATCGACGGAGATACGCAGCTGATGCCGGGATTGGACCTCGTGCTCACCCGGGGACATCAGCCCGGGCATCAATCCGCCGTTGTTCGCTTGCCGGATTCAGGCGTGAAAATCCTAGTCGGCGACGTCGCCGATCTGCTGGAGAATTTTGAGCGCGAAGTGCTCGGCTCGAGCATGGATGACGCAGCAGCGGTAGAGAGCATCCGCCGATTGAAGCGGATTGCCCTGGATACGGAAGGCGAACTCGTCCCCTTGCATGATCCGAATTTCGTTCAAAGCGCGCGTCTCGCGCCGCTCTTTTACAGCTGAATGCCGAATACGGAAAACACGAGATCGGACAATCAGGAGCCTGATGATGGATATGACAGCCGAGCCCAAGGAGCGCTATGTCAGCGCCGATCCCTATCCCTGGCCCTATAATGGCTCGCTCAGACCCGACAATACGGCTCTCGTTGTCATCGACATGCAGACCGATTTCTGCGGTCCGGGTGGCTACGTCGACCACATGGGTTATGACCTGTCGCTGGTCCGCGCTCCCATCGAGCCGATCAAGAGCGTGCTCGCCGCCATGCGTGCGAAGGGCTACCACGTCATCCACACGCGCGAGGGCCACAGGCCTGATCTTGCCGACCTTCCCGCCAACAAGCGCTGGCGTTCGCGCCGGATCCACGCAGGCATCGGCGATACCGGTCCCTGCGGCCGGATCCTCATTCGCGGCGAGCCGGGCTGGGACATCATTGACGATCTCTACCCGATCGATGGCGAAGTGATCATCGACAAGCCGGGAAAGGGCTCTTTCTGCGCCACCGACCTGGAACTGATCCTGCATCAGAAACGCATCGAGAACCTTATCCTGACCGGCATCACCACCGATGTCTGCGTCTCCACCACAATGCGCGAGGCCAACGACCGCGGCTTCGAGTGCCTGCTGCTGGAAGACTGCTGCGGCGCCACCGATCTCGGCAATCACCTTGCCGCCATCAACATGGTGAAGATGCAGGGTGGCGTTTTCGGCTCCGTATCCAATTCCAAGACATTTATCCAAGCCCTGCCCTGACGCCGTCAAGGCGCGATCGGCCGCCGACGGAAACCGTACTTTGGAGATGACAGGCAATGCCGGAAGCAATACGCGAAGGTCTGACTCTTGATGGCTGGGAGCGGCTGCCATTCGGACCATTCCGAGAGAATGTCACAATCCACTGGATCCGGCCGTTCGAAGATGATCAGCCGGGTGTTGCCCTGCTGAAATACGAAGCCGGCGCCAGCGTGCCGCGTCATCGGCATGAGGGTCTCGAAACCATACTCGTGCTTGATGGCGTCCAGTCGGACGAGCTCGGCGACTACGCCAAGGGAAGCTACATCGTCAACTTGGCGGGAACCGAGCACTCAGTCTGGACCAGAACCGGTTGTGTGGTCCTCATCCAATGGGACCGGCCTGTGACAATCCTCGACGCCCACGATTAGAGTCCAGCGCATTGAACCTGTCGATCGCGGCTTCCGAGTTTCATTTGGCGGTTCATGCCGGCAAGGGCACAGCGCGCGTGCCGACGGCCTGCTTGCCCGCGATCTGGCTTGCGGCGACTGCCCTTTGGCGCAGCGGCGGCGGCCTCAAGGCTCACGGCCTTCATGGAGAAGGCAAATGCCGGTCCATCTTCCGGCGCCGGATGGCCATTTCGGTTCTGCTCGGCGGCTATGGAAACAACAGCGGCGACAAGCGCTTGGAATTCCGCGCCCAGACCGGCGTCCCCCGGTACGGCGATGATCGATACGATCTCACCATTCCGGGCCTCCATCGGACTCCAGCGGCAGGAAAGACCGCTCAGATCCGGACGGGCGCCAGGCGCGGCCTTCTCGACGCCGAAGCGCCCCATCTTCATGGCTTTCTCCGCCCAGCTCGTGCCGCCGCCGGAGAACATCGCATAGGTGACGAAAGGGCTGGCGGAATACCGGGCGACACGCACGTCGAGGCCCGCGGCGCGGATATCGCCGATCGGCACGACGGCAACACGGAGATCGAGGTCCAGCTCTTCCTTGACCCAGACCCGGGTCACTGCCAGCGCCTCACGCGCAACTTTTTCCAGAGAGCCGGGCAGCGCGATCACCGCGCCGTCGCCGGCGAAAACGAAGGGATAGTCGCCCTTGCCGACGGCGTTCAGCACCGCGGAAATGACGCTGACGCCAGCCATGTTGACGTCCTTGTAGCGCCCGTCGACGATGGCCTGTGTCGAGCCGACGATATCGGCCGTTGCCAACACCCAGCCTTCGGGAAGCGGCTGGTAATTGCTTTCATCGGTCACGCGTTCGAAATCGGTAAAGACCGGCACGCCGGCAAAGAATGCGTCACTGGACATCTTGTTCATGCCGGACAGTCTATCACCGACCGATACGGCCGCTGCAACCGCAATTTGCGTTCCGAGTCATCGTCTTGCATAGCAAGCATCGGCATGGTGGCGCGGAGGACAGTCAGCTGCTTCGACGGGGCAGTTTTATAGTGCGTCGCCGTCGGTCATCGACGGCGACGCATTGCGATGGCTTACTTGGCGGCGGCAGCGGATTCGATAACCGCTGCGACTTCTGCGGCGTGGGAAGCCAGCGAAGAGTGGCTGCCAGCAACAGTCGTCACCTTGGCCTTCATGCGATCGGCAAAGAAGGTCTGTGCATGCGGGTCGAGCAGCATGTCCTTCGAGCTGAGGACATACCAGCTTGGCTTGGTGTGCCATGCAGCGACCTGAGCCGGTTCGTCAAAGGCCGTGTGGTTGATCGGCGGTGGCGTCGCCTTAACGGTTTCGAGCGCGCGGTGAGGACGTGTTTCGCGTACTTCAGGCAGCGATTGAGCCAGCGATTTCACGCCAGATCGAGATGGCGTGAGTGCGAAGCTGGCGATGGTCTGCGGCGGACAACCATTTCCGGTGAAGAAGAAAAAGATTGGCGATCGGGCCGTGAGTTGAGACGAAACGCTGACATTGTCGCGCGGACTTGAAGCGCATCATGCGTCGCTCTCGCCGTCGCACAACAAGATGAGAGTTCTCAGCTCGGTTGTTCAATCCCTTATGCGAGCGATGTTCGACGCGCGGCATCAACTGGGATTTTGCGGCCGAATAGGAACGCAGCTTGTCGGTCACCATCACGCGCGGGGCGGTCCCCTGGTGCTTGAGCAGCTTTAAGGCGGCCGCCTTGTTCCGTCGGCTTTGCAGCAGGGCGTCGAGCACGTAACCGTTCGCGTCGACGGCGCGCCACAACCAATATTTCTTTCCCTTGATCGTCACCACCATCTCGTCGAGCTGCCACTTGTCGGAAAAGTGGCCTCGTGAACGGTGCCGGAGCAGATGAGCAAATTTCAAGCCGAATTTCGCCGCCCATTCCGAGACGGTCTGGAATGAGACGTTGATGCCGCGCTCAGCGAGCAGATCTTCGATGTCACGGAAGCTGAGCGGGAACCGATAATAGAGCCATACGGCATGGGCAATGATCTCAGCGGGAAATCGGTGGCGTCTGAAGTGGGCGAGAGGGGCTTCGGTCATGAAAACCCGATATCAAGTCATTTCGAACAGGCAGTTAAGGCGACGCCACCGCCTGACCTCGTGCCCCACTTTGACCAACTCACGGACCCAGTAATGGGCGCTACCGCAGGCTTCCATAATCACAATCGCTGGCGGCTGTTCCGATAGGAAGCCGAGAAACTGTCCTCGTGACAGTTCTTTCGATACCGTACTTCGCCCGCCATCGTTGCTGCGTGCAGCACGAAAACACTCTTTGCCAGATCCACCCCGATCATCGTGTCTTTCATTTTACCGTCTTCTCCGTCCTGTGGACTACAACCACATCATTTTGGCATATTGCAATGCCGTGAGGGGAGGACGGCAACCACCCCATCTTGTTCCGGCCCCAGATAGGATGCGGCGGGCGCAATGTCACGGCGCAAGCAGCGCGGCCATTTCGCTATCGATGTCCAGTCCCGTCGCAAGCGCATCCCGCCGGCGGCCTTGGCTGCGCCGGCCAGGCAGGCGCAGCCCGGGATCGGCCATCATCGTCGCCGCAAGCTGCCTCAGGCGCTCGGCCGTTCCGGCGCCGCCGGTCGCCGCAGGATCAATGGCGATGATCATCTGGCCGAGCCCGGGCGGATTGCCGCGATCGTCGAAAAGCGAGGTCGATTCGAAGGAATGATTGGCGCCCGTCAGGCTTGCCGCCAGGATTTCGACCATGAGCGCCAGCGCCGCCCCCTTGGCGTCGCCGAGCGGCATCATCGTACCCTTCAGAGCTTCGTCCGGCTTTGTCGTCGGCCTGCCCTCGGCATCGAGCGCCCAGTCGCCGGGAATTTCGACGCCCTTCTGATGTGCGGCCATGATCCGGCCGCGCGCCACCTTGGACATGGCGAGGTCGATGACGAGTGGCTCCTCATCGGCAAGCGGTGCGGCAAAGGCGATGGGATTGGTGCCGTAGACGGCAGTCTTGCCGCCCCAGGGCGCCATGGCCGCCGGCGTATTGGCAAACATCAGGGCCACGAGCCCGCGCGCGGCGAAACGCTCGACGGTCAGACCCATCACCCCGGCATGGTGCGAGCGATGGATGGCGGCGGCGGCGATCCCGGATTTTGCCGCAAGCGCAGGAAGCTCATGGACGGCGAGATCGAGGGCAGGATAGGCGAAGCCGTTGGCCGCATCGATCCGCAGCACGGCGGTCGCACTTTCAGACGCGACAGGTGTGGCGAAGCCATCGACTTTTCCCGCCTTGGCCTGGGCGGCATAGGCAGCCAGGCGGCGCAAGCCGTGGCCGCTCTGTCCGGCTGCTTCGGCCGCGACGAGAGAACTGGCGACCAATCGTGCGTTGTCGGCGCGGACCCGGTTTTTCTCCAGTATCTCGGCGACACGGCGCTCGGTTTCCATAGCAGACAGCAGCATTCGATCAACTCCAGGCAAGGGCTTTCGGAATGGCCGGCAGCGCCAGCGAGGCGCCGGAGGCACACAGCAACAGGAAGACCACCAGTTTCAGTGCCTTCGGCGACAGAGGCAAGGGCATGTGGCGCGCCAAATGCGTGCCGATCGAAACGGTGATGACGGCGAAGAAGGCCGGCCAGTAGACCGGCTTGGGAAAGGTGCCGTCGGCGACGACGACGAAAAGACGGAGCAGCGCATTGATGCTGAAGATCGCCACTAGCGTCTCGCGGATCGCCGCAACCGGCAGAGGCTGGCGATAGAAATGATAGACGAGCGGCGGCCCGCTGGTCGAAAACAACCCGCTCATGATGCCGGAAAAGGCACCGAAGACGACGAAGGAGGATCTGCTCGCCTCCTTCTCTTCCTTCCTGGGCGGCACGACGAGTTGCAATGCCGAGACGATGATCACCGCGCCGAGGATGATGCGAAGATAGACCAGCCCGTTCGTCGCGAGATGATCGAGCACGAAATAGCCGGCGACGAGGGCCGGCAGGCTGGCGCAGAGCACCAGCACCAGCTCGGCGCGCAAGACGTCGCGCCACCCCCTCATCATCATGATGGCGGCATTGACGAGTGTGAGCACGCCCGTGACGACCGCGGCATCTCGCAGCGGCATCACCGATGTCAGACCGACCCCGCCCATCAGCAGCAGGCCAAAGGCGAAGCCGGTCAGCGTCTGAACATAGGCCGCAACGCCGGCCATCAGCACGAAATCGATGATCTCTGCGGGCGTCATGGCACGAAAGACCGGGAAAGAGGCATCATGCGGTCGAGGGACATCACGGCTCGCCGCCGAGCGTCAGCATCAGATTGGCGAGAAGGGCCGTGCGCGGCCCGACGCTGCTGACGAAGATATATTCGTCGAAGGTATGAGCGCCGGCGCCGTCGGCGCCAAGCCCATCCAGCGTCGGCACGCCGAGCGCGGCGGTGAAATTGCCGTCGGAGCCGCCGCCGGTGCTGACGCCTTCCAGGCTGATGCCGAGTTCGGCAGCAAGCCTTGCCGTGTGGTCGAAAAGCCGCCGGCCCTCCTCCGACTGGGCAAAGGGAGGACGGCTGAGGCCGCCCCTGATCTCGATGGTGATGTCCGGATCGACCGGTTTTAGGCCCTCGACCGTCTTGAGGATATCGTCGGCTGTCGCAGCGTCGGGCAGGCGCATGTCGACCTGCATGCGGCATTCCGCCGGGACGGTGTTGCGCCCCGTACCGCCATGGATCGTACCGACGGTGACGGTGATGCCGCGTTCGGCGTCGTTCAGGCCTTCCAGTTCGAGGACCAGGCGCGCCGCGGCGCGGATGGCGCTGCGGCCCTCCTGAGGCTTGCTGCCGGCATGCGAGGCGCGGCCGCGCAGCAGAATGTCGTACATGGCGACACCCTTGCGGGCGACGACGATCTTGCCGCCGTCGCGAGCCGGCTCGACCACGAGCGCATAGGCCGCATTGCGGCCATAGGCCTCGATGAGACCGCGCGAACTGGCGCTGCCCATTTCCTCATCCGGCATGAACAGGAGATCGACCGGCAGAGGCGTGCCGGCGCCGACCGCGATCTTCATCGCCTCCAGCGCCATGAGGGCGCCGGCCTTCATGTCGTAGATGCCGGGACCGTAGAGCTTGTTGCCCTCCTGCCGCAGGGTCAGGTTTTCGGCGATCGTGCCGGCCGCATGCACCGTATCCAGATGCGCCAGGATCAGCACGCCCTTCTCGTTGCTGCCGGCGGGACGCGGCGAGCACACGGCAAGGATGTCGCCGAAGCCGAGCGTGCCGGCCATCCGTTCGACCTCCAGGCCTGCCGCCTTGGCGATGGCCTCGACGCGATCGGCCAGACGGTTGACGGCGGCGGCATCGCGGGTCGGCGTTTCGATCTCGATCCATCGCTTCAGTTCGGACAGAAGCGCTGCGTCATCGATATCGGCGGCGGAGATGGTACGGGGCATGGAATATCTCTCAGAAGGCGTTCAAAGGGGCAGCAGCAGAATAAAGCGTTCGGTTTCGGCGTCGATCTTCTCGTCGCTGTAGAGCAGCGGCACATAGCGCCCAACCGACCAGTCCTGGGCGAGATCTCCGTAATGCGGCGAGCGGGGATCGCCGGATTGTCCTGGCGTATTGATGCAGAAGGACTTGTCCCAATCGCCGACATCCATGACGAGCCGGACGGAGGCGCCCGCAGTGACCCGGAAGTCGCCGGGACGGTAGCTTGCGAGGCCCGGTGTCGAGCGGCTGCCGCCGAGCGGCAGCGGGCCGACATTCCATTCTCCGCCGGCCTTGGGCCGGATGCGGCTTGCCGCGTGTTCGAACAGCGCTTGATGCAGCTTGCCCCACGCCCATGCTCCGGTATCGGCGCCGAGCCTTTCGCTGCAATCGCCAAAGGCCGCGGCAAGCGTATCGAGCAGCATGCGGTCGCGCGCCGCCGTCGGGCCGGGATCCTCCTTGCAACACGGCGCCTCGATGATCGCGACGAGCGTATCGACATTGCCGGGGACGAGAAGCGCCCGAACGGCCGGATCCGGCGCGAAGGAGGCGAAGATCGCCGGGCGCAAATGCTTCATCCACCAGACTTCGAAAAGGGCCGCCGGAGCGCTTTGCGCCTCCAGGCGATAATCCCAATCCGCAAACAGGGCGAGCGCCGTACTTTGTTCATCCGTCAGCAAAGACCGGGCCGCCGCATCGAAAAGCACGGCGCAGATGCGCTCCGCCGGCCGCGAATAGGTATCGTTCTGCAGCGCCATCGATTCCGTCACGGAATGGGCCGGCTGGGCGGYGAGAACCGATTCGATCCGCTCGGCGCGGCTGACTTCGGCCCATTCGTGGCCAATGGTCGGGGCATCCGCGCCGCGTTCGGGCGGCAGGTTCATCTCGTTTGCCGAAGCCAGGAAGCCGGCGGCGGGATTGACGCTACGCGGCAGTTGCCCGGCGGGCAGAAATCCCGCCCATTCGTGGCTGCCGTCGCCCGGTACCGGCAGCAGCCCGTGCCAATTGCTTCGGACCGGCGTGAAACCGGCGGTGAACCAGCCGATATTGCCCTCGATATCGGCGCAGACATAATTGACCGAGGGCGTTCCCCAGGCGGTCAGGGCCGCGCCGAAGGCTGAAACGGACGACGAGCGCATCGCCGAAAGACTGCCGAGATAGGCGGCCGAGCCGGGCGACAGCCAGACCGAGCGCAATGCGATGGCAATCCGCTTCTGCGGGTCCTCGTGAAGCACGGGGCCATGACGGGTGAGAGCAATCGTCAGGATCTGGTCTGGATATCCCTTAACCTCGAAGCGCTCCTCATGCCGGCCGATCGCCTCCCAGGTATCGCCGTAGCGGTAGAAATCGGGATCGCCTTCCTTGGTCTCGTAGACATACACGTCCTCCTGGTCAGCACCGAAGATCGTCAGGCCGAACGCCGTCTTGCCGTTGTGGCCGAGCGAAATGCCGGGAGCGGTCGGTTCGCCGGTGCCGATGGCGTTGAAGCCCGGAGCCCGCAGGTGGACCAGATAGCGCAGCGACGGCACGGCATGGGCGCGATGCGGATCGCTCGCCAGGATCGGCCGGCCAGTCTCCGTCCGCGAGCCGTGAACCACCCAATTGTTGGAACCCTCCTCGCTGATCGCGCGGATGATGTCGCCGAGATCGGTGACTTCGGTCCATGTCCAGATATCGTCGAGCGTGGCGGCGAGGCGCTCGCGCTCGAAGGTGACAGGTGCCGTTGCAAGCTTGAAGAGCCGCAGTGCGCTAAGCGGAATGTCGGCGAGCCTGATGCCGTCTGCGACATGCAGCTCAACCGGCGGCTCGATGCGGATGCGCAGGAGGTCGGTTTCGGCGTCGGCAAGCGTCAGGATATTGGCGCGCAGGATTTCTGAAGCGCCGTTGCGGGTGAGCGCATGGGTGCGAACCCGCACGATGTCCTGCGGCTGCCAGAGCGCCGGCGCGGTGCCGAAGAACGCGAATTCCGGCGGCAGTCGCGCGGGCTCGGTCTTGCAGAGAGCGACATAAGCGTTGATGCCGGCGGCAAAGGCGGTGCAGATCGCATGCGCATCCGGCGCGTAGGAGGTCCATTCCGCTTGCATGTCGCCGCGATAGAGGAAATGGCGGGCAGCGTGGTCCTGGGCGAGATAGCCGGGGCCGAAATCGGCGGCCAGCAGGCCGAGGCCGCGTTTGCGCCAGAGATCGAGCTGCCAGAGTCTATCGCGTGCGGCATTGAAGCCCTGCACGAAGAAGAGGTCCGCCTCGTTCTCGGCCTTGATATGGGCAATGCCCCATCGGTCGACGCGGATTTCCGCGGCGTTTTGCAGCCCTTGCAGCGATACGGTCTCGGTGGCGATCGTCTCGGTCATATCCGCTCTCGTCAGGCGTGGTGGCAGGCGACCCGGGCTCCGTCAGGTCGCGGCGTCAGTTCCGGTCGTTCCCGCGAGCAGATTTCGCTCGCAAGCGGACAGCGCGTATGGAAGGCGCAGCCGGAGGGAATATTGGCCGGACTCGGCAATTCACCGCTGAGTACGAAACGCTGCTTGGCGCGCTGCACCTCGGGATCAGCCTCGGGCACGGCCGACATCAAAGCCTTGGTATAGGGGTGTTTCGGGTCGGCGAAGAAGGTGTCCCGATCGGCCATCTCGACAAAGCGGCCGAGATACATGACGACGACGCGGTCGCAGATATGGCGAACGACGGCAAGGTCATGCGAGACGAAGAGATAGGAAACGCCGGTGCGCTTCTGCAGCGCGACGAGCAGGTTGAGGATCTGCGCCCGCACCGAGACGTCGAGGGCAGAAACCGGTTCGTCGCAGATGACGAGATCGGGCTCCAGTGCCAGCGCCCTTGCGATAACCACACGCTGCCGCTGGCCACCGGAAAACTGGTGCGGATAGCGGTCTGCATGTTCCGGCCGCAGGCCCACTTGGGCGAGCAGCGTCGCGACGCGCTCCTTCAATTTCTTGCCGCGGGCAATACCACGCACGATCAGCGGTTCGCCGATCGTTGCCCCGATCGTCGAGCGCGGATCGAGCGAAAGCGCCGGATCCTGGAAGATCATCTGCACCTTGCGGCGGATCTCGTTCAATTCCCTGCGGCTGGCACCGACGACCTCCGCGCCGCCGATCCTGACGCTGCCGGCAACCGGCTGCTGTAGGCCGACAATCGTGTTCGACAGCGTGGATTTGCCGCAGCCGGATTCGCCGACGAGCGCCACCGTCTCGCCCTTGGCGATATCGAGGCTGACGCCGTTGACGGCTTTCACCGTCGCCCCGGTGACGCCGAGCAGGCCGGCGCGGCCGCCGAAATGCACGGCGATATCGCGGATTTCAAGAACGTTTTCGGAGCTCATGCCACCACCTCGCGCATCTCGGCCATTCTGTCGATGTGCCAGCAGGCGGAGAAATGCCCCGCTCCGTGCTCGAAAAGCGGCGGTGGTTCGACATGGCATTTGTTGGTGGCAAGCGGACAGCGGCCGACGAAACGGCAGCCGGCGCCGAATTCGTTCGGCGTCGGCACCGAGCCCTCGATGGTCGCGAGGTCCGCCTTGGGCGCGACATCGAGCTTGGGAACGCTGGCGAGCAGCAGCGCGGTGTAGGGATGCGCGGGCTCGCCGAAGAGGGCGTGAACCGGGGCGATTTCGGCGATCCGCCCTGCATACATCACGGCCACCTGATCGGCGATATCGGCGACGACTCCCATGTCATGAGTGATGAAAACGATCGATGTGCCGCGTTCGGCGACGAGCTTCTTCATCACGTCGAGGATCTGCGCCTGGATCGTCACGTCGAGTGCCGTCGTCGGTTCGTCGGCGACAAGCAGGCGCGGGCCGCAGATCAGCGCGATGGCGATCATGATGCGCTGGCACATGCCGCCGGAGAGTTCGAAGGGATATTGATGCAGCCGCCGGTCCGGATCGGGAATGCCGACATCGACGAGCATCTCGCGCGCCTTGGCCAATGCCTCGGATTTCGAAACGCTTTGATGCGCGCGGAAGGCGTCGGCGATCTGCGATCCGACCGTCGTCAGCGGATCGAGCGAAGCGCTCGGCTCCTGGAAGATGATCGAGATGTCCTTGCCACACGCCTTGCGCAGCTGCCGTTCGGAGAGGCCGGCGAGATCGGTTTCTTCGAGCATGATCCTGCCTTTTACACGGCGTGCGGCCGGCGGCAGCAGGCCGAGCATAGCATAGGAGGTCAACGACTTGCYGCAGCCGGATTCGCCGACCAGCGCCATCACCGTGCCGGGGCTGACGGTAAAGGAAACGCCATCGACGACCTTCGCGCCACTGATATCAATGGTGAGGTCTTCGACCGTCAGGAGAGGCTTGGTTTCGATGCCCACTTTCGCTCCTCAGCGACCGCCGGCGACAGGCTGGCTGCGCTGGAAGGTGCCGATCGAATTGCCGCCATCGACGCTCAGCACCGCACCGGTGATGAAACTGGCCTTGTCCGAGCAGAGGTAAGCGATCGCCGCCGGCGCATCGTCTGGGCCGCTCTGGCGGCCGAGCGGAATGCGCTTCAGCATGTTCTCGACATAGTCCTCTGTCAGCAAGCTGACCTCGCTGCCGGCGGCAAAACCTGGCTCGACGACATTGACGCGAATGCCACTTTCGGCAAGCTCCAGTGCAAACCCCTTGGAAAGGCGTTCGATCGAGGTCTTGGAGGTGCAATAGGGTACGGATTCGCGGTTCATGCCGCGGGCCGCACCGGAGGAAATGTTGATGATCGAGCCCTTGCGGCCCTCGGTAATCATCAGCTTGGCCATTTCGCGCGTCAGCACGAAGGGTGCCTTGAGATTGACGTCGAAGACGAGGTCCCAGTCGGCAAATTCCATCGTCATCAGATTGTAGCGGGTATAGATGCCGGCATTGTTGATGAGCACATCGGGCGCCTTCCATTCCCGCCTGACGAGATCGACGAGATCGAGCATCGAAGCCTCGCTCGTCAGTTCGGTCACATGCAGCAGCACTCTTGAGCGGTCGAGGCCAAGCTCCTCGACAGCCTTTTCAAGCGCGTCCTGCCGCCTGTCGGACAGGCAGAGACGGGCGCCCTCGCGGGCGAAATAGGCAGCGATCCAGCGGCCGAAGATGCCGGCTGCACCGGTGACGACGACCGTCTTGTTTTCGAATTCCATGATAGACCTCAGCGCAAGCGGGAGCGCGGATCGAGCTGGTCACGCAACCAGTCACCCAGCACATTGACGGAAAAGACGAGGAGGAAGAGGCCGGCGCCGGGAAAGGCGACGATCCACCACGCGCGTTCGATATATTCGCGGCCGACGCTCATGATCGCCCCCCAGCTTGCGGCGGGCGGCTGGATGCCGAGACCGAGGAAGGACAGGCCGGCTTCCATCAGGATCATCAGGCCGAATTCCGCGGTGGCGACGATCATCACCGGTCCGGCGATATTGGGCAGGATGTGGTGGATCAGGATGCGCGCGGCCCCGGCTCCGGCCAGCTCCGAGGCTTTGATGAAGGGCAGATTGGCAACCTGTAGGGTCTGCGCATAGGCAACACGGGTATAGCGCGGCCAGCGGGTGAGCCCGAGCACCAGCACGAGCTTCAGGAAGCCGGGCCCGAGCACGGCGACGGTCAGGACTGCAAGCAGGATCGCCGGGATCGACATCATGATATCGACAAGGCGCATGATGACAGCTTCGATCCCGCCGCGAAACCAGCCGGCGATCATGCCGAGCGTCACGCCGACCAGCGTCGAGACGACGACCGAGAGGACGGCGACGCTCAGCGAGACGCCGGCGCCGTAAAGCGTGCGCGAGACGAGATCGCGGCCCAGATCGTCGGTGCCGAACCAATAGGTGATGCCACCGCGCTCAAAACCCGGCGGCTTCAAACGGCTAAGGAGGTTCTGCTTGTTGGGATCGACGGGCGAGATGTAGGGCGCGAGGATCGCGAGAATGACGATCGCGGCTAGGATGATCGAAACCAGGACTACCGAAATCGGGATGCGACGCAGCTGGAAGAAGGCGGGAACGGGAATACTCATATGCCGCTCCTATCGCGCCAGGCAGATGCGCGGATCGACCAGCACATAGACGAAATCGGCAAGCACGCTGGTCAGCACATAGACGAAGGAAATCAGAAGCACGATGACTTGGACAACAAGGAAATCGCGCGACTGGATCGACTGGATTGCGAGTTGGCCGATGCCAGGCCAGGCAAAGACCGTCTCGATGATCACCGCACCGGCGAGAAGATTGCCGATTTCGAGCGCCGCGATGGTGATGACTGGAATGGCGGCGTTGCGCAGCACATGCCTGACGACGACGGCGCCGAGCGACAGGCCGCGGGCGCGCCCTGCCCTGACATAATCCTTGCCGAGCTCGTCGATAACGGAAATGCGGGTCATGCGGGCGAAGGTGGACATCGAGATCGCGCCGAGTGCAATCGACGGCATGATCAGCGACGCCAAGCTGCCGGAGCCCGAGGTCGGCAGCCAGCGCAGCGTCACGGCAAAGACGAAGATCAGGATGATGCCGGACAGGAATGTCGGCACGCTCTGGCCAGTCACCACGATCACCGTCAGCACGCGTTCGATCAGGCTGCCGCGCTTCGTCGCCATGAGGATACCGGCAGGAATGCCGAAGCCGATGGCGACGAGGATCGCGCCGGCAGCAAGCTCGATCGTATAGGGCAGCCGCGATGCGACGATATCGATCGCTGGCGTGCGCTGGACCACCGACTGGCCAAAATCCAGCTGCACCAGGCCGGCGAGATAATGTAGATATTGCACCCAGATCGGCTGGTCGAAGCCGAGCTGATGGCGCAGCTCGTTGATCATCTCGGCGGTGGCATCCGGGGGCACCAGAAGCAGCGTCGGATCCCCGGAAAAATGCATCACGACGAACACGATGGTGAGAACGCCGAAGATAGCGATGATTGCCTGAATCAGTCGTTCGACGACGTATCTCAACATCTTGCTCGACCTATCCTGCCTTACTGCTGCCAGCTCATATCGGTGACGAACATGGCCTCGTTGGCCGTCGGCGTCCATTTCAGATGCTTGCTGGCGCCGTAGATGGCATAAGCTTGGTAGAGGCCGATGCCTGGGACATCGTCCTTGAGGATCTGGTAGGCGGCCTCGTATTTGGCGAGCCGATCCTTAGGATCGAGGGTCACTCGGGCGCCGTCGACGAGCGCATCATATTGCGGATTGCTGTATTTCGCCCAGATGCTGCCGCTGCGGAAAAGCGGGAAGATGACGCCATCGGCATCCTGGCAGGCGCAGGACCACGCGCCGAAGGCCAGGCTGCCGGCATTTGCCGGTTCGCCCTGCCGGCGCTTCAGGAAGGTCGCCTGGTCGCTCGACTGGATTTCGACTTCGAGGCCGACATCGTTGATCATCTGCTGAATGGCCTCGATCGTGGCGCGGCTATAGGCCGGCGAGGTGAGGAATTCGAGTTTTGCGCCCTCCGCACCGGCTTGCTTGATCAACTCGCGCGCCTTGTCGGGATCGTAGGGATAGCCCTCGACCTTGTCGGTATAGCCGAAGATCGGCGCGGCGCCGACGATATTGACGGGATTGCCGAAGCCGGCGAGCAGGGCCTGGATCAATGCATCGCGGTCGATCGCATAGGCGATCGCCTGGCGCACCCGGACATCCTTGGTCGGCCCGGCCTCGGCATTGATGTAGAGGTAGCCTACGCGCTCGGTCGGTGCCGAGAGAACGCCGATCTCGGTTTCGTTCTTCAGGTTCGCCGCCTGGTCCGGCGTGACGCCGCCGACGAGATCGGCCTTGCCGGTCTTGAGATCGGCGATGCGGGTCGAAGCATCAGGCACGTTGCGGAAGACGACCTTGGCGAAAGGCGGCTTGATGCGCCAGTAGTTCGGAGAGGCTTCGAGATCGGTCTCGACGCCCTTCTGCCAGCTGACGAGCTTGTAGGGGCCGCTGCCAATCGGCTTGAGATTGAATTCCTGGTCACCGACCTTTTCGACATAGGCCTTCGGCACGATCGATAGTTTGACAAGCTGGGCAAGCAGCGCTGGATAGGCCGATTTGGTCGTCATCTTGACGGTGGAAGGGCCGGTGGCCTCCGCCTTGACGATCTGGTCGAACTGGGTCAGCTGCGGGCTCTTCAGCTTCGGGTCGATGATGCGGTTGATGCTGAAGGAGACATCGTCCGCGGTCAGCTTGCTGCCGTCCTGGAAGGTCACGTCGTCGCGAGTCTGGAACTCGATGGTCTTGTCGTCAAGATATTTCCACGACTTGGCGATCTGCGGCACGATCTCGCCTGATGCGTCGCGAGTCAGCAGATTGTCGAAGATGTTGCGATAGATGCTGTAGCTGTTGGTATCCCACTGGAGATGCGGGTCAAGCGTCGCGGCTTCGCCGGACAGGTCGATCGTCAGCGTTTCCTTCGCAGATTGAGCAAAGGCAGCCGATGTCAGAAGTGCCAGCGTGAGCGCGGTGGCGGATGCAAGTCTTTTATACATATTCGTTACCCCTTTTATTCCTCGTTGCATGGATGCGCACGGTCCGGTGTTGGGCTTAACTGCGGATGGCGTCAGGGCGTTTCAGCCCGCACTCATCGGCACAGTAGGCAGCAAGTTCGGCATGGGTCGTGAACCAGACATCTTTTTTCGATTGAGCCTGACGAATAATTTCCTCCAGAATGAAAATACGCGAGCGATGCCCGACGTGATGCGGATGCATGGTCAGCTGGAAGAGCCCGCCCTCTTCATAGGCGAGTTCGAGCTCGCGCTGGAAGATGTCGAGGACCATGGCCGGCCCGCCATAGGGGCGCGCGCCGCTATGACGGTCCATCGCCACATAGGGTGCGTCGTCGCGGATCCATTCGACCGGAATTTCGACGACACCCGTCGGCTCGCCGTCCTCCAGCAATTCATAGGGCTCGTCGTCAGCCATGAGCGAGGAATCGTAGAGCAAGCCCATTTCTCGGGCGATCTTCAGCGTATAGGGGCTGAAGTCCCAGGAGGCGGTGCGCATGCCAACAGGGCGCACACCGCAGATGCGTTCGAGCACGTCGGCCGCCCGCAGCGCCAGATCGCGCTCGGTCGTCTCGTCCAGCCGCGAATTGAATTCGTGGATCCAACTATGCATGCCGATCTCGTGGCCTGATGAGACCACGGCGCGCGCCTCATCGGCATTGATCATCGCCGAGACCGCAGGCATGTAGACGGAGGCTGGAACGGTATATTTCTCCAGGAGCTTCAGGATGCGCGGCATGCCGGCGCGCGCGCCGTATTGTCCCTGACTCATGCGGCCGAAGGAAACGCCGCCATTGCGCAACTCCATCGTCTCGTGATCGGCATCAAAGGACAGAGCGACAACCATGCGGGCGCCATTCTTCCACTGCGCTGGCTTCAACGAGCGACCCGCCCTTACCTTGCTGACGCTTTTCTGCCAGACATCGTCCGTCCAAAGCCAGGGCTGGTTCTTGTCGTGCTCATCTGCTGCGCTCATGATCGTCTTTCATTCGGCGATGCCGGGGGCTGCCTTGCCGCTGTCATTTTTCTAGGCAGATTTGTTATAAGCCGAACGAATAGTCATCAACGGGGGTTTTGTTCACATATATGAACTCCGAAGTGAAAAGCGCCGGACGCATCCTCGACCTCTTGGAATATCTGTCAGGCCTGCGAGAGGCGGTGTCGCTGTCACAAATCGTTCGGGATCTACAGCTTCCGAAGAGCAGTGCCCATGGCCTCATCCAGACGCTCGCGTCACGCGGCCATGTCGTCCAGGACACTGCAGGCCGCTATATGCTGGTCGAGGCAAGYCGCCATGGCTTTCCCTTTCGCCGTCACGAGGAACCGCTTGTGGTGGCGGCAATGCCGTTCATGGAGCGATTGCGCGATGAGTCCGGCGAGACGGTCCTGCTCGGCACCATGAACGCCCATTGCGACATACGCCGGCTGGCAAAATGTGTCAGCCACCATCCAATCCGCTACGACGTCAATATGGATGCCGCGATCGCCGCGCATTGCACAGCGACCGGCCGAGTGTTGCTTGCGCACGCCTCGCCGGAGGCCTTGGAAGATTATATCTCCCGCGTCCGCTTTCTCTCCTACACCCGCTACACGATCACCGATGTCCAGCAGGTCCGCGAACTGCTGACCAAGGTTCGCCGCGATGGCTACGCGATTAACGACCAGGAATTCGTCACAGGTTCCACAGGCATCGCCGCCCCCGTCTTCAGCGCGGAAGGCAACGTCGCTGCCGCCATTAACCTTGGGACGCTGACAAGCCGCTATGTCGAGAGGCGTGAGGAGCTTCTGCTTATGCTGCGTTCCACGGCGGACCAGATCAGCCGCGCACTTGGCTACCGAAACTGAAACGCTCTAAGCCAGCCAAATCCGTCCAAGATGCCGTTTCCCACGTAGGTGTTGCTAGAAAGACTCGCCGCAATCGGTACGACTCAGCCGAAGGCCCCGCCCATTTGGTGCTCTTGAAGGAATTGGAACCAACGACCCTGTTACTACGATTTCCATCCATATGAATTGTTTTGCCCTGCACCAACTTGGGCTCGGCGGAATGACAGATTTGGGGCCGGAAGCGGAATGGCGGCTTTCGGGATGATTAGGCCGAAAAGCAGACCTTCATATTGGTGAAACGAGCGTTGTTGACCCTAATCCGGAAGCCCCGGGGGACGATGTGCAAACCATCACGCGCCTTTCATAGTCTTACGGATATTGTTCGCGAACGCCTTAATGGTGAATCCTGCCGGCAAAGAATCGATCAAGACTATGTCGGAGATCGCACTCTTGATCCGGAGAGCGCGAAGGGCGGTGTAAGCCGCCGAGTTGTACCACTGGTCAGCCGCCTCCCGGGTCGGAAACTCCATCAGCACGACAGCGCCAGGCCAAGCGCCCTCGATTACGTCGCCTGGACCCTGCGCTAGCCATTTTCCGCCATAGGGAGCAACTGTTGCCTCAACTTGGTCGAGGTAATTCAAGGCATCAATGTTCGGGACATCGCCCGGAATCCTCAGATGATTTACGAGGTAGGTTGGCATCGTGGATCCTTATGGTTGCTGATTTCTACGAATTGCCAGGGCGCGTGCTAGCGCCTTGGCCTTGCTCGGTTTAAAGTCAACCTGATGCTGCCGTCAGCCGCCTGTTGAGTGTTGAAACCTCCTCGGGCTGCCCCTCGGGGAGGCAAGACTTGCATCGCTCGTTGCGTCGGGTATCAGAAGTCTCCCGTACTGCTGGGTGAAATGGTCGGCAGGCGGACGACGAATGTCGACCCGCCCACCGGGTTCTGGCTGGCGGTTATCTTCCCGTTGTGCGCCTCGACGATTGATCTGCAGATGGCGAGACCCATTCCCATTCCGTGTTCCTTCGTCGTGTAAAAGGGCTTGAAGAATGCTTCGCCATCGCCGGAAAAGCCGGGTCCGTTGTCGCTGCACGAAATGACGACCTCATCGTCGTCAAGGCGCGCCGACACGCGGACGATCCGACTGCTGAAATCGTCGTGGGAAAGCGCCTGTATTGCATTCATTATCAGATTGATGATGACCTGCTGAAGCTGAACGGGATCGCCGTTGATGTTGGGCAGATCGTGCGCGATGTCGATATCAACCTCGACCTTGCTTCGACGGGCCAGAGCTTCGACATAGGACAGCGCCCCTGATAGGAGTTCGACGCAGTCTACCTTACCGAACGTCGATGCGCCCTTTTCGAAAAGCGTTCGGACACGCGCGATGATGTCACTTGCCCGTCGGGCATAGCCGACCATCCGTCTGGCGTTCGCCTTAGCCTTTTCGATATCCGGCTCATCCCGTTCGATCCAGCGTAGCAGCGCTCCGCCGCTGGCGACCAGAGCGCCGAGAGGTTGGTTAACCTCGTGCGCGATCGAGGCCGTGAGTTCCCCGGCGATCGCGACGCGGGCGACATGGGCGATCTCCGCCTCGCTCTGTTTGAGGCGTTCGGCGCTCTGGACCTCGGCGGTAACGTCCATGATCACGGCGGTATAGGCGGCTCCCCCGGCGGAAGTGAGCTGTCCGAGCACCCGGATATGCTTGATCCTGCCGTCATCGAACGAAAGACGGAACGTCGCCTCGATCTTCGCCCTGCGCTCGCGCAGTTCCGCGCGGAACCGCTCGAACTCCGAAAGGTCGTCTTCGTGAATACGCGATACCAGGAGGGACAGCGACGGTCGGGTTCCCGGATGATACTCGAGTATCCGGTAGGTTTCGTCCGACCAGAACAACCTTTCGGTGGAAATCTCGAAGCCGAAGGTGCCGATCTTGCTGAGTACCTGCCCCTTCGCGAGATAGGCCTCGCTCAGTTGCAGCGACGTCTCTGCCGTCTTTCTCTCCTCGATGTCGAAAATCGCTCCGTACCAGGCGGAGATAGCGCCGTTCTCGTCGTGTCGAGGCGTTCCGATGCTGAGGCACCAGCGGTATCCGATCTTGTCATTGCCGACGCGGGCTTCGTAGCTTCCCTCGGTGCCGCTGACGAGCATCCCCCGCCAGTAGGTCTCTATGCCCTCCCGGTCGTCGGGATGCACCCCGTCGCGCCAACCCCAACCTATGGCCTCAGCGAGGGTCAGGCCGCAGAAATCAAGCCATCGTTTGTTGGCGTAGTCGAGGAAGCCGTCAGGCCTCGCGCGCCAAATCATCGCGGGTACCTGGTCGAGTGTCCGCTCAAAATCGGCGGCCGTTTCCTCGCCGGCGATTTTCGAGACGATAACGCTATGAGCCTCCATTCCGACAAGGAGGCGACCCTGGTGGACATTTGACGCTCTGAAGAGATGCGAACGAAATTCGCCGTTCCCAGCACGCACGCGTACGACCGCTTGGTCATCATCACCGGAGGGCAAGCCCGCGAGAACGGAAACCTCAGCCGGGTGCAGGAACGACTTCCAGCGGTCGCCGAGCAGGGAGGAACCGTGCTCGCCCGTAACGCGTGCCCAGTGCCTGTTCAAGTAGATCGCATGCCCTTCGTGGTCCAAAATTATGGCCAGCGCAGGCAGTTCCTCCGCGATTTCGGATGGTTTGAACATCGGGCTAACTGTGCGACCGTTTGATGGCGGTTGCTGACAGATGCGGGTAACCCGTTGCTGGAGAGCCTCCTCAATCATAGCTGTCTTCCTCAACCAAAGCCGAAAACACTCTTCTCACTCCGTTCAACGGATGCTCCGTCAACAACTGTTCTCGGCATGTCCTACCTCGTTTTGGCGTCTCTTGGCGGAAACGCTTTGATTTTTGAACACCATCGCGCGACTCCGCCATTTGTGAGAGTCGTGCTATGTTAATAGTTGTAAATCGATGCATAGGGTTTGTGCGAAGTGATGAACTCCGACCAGGGCGGCATCGTACATTTCGGGCCGTTCGAGCTGAACATCCATGAGAGAATCCTGATAAGGAACGCCGAAGACATTCGGCTCGGTTCTCGCGCCTTGGACATCTTGATTAGTCTGATCGAGCGGGCCGGTGAGGTTGTCAGCCACCACGAACTCATGAAGCTCGTCTGGAGGGACGTAGTCGTCGAAGAGGCCAATTTGCGCACGCAGCTTTCGATCTTGCGAAGGGCTCTAGCGGACGGAGAGGGCGGCAACAGGTATATCGTCAACGTCGCAGGACAAGGCTACTGCTTCGTAGCCCCTCTCATCCGAATGGCAAGGGCTGCGATCCCGTTGCCGGTTGCATCATCGCGGCCTGGCATGCGCCATGAACTTCCCGCGCCTCTTGAAACCCTCATCGGACGAGAAGAGACCGTCACCAGCGTCAGGCAGCGTCTCAAGGAGCGGCGCTTCGTCTGCATTGTAGGTGCCGGTGGGATCGGGAAGTCCAGTGTTGCGGTCGCTGTCGCCGACCAAATGAGGCAAGAATATGGGGAGGATCACGTCTTCTTTGTCGATCTCAGTTCGGTTGCCGACGAGGCGGACGTGCCGAGCGCGATAGCGTCGTCTCTCGGGTGCGCCGTTCAGGGACCGAACGCCGAACCGGCAATCCTCGCGTTCGTGGCCTCCAAGAATTGCCTGGTCGTACTCGACAGTTGCGAGCACTTGATTGTCGCGGTTGCGCAGATCGCCGACCGCATACACGCCTATGCGCCGACGGTCTATCTACTCGCCACCTCCCGGGAAGCCCTGCGGGCCGACGGCGAGACGATCTTTTTGCTGGGGCCGCTCGAGGTTCCGCCGGAAGGAAACCTCTCCAGACAAGAAGTCGTTCGTTTTCCTGCGGTTCAATTGTTCCTGGAGCGTGCCAGTGCGAGTGGCCACAACAGCGAGCTAACGGATGACGAGGTGTTGAAAGTCTCCGACATGTGCCGCCGTTTGGACGGTATCGCGCTTGCAGTTGAGCTTGCCGCAAGCCGTGTTGGCACCTTTGGTATCGGCGGGACGGCCGAGCTTCTAGCAAACGGTGCCGAACTTCATCTGCGGGGTCGGCGTAGCGCATTGCCCAGGCATCAGACCTTGCAGGCGATGCTTGACTGGAGCATCGACCTCCTTTCCGACGTCGAGAGGACGATGCTGTTCAGGTTGTCTGTCTTCGCGGGTCCGTTCAGCGTCGAGGCAGCGCACGGAGTAGCAGCCGAGGATGGATGGTCCGTTGGTCAGACCAGCCTCGTAATCACCTCGCTGGTCGACAAGTCGCTGATTTTCGTGTCGCCCATCGGTGGCTACCTGTTTTACAGGTTGCTCGACACCACTCGCTCCTACGCCGGAAGCAAACTTGCGTCGCGGGAGGACGTCAACGTCATTTCACACAGACACGCAAACTATTTCAGGCAATTCCTGAAGTCGCTTTCCGTCGAAAGTGCGATCCACGATGCCAGGACCATGTCGTCCTTCATCCCACATTTGGGAAACATCAGAAAAGCGATTGCATGGTGCTTTTCCGATAGTGGGGACGCACTTGTAGCCGTTGATCTTTCCGCCAGCGCCGCGGTTCTGTTGATGGACCTCTCGCAGTACGGCGAGTGTCAAAGGTGGTGTTCGCGGGCACTCGCTATCATCGAACCGAATGCAAAGGGCACGCCACTGGACTTGCGCCTGTCCGAAGCACTTGCCCGATCGGCGATGTACACATTGGGTAACCGCGACGAAACGAAGTTCCTGATCGAGGCGGCTCTAAACCTCGCGGAGCGGTTGGGCGACAACCGGCGGCAGTTGAACCTTTTGACCGACCTGAACATCTTCTTTACAAGACGGGGAGACGCGGGCGCGGCGGTCGATGCGGCCAACCGAGCGGCCGGCATCGCCCAGAAAATCGGAGTTGTAGAGGACGAGATCGCCGCCGAGCTCATGCTCGGAGTGGCGTGTCATCAGGCGGGAGACCAGGCGGGCGCTCTCAGGCACTGCCGGCATGGTTTTAAACTGGCTGCACAGGCCGCACCAATTCAACTCGACCTGCTCACGGAAGCGCGCGGGCGCTTCATGCTGGCCCGGTCGCTGTGGCTCGTCGGGTACCCAGACCAGTCCCTGCAGGTCGCTCGACAGACGATCAGGGAAATTTCCAGATACAGCCATCATGTATCCTATTGCGTGGCCCTGACCTATTCCATCCCGGTTTTCTGTTGGTGCGGTAACTTCGACGAAGCATCTGCCGCCGTTGAGATACTTCTGGCGCAGGCGGATAAATATTCGCTTCAGGCGTTCAAGACACTCGGGGCTGCCCTAAACGGCCAGATCATGGTGGAGACTGGGCGGAGCGAGCAAGGAATAGTGTTGCTGCGAGCCTCTCTTGAGGCGTTGAAAGCAGAGAACTACAACATCGTTTCCTCGTCGGTATCCTGTTTCCTCGCGAAGGGTCTGGCTGATCTCGGTCGTTTCGCGGAAGCCCAGACCATTGCTGAGGAAGCCCACCGGCTTGCCGATGCGATCGGCGAAATCGTTTGGCTTCCCGACATCTATCGGACAAGAGCAGAGATCCTGCTCGCCCAGCCGAACCCTGATCTCGCGCAGGCCGAAGCTTTTTTGGTGCTGTCGATGGAGGAGTCCGTTCGGCAGTCTGCCAACAGTTGGGAGTTGAGGTCGGCCATATCGCTTGCCAGGCTATGGCGATGCATGGGAAGAGAAAGCAACGCCAAAGAATTGCTCGGTCGCGTCTACGCCAAATTCAAGGAAGGGTTCGATACATCTGACCTGATCGCGGCCCGACAGATACTTCTCAAGAACGGGCCTGCCCACTGAGTCGGGGTCAGAACAAGAGCAGTCCGAAATCGTACGCGGCCTTTATCAACCAAAGACAGCCACGGCAGATTTGATGGTGATGCCTCCGCTATGACTACGGCGCATCTGGCGGCCGGTGGCAGCACGGAACACTTGCAATAGCTGCAGTGCAGGAGGTACTCGCGACCAAAGGATCTTCGTGCTTTCCTTGCCGCTTCGGCTTTTCCGCACCGCTTGGCCGGTAACAACTCGTTGGGACCATCTGAAGCCGATTTCATGAAAATACAGGTCGGCAAGTTCCGGGCTGATGTGGTGAAAGACGCCTGCAATGGTTCGCCGGACCCGCGCATTGAACCCCTCGGCTGAATTGACATGGACGGCATCCCGGACATATTCGCGGCTTGAGTGGTTGACCGTCTCGTGTGTGGCAAAGCTTTCGCCTATGGCAACGAACGCCTTTGCTTCGTCACTCATCAAATGCGCTCGAAGTTCAACTTGTGTTGCAACTGCTCGAACGGCAGCACGCAACGAAACGCCGGTGACGACAGCCGCACGGGCATCTCCGGCACTTGAACCCGGGGTGATATCTGTCGGTCGCTGCACGATCGCCATGACCGGCGTCTTTTCCGTCTTTACTTGGCCCTTGCGGCCTCTTCCGGGCGGAGGTTCATCGGGATGCTTTCTCGGTCTGCCTCCAAGATAGAAATGGTCGACTTCCACCGTGCCGTCGAGCATGTGCTCGCGCGCCACCATGAGGCGCAACGCATGACCGATCCGCCAGGCCGTGGGTTGACTTACACCGAGCGTCTCGGCGAGGCGAACCGAAGACAGGCCTTTATCCGACTGCAGCAACAACCACATCGCCTTGAGCCATACGCGCAAGGGGAGTTTCGTGGCGTGCAGGGGCGTATGCGTTGTCACCGTGAACTGGAACCGGCAATCACCACTGGAACATTGATAGAGGCCCGGCCGCGCGCGGCGCTTACCAGTATCGCGGCCAGCTATCGCGATCGAGCGTTTGTAACCACAAGCAGGGCAGATCCTGCCATTCGGCCATACCATGCTTTCCAGCAAGCGACGGCAACGCTCTTCGTCCCGGAACGCGGCGACCATGTCTTCAACCGTCCGAATATTGGAAAGCATCGCCAGCATCATTTCAGACATAATTATCTCCTTCGGGACTGACCGAAGAATCCCATGAAAGCTACTGCGTTACAAGGAAGTTGCTGTCTTTGGTTGATAAAAGCCGCGTACGATTTCGGACTGCTCTTGTTCTGGCCCCTACTTCGACAAGACGTGGAAGCTTGAAGATATCAAGGCGACAAAGTAGCGAGGCAGGCCCCAGTCAGGAACGCAATCAGATCAGATGCCATCTCGGCTCAAATCTATTTTGGCGGGCGTAGTGGTCAGCGCATGAGACCGTTTGTCCCGGACAACGCGAGTGAGTTGCACCACTGGCGATGAAGCGCGAAACAGCAGCCTGACTGCTTGCAGGAGCTGACGTAGTCGGGCTGAACGACCAATATGAAGGCGCGAAGCCGCCGTTCGGCGCTGGCCGGACTATGCCGAACGGACTTCTTCGCCTTGATGTTGGAGTGGACGGCCCCTGAACGGCATCGAAATGTGCCAGAATGAGCTGTTGAGATCTCAATCGAAGGGGCCGCCCATGGACAAGATTATTCGTATTGGCATGGATACGTCAAAGCATGTCTTCCAGTTGCATGGCGTGAATGCCGGAGAAGAGCCAGTCTTGCGGAAGAAAATGCGACGGAAGGAGATGATCGACTTCTTTACGACTTGCCCGCCTACTTCGGTCGCGATCGAGGCCTGCGGTGGTTCCCATCATTGGGCGCGGTTACTCGCCTCATTTGGACATGAGGTGAAGATGATCGCACCACAACTCGCCAAGCCTTACGTTAAGGGGAACAAGAATGACGCTGCCGACGCCGAAGGGCTGTGCGAGGCGATGGCCCGCCCAACGATGCGGTTTGTTCCGGTCAAGACAGTTGATGAGCAAGCAGCACTCATGCTGATCAGCGTCCGTACCCGTCTGATAGCCAACCGGACCCAACTCGCCAACGCTATACGGGGTTACGCCAATGAATTCGGCATTTCCGCAGCTAAGGGGCTAGCACATATTCCGATGCTGCTCGAAAGGATAAAAGTTGAGAAAACTGTGCCAGAGCTCGCGCAGGAATTGTTCATGAGCCAGGCCGAGGAATATGCTGAACTGGAGAAGAAGATTGCGGATGTGGAGGCCAAGGTAAAGGCATGGCAGCGCAACGACGAACGCAGCATACGCCTCAACACCATTCCCGGTATTGGCCCAATTGGTTCGGCTCTCTTGATCATGAAGACACCCGCTCCGGAGCTCTTTCAATCTGGCCGCCAGTTCGCAGCCTGGATAGGGTTGACGCCAAAAGATCACTCGACCGGCGGAAAGCTGCGTCTCGGTGGTATCACGCGAGCCGGCGATGAAGCTCTGCGGGCTATCCTGGTGAATGGAGCAACCGCTGTCATTCATCACGCGCGGCGATCTGGCAAGGCCTCTCGATGGTTGGCGGAACTGCTCAGGCGCAAGCCGCCTAAACTGGCAGCTGTCGCACTCGCCAACAAAATGGCGCGCATAGCTTGGAAACTCATGGTCTCCGGAGAAACGTACAGCGCACAATCGGTACCGGCTTTGAACGGGTGCGCCACATGAAGACTGGGAAGCAAGAACCAACTGTATCCTGATCTTCATCACGTGTAGACAATACTACAACTTGCAAGATAATAGCAGATGGTGTGATCGATCGATCCGGGACACTGCACACCCCGAGAATCCCTTCGGCCCGTCAAGGCCGCCTTGATGTTTGGGACCTGTGTTGCGGAAACCATCTTGGCCAGCGTTCATGCGCGAACGCAACAACAGGCCGGACATATGGACGCAAGCGATCAGATCAAATTATCTCGAAATATCTTGCGGGTCGGGGGCCGTCCACATAAGAGATTCGAACCCAGCACCAGTCTTTTCAACTAACCAACTGCTCGAACGAGAGCGGAATGGCTGACAACGAATTCATCGTCGAGAAATCGGTATTTGTAGTTTCACGGCACGGTTCCTACGGGCCGAAGCTGACCTGGTGAATTTTGTTGCTCAGATCACTGCACTTGCTCGGCTTGAAAGTGTTGACGACGGTTTTTTTCGAGAAGGTTGACCTCGTGGAGATGTCGTCGCCATCGTGGCGCAACTTGCCCCTTCCGCTTTTGAGAGACGCTCTTCGCGATCTGATAGAGAACGCCGTGAGACACACACCAGATCGATCTGTGATTGTCGTCCGTGTGGGGGATGGCATCATCACCGTCGAGGATCGCTTACCGAAACGTTCACCTTCTGAGGAAGTCCGTGTCCCACCTTCCTGACAGCCTTGGCATCGGTTTGAAAATTGTCGAACGGATAATGGAAATACATCAAGCGACGTTCTCTAGGTCACGGTCCAGTTCCGGTTCATATCTTTGAATTGAACTTCCGGTTAAGGATTTGTGGCATACTTGACTGAGTTGCTCTCGTCCTGGCGTCTACGAAAGACCACCGGGTGCGCAGGTGGACATCCTGGCTTCATGAGCGGCGAGAATGAAAGCCTGGCGCGCGGTCTCCTGTGAGACATGCCCGCTTACGGCCGCGGCGCAGATCTCACTCGCGAATGCGTGTTTTCTTCGCGAGCCTTTCCATCGATTGGCGAGAAAATCAAGCGCCTCGCTCGCTCCCCCGATAGCCTGCGGGGTGCTCATGCCCACCTGGACGAAAACGGGTTCCGACCAGGTTGGTTCTATCTGTTTCTGGGCAGTCATCCTCGATCTCCTTAAGGTTCCGGACTGCGAGGGGGCATCATCAGGAAGGCCGGACCACGATCCGGCGCTAGCTGATGGCGCTAGGATACTGGGTTTGAACGGTGTGGACGTTGATATCGATCAAGCCAGGCAAGATCGCACTCTGAAATCACCTTGTTCTCGCCTTAGGCAACCCGATCCTCCCTGTCGCTTCAGCCGCGATCGTTCCTCGTTGACGCAGGTGGCTCGCATCGCAGTCATCGGGCGGCGCGAAGCCGATCGTCCGTCCTCGACGAGTTGCACCATACGAGTGGTTGATCCAGCGCAATGTTTGAACCCGGTGTGCATCGTATCCTCAAAGGGCGCTCCAACTGGAGGACAATACTCAACGAGGAGATTCAGGATGTCCATGTTCAAACTGCCAACGATCACTATGCTGGCCTTACTCGGTGTCGGTGCCATGAGCAGCGCCCCCGCCCAGACGAAGAGCCCAGGCCCGACCCCATCTGAGGCTAAACCCGAGACCGACGGATCGGAAATGATGCCAGGCATGATGGGCCACAGCATGATGCCATCTGGCATGTACCCAGGAATGCGCATGATGGGGCCAATGCGCGGTTATATGATGAAGGTTATGTTCGCTATCGCTGATAGTGATGAAGACGGTGCGCTTTCCTTCGAAGAATTGACCGCAATCCATAAACGCGTCTTCGACGCGGTCGACGCAGACAATGACGGCAAGGTTACACCTGAAGAAATGCAGGCGTTCATGCAAGACATGTGATTGGACGCGGTGCATTTGCCGGCCGTCGCATGGGAACTGCCGCCCAAAGGAGCCTTCTCACGACCTATACGCTGGATAGAACCCATTGTCGCAAGTACGTCCTCCTGAATTCAATACCGGATCTCGGCCATCAACGAATTGACCACGATTGTGTGAACTTCCGGCTATCCTGGCGCTCATCGAAGGCGAGGCAGAATTCTGGGACGTGGCGCCGTGCCAAGGCCAGAAAAACCGGAACACCGGCAATTGCGTTACATCAATGCCGCCTCGCAACAAATGGACTTAAATGATTGCAATCTTAGCGGTCGGCGAGAGTGGAGCAGGACATGACGGCACAATATTTCCTCCCGCTGGCAACATATCCCGATTCAAGTTCCGGATTGATCATTTCGAACGCCGTGGCGTTTGCTGGGCACTGCCGTGCACATCTTCACGCGTGCGCGCTAACAGTCGCGATTCCGCACATCCCCAACGCATGGTCGTCTTTGCTGCTCGATACTCCGAAGATGATCGAGCATGCCGAGATTTTGAGCCGCGATCGTGCCGCAACACTGGTTTCAGCGGCAACGAACCTCGCAGCGAGCGCCGAGGTTGAATTATCTTGTCGAACGGTGAAAACCGCCTTGCCCTTATTGCACGACACGGCAGCAACGGAAGCACGTTTTTTCGATCTGGCTATTCTCGAATGTATCGCAGACGTTCCCGATACCCGTATTGTCGCCGAAGCGGTCATATTCGGATCCGGCCGGCCGGCCATCATCTTTCCCAAAAAGACCCTTGCGGGCCCAATCGACCATCTGGTCATCGCCTGGGACGGAAGCCGAGCCGCCGCTCGGGCCGTCAACGATGCAAACCCTTTCATTCACAAGGCCAAGCGGGTCTCGGTCCTATCTGTGACGGGCGAAAAGCCGCTGCCGGAGCCAAGCGGAGCGCACCTTGCTGAGATCCTGGTTTCGAGCGGCGTCAATGCAAGCTCAACGGCCGCTCGGTTTACTTCGTCATCCATCGGTTTGAGCATTCAGCAAACAGCACTGGAACTGGGCGCCGATATTCTGGTCATGGGAGGATTTGGACACTCGAGGTTACGCGATTTTGTCCTTGGCGGAGCAACCGATGGCGTGTTGCACGAGCCTCTTTTGCCCGTCCTCATGTCACATTGACGAACTGTCCCCGTCGTAGCTTATGACTGGCTTCGGCTGCTATCGAGCGGCGGGACCTTACCGGGTTCGAACGGCGTGGACGTTGATATCGATCAAGCCAGGCACCTTCGACGCGAAATACGAAGCTTGACAACCATCAATGACGTCCTCGTGGCGAAGACGATAATCGGCGAAATCACATACGGAGTTCGCCATGAATATCCCCGTTCCTCCTTCTCCTCTCCCTTCGTCCGCTTTAGAGGTCGCGATCCCTGCCTACTGGACGAGGTCGCCCTCGGAGCTCGGCGCTGCATTCGCCACGTCCCTGCAGGACGGGCTGACGACCGCCGAAGCCGAAGAACGCATGCGACGGTTCGGACCGAACTCTCTTTCCGACGAAAGCCGTGGAGGCATGCTGGCAGACTTGGCGCGCCAGTTCAAAAGTCCGCTCGTGCTCGTGCTGGTGTTCGCAGCGCTCGTCGCGGGTGGCGTCGGCGAAGTCCACGACGCCATCATCATCGGCATCATCATTCTCGCTAGCTGCTTTCTGGGCTTTCTGCAGGAACATGGCGCGCAACGAGCGGTCGAGGCGCTGCGACAGCGAATTTCTCTCACTTCAAAGGTCCGCCGCGACGGCGCCGACAAGGTCGTGGCCGCAATCGGCATCGTACCGGGCGACCTGATCCTGCTCTCGGCCGGGAGCCTCGTGCCCGTCGACGCAGTCGTCATCGTCGCGCAGGATCTCAACGTCAGCGAAGCGACGCTCACCGGAGAGACTTTTCCTGTAGCGAAGGCGCCCGGCGTTTCAACAAAAGACGCCGGTCTTGCAGATCGTTCCAACTGCGTGTTCACGGGAACCTCGGTTCGGAGCGGCACAGCGACTGCCCTTGCGATCGCGACCGGCCCCCGCACGGAATTCGCACGGATCGCCAGCGCCGTCGCGCGTCAGATTCCGGAAACGGAATTCGCGCGAGGTGTTCGGCATTTCGGATTTCTGATGACGCGGATCATGCTGTGCATCGTCGTCGTCGTATTGGTGGCGAATCTTCTGCTTCACAGACCTATCGTGGACTCTCTGCTTTTCTCGCTCGCGCTCGCCGTCGGCCTGACGCCGGAACTGCTGCCTGCGATCATCAGCGTGACGCTCGCGCGCGGCGCGCGGACGATGTCGAAGTCTGGCGTGATCGTCCGCCGCCTTGATGCAATGGAGAACCTTGGCAGCATGGACGTGCTTTGCACGGACAAGACGGGCACGCTCACCGAGGGCGTCATCCGCCTCGACAGTTGTGTCGACCCGCAGGGCGTCGTCTCGCCTGAAGTGAGGCGGCTGGCACTTCTCAATTCAGCGTTTCAATCGGGAATGAAGAATCCTCTCGACGACGCCGTGACGGCCACGATCGCAGCGGGGGAGATTTCTTCCGAGGCCCGCAAGCTTGCCGAGATCCCCTACGATTTCTCGCGCAAGCGCCTATCCGTAATCGTTGGCGTCAGGGGCGGTCCGCCGCTGTTGATCTGCAAAGGAGCGGCCACCAACGTGATCGACGTCTGCGCCGCCGTCATGACCGCGGGCCGCGAAGTGGCCTTGGACGACAATGTCCGCAAACGGTTGGACGATGCCTGCCGGCAATGGGGAGAAGCAGGCATGCGCGCGCTCGCGGTCGCCGCCCGGCCCATATCCGAAGCAGCTCCCGAAATCTCGAGGGAAGACGAATCCGGGCTTTGCCTGCAAGGTTTTCTGCTCTTCTCGGATCCCCCGAAGGCTGACATTTCAGCCGTAGTAGCAAGCCTCGTGGAACGAGGGGTGCGGATCAAGGTGATATCGGGAGACAACCGATATGTCGTCCAGCATCTCGCGTCGTCGATCGGAATCGACGGTTCCCGCATGCTCACAGGGAAAGAGGTCGGCCGCATGAGCAACGACGCACTGTTCAGCCGTGCGGGGAAAACCGACCTGTTCGTCGAAATCGACCCAAATCAGAAGGAACGGATCGTGGCGGCCCTCCGCAAGGCCGGACACGTGGTCGGATATCTCGGAGACGGGATAAACGATGCGCCCGCCCTTCACGAGGCGGACGTCGGGATTTCGGTGGACGGCGCGGCCGACGTCGCCCGCGAGGCTGCCGACGTCGTCCTGATGCGGCAGGATCTCGCGGTCCTTTCGAAAGGCGTGGACGACGGACGCAGGACCTTCACCAACACGATGAAGTACATATCGATCGCGACTAGCGCCAACTTCGGCAACATGATCAGCATGGCAGCGGCGTCGCTCGTGCTGCCATTCCTGCCGCTCCTCGCCAAGCAGATACTGCTAAACAACCTGCTGTCGGATCTGCCGGCGATGGCAATCGCCACGGACAAGGTCGATCCGGCAGACCTTCGGCGTCCGCAGCGGTGGGACATCTCCCGCATCAAGAGGTTTATGCTCTGGTTCGGGCCGTTAAGTTCTATCTTCGATCTGGCGACGTTCGTCGTCCTTCTGGCAGTGTTTTCCGCCGGACAGGACGAGTTCCGCTCTGCATGGTTCGTTGAATCGCTAATGACGCAGTTGGCGACCATGCTCGTCATCAGGACGCCCGGTCCGATCTGGAGGAGCCGGCCCAGTCCGCTGCTATTCGGCACGGCGATCGCCGTCGGTGCGGCGGGAGTGACCATCCCCTACACCCCTATCGGCGGGCTTTTTGGTTTCGTTCCGATCCCCCTCGAAATTCTCGCAGTGCTTTTGGCTGTGACCTTGATCTACGTATCAGCTCTTGAGACCGTGAAGATCTTCTACTTTGCGACGCTGTCAACGGAGGATCATTCACAGCCCCGAACATCACGCCGTCGGCCTCGCACTCGAACAAGGCGCCATTCAAAATAGGCGCAATCGCTCAGCGCGGGAGCGCGGAATCTCAAAATGCACTCATATTTCGTGGTTGCCAGCGCCATCGAACTTCGCGGCGTCCCTGATGAGCCGGAACTTCACCTGGGTCACCCTGAGGTCACGATACCAGTCCACGATCGCCCCCCAAGGATCGACGATCTTCGCCAGTCCCGAGACGAAGGCGACAACGGTGCCTATCTCGGTCTTGCCGGTGACAACATAATATCCCCCCAGGACGAAAATGCCGACATAGCCCAATTGCGCCATGAGATTCATGAGAAAGTTCATGGCGTACTTGTAGCGGTAGATCTCCATGTTGGCGGAGAAGATCGCTCCGATGCGCGAAGTTTGAGGATCCTCTCCCTGGCCACCTTCGATCGCATGCACCATGCCTTCGCTGACGTCGCGCATGATGGCGACCTTCGCCTCGACCCGGCGGTTGATCGCGGCCTGCATCATCGGGACGAACGCAATCTGCGGGGCGAAGGTCGCTGCGACGGCCAGCATCATCAGCGGCTGGAGATAGATCAGGTAGCTGCAGACGGTGACAAGGATGCCGACCTGCAGCAGCGGCTCGGAGATGCTGGTTCCAACGAAACCGCCGACCGGCTCGGCTTCCGCAAGAACAATCGACAGCTCGACGCCCTCGAGCATGGATTCTGATGGCGGCGTCTCGGCCTGATGCAGAACACGCGCCCGCAGCCAGAGCGTGCCCTTCTCGCCCACCCAGCTTCTGTAGAGATTGAGGGTGAATTTTATCGCGCCCTCCAACACTGCCACCGCGAGATAGAGGGATACGAGAAAAAGAAGCGCCCCGTATGACGCTTGCTGGGTCGCCTCATTGACGATCCGGCGCTGGAGTTCGAGAGGCGCCGCTCCTATAGCAAACAGAACCAGGGACAGCCCGGCGATCAACGCCTGATGACGCCTTCCCATCAGCCAGATGAAACCGAACAGTTCGGAGGGCATCGAATCCGTTGCGCTTCCGGTCTTTTGCGAGAAGCGGCCGGGCAATCCAATCCTGGAGCTCCAAATGTTCATCGCGCACTCACGGGTCAGAGAGAGAGCGCTCGACGCGCCCGCTTCGAGAGTCGTCGGATGGTTTCACCAGCAGGACGCCCACGACCGTCCCGACCATGAGGATCAGGATGACGAGGAGAAGCCTCGACATGACAGCGTCTGCAATGACCCTGACAAACATGACGGAAACTCCAGGGACGATTTCATCGTTTGAGGGGGCTCACCATGCGGAAGCCAGGGTGATCTTGTTCACCACGCCGCCGACGCCGCGGACGCTTTCCGCCGCCACCCTGGCCGCTGAGCGTTCCAGCTCGGTCTCGACCTCCCCCCTTAGGGTGACGATCCCGTCGGAGACGGTCGCTTTGACTATGGGCGCGGTTATCTCAAGCTCGGCTTCCAGGCGGCTACGAACGGCGGTCCCGAGGGCCTCGTCGCCGGAAGCGGTGCACTGTCGAGGAACATCGAGAAGCGCTCGCATCAAGTCGCGACGGCTGATCATTCCGGCGAGCCTGCCGTTCTCGACGACGGGCAGGTGCTTGATGTCGTGGGCCTGCAGCAGTTCGGCGAGCTGGCTGGCTGTGGCGGTCGGGGTGGCGCTGACGACCGGCGTCGACATCACGTCCTTGACGCGCCAGCTTCGGGCCTTCACATAGTCCGCCAGTGCATCCTCGCGGTCGCGCGTATGCGGGACCGCCCGTCTCGCCCAAGACGACGCCACCCGGCGCAGCAGGTCTCCCTCGGTGACGATGCCCGTGAGCCGACCTTCGCCATCGACGACGGGCACCGCGCCAATCTTGCTGGCGTTGACGATCTCGACGGCTTCCCTGACGTTATGTCCCTCGTCGATCGTCGTTACGGGGGTCGTCATGATGTCTTTAGCAAGCATCGCGCAGTCTCCTTGTTGAGCGGACGATTACGGAGCCAACACACGTCGAGCGCATTGACGTGGATCAAGCCGGACACGAAGCTGCGGAGGCCGTCTTCGCCCGTCGGCTTCTCCGGCGCCCTCCGACGAAGTGCGGCATCAGGCCCGCCGGCATTGCAACCTTTTGCAGGATCAAGACGTTATGGTTCGGTCTCGTCCTCGCGCGGCACACCAAAGTCTTTCCGCGCCGTCGCAAGGAGTCTTATGCAGCATTCCGTCAAGCTGGTATCCGTCGGTACCGCAGTTCCGCCACATGTCATCGACCAGCGTGACGCGGCGCGAGCGTCGCACACCGCGTTCTCATCGCGATTTGGCGATTTCGAAAAGCTCGCAAGGGTGTTCGAAACCTCGGGGATTCAACGACGCTACGGCGTTCGGCCGATAGAGTGGTATCTCGAGACGTCGGGATGGCCCGAAAGAAACCTCGCTCATATCGAGGGCGCGGGTGCGATGTTCGTGTCCGCCGCCAGTAAAGCGCTTGCGTCGGCTGGCCTATCCGCAGGCGACGTCGACACGATCGTAACCGTCTCCTCGACTGGTATTGCGACACCTAGTCTGGAAGCAAGGGTAAGCAGAGAGCTGGGTTTCCGGGACGACGTCGAACGGGTGCCCGTGTTCGGCCTCGGCTGTGCCGGCGGAGTCTCCGGGCTGTCGATCGCGTCACGGCTGGCGGCATCCCGGCCAGGCTCGGTCGTGCTGGTGGTCGCGGTCGAGACCTGCACATTGGCATTTCGCATGGACAAGCTTACGAAGGCGAACATCGTGGCGACCGCCCTCTTCGGCGACGGGGCCGCCGCCTGCGTAGTCCGTGCCAGCGAGGCCGGTCTGGCCGAGATCGAATTTGCAGGCCAGCATACGTGGCCCGACACGCTGGACATCATGGGGTGGAGCGTCGATCCGGAAGGTCTAGGCGTGATCTTCGACCGTGCGATACCACCGTTCGCCGAAACTCACGTGCTGAAGGGCGTGACATCCATACTCGCCCGATCAGATCTCACTCCTGCCGACGTTGACCGGTTTGCGTGCCACCCCGGTGGATCCAAGGTCATCACCGCCTTGGAATCGGCACTTAAACTGAGCCAGGGAACCCTCGACAAGGAACGTGAGGTTCTCTCGGATTATGGGAACATGTCGTCGCCAACCGCGCTGTTCGTACTCGAGAAGCTTCTTGCGCACGGACTACCCAGGAGAACTGTCCTGACGGCGATGGGACCGGGCTTCACCCTTAGCTGCCTCTCGTTGAGGGCTGCAGCATGATCCCCTCGATCATTGTTCTCGCCGCGGTCACGGTGGTGCGGGTGGTGACACGGTTGAGATGGGCGTAGATGAAGTTGAGGCCCGGCGTCGTTCCCCAAGGTCCGAGAAGGGGGCTTGATTTGTTCCGGCCGAAGCGGCTCGCGCAGAAGTTAGCGGTCGATGAGTTCGAGCTCGCGAGCGGTGAGCTGAAGGCTGCTATGTTCAGACCTATTCGATCCTTAAAGCCTGTGCCGGCTGATGACTTCGATCGCTTCGTCGGCGATGACCTGTTCCTCGTCGGTCGGAATGACAAGGGCGACGATTTCGCTTTCCCTCGCGCTGATCACGGTCGCATTCATCTTGTTCGCGGGCTCGCTCAACGAGAGACCCAGCCAGCCCAGATGGTGGGCGACGCCACTGCGTATTTCCGGTTGATGCTCGCCGACGCCGGCGGTGAAGACGACGGCGTCCACCCCGCCTAGAGAGACGGCAAGCCTTCCTATCTCGCCGGCGATCCTAAAGCAGAAGAGGTCGAGGGCTTCCCTGGACGCCGGATGGAAGTCCTCCAGCAGGACCCGGACGTCGCCGCTTTTCCCGGAGACGCCGAGCAGCCCGCAACGGTGGTAGAGGAAATCCTCGAGACGATCTGCGTCGTGACAATTGTTGCGCAAAAGGTGGACGACAGCGCCGGGATCGAGCGACCCCGGCCGGGTCGACATCGGAATTCCGTCCAGCGGGGAGAAGCCCATGCTGGCGTCCATGCTCACGCCGTCGACCATGCCGCAGAGGCTCGCGCCGCTTCCAAGATGCGCACAGATGACACGGCCGGCGGCCAGGTCTGGATCGTGTTTCCTGAGTTCGCCGGCGACGTACTTATAGGAAAGACCGTGGAAGCCGTATCTGCGGATCCCGGCGTCATGCAACTCTCTTGGAATGGCGAGCCGTGAGGCAAGACTGCTCTGCGACGAATGGAACGCGGTATCGAAGGACGCTGTCTGCAGTATGTCCGGATATGCGCTCCGGACTGCGCGGACGATGGCAAGCGCAGGAGGAAGGTGCGCCGGCGCAAGATGCGTCAGGTCTTCCATTCTGAGGACGACCTTGGGTTCCAGCAGAACGGGGCCATCGAAGACCTGTCCCCCATGGACGATGCGATGGCCGGCCACCACGGGGTCGAATCCTCTGCGGACGATGCAATCGACGACCTGCGAAACCAGCCGCGCGTCGATCGCTGTGCTGGAGGGAAGATCGACGGCCTCGTCCCCGTCAGAAAATCGGAAGGTGAATCTTGACTGGTCTCCGAGCGTGGCAACACCGCCTCCCAGCCGGAGTGCCCGACCCTCCTTCAGCCTGAAGACGCCGACCTTGAGGCTGGAGGACCCGGCATTGAAAGTGACGGCAACCCTATCCATGGCCCGAAGCCCTGGAGCGTGCCGTCCCAGCAGACTTCGCAGCCACCTTCGTTGCAGCCTGCCCGGCTGCCTCCTTGCTTGCCTCTTCGAAGAACTCGCATGCGTACTCCAGGGCGGCCGTCTCGTCTTCCGGCGAAAGACCGAACGGCGCGCACTGCTCCTTCATGGCCCGCAAGACCTTCTTCTTCAACGCGGCGACCGCAAAGGCATTCTTCGAAGCGAGAACCTCCCGCAGGCAGGTTATAGCGACGACCTCGAGGACGATAAGCTTGCCTTGCACCTCCCCCTGGGTCGGTATCGCGAAGCGTTCTCCGCCGCGCTTGCAGTCACGATCCATGATTAGCATCGAAATCTCTCCTCCCTTCGACCGCCGAAACATCTTCCGGGTCCAGTGCGCGTCGAAGCCTGCGCAGCAGGACCGCGCGGCCCCTCTCGTCGGCCACGGACTTCAGACGATCGGACAGGTCCAGAACGAACCGCTGATAGTCGTTGTTCCAGTCGGCCTTGCCGGGCACGACCGGCTTGATACGTGCGGGCGTCGTGTCTTCGATGAGGCGTGCACCCGCCGGTGAAAGCTCGTAGGCGTCGTCCAGCGACGGGCAGACGACCTTTGCGGAAACGTGCTTCGAGAGACGCGCGGACATCGCTTCACGAGCGCGCTCCTCTCCATGGACAAGGAAGACTGCGTTCCGGATCGGTTCCCGGCCAGCAACCCACGCATCCAGTTCGCTCGCATCCGCATGTCCGCTGTAGGCGTCGAGCGTGGCCATCCTGGCGCAGACGTGGATCTCCTCGCCCTGGATGCGGACGTCGGTCGCGCCCTCCTGCAGGATGCGGCCGAGCGTCCCCGCCGCCTGAAACCCGACGAACAGCACGGTACACTCCTGCCGCCAGAGCCAGTTCTTCAGGCGGTGGCGGATCCGCCCCGCCTCGCACATTCCACTTGCCGCGATGATGATGTGAAAGCCCCGGACGAGATCGAGCGCCTTCGACTGCTCGGCCGTCTCGGTGAAGCGGACGTTCGGCGCGTTGAGCGCGCGAAGGAACGCCTTGCCGTGACCGAGGTCGGCCGCATGCTTCTTGAATGCCTCGGTCGCTCGCGACGCGAGCGGCGAGTCTATCATGATCGGGCACCGCGGCACCTGTCCTTCGTCCATGAGGGCGACGAGATCGGTCAGCACCTCCTGCGTTCTCTCGACGGCGAAGGAGGGAATCAGAAGAACCCCGCCGGGGCTGTTCGAGCTCGCCACCACTTCGCGCAGTCGGTCCCGTCGATCTTTCAGAGCGTACTCTTCCCTTTCGCGGTCTCCGTATGTGCTTTCGCAGATGAGGTAATCGACCCCGGAAGGCGCCCGAGGGAGATTTTCGAACAGTTTATTGCTCGCGCCGACGTCCCCCGAGAACAAAATTCTTGTCGCCCCGTCGGCGCCGGGCGTCTCGACTTCGATCGATGCGGAACCCATCAGGTGACCAGCATTCCAGTAACGGAACCTTACGCCGCCAACGGTCTCCCGCCACTCGCCGTACTCGACCGCGATGAACTGCGGCAGCATACTGCGGGCGTCGTCGGCGGTATAGATGGGCTCCACCGTCTCTCGCGCCCGTCTGCGATTCCTTCGGTTGAGCTGTCGGACCTCCGACTCCTGGATGTGACCCGAATCCTGCAGCATGATCGTGCAAAGGTCGATCGTTGCTGCCGTTGCAAAGATTGGCCCGCCATATCCCGCTTTCGCGAGCTTCGGAAGCAGGCCCGAGTGGTCGATGTGCGCATGTGTGAGCAGCACTGCGTCGACTTTCTCGGGATTGAATGGGAGCGGCTTGTAGTTCAGTTCCTTTTCCGATTTGGACCCTTGAAACATCCCGCAATCAACGAGAATGCGCCCCCCGGCCGTCTCCAGCAGGAAGCACGATCCGGTCACCGAGCCCGCGGCGCCGTGGAAGTGAAGGATCGGATTGGCCATGACAGCTCCTATGTGTTGTCGGGCACTTTAAGGCACCCCGGACGACCGCACGTTGACGAAGGTCAAAGACAAGTTCGCGGCTAGCCTGACGGTAAGTTCGGTGAGATGCGGGCCGTCGCCAGGTCCAATTGACCAAGCGCAACGCGCGAAATTTCGGATGGCGCATCATACCCCGCGAGGCCAACGGGCTTCGGAATCCAACAGGAGGTAAAAATGACGGACTTAGGAATCCAACAGGACATAATCGACGAGCTGGCGTTCGAACCCAGCATCGACGCCGCCCATATCGGCGTCTCGGTGGAAGATGGCATTGCGACCCTCTCCGGTCATGTCTCGACCTATGCCGAAAAGCTGACGGCAGAGGACGTGGCAGCGCGGGTGAAGGGCGTCCGGGCGGTGGCCGCGGACATCGAAGTGCGGTGCGTAGGTCACAAGCAGCATGCGGACGACCAGATCGCATCGCGGGCGATCGACATCATCGCCTGGACCACGGCGCTCCCGGAGGGGCCGGTTCATGTTAAGGTCGAGGACGGCTGGGTGACGTTGTCGGGCGAAGTGCGCTGGCAGTTCCAGAAAGCTGCCGCCGAGCATGCCGTCAGGAAGCTCGGTGGCGTCGTCGGCGTCCTCAATCTGCTCACGATACGGCCGTGCCCGACGGTGCCGGACGTCCGCCGTCGGATTGAAGACGCGCTGAAAAGGAGCGCCGAAGTCGACGCCGGGGGCATTTCGGTGAAGGTTCAGGACGACAAGGTCGTTCTCGAAGGCGGCGTGCGCGCTTGGCACGAACGCGGCGTCGCCGAACGGACGGCCTGGTCTGTTCCAGGCGTCGCCACCGTCGAGAACCACATCCGCATCAACTGAAAAAGAAGGAGGGGTCGCCCCCTCCCTCTCTCCGCGCCCACCGTACGCCACCCCCTCGGCGCAACGGAGGGTTGACCGTCAAGCCGCCTTGACCGTGATCTTCTTGTCGTTCTTCTGCCGCTCGGGCGTCTTAGGCAGCGTTACCTTGAGAACGCCGTTGGAGAACTTCGCCTCGATCTTCTCGCTGTCCACGCCGCGCGGCAATTCCAGGCTCCGGTGGAACGATCCGTAGCGCCGTTCGGAAAGGTAATAGTCGTTTTCCTTTTCCTCCTTGGCCTCGTTCTTCTCGCCCTTGATGGTGAGCACACCGTCGGCGAGCGTGACGTCAAGATCCTTGGCGTCGACGCCCGGAAGCTCGGCCGACAGCTCGAAGGCTTTGTCGGATTCAACGAGATCGACGGCGAGCATGCCGCGCGAGAACGCGGCCGGCATCCTGCTGAGGGCCCGGTCGAAAATCGACGGACTGCCGAAGTCGTTGAACACGCGGTCGATCTCGGATCGGAGGCTGTCGAGGGGCCACCAGCGGTCGGCAGGCGCCGCCGGCCTTGCTTCGGTCTTAACGGAAAGTTTCGTTGAAGAGTCTGCCATTGTCATTCTCCTTCTCTCAAGAATGCCGTCGTTCACAGGCGGCGACGCGCACATAGAACAGTCCATCGCCTTCTCAGTCTTTGATCACCGTCAAATCACCCTGGCTTTTGTCATTCGAGTTTCCCCGAACTGGCGATTGACCTGGGACAAGGTCCCAACTGCCGGACCATGCGAACATTTCCTCTCAATCGAGGAGGAAAGCCACCATGACATCGGGATATTGCGTCCGCCTGCTCCACGTGGACGATGCGCTGATCGCCTACAGCCTGATTCAGGTGGCGGCTCCGTGCTTTTCTGCCGACGATTGGGCGCAAGTGGTGGGGAACGCCGATCTGTGGACGCTCGTCTCGTTAAAGGATCCGGCAGGCTATGTGCGTGGGCTGGCCGCCTACCGGATCGGCGCGCATCCGATCGCCGGACGATTGATGGACGTTCCGATCTTCGCGGTGGCGAGCGTCATTGACGACATGACCATCACGGACCTCCTATTCACCTCGCTTCGAAGGCGATCGGCGGGATGCGACTACATGCGGTTCTGGGCGCAGTTTCCAGGTGATTTCTCAGAGATGGAAAGCGAAGACCGATTTCGTCGGTGGGATCATGGCCTGATGTTCAGGATCGACCGGAAGCCGTCTCCGGCCTTGCTGTAAAGAGATATCCGACGCCACGAACAGACTTGATCAGGCTTGGATTTGCCGCATCCGTCTCAATCTTGCGCCGCAGCCTGACGATCAGTGCGTCGATGGTGCGGTCGAAGCCGTCGCGGCCACGCTTGTGCGTCAAGTCCATCAGCATGTCACGCGTCATGACACGCCCTGCATGGGTGGCGAATACATGCAGCATGTCGAACTCCCCCGTAGACATCGCCACTTCGTCCCCGGCCGGGTTCGTCACCGCTCTCCGTTCCACGTCAAGCCGCCATCCAGCGAAAAAGAGCACGCCTGCTTCCGGGGGTGCGGCTTCGTTGGAAACTGTGCGTCTCCGCAGAACCGTCCTCACGCGGGCGAGCACCTCCCGGAGATGGAATGGCTTGCCAATGTAGTCGTCCGCGCCGACCTCCAGACCGACGACGCGGTCCATGACATCGTCGCGGCCAGACAGTATGATGATGGGAACGTCCGACCCTGAACGGATTTCCCTTGCGAGCTGGAGCCCGTCGCAGTCTCCCGGCATGACGACGTCAAGCAGAACGGCGTCGAATTTCGCCCCCGCCATTCTGGCGCGCATCTGTGAGCTGCTGCCTGCCACGTCGACGTCGAATCCCTCCTCGCCGAGATATTGCGCGAGCATTCTTTGGATCCGAACATCGTCGTCCACGACAAGTATGCGGGTCCGTCTGACAGTTCCGCTCGTCATTCCAGCATTCTTCGCTTGTTACGGATTGTTACACGATCGCACCAAGTCTTACGCTTCTCGCATTCCGGTGTCATCAGCGTTCGGTCAAATCCAGGCCACGCAACGGCAGATGGAGCCACGACATGCAAGCGGTATCAAACATCCATTCACTCGAACGGCCACTGTCGCATGGAATGATCGACTTCGCCCCGCTGTTCATGCGCCAGACCGTCGAGACTGCCCAGTCGGGAACCACGATCTTCTTTGAGGGCGACGCCGCCCGGCACGTGTTTCGCATCGTGCGCGGGAACGTCCGCATATGCCGGTTCCTTCCCGACGGCCGCCGCCTCATCATCGGTTTTCTTGGTGCAGGCGACCTGGTCGGACTATCATTTCGCAACCGCTACATGTTTGCAGGCGAGGCTATCGATGAGGTGGCCTTCACCCGAATGAACAAGCGGACGCTGGAAGAGGAACTGCAACTCGTGCCTGATTTCCGGCTTCAGCTTCTGTCGCAACTTCGCGACGAAATCTCCGCAGCGCAGGACCACATGCTCCTGCTGTCGCACAAGAACGCCGAGCAACGCGTCTGCACCTTCCTGCTGCATCGGCTGGAACGGAGCGAGGGACGGGACGGCCGGACGATCAGTCTGCCGATGGTCCGCGCCGATATCGCCGACCATCTCGGCCTGACGATCGAGACCGTGTCGAGGACGCTTACCAAGCTGGTCGCCAAAGGCATACTATTGCCTGCGGACAAGCATCAGTTCAAGGTTGCGAGCCGGTTGGCACTGGCCCGCACCGCCGACGAAGACCCGGACGACGTGTTCGAGGACGTAGACGCAGGAGCACGCTATGCTGGAACACGCTATCAGTGAGACAGACCTGGACCGGATCGTGCGCATGTTCGACGGCTCCAATCTGATCGTCCACGGCTTCGATGGCGTCATCCAGCGCTGGACCTCGGGCTGCGAGCAGCTCTACGGGTGGTCCGCGTCGGAGGCCGTGGGAAAGGTGGTTCACGATCTTCTGGACACGCGATTCCCGGCGGACGTGGAGGAGCTTCGGACCGAAGTGCGTAACAACGGGTCCTGGACCGGACAGGTGGGGCACCGGCGAAAGGACGGTGCCAGACTCACGATCGTGACGCGGTGGACCGTTCTCGAACTTGGGGATCCGCACACGCTCATCGTCCAGTCCAACAACGACGTGACCCTCAAGCAGCAGGTCGAGGACGAGCTGCGGGAGCGGCAGGCACACCTCCAGTCCATCCTAGCTACGGTCCCCGACGCGATGATCGTGATAGACGACAAGGGTTGCATCGCCTCGTTCAGCACCGCGGCGGAAAAGCTGTTCGGGTACTCACCGCACGAGGCCATCGGGCAGAACGTCTCGATGCTGATGCCGTCTCCGGACAGGGAGGCGCACGACGGATATCTGGATTCATACATTCGGACCGGACGCCGCCGGATCATCGGCTACGGGCGCGTGGTCGTCGGCCTCAGGAAGAACGGGACCACCTTTCCGATGGAGCTCTCGGTCGGCGAGGCGGTCGCCGGCGGCAAGCGGACCTTCACGGGCTTCGTCAGGGATCTGACGAGCCGCCACCGCATTGAAGCCGAGCTGCGGCAGTCACAAAAAATGGAGGCGGTCGGACAGTTGACCGGAGGGCTCGCGCACGATTTCAACAATCTGCTCGCCGTCATCAGCGGAAATCTCGAAATGCTGGAGGCCCGTCTTGCCGAACCGGGGCAGTTGTCCCTGTTGCGGGAGGCGCAATCAGCGGCCGACGACGGCGCGAGACTGACCTCCCAGCTTCTGGCATTCGGAAGGCGGCAGGCTCTCGCACCAAAAGAGCTGGACGTCGGCGCCCTGCTTGGAGAGTTTTCAGACCTCGTCCAGCGAACGCTCGGCGACTCCGTCGAACTCCGGACGATCATTCCTGGACGGCGGCTGAGCGCGACGGCAGACAAGGCGCAGCTCCAGAGCGCGCTTCTCAACCTTTCGATCAACGCCAGGGACGCGATGCCCGCCGGCGGCCGGCTGACGATCGAGATATCCGGCGTCGAGATCGACTCCGACTACGCCGGGATGTTCCCGGCGATCCGGCCCGGCAGATACGTCCTCATTTCGGTCACCGACACCGGCACCGGGATGACGTCCGAGGTGAGGGAGAGGGCTTTCGAGCCGTTCTTCACCACGAAACCGACGGGCTCGGGAACGGGTCTTGGACTCAGCATGGTCTACGGTTTCGCCAAGCAATCCGCAGGACACTTGCAGCTCTACAGCGAACCTGGCGAGGGGACGACGGTGCGCCTCTTCCTTCCACGCGCCGACGCCGGGAAGAATTCCCATCCGGACGAGCAGCGGGCCGAGGACGCCCCGTCTCGGGGCACGGAAACCATCTTGGTGGTCGAGGACGACGCGAGAGTTCGCAGAGTGACGGTCAGCCGCCTGCAGACGCTTGGCTACTCTGTGATCGAAGCAACGAACGGGATCGACGCATTGAAGGAGCTGGAGGCGGGGCACGACGTTGCACTGCTGTTTTCAGACGTCGCCATGCCCGGCATGAACGGCGACGAACTGGCCCGCAAGGTTCGCGAGCGCTGGCCGAGGGTGAAAATCCTTCTCACGTCCGGCTTTTCAGAACCCCATGCTGCGGAGAAGGAGATCGAAGCCGGCGCCGGCTGGCTAAAGAAGCCATACACGGCGTCGGAGATGTCGACCCGTCTCAGGCTGCTGCTCGACGCGAGGCATGATAGCGATTCTGGTTGAAGGTGGGATTCCAAGTCGGCGAAACGGGTCTCATTGGCGCTGTCGCTGTTGGTATACGTAACATCGACGACGGTATCCGTCCTGGCGACAGATCCAGCTAACATCCCCGATCGGCCTTTCTGGACAACAAGCTTTTCCTGACGCTCGGGACGGAGGCTCAGCATCGGCAAGTGCAGAATTTCGTTTCGAAGACGAGAGTGACGCGGCAGTCGGGTAAAGCCGAAGAGACGGTCTGATCTTCAATCACGGGATTGGTAGCGTATGCGAGGGCGCTCGCAACGGCGCCCTTGCCGCTGAGCGGGCGGAGCGGCTAACGTCCAGCCGCTCCCAATAATTCGATCACCCAACCGTCAGCCGGTCGTCGAGAGTGCCGATCCCCGGAGCGGACCATGCAGCGCGCTCCGCTGCCTGCCGCTCGGACCAGGTCTTCACATTGCCGGATAGGGTGACCTTTCTGCCTTGGACGTCGATTCTGATTGCACCGGCCTCCAGAGCGGCGTCGCGCTGGAACGCATCTTCGATGAGTTTCTTGACGTCCATGGCTGTAATGCGCGGCTTCAGCTCCACGAGATTGGATACCCCTACAACGCCGGCGAGATCGCGCACCGCGTCGTAGGCCGCGTTCTTTTGATATTGCCACTCGACCTGGCCCCGTAGGGTGATCCACCCCTTGAGAACCCGCACCTGCACGGAATCCTTTGGCACGGAGACGTTCCAGTCGAGCATCTTGACAGCCCGACGGGCGATGTCGTCGTCGTCCGTTTCCTTCGGTCCGAAAATCTGGACCTCGATGTCGGCAGCTATTCCGCGTACGCCCTTGAAGCGACGAACCACCCGCTCTGCGGCCTCTTTCTCCGCGTAGGTACGCACGTGACCGGTCAGGGTTACGATCCCGTTGTGGACCGCGACTCCGATGCCAGCCGCGTCGATGCTGGGCTCGAATTCCATTTCGTCGAGAATGCTCTGTCTGAGATGAATGTCGTTCATGACAACCTCCTTCAGGTTTGCGACGAGACGATCTTGCCAGTGCCGGAGAGTTTGGGCGTTGATCTTCATCAAGCACGAGAGCGACCTTGGGATTTCAGCGAAAAGAACACGGTCTGCGGGGCTGTTACTGGGTCTGCACGTCGGCGGCGACAAAGAGGCTGTGGCCGTTCCTCAGGACGGTGACGAGAGCGCGGGTATGCTCCTTCACGAGTATTGCGAGGAGTTGCCCGACGTCCGTCACCGGCTGCTGGTCGAGAGCGACGATAACGTCGTCTGGCTGCAGGCCGGCCTGTGCCGCGACCGAACCCTCGGCGACGACGACGACGCGCGCGCCGAGGCCGTCGGGGGAGTTCGCCATCTCGACGTCGGCGAGAGGGCCACGGGAGATATGGATGGTACGAGGAGCGGCCGGTTCGGCGACCGGTGCGGCGGATACCTCAGGAAAGGCCTCTATCCTTCGGCTGGCGCGATCGATCTGGAAGGACGGCTTGGATTGCAATGGTAGCGATCCCACAAGCCTGCGTACGTCGGACGCGCCGCGCACCGTCCTTCCGTCGACCATTCGGACGACGTCGCCCGGCTGAATTCCTACATTGGCCGCCGGCGAACCGGGAAGGACTTCGCTGACGAGCGCCCCCGGCCCTTCATCGACGCCGAACGCCTTTGCGAGACCCGGCGTCAGGTCCTGCGTGACCAGTCCGACCTCGCCACGTACAAGCTTGCCGGTCAGGATGAGCTGCCTCATCACGATGCCGACCGTCTCGGCGGGCACTGCAAAACCAATGCCGATGCTTCCTCCGGCGGGGCCGATGATCGCGCTGTTGATCCCGACGACGACGCCGTCCTCGCTTACAAGCGCGCCGCCCGAGTTGCCGGGATTGGTCGACGCGTCCGTCTGAATGAATCCTTCGTACCCCTCCGATCCTACGGCGCGGCGTCCCAGCGCGCTGACGATGCCCATCGTGGCGGTCTGGCCCAGCCCGAAGGGATTCCCGATCGCGACCACGACGTCGCCGACATGGAGTGAGGACGCGCTTCCAAAATCGGCCTGAACAAGATGATCGGGTGGAATTTGAACGACGGCGACATCCGTCTCGGGATCAGCGCCGACGAGTTTCGCTTTGAAGCGTCGGCCATCGGAGAGCGCCACCTCGATTTTTGAGGCGCTTGCGATGACATGCTGGTTGGTGACGATGTAGCCGTGGACCTCGTCGATGACGACACCCGAGCCGGCCGATTGGAAGCCGTGCTCTGCCGGCGCGGCGTCGTCAGGTAGTCCGAAGAATTTTCTGTAGAAGGGATCGGCGAGTGTCGCATCCGCGTCGTCGAGTTCCCTGCCCTGCACCGAGATGCTGACGACGCTCGGCACGACACGCTGGAGCATCGGCGCGAGCGACAGGCTGTCTGCAACGGCTGGAGCCGACAACAGGCTCTCACCTGCGATGAAGAGCGCCCCCAGGGCTACCAACGAACGCGACATCTCTGATCTCCTCGCGGAAGCGCCGCCGGTTGTCGACGAACGTCCTGACGAAGAAGCTTCCGTTTTGCCCGAACGATCCGCATTGATCCTCGTCAACGAGGACGGCGGCTATGGAACGATCACGGCGGCTCCAGTGACGCGGCCTGCGCGCAGATCGTCGAGAGCCTCGTTCGCATGCTCAAGAGCGTAGACGCTGGTGACGCATCTGACCGCTGCCGCCTTCGCGATCGAGAAGAATTCCGACCCGTCGCTCCGCGTCAGGTTCGCCACCGAGACTACCCGCCGCTCGCCCCAGAGCAGACGGTAGGGCATGCTCGGGATGTCTGACATGTGGATGCCGCCGCAGACCACCGTTCCGCCCTTCCGCACTACGTCGAGCGCCATCGGCACGAGCTCGCCGGCCGGCGCGAAGATGATGGCGGCGTCGAGCGGCACCGGCGGCCTCTCACCGGAGAACCCGGCCCAGACGGCGCCAAGATCAAGCGCGAACTTCCGCCCAGCCTCGTCTCCAGGACGCACGAACGCATAGACGCTCTGGCCCCGATGCTTGCACACCTGCACGAGGATGTGGGCGGCCGCGCCGAACCCGTAGATGCCGATCGTCCTCCCCTCGCCCGCCATCTTCAAGGATCGCCACCCGATGAGGCCAGCGCAGAGAAGAGGCGCGGTCGCCACCGGGTCCGTATCGTCAGGCAGTTCGAACGCGTAGCCCGCCTCGACGACCGCGTGCGTCGCGAAGCCGCCGTCGATCGTGTAGCCGGTGAAGCCGGGGGCGTCGCAAAGATTCTCGCGACCCTCTCGGCAATATGCGCAGTGGCCGCAGGTGTGGCCCAGCCAGGGTACCCCGACTTTTCGACCGATAAGACGACGAGGAACGCCCTCGCCCGTTGCGATCACGGTTCCCACAATCTCATGACCCGGAACGAGGGGAAGCTTTGGCTGGGAGAGGTCTCCGTCGCAGACGTGAAGGTCCGTCCGGCAGACGCCGCAGGCCTCCACCTTGACGACGACCTGGCCGGGCGACGCTGGCGGGTCCGGCCGCTCCACGAGACGGAGCGGCCGCCCCACCTGTTCGAGTACCATCGCCCTCACGCTTCCCTCCACCGGCATGTGCCACGCTCTAATTGTATCACCACCTTCCCGACCTTGGCTTGATCCCGGTCAAACATCCGGATTGATGCTCGTCAAAGACGGAACGCCTTGGAGCAGATAGGCTTCTGGACACAGCGCCACGACCTCATCCAAAGGAGACGGACATGCGCGAACAAGAAAAGACCCGCAAGGCAGCAACCGACATAGCCACGACCATTCCTCCAGTCGAGCGAACGTCCGCAGACCTTGTTCTCGAACGTCGGGACGAGGATCGCTGGGAGGTGACGGCGGCCACGCCGCGAGGCCAGGCGTGGGCGAGAGACCATTTCTGCTGCGCGCTCCGGCAATCCTTCACTGGCACCATGTGTCTCGACATCATGAGCGCCGATCGGCTTCTCAAGGAAGCGCATGACGATGGACTGACCACCGAGTTCGTCAGCCTGTCTGGAAAGGACATATACTGACATGTTCGCCACAGTCGTCTGCGCCATCGGCCGAGGATCCCGGCAACGCATGCTCCAGCTCGTCGAAACGGCCCGCGCGCAGCTCGCGCCCAACGGAAGCCTCCACCTCATTCACGCGGTGGAGGGCCTGCCCTCGTCGGCATCGCCGGACGATTGGGCGGTCGAGGTGATGGCCGCTGCCGAGACCAGACTTTCGGAAGCCCTGCGGTCGACCGGCACTCCTGCTTCAATACACGTCCGGGCGGGCAACCCGTCGCAGCTCATCGTCGCCATCGCGAAGGAGATCGCCGCCGATCTCGTCTTGATCGCCTCTCACCGGGACGACGTGCTCGACCGGGTCTTCGGCTCAGTCGTGGACCATGTCGTGCAGCGCGCACCATGCTCCGTACTCGTCTTGCGAACGACCCGGTGAGCCGCGCGCTTCAAACAACCGTCTTCGCTTCAGCCTCCCTGACCTGACCGGCGGCGGCTCGATACAGTTCGGCGGCGTGCGACAACGTTCGTGACCCGGCCTCGCACAGCCGCGCCACCTCCCTGGGATACTCCTCTAGCTCGCTCTCAACGTAGTCCGAAAGGACCTCGACAGCATCACTGTTGTCAATACTACAGACAAGTCGAGCCAGGAAATCGAAGTATCGGAGCCCCCGTCGCGCGGCGGACGCCGTCAAATCCGTGGTGACCCTCACCGACGCGGCGCAGATCTCGTCTTGAAACAGGAACCCCGTGCGAACAATGGGCGCGAGGTTGGCGTTCAGCGTGGCGCTGCGATGCAGGCTGGGGGGATATGGCATGTGGTGCTCCTTTTGTGGGATGTGGTCTCGGCTCGAGCTTCGGCGTTCACTCCGTTCTGACTGCGCTCCGTCCCGACACGGCCGTGACAGCAATGCCGTAGAAGACATGAGGAGAACCATCGAGCATTGGGACCTCGTGGGGCTTCATGGAGCCGATCTCCCACCAGTCCGAATACTTTTGGAGAAGCGACCACGCATGGAACCTTTCGCTTCGTCGCGCGTCGCTGTCCGGAAACTCCTCGAACCGACCGTCGACGACGACGCTTTTCCAACCGCCGGCGGCAGGACGCTGCTCGACGTGAAGGCAGACCCTGTCGTTTCCCCGCATCCACTCGAGCTTCTTGCCGGGCATGGTGAAGCTATAGGCGACGCCGCTGGAGAAGGCGAAGTAGATTGCCGCCACGTAGGGCTGGCCATCCTTGCAGCATGCGAGATGACCGAAGCGCTCGTTCTCAAGGATCCGGTAACACTCACCGGGGTTGATCTCCGTCAGCTTGATCGTCATGGCCGTGTTCTCCAGCTTTAACCAAGGCACGATCATAGGAGCTTCGTTGGGCCGCGGCCTTGACAAAGCGCAATGCGACCTCTCTCCGCGGCATGCATCATGACGGCTGTTTAACCTCAGGAGGCCAGCATGAAGCCGCAGTTCCATCTTCCGTTGTCGACCTATCCCGACCCGAGTTCCTTCACCATCATCAACAACGCGATCGACCTCGCTCGGCAGAACGACGCCGATCTCGTCGCCAGTGTCCCGCAAGTCCGGATCCCCCAGGTCCATCAGCCCTTTCCCACTTTTATCGATGTCGACACATGGCGGGAACAAGCAGAGGGGAATAGCCGGGACAACGGGACTTCGCTGCGGGAACATCTCACTGGAGCTGTTTCAGAAACCGGCGTCGAATTACGAATCCATCGGTTCGAGGCCACGGACCCGTTCGTCTACCAACGTTGTTCCGAAATCGCCCGGTGCCACGACCTCTCCATTGTCGAGGCCTCTGAACTGTCGCGCCAGTTTTCCGAGACGCTGTTGTTCGGAAGCGGCCGTCCCATCGTGCTGTTCCCCGCCACCAGCGTCTGCTCCCGCGTGGACACGATCGCCATTGCCTGGGACGGTAGCGCCACCGCTGCACGTGCCCTATCCTGCGCTCGCTTTTTCGTCGAACGCGCGACCAAGCTCCATGTCATCTCGATCACCGACGACAAGGAGATCGACGAGGCGAACCGCTCGCTACTGATTTCGTCTTTGAAGCACTCGGGATTCGACGTGGACGACGTGTCGATCCAGGCGGGCACAAATACCGCGACCGCTGCAATCCAGTCGGCTGCGCTGGAACGAAAGGCGGACCTCCTCGTCGCGGGCGGATTTGGTCATTCGTGGCTTCGTGAGTTTATTCTCGGCGGCGTCACTCGGGAACTGCTCGTCAAGGCCGAGCTGCCGGTGCTTCTCGCCCATTAGAGGGCGCGAAGGGCATTGAGAATGACCGCCACGTCGATAGCCTCCTGAAGCAATGCGCCGCCGACTGGCCGAAGGTATCCCGCTCCCGCAAACCCCATCGCGAGGAGCGAGAGACCTATGCCGGCATAGATGCTTTGAAGCGCGATCTTGCGGGAACGACGCGCAATGCCGATCGCCGTCGCTATCTTGGTGAGGTCGTCCCGGACGAGCACGATATCCGCGGCCTCCGCGGCCGCCGCAAGGTTCTCGACGCCGACCGCGATTCCGACATCGGCTGCCGCCAGCGCTGGCGCGTCGTTCACGCCGTCGCCGACCATCAGCACTTTCCCGTAGACGCGCTCTTTCTCGATGACTGCGACTTTGTCTGCGGGAGCGAGCCTCGCCGCGACGTCGTCCAAGCCCAGCGAGCGAGCTATGGTTGCCGCGACAGCCAACTCGTCCCCAGAAGCCAGGACTATTCGAGATATTCCTGACGCCCTGAGCTGAGTAACGAGTTGGACAGCATCTTCGCGAAGCCGGTCTTCGAGCGTGATCGTGCCAGCCGGCGTGCCGTCAAACAGCACCTTTACACGCATTGCACTGCGTGACCCGTTAGCCCCGGACGACGGCACCTCTCCGAAATACGTGTCTCCTCCGACGCCGACACACACGCCATCGACGATTCCGGAAATTCCGGATCCCGCGGTCTCGGTCACCTCCGATGGACGGCTCAGTACCAACCCACGTCTATGCGCCTCGTCCACCAGCGCGCGTCCAACCACGTGCCCCGATGCCTGGTCCAGCGAGGCGGCGAGCCGCAGGATCCTGTCGGGATGCTCCGGTCCCTCGATGTGCCCGACTTCCGGCTGTCCCGCAGTGAGCGTCCCCGTCTTGTCGAACACCGCCACGGTCGCCTGGGCGAGCGCCTCGAGAGGTCCCGCACCCTTCACCAGAACGCCCTCCTTTGCGGCTTTCGAAGTGCCGGCCGCAAGTGCGACTGGTACCGCAAGGATCAACGGACAGGGCGTGGCGACGACCAGCACGGCCACGATCCTTGACAGGTCTCCGGACATGAATGCCGAGACTCCTGCAATCGCTACCGTGGCGAACAGGAACCACACCGAGAACCGGTCGGCCAGGCGCATCAGCTTCGCCTTGGAGCGCCTCGATGCTTCCACGAGCCTCACTATTCCGGCATAGGTGCTGTCCTCGGCTCGGCTTAGAACGCGGATTTCGATCGCGTCCCCCTCGTTCGTAGCGCCACTTGAAATGTTGCCACCCCTGGCGATGCGCACTGGGAAAGGCTCTCCGGTCAGCACCGCCTGGTCGATCGTCGCGACTTCGCCGACGAGAGCCCCGTCGGCCGGTACGACGTCACCCTTGCGTATCAGGAGCACGTCGCCGACCGCGACCCTCTCGATCGGAATTTCTTCGAAACCGGTTCCGGCAAGCCGCAGAGCCGTCCGCGGAACTTGCGCCAGCAAGGCCGACATGCCCTCGTCGGCGCGACGATGTGCGTATGCCTCCAGAAACTGACCGCCGGAATACATGAGACCGACGATCGCTCCAGCAAGATATTCGCCGAACCATAAGGAGGACCCCATGGCCAAGGCTGCGATCAGGTCCAGACCGTATTCCCCATTTCGCACCTTCTTGGCGATCTCAATACAAAGAGACAGCAGAATCAGGCTGGTGCAGCCTACCAGGATCAACCGATATCCAAGGCCATGATCCGCGAGATAAAAGGCGAGTGCGGCCGCAAGCGCAAGGAGCGACGACAGCACCAGAAGGCCCGACCGGGAGCCCGCCGCCCTCAGTCGCGACATGCCGCCCTCAGGCCACGTCCACCTACCCACCCTCCAAGCCGCCGCTGTAGCCACCTCTCACCCTCCCATCAATCCAGAAGTCAGCGGAACGATTTTGCGCAATCGATGCAGAACGGCGTATAGGGAACCGCAGTTAGCCGCTCCTTGCCGATCGGATGGTGGCATTTGACGCATCGCCCATATGTGCCGTCGTTCAGCCGGTCGATAGCCGCGTCGATGGCCGCGATCTGATCGCGCCCCTCGGCTTGCATCTCGCGAAGAACTTCGTCGTTCTCAACCTGGGTCGCACGCTCCTCGCTGTCCTTCTCGAGCGCGACGCAGAGATCCGCATCGATCGCTCCGAGACGACGGACAAGGTCATCCTTCATCGTCTGCAACACGGCCTGTACTGAGCTATTATTCATTTTAGTGCCTTCCAATCTTGCCTGATCAATGCGGGTCCACACGCGGCATCGTCGGGAACCAATCCAAGCGCAGCGCGTGGCCGCATAAAGGCGCGGTCCATAAATCGGCTCCAGCATATCTCAGTTCGATCGAAGCTCCTTGATCCCGGTCAATGCCTCGTGCGCGGGAGCACATAGGCTGTCGGGGGAGCCTTCAATGAAATCGTCGCGACAAGCCCGGAGCCCATGATGAATCTGACGGCGCAGACACCCGCCCCCACGACGCCTGCGGTGATCGGACTGACAAGCATCGAGGCCGAGGAACGCCTCGCCGAGCTTGGACCCAACACGCTGCCCGAGCCTGAGCCCCCATCGCCGCTGCGGGTCTTTCTCATCCAATTTCGCAATCCGATCATCTACATCCTCTTGCTGGCATCGGCGCTCTCGTTTGCGACCGGCAGGATCGAAGACGGCCTGTTCATTCTCGTCGTGCTTCTGATCAATGCCTCCATAGGCACCTACCAGGAGTACTCTGCGGATCGAGCGGCCGCCGCCCTTCGCAAGCTTGAGCAGCCGTCGGCCAGGGTCATACGGGACGGCGTGGCTTGCAGGATCGAGGCCAAGCGGCTGGTCGTGGGCGATCTCGTTCTTCTGGAATCCGGCGACCGAATCCCTGCCGATCTGATGCTTGTCGATGCAAGTGATCTCCGATGCGACGAGTCGCTTCTGACCGGCGAGTCGATGCCGGTCCCCAAAGGGCGAACCGTCGAAGGATCGTCGGATGAAACCGCCAGTTCCATGCTGCTGCTCGCGGGTTCGCTGGTGACACGCGGACGAGCCCAGGGCGTCGTGACCGCTACGGGTACCGCGACCATGCTTGGCGGCATCGCCACCGAGTTGGGAAGAGCCAGTTCGTCGCAGCCCCCGCTCGTTGCCCGTCTGGCGAAGTTCACGAATGCGCTCGCGGTTTTCGTAGGATTGGCAGCTTTGGTGCTGGTCGTCGCGGGCTTCATGCGGGGCCTCCCTCTGCACGATCTGATCATGATGTCCGTAGGTCTGGCGGTGAGCGCTGTTCCCGAAGGGCTCCCGATCGCGATCTCCGTCGCGCTTGCCGTCAGCATGCGGCGGATGGCCGCCCGCAACGTCATCGTCCGAAGCATGCCGGCTGTTGAGGCCCTCGGTTCGACCACGATAATCGCCACGGACAAGACGGGTACCTTGACCAGCAACGTGCAGACGGTGACCGAAATTCGCCTGCCGGACGGCACGGATATCGCCCTGGACGCCCATGCAGATCTCGACAAGTGCGAGATCAGGGCGAGCGGCCTGGACAGCGACCTGGTCCGCGAGAGGGCGCGCAGGCTGCTACGCGCTGCACTGCTCGCAAACGAAGGAACCCTGGCTCGCCGCGACGATCTCTGGGTCGCCGCCGGAGACACGGTCGACGTGGCGCTTCTTGCAGCAGGACGGAAGGCCGGGCTGGGACAGGAAGAGTTGAACGACCGATACCCGCTGGCGGCAAGGATCGCCTACGAGCCCGAGCACAAATACGCTGCATCCTTCCACCACGGCAGTGATCGGATTCATGTCTTCGTCAAGGGGGCGTCGGAGGTGCTCATAGAAATGTCTGATCGCATGGACTCCGCGGGAAACGTAGTCGAAATCGACCGTGCGTCGCTTTTGGCGCAGAAGGAAGAAATGGCCGCTCGAGGCCTCAGGGTGCTCGCGTTCGCCGAAGGGGAAATCGGCGCGTCCCTCGCCGGAAGCCTCGGACACGGTCACCTTGTCGATCTCGTGTTCTTGGGGCTGGCCGGACTGCAGGACCCTGTTCGACCTGAAGTGCCGAACGCTATGAAAGACTGCCACGCGGCGGGCGTGGAGGTCGTGATGGTGACCGGGGACGACCCGCGGACCGCTGCCGCGATTGCCCGAGATGCCGGCCTGAGCTTTCACGCGGGCCAGGTCGTTTCGGGCCACGACATCGATGAAGCCGCTCGAGCGGGCGACCAGCGGCTGGACGAGACCACGAGAGAGGCCCGCATCTACGCCCGCGTGCAGCCAGTGCAGAAATCGGCGATCGTCGCATCCCTGATCCGCAATGGACATATCGTCGCCGTCACTGGAGACGGTGTAAACGACGGTCCGGCGTTGAAGAAGGCGCATGTCGGCGTCGCAATGGGGCTCAGGGGAACCGAGGTGGCAAAGGAAAGCGCCGATCTCGTCGTCACGGACGACAACTTCGCATCCATCGTCGCGGGGATCGCAGAAGGCCGGGCCGCCTATCGCAACATCCGCAAGGTGGTGCTGATGTCGGTCGCAACAGGCGCCGCCGAGGTCCTGCTCTTCATGCTCGCGCTACCATTCGGCCTGCCCATGCCGCTCCTCCCTGTTCAGCTCTTGTGGCTCAATCTCGTGACAAACGGCATCCAGGACGTCGCGCTTGCCGGCGGCAGGCCGGAAGGAGACGAACTGGCGGGGCCGCCGCGTTCTCCGCTCGAGCCTGTCCTCGATCGGACGATGATCCGGCGCGTCGTCCAATCGACGGTTGTGATCGGCGGAGCAGCGTTCCTTGCCTTCCAGTGGATGATTGCGCATGGATATGGCGTTCCCGAAGCACGCAACATAACGCTTCTGATCTTCGTGATGTTCGAGAACGTCCAGACCCTGGCGTGCTCCTCCGAAAGACGATCGATATTCTCCGTCGATATCCTTCGGAACCGGTTCCTGCTCCTCAGCGTGCTCGCCGCCCAGACGATCCACATCTCGGCGATGTACGTGCCGTGGCTTAGCGGAACGCTCGGCCTGTCGCCAATCACGCCTCTTGAATGGAGCCTCAGCATGCTGATCGCTAGCTCCCTCGTTCTAGTGACCGAGGTCGACAAGTTCGTCTCCCGGCGACGCCGCGATCGTTCATCCCATGCTTGACGAAGATCAAAGAACGTCGCCGCAAGTGCCGTTATCCTCTCGATATTCAACAAAAGAGAGGTGATCGAAATGTCCATTCGCACGGTAATGAGCATCCTGACTTCCAAATATTTCGACGAAGACCTGAAGGCCGCCGTGGAGTTTTGCGGAGCCTCCGGAGCGCATCTCAGCGCGGTCGTGATCTGCATGGGCGCGTCGCCGATGATGGGAGAATACAACTCCCTGTCGACCGTCTGGCTGGAAGAACGCCAGCGCGAAATCGAGGAACTCGTCAAGAAAGCCGAAGAGATCAAGGCGTATCTCTCGAGCACCGAACTGTCCTACGATGTGCAGGACGTCTATACGGAATATGCCTTTGCGCGGGAGGACATTGCAGAACGGGCGCTCTATGCCGACGTCGTTCTCGTCGGCCGCCAAGCGTGCAAGGACGAGGAACTCCAGAAACGGGTCATGGATGGCGCTCTGTTCCATACGCCGACGCCGGTCATCATCAATCGCGGACGGCGGCCGCTCTCTTCCACTTCCAAATCGATCGTACTGGCATGGGATTCGAGCGACGAGGCGTCGCGTGCCGCAAGGCAGGCCCTCGACCTGTTGAAGACGGCGGAATGCGTCTACGTGACGATGGTCGATCCAGTCTCGCGAGAGCGGGTGAATGGAGAAGAACCAGGCGCCGACATCGCGAGCTTCCTGTCCCGTCACGGAGTCAAGGTTCAGGTGGATCGCGTGGCCAGCGGCGGAAACGCGGCCGACGAGGTCCTGAGGCAGCATGCGATGGACGTGAACGCCGATCTGATCGTCATGGGAGCATACAATCACCCTCGCTGGCAGCAGACGCTATTCGGAGGCGTGACGCGCAACATGATCGAGCAAAGCAGCATGCCAATATTCATGGCGCATTGAGGAAGGACACGGCCGCGTTGCACGCGCCGTGCCGGAGTGGCGGCATGTCGCTTTCAGACACGATGGGTACGACCATCTCAATCAGCGACGCCGCCGCTGGTTTCTACAAGATCGTCAACGTATTGGTGTTGCAACGGTCGCCCGCTCTTCATGCGCGAGGATCACTTCTGGACGGAAGTCACGGCTCGCCTGCTGTCGAGTCCTTCGCTTGGCGCCTTCGCCCGGCACCACCGTCCCCCAGTTCCCATACAAAATGTATGCAGCAACCACGAAGATGAGCGCTGCGAACAGGCGGTTGAGGATATTCTTGTAGGCGCTGCGCTGCGCCGCGAGCAACATACCAAAAACGCCCCCGACAATGCCACCGCCGATAAACTCGGAGGCAAGCCACCAATCCATCAAGCCTGAACTGGTATAGCTCAGGGCCGTCGCCAGTCCGAACACAGCGACGGAGAGGAGAGATGTCCCGATCTCGTTGATCATCGGCATGCCCGTCGCCAGCATGAGGCCGGGAACGATCAGGAAGCCCCCGCCGATCCCGAAGAAACTCGATGTAGCGCCGGCGGCGAGTGCCCCGGCGGCGATAGCATGGCACATCTTAAGATCGATGGGCCGACATTCTGCCGATACTGGCTTCCTGGGCTTCAACATGTGGACGCCAACGACGCCGAGCGCGGAGAATACGGCCGCGCAGCGCCACCAGACGTGCCCCTTGATCGCGTGGCTTGCGAAGTTCGCGAAGGCATTCACCGAGACCGCAAGCGCACCCGTTCCGATCGCGATATGCGGCTGGGTCACGCCAACCACGTAGAGTAGTAGCGGCGTCGCCAGGATGGACCCGCCACCGCGAGCAGGCCGAGCATGAAGCCGACGATTCCGCCGGAGCCAGCTGGCGCCAAAATGGAGGTGTTCACGTCCGTCTGCTCCATACTCTGTCATACAAGGTCATCCCGACCAGCATGGCGATGACGAACAGGAACGTCTGGGGAAGGCCGACCGATAGCGATGCGATGGCCGGACCGGGACAGAAACCAGCGATCCCCCAGCCCAGGCCGAACAAGGCCGAACCAACGACCAGCGGAGCATCGATCCGACGGTTCGTCGGCACGTGGAAGCTGTCGTCGAAGGCGGGACGCTTCATCCGTTTCATGATGTGGACGCCGGTGAACGCGACAACGATCGCGCCGCCGAGAACGAAGGCAAGGCTCGGATCCCAGGCGCCCAACACGTCGAGGAAGCCTTGGACACGGACCGGGTTCAGCATGCCGGACAGCGACAGGCCGATGCCGAAGACGATACCCGAGGCGAGAGCGGCCATGAATTGGTGGATGTTCCGGTTCATAGTCCTAGACCTCGCAGAATTGCGACGGCGATGACGCCGGCCGTCAGGAACGTGGCGACCGCCATCATCGACCGCGGCGACAGGCGGGCAAGCCCAAGCACGCCGTGGCCGCTGGTGCAGCCCGATCCCATGCGCGAGCCAAAGCCGACAAGCAGTCCGGCCACGATGAGCAGCGGCCAGCCGGTGGTGATCTGCACGACCGGCCAGCCGCCGAACATGAGCAGATAGGCGAGCGGCCCGAGCAACAACCCGAGCGCAAAGGCGAGATTGGTCGTCAAGCCGATCCCTTGCGCGAGACGCCCCACGATCCCGCTGATCCCGGCAATCCGGCCGTTGAGGAGCAGAAGCATGACGGCCGACACGCCGATCAGCATGCCCCCGACCAATGAGGGGAGATACGCGTTCACTTGTCATCCTTTACGCAGAAAATGTCATAGAGGGCGGCGACCAGTTGCGCGGGCTTCTCTTCCGTCAGACTGTAAGGTCTCGCCATGGGCAAACAACCGGTCCCATTGCGAGCCGGTCGGAGGCAAGCCCAGGCCAGTTGTAGATGCCCTTCCACAGCTTCTGGACGTCCACGAAGCGCTCGCCGCTCTCCGTTTGTGCGCCGGTCTTCCCTTGCAGATAATGGGCGGCCGATTTTGCCCGTCTTTATGTCGCACTTATGAACATTTTGAATGCCCCTCATCAATGCGGCACCCGCCCTTAATAGGACGGGGATGAGGGTTTCACCATTCTGATGATTGCCCAGATCCGCAATCAGCATGATGATACGCCCAGGATTTCCGGCTCAACATGCGTCAATTATCATTCCTTGATCCGGGCCATGCATGTTTTACATCTTCAAGGCCATCGGCTTGACCTTGAGCGTCCTTCAACAAATCCTCTGCGTAGCCTTGCGCATCGGCTATATCGCGGAAATGAAGTCCCAAATTGCGGCCACCGACCTCAATGCCGCGAAGTACATCTGCAACTAAATCTTGCCTTTCCTGAGCGTTGTGAAGGTGAAGCAATCTTGTGACACAACTCAACGCAACGAATTCAAGAACTAGCAGACGACCTTCAATTTCTCCAATCGTCGGCGCCGATGCACCGTTATTGTCGTGAGGATTTTGGTCATCGGTTTTCGACATGGCAGAGATCCTTGTAAGGAGACGAGGAACTCTTCGCTTCTCGTCTGATCGATCCTTAATTCATTAACTGTCCGTGGTGCGTCCGCTCATATCGACGATCTCCAGCGCATAGAAAATGTGTGTTTGTGATACTGCATCCGCCAACTTGGAGGCGGGCTTCAACGCGCCGGGCTCCCACCAGTCAACGTGTCGTGAAAGGAGAGCCCATGCCCGATCCTTTTCTTCGCGACATTCGTCCGCTCCGAGGTCAATGAATCTTGCATCAATGATCACACTTTTCCATGACTGTCGGCTCTTTAACTTGTCGATCTGGACGCAGACGTTGGGGTTACGTCTCATCACATCCAGCTTTTTCCCAGGCAACGTGAAAAAATACAGTCGATCATTGGCAAAGGCATATTGAACAGGAACGACGTATGGGATGTCGCCTTCGGCGCAGGCCAACCGGGCAAGCCATTGTTTCTTCACGAATGCGATACAATCGTCATATGGCATTTCTTGGATGTTCATTGCTGCTCCTATCGGAATATCCAGCCTTCCATCACGAATAGTACACGCAGTTTCGGTTTGTCGGTTTTTGGACGTCCGATAGATTTTTCATTGCGATGAAACGCGAGGACCGAGTGTCGCAGTTCATAGACGGGTAATAGAAGCGGATCGATGGTTTAAAATGCCACTCCATTTCTCAACGCCTTAAAGCTGCGGTTCCCCCTGCTCGCTCTAGCGCTTCGTCGAGTAGCGCTTTGGCATATTGCGACGTAGCCGTGATGTCGGATTCAAGCAGTTTCGATCGTTTGCACTTTCTTTCGATCGCGCGTTGAAGTGATGTTATCAGTTCGGTCTGACCACGGGCGTCACGATGGCTCAGGAGCCTTGTTAGAGCGGTAGCCGCTATCACTCGGAGAACAAAAAGGCGACCTTCAATTTCACCCAAGGATTCCACCGCGCTACCTGGCGGACCACCAAGGCTATCGCGCTTAGCTCTCAACATTGATATCGCTCCTGTTTGGCCGGCTAAACGAACGCCCCCAGGATGGCCTCTCTATTCATTTAGCGCATTGAGGCAAATCAATATACCCGTGGAAGAGATCTGGCTACCACCGCTTACACAGGTCGCGCAGCTGCGCGATAGCGAACGAAACAATCCGACACGCTGGCGGATTGCTCCGCTCACGCAGTCGTTCTCTCGACACGGGTTTATCCCGCGACGTCAACGCGCGAAAGCGCGCTCGGCAAACTTGCGTCCACCTTCGTGCATCTCATCCTGACCGGCAGGACGCCGCGGTTCCCGCCTGGTCCAAGGGCGCGTGAGGTACTTGCTATCGCTATCGACGCTAGGGCCAAGCTTTTGAAGAGCCGTCCCAAAGCTCCTTTGGGAACGTGCGGTCGGCCCGCAGCTTCGCCTTGACCCGGCGCTTGGGAACCTTGTTGCGGAGCTGAAGGTCCATCTCCTTGTAAAGGCGATAGATTCGCTTCGGATTGACCACCCATCCTTCACGTTTGATCAGGATATGAACACGACGATAGCCGTAGCGTACTCGCGTCTGACAGATGTCCTTGATCTTCAGCACGGAGCATGCGCGCCGTGTCGATACCTTCCAGTCGGCCTTGACTGTGTCGACAAGCTTCCGCTTGCGGGTAGGCCTCAAAGCTTTTTTGAGAGCATATCCTGCAGCATGGCCCTGTCCAACGACAGGTCGGCTACGATCCGCTTTAGCTTGGCGTTCTCCTCTTCGATCTGCCGCAATCGCTTCATCTCCGAAGGCATTATACCGGTTCCCACTGACTAAAACCCATGCGCCCAATTCCTCATACCGATGGACGTGATTTTCCATGGCTGGTTCTGGAGTTTGCGCCATGCGTGGCAGCAGTGCTCGACGATGTCGTCATATGATTTGAAGACTCGGTTCGAGAGATGGTGTAACGGGCGGCACCCAGCCAGCCAGGTTTGAAAGGCTGGTGGTCGTCCCCCACAATGATGGTGTCGGGGAGTCAGGAATGGCCTGCTCCATAGCATCACGGAGAGAGCGTTCGGGAGCTTGTCTACAAACGTTCGCTGCCACTTGCTACCAGAGAACTGTATATAGTCATCTCGCCTCCGGATCCTGACGCCGGGATTGTCGGCGCGGCGTTCCTCGTCATTGAGGAACAAATGAAAGAGGCGAACGTAGTCGGCGTAATAACGCGCCACAGCCAGCGACTCTCTAAGCGCTCTTCGCTTGTATCATAAAAAATCCGCGTTTTCTGCAGGCGTTGCAACTGCGGACGCTCCATTGTTGAGTGCATCCGGAAGCAATGCAACGGCCTCAACTCAAGCCGATATAAACCCAAACCCGGCACTGGCGGCGGTTGTATTTTCGTCCACATTTCCGCCCTGCGGGCCTCGGGCAGCCGCATGACGCGATGGCACGCATGGCGACGTTGTGGCTGACGTAGAGCACAGGTCCGACTCTATTCGGCTGCAGGCCACCACCCCTTATCACCAAGGCAGCGGACATCCCTGCCAATCGAGATATAGGCTTCGCCCTGTTCCCACGTGCGCCTTCAGCACCTCCACCATTCCCTTAACGCTTTCTTCGACCAAGACCTCAGGTTCGACGGAGTTGCCGTCCAGCGTACCCATCGCGGTGGCCGCCCATCCGGGATGGATCGAGAGGACCGTTGGATGGGGATGATTTGCATGAAGTGTCCGCGCGAGCACGCAGATTCACTTCTTTTAACCGGCCATGAGGGTGCAGCGATGTTATAGAGGCGATGGGCTGACTGGGTGAAGGAGATCCCAAAGGAAACGCTCAAGTCTGCCTCATTCGTCAGGTTCGCGCTTCCGGTCGTCGTTGTCGGCCAATAGCCGTTCGCGCCTTGGGCGGATTGATTGAGAAACACAGGGCAAGTCAGCGCGTTCTCATGAGGGACAATAGAACCCGCGGGCGTGCGGTCGCCACATTTTCATAGCGTGAATTGCGAAAACAAAATTCGAACCAGATGTTTAGGAGACAATCATGACCCAGCATGTCCTGTTCATCGTTACCAACGCGGCTGTAATTGGTCCTCAAAGTCGCAAAACCGGCTTCTTCTTTGCGGAAGTCGCTCATCCTTTCGACGTGCTCGACGCAGCAGGCATCGCAGTGGAGTTCGCTTCGCCTGCCGGCGGATGGACACCCTATGACGCATATGACGGCAACGACCCTGCCCAGAAGGCGTTCTTCGAGAGCAAGGCCTTTCGTCGACTGAATCGTAGCCGCAAACTTTCAGAGTTGGATGCAGCTGACTACGATGCCATTCTCATACCCGGCGGACTTGGGCCCATGGTCGACATCCAGCGCAATGCGGAGGTCCAGCGAGCGATCGTACGTGCCTGGACGACCGGCAAGCTCGTGACCGCCGTTTGCCACGGGCCCTGCGCTCTGCTTGACGTCGACCTTGGGAACGGCACGCCGTTCGTGCAAGGCAAAAAGCTCACATCCTTCTCGAAGAAGGAAGAATATGACTACGCGCGCGAGGACGTACCCTACGAGCTTGAGGATGCACTGAGAGCCGAGGGTGCAGAATATTCGTCCGCTGCCAACTGGGAGCCGCATGTCGTCGTCGACGGGCGCCTCATCACCGGGCAGAACCCCGCCTCGGCAGGAGAACTCGGGAAGAAACTGCTGGCGGCCCTGCGGGAAGGTACCGCTCCCGCCTGAAGCGGCAACATTCGACGGGAGAACACCATGTCGCAGTCGTTCGTGAAAATCACGGCGAGCCTGACGGCCCATCCTGGCAAAGCCGAAGAACTTCGTGGGTTGCTGCTCGACATGGCGCCGCATTGTCGGGCTGAACCGGGCAATCTGCGCTGGGACGTCTGGCGGGATACGACACTGCCTGAGCGCTACGTGCTCGATGAGCTCTATCGTGACGCCAAGGCGGTTGAAGCGCATCGCCAAACACCGCATTACCAAGCCTATCTCGCCAGAGTTCCCGCTTTGGCGGATCGCTTGGCACTCATTCTCGAACCTGTCGCGCTTGAAGTAAGCCGCTCCGGAGGACCCTATGCTTGAGGTCGTGCAAGCCTATGATCGCAAACATATCGCCGATTTGCCAACGGACGACGCTGCCGCGCTCGAACGCAAGCTGACCGTTGCCCGCGAGCGCTTTGAAAATCGGAGCGGCTGGCTGAAGCCTCACCAAAGAATGGCTGTGCTGCACCGGCTTGCAGATCTGGTCTTAGAGCAGCGCGAGACGTTCGCGATGCGCATCGCAAGTGAAGGGGGCAAGCCTTACAGCGATGCGATAGTTGAAACCGATCGCGCCATCGACGGGATCCGTGCCGCTGCCGACCTGCTTCGCACCCGCGGCGGGACCGAGATACCGATGGGGCTGACCCCAGCCAGCGAAGGGCGACGCGCCTGGACGATTCTGGAACCCATCGGCGTCATTGCCGCGATCTCTGCTTTCAACCATCCTCTGAACCTCATCGTGCATCAGGTCGCGCCGGCGATCGCCACAGGCTGTCCAGTCATCGTCAAGCCTGCAGCGGCGACACCGCTTTGCTGTCTGGAACTTGTAAAGCTCGTTCATGAAGCCGGCATGCCGGAAGGCTGGGTTCAGACCCTCCTCCCCGAGAGCCGGGATCTGTCGAGCGCTTTTGCGAGCGATCCGCGTATCGCCTTCCTGAGCTTCATCGGCTCGGCCGCGGTGGGCTGGCATCTGCGCGCAAATTTGGCGCCTGGAACACGCTGCACTCTCGAGCACGGCGGCGTAGCGCCAGTGATCATCGACCGCAGCGCCGACATCGACGCGATCATCGAACCGCTCGCGAAGGGCGGCTACTATCATGCGGGGCAGGTCTGCGTCTCGGTCCAACGCATATACATCCATGAAACACTTAAGGATGTCTTTGTCGAACAGTTCTCCGAGCGCGTCGGGCGACTGCGTACTGGCGACCCCCGGCTTGCCGAAACCGAAGTCGGCCCCCTGATCGCACCGGCCGAGGCCGAGCGCGTCGCCACCTGGATCGCGGAAGCAGCGGCGGGGGGCGCCCGCCTGATCGGAGGAAAACGCCTCAGCGACACGACTCTCGCGCCGGCAATTGCCGTCGATCCGCCGGCAAAATCGAAAGTATCGCGCGAGGAGGTGTTCGGCCCGGTCACCTGCATATTCGCTTTTGACGATCTTGACGGAGCAATCCAGAGGGCAAATTCGCTGCCGGTCGCATTTCAGAGCAGTATCTTCACACGCGATCTCGCTGTCGCGCTCGACGCGGCCGAACGTCTCGACGCCTCGGCAGTCATGATCAATGATCATAGCGCCTTCCGGACAGATTGGATGCCGTTTGCCGGCCGTAGGACATCAGGCCACGGGGTCGGTGGCATTCCCTATACCGCCCGTGAGATGACGGCGGAGAAAATGATCGTCTTCAAGCAGTGATTTAGTCGATTTCTATCCATTGGCGCGATCAGTTCATCAGCATTTGTTGGGCCAACAGCTCGTCGTTACATTGAGCTCCTGCATCTGCGCCGGTGTCTGCAGCTCGAGCATGCGTGCAAGACTGCAAGTGTAACGAAAACTTCCACAAGTGGGACAAGCCAGCAATTTAGACCGGTCTTTTATGGCCTCTTCCGGAGGTCACTATGTCTACAAGAAAACACCCCAATGCCATTCCAGAAGACCCGCATCCTCACGTGAGACTTGTCTGGTCGATAGACGAGGCAATCGCGAATGCAAAAGCACCGGATCCAGTGCCCGTGTCTCCTGGCTACCGAATATTCCGGGACTGGCTTCGCGGCCTTGCGCTTGCCGGCACGGCTTTACATACGTCACCTGAGTCAATCGCGACACAGTCGACGATCCTGGGATCCGGCCTTGCTCAAAAGCGAAGCCGAGCCGGATTTCTGCGACGCGCAAAGCGATGGCTATTCCCCTCTAGACTGCGCGAATTGCTGGGCCGGAACTGTGCGCTCGGTTCTAGTTTCCATGATTTGGATCTGATGACGCCGACGACGAACTCAACAACCGATAACAGTAGAACCAACAGCTGCAGAAAACAGGAAGAAGAATGTCTATAGTGAATTTCCGGGTCCACCGTTGTCACGACTACGAAAGCCGTCGACGGCGAGCCCATCGTTTGAAGGTCAACGAGGGTCGCAAGATCGCCGTTACGCTGATTTCCCGGCTGCATACGGAAGCATCGGGCGGTTTCGGGTCATTGCCGGATTTCGAATTGTGCGGGCGATTGTGGTGTTAAAATCTGCAAGCTCGCCCAGGGGAACTGGTCTGCAGCGGCCGATCCTACGGATCGCGCGTGTTACCTCGCGCTGCTTTTTGTTAGTCGCAGCTAGTGCGTTTCTCCTCGACCGATCGACAGCTTCGGCGGCGGCTTGGCTGCCCGATTGGCTTTCCCAGACCGCGCGGTGGATTTCGGAAGCCGCTTCGCCCGTCGTTGTCCTGCCGATGCTGTCTGGTGTTTGGATCATTCAGCTCTTGCGCGCGCACGCCCGCCCATCGCATCGACAGCATTTCGGGTTTGTCAGCCTATGTTGCGGGCTCAGCGCTCTTGCCTCATCGGCCCTCATCAAGAACGCGATCGGAAGGGCTCGCCCTTACGTATCGAACGGTCTGGATCTGTTGCGCTTCAAGCCTTTCGCATTTGATGATGCTTTCGCATCCATGCCTTCTTCTCAGTCGGCGTTCGCGGTAGCGGTTTCATGCTCGTTGGCGAACCATTTTCCACGGTATCGCACGCTGCTGATGCTCTTATCGCTGCTGGTCTGCACCTCGCGCGTGGTTGTCGGCGAGCATTGGGCCAGTGACGTGATAGCAGGATGGACGATCGACCACCTCGTAGCACTTGCAATGCTTGGGCATTTTGCCGACAATAACCGCGTATCAGTAGAGGCAAACATCGATAGGGATCGGTTTGGACTTACGCCGAGGCGGTAGTGGCGCGGGAATGCCCTACGAGCACTTGTTCAGGTCGGCTCGAGCCATTGCGGCATTTCAGTTGAATTCCAGGCGAAACATCGCAACAAAGGCAAGACCACCACGCACCCGAGTAAGGTTAGCCGCGAGCTTCATTCAACCCATGCGTTTCTGAGGCCAGCGCCAGACTGTAAGGTCGGGCGGCCTGGCATTTTAACGAACCTGGTCACGACTGCTTCACCGAGAAGACACAGCAACCGCACGTCAAAATGGTTCCGGTATCTGCGCCCCCGCGGGCAGCCTCTGGCTTCCGAACGTCGAGGATCGGTTGGTCAAGGAATCACCCGAGCGAGGATCGATACCGCTGATCGTGCAATCCGGTGTTTTCGACGCGAATAAGGAAGTGTCTGCAAGACTGAAGCCGAATGGCGATACTGATTGGTGTCACGTTTATGGATTTGGCCCGATGCGCAACAGCGCCGACCGTTCATGGACGAAACATGCGCTTTGGCACCTGGGTCACGACTTGATTAAAGGTTTCAAGGCCGCCAGAAACTCGACAGGCATGAGGATGAAATCTTCGATGGCATCGTGACCACCTCTGTGTAGCAATCACATCGCCTTGGCGTAAGTCTCCTGATCGTCCACGTCCGACCTCGCGCCCGACCGGTACTCGCGAATGAACGCCAGCACGGATTCTTTAAATTTCCGAGGTTCCTCATGAAACGGAAAGTGTCCTGATTCCTCGAACCTGATCAACGTAGCGGCTGGAATCTCCCGCGCCAAAAGCCTGCTGGCTCCAGGTGTGCAGGCCCAGTCGTGGCTGCCACTCAGGATCAGCGTCGGAACGTTGATCGCGCCAAGCTGCATGCGGACATCATACGATGGTCCTAAGGACCGTAAGAAGTGGCGCAACATCGCCTGATTGAGCGTACTGAGAGCCAGCCAGCCCGTGACGAAAGCCATGTGGTCCGGCGCTGCGTAATATGGGGCCACAATAGTGGCAAACGCCGACACCGTTTCCTCGGTCAGGTCACCGGATGACAGGCGCATGGCAACGGCAAGCGCTTCAGGAGTGGCCCTGCTCGCCAATGTCGGCTCGGGGACATTTTCTTCGTCGATAACAGGAGCCCGGGTCGCTGCCGAATTGCAAAGAACGAGTCCTCCCACCAAGCCTGGATGCCGCAGGACTGTGTGAAGTGCCACAAAGCCGCCAGCCGAATGGCCAAACAGTATCGGGCGCCGAATACCCAGCCGTGTGCAGAGGGCTGCGATGTCGTCGGCCATTTCTTCCAAGCCACAGGCTTCCAGAGGTGGACGAGAGGAGCGGCCGTGCCCGCGCAGATCCACGAGTATCACCTGCGCTTCGTCGCGAAACTGATCCAGTGCGGGCTTCAAATAACCGTGGTCAAATCCGAGCCCGCCATGAATGGCGATGATCGTGGGTCTCTCGACCAATCCTGTACCCTCTATGCCGAAGTGGCTCCCGCTCACGTCAAAGAAAATCTCAAGGTCCTCAAGTCTGGCGAACATTGGCAAATCTCGATTGGATGTACATGAAACCACCCTATGGTGTTCCGATCCGACCGATATCTCGTGCGCCGACATTTCATGTTACACCCGAAACATAAAGGGCTAGGACGTTTTCAGGCAGGCGCGTCCAGCCTGGCGGATCCGGGTCCGGTTGAAGCGTCGCGATTGGCAACGATATGTAGAGCAACTTTCTGCTGTGCACTGTCCGGCAGACGAGCCCCATCGCAGAGAATGTTTCCTTCAGTCGAGCGCGGTCAACCAGACCGGAACTCCAAGGTTTACCTGATGCCTGCCAGCATATCGACAGGATCACATTCTGCCGGCACGGGGCACAAAACACCGACGGACATGCCGAGACATTGCAGATCAAAGGCCTGTTTCGATCAGGAACTCCTCGGCTTCCTTCAATTCGGGCATCGGCAGATTTCGCGCAAAGCTTTCAAAAAGCGGGGCAAGACGTGACCGGGCCTCGCTGTCACAGCCCTGATCGCGAAGAAGTCGCGCAAGACCGACCGTCGCGCGAAGTTCGAGGAACGGAGATCTCTGGCTACGCGCAATTCCAATCGCACGTTCAAAATGCGCTCTGGCGATCGTCGCGCTTCCATCCGACGACCGTCGCTCAATCTCACCGGCGACTCGGTAAACATCCGCCTCGCACCATCGTTCCCCTGAGACATCGATCTGTTGCATGGCCTCGCGGATCCGGCTTCGGGCTTCCCCGAACCCTCCGAGCTCGGCGTGCACCATCGCCATGACACTGAGCAGATGGGGAAGCTCGACGCTCGATGCCAGCGTCTGATAGGCTTCAAATGATTTCTCGAAGAGACAGACGGCCTCCGCGCTCTGCCCACAAGCCGCAAGCGCACAGGCCCGGTCGGCCATGCCGTGAGCAATGTAGAATGGGGCTGCTTGTTCCTTGGCCAGCGAAAGAAGTTCGTCAGCCTGCGCTTGCGCGGCCAAGATGTTTCCTAGACGAATTTGCGTCGCTCCTGTCAGATGCAGCACGACCATTAGCGTCGGGATGTGCGCAATTCTGCGCGCCGCCGCGATTGCACGTTCCACATCTTCGCTTGCAGCCACCGGATTTCCGAGGAGCCAGTGCGCACTTGCCCGAAAGGACATGAAACCCGCCCCGAAATCCATGCCGAAACGCACGGCGAGCAACTCGCCATGCCGATCAGGCTCTTGGAGCGCCATTGATTTCTGGAGGTGATCGAGACCTGATCTGAAGTCTCCGGACACAACGAGCGCGGTGCCGAGCAACGCATGCGAGACCAGCAAGGGGATTGTCGCCCCCTGCGGCTCGGCAAGCGCCAGAGCTTGAGCGGCAACGTCGCGAACGGCACCGGCGTCGAACGCGACGAAATGCGCGACCCAGAAACCGAAGAGAACAGAGAACATGACAAACGGATCCTCAAGAGAATCCCCAAGCGCCTCGGCATGTTCGACGAGCTGTCGTGTCCTGTCGAATGCCTCTTTCGTTTCACCAGCGACGTAGCCTCTCGTATACATGAGGGCATTTGCTAATCCGATCTGTGCCCTGATCTCTTGGCGGCGCTTATCCGGACTATCCGGCAATCCGGCAAACATTGAGAGCGCGCGCTTGAATTGCGCCTCCGCCTCGACATTTGCCGACCGGGAGAGCGAACGTTGGCCAGCTTGCGTCAAAAGTCCGGCAGCGCTGTCGACGAGACCTGCCTCGGCACAATGACGGGCCAGCAATTCAGGTTGACTGTCGCAAAGATCGGGAAAATGGGTCTTGAGGACCTCGGCGATGCGTGCATGAAGGCTACGGCGCGGATCCCGCAACAGGGTGCCGTAGGCGGCATCCTGCACCAGGGCATGTTTGAAGACATAGGACGAATGCGGAGCCGATCCCTGACATGTCATGAGACCGGACTGAACGAGACGATCGAGCGCGGTTGACAAGATCGGGTCGGGCAAGCCGGTAACCAGTGCGAGTATCTCGTAGGAAAAGTCACGTCCGATCGCCGCTCCGATCTGCGCAACGGTCCTGGCGTCGCCGAGGCGGTCAAGCCGCGCCATCAGCGAGGCGTGCAAGCTAGCTGGCACGGACAGCGCCGCTGATGGGATTGCAGCGATCCTGTGCGCCATCAGCCCCTCCCCCTTTGCCTCCACCACGGCTTTGGTCATTTCCTCAACAAAAAGGGGTATGCCATCGGACCGCTCGACAATGTCCTGGCGCACGTCGGCCGGCAAGGTCCCGCCCCCCGTTACAGTGTCGATAAGGCACTCGACCTCCGATTTCGTGAATCGGCTGACTGTCAGCGGCGTCACATAGGCGCGGCCCGTCCATGGCGCGGTGAATTCTGGCCTGAATGTCAAAAACAAGAGGGCCGGAAGGAAGACGATCTTGTCGATCAGCCGCCCTAGGAATTCCAGAGTTGAAGCGTCCGCCCAGTGGACATCTTCAAACACCAGCAAGACGGGCCCCTGACGTGCGGCGATGCCGATGCGCGCGATCAGAAGATCCATTGTCTTTCGCCGTCGAATAGGCGGCGGCAGTTCGCTCATCGGAAAGCGATTGGGCTTTGGCAGTGACAGGAGTTCGGCAATCAATGCCGCGTCCGTATCAGATAGATCCCATGCGTTCAGGATCGCATCGAGTTTGTCGAGCCTAGTGTTCGTATCATCATTTCGATCGAGACCTGCAGCGCGCTCRATTTGTCCAATGACTGGAAACAACATGGTGTCTATTTGATGTGGCGAACAATAGTATCGAAAGCGGTCATACGTGCCTTCGGTCACCTGTGCCTGGAAGGATGTGGCAAGGCGCGACTTGCCGATGCCGGCTTCACCCGAAAGCATTACGACTTGGCCTTCGCCGGCTTTCGCCCGTTCCCATCGCCTGTCGAATATCTCCCTTTCCTCCTGACGCCCGACAAGTTGCGTGAGCCCATTGGCATGGAGGGCTTCGAACCGGCTCGCGCGCGCGCCCTGGCCGGTCACTGCCCAGGCAGGCGTAGGGGTTGCAATGCCCTTGAGTTCCTGCGGGCCAAGGTCGACAAGCTCGAACAGTTCACCGAGCAGGCGTCGTGTCCCCTCCGCAATGACGACCTGGTCGGGTGCCGCGATAGCCTGAAGTCGGGCGGCCAGATTCGGCGTATCACCGACCACGCCACGTTCACGAGCCTCGCCGGCGCCGAGGAGGTCGCCGACGACGACGATCCCCGTGGCAATCCCGACCCTGACGTGGAGAGGTTCGCACTGTGGCATGTCGAGCGTTGGCAACCTTTCGACAATCTCCAATCCGGCACGTACCGAACGCTCCGCGTCGTGTTCATGCGCCAGCGGATATCCGAAATAGGCGAGGATGCCGTCGCCCATATATTTGGCGACGAACCCGCCATTTCTTTCGATCAGTCCCGCGCACGACTTCTGATAGTTGCCGATGATCGTGCGCATGTCTTCCGGATCGAGGCGGCCCGACAGAGCTGTGGATCCGACGAGATCGCAGAACATTACCGTGAGCTGGCGGCGTTCGGCGACATCGTTCGGGGGCTGGAGGTATCGATGTCTCTCATCACTGGCTTCGAGGCCGAGAGCGGCGACCGCCTTCAGGATCCGCTTGCGATGGCCGAACGGCACGCCAAACTTCTCAAGATCGGCATCGGTGAGCTCGGGCAGAACCTCGTCATCGATCTCGTTTGTGCGAAACAGGCTCTCGTATTGACCAAGCCCGATACGTCGTAGCCAATCACCTACGTCCATGTTTGCGGCGTCCTGGAGAAAATACTTTGAACTATCCGACCCTGCACCGGCGCTGTCAACGTGTCGCAGGACCGACAGCCTAGATGGGGACGCTTGCAGCACCATCACGAGGCATAAGCAACTGACGCGCGGCCAGCAGATCGGTCGACTCGGCACGTCTATCAAACCGTTCATAGATGGAAGCCAGATATGTGGACGCGCAGTCGTCGCGGCCCGTCTGGCGGGCGAGCTGACAACGGCTGACCGCCGCGCGCAGCTGAAAGCTCATGGCTCCGCTCTGTTCAGCCGCTTCGGTCGCCCTCTCCAACAAAGTGATTGCAGCCTGAACGCTACCTTGCTTCCACCGGACGAGACCCAACGTGCGCAAAAGCTCCGGTGCGCACCAGGCCTCGGCTCGCCGGAGGAGATCCTCGACATCGGGAACAACCGCCTGTGCGATATCGAGCCGACCACATGACAGTGCCGACTCGACAAGAGTTACAATATGCATCGGGAAATGTATCTTGAAGTTGCGGTATCTGAGCTCCCGAATGGTCTCCAGCATGCGGTCGATTGCGCTCGCATCGCCACGGGAAGCGTCGATCGTCGCTTGATAGAAGCGCGCGACATGTGTCCATATGTCGATCTGGCAAACGGCCATCTGTGCCTGCAGCGTGCGCACGTATTCCTGCGCCCGATCGAAATGGCCGCACCAGAGCGCGACTGAAATCGCGCCCATTCCCAATATATGCATATGGGAGACGATGTGATTGATTGTTGCTGCTGCCGCAACACCTTCGCGCGCGAGCGTGATCGCTTGAAATTGCTCGCCTTTGACCCAAAGCATGGGAGCAAGATAAGAGCGGATTCCAACGAAACGATCGAGCTGGAAACGCGACGTTCGCGACCGGTGGGCAATTGTCGCGTGTTCGCGTGCAAGTGCTCTGAGGCCCTCAGCTGCAGCGACGATTTCGCCGCAGTAAAACCGGTTGATGAGCTCCAGCCGGGTGAGGTCCGGGGTGGCCGTATTCTCGCCTTCGGCATCGACAATGGTTCGAAGTTCGGCGATTTTCGGCAAGACCTCGCGATGGCGTCCTTCGAACGTCCTTGCGCCGATCCAGCTGATTGTGGTTCTCAGCCTGTACTCGACCACACCAAGTTCGTCGGCGAGCCGGCGCGCTTGCCGCCAGGTCCTGTCAGCATCCGCACCATCATGATCATGATAGTTCAAATTCTGCGCATGCGCTGCCACGAGCTTCATCTTCACTATTGGGGGACAATCAGGCCAGTTCTCGACAGCGTCCAGTGCCTTCGTCACACGTGTGCGGATTTCCGAGACCGAAGAAAGCTCGCCCCAGAGCGGGATGCCAGCGGTGGTCAACTGGACGCCGAGTGCAAGGTTGTTTGCATCTTCGAAGGCCCAGTCGATCGCCCGCCGAAGGTCTGTTACCCGATATCCGTATCGCCCCATCCAGTCTTCGCGGGTCAACCAGTTCCACTCGGATTCAGCCTGTTGGAAGAGTCCAAGAAGGAAGCGCGCGTAGGCTGCCATGGCCGGCCCTTGCTCGTCGTGGGCAACAGCGCGCTCCGATGCGAAGCTTCGTGTGCTATCGAGCAGTCGGTAGCGGCGGCCGCCCGCCTGATAGCTTGACGAGATGAGTGATTTGGCGGCAAGATTGTCCAGCCATGACGCAATATCCTCCGCCTTTGCGAGGTTTGCGAATATGCCGATCGCATCATCCAGAGTGAAAACGCCACTCGGCACCGACAGGTGACGCAGCAGGCGCGCTTCGTTCTCCGACAACAACCGGTAGCTCCAGTCCAGTGTCGCCATAAGTGTTGTGTGGCGTACGGGTATGCCGCCGTCACGCGATACGAGTGGTTCGAAACTATGACCGAGCAAATCGCGCAATGTCATCGCGCCGCGCGCAGAAACCTGCGGCGCAGCCAGTTCGATGGCCAGCGCGATGCCGTCCAGCCGACGGCAGATGGCAGCAAGCGAGCATGCGTCGTCACGGTCAATTTGATATCCGTGTTCCTGCGCTCTGCGAACGAGGAGCTCAACGGCCGGGAACGTGATCACGGCATCCGCACCGATGTCGCCCTCGGGAGGGCATTGAAGCGGCGAGAGCCTGCGAACTGTCTCCAGCCGGCATCGCAATGGCTCACGACTGGTCGCAAGAATTGCCAATCCCGGAAGCAAATGAGACAGGTAATCTGCAACGCTTGCGACCTCGCTCAACAGATGTTCGCAATTGTCCAGCACCAGTATCAGCCTCCTGTCGCGGAGCATGTCGGCGAGCCCGGCGGCACTGTTGACAAAATTGGCGTTAAGCCCGAGCGCAAGCGCGATCGCCGGCACGACGAATTGCGGCGCTTCGATCGCGGCGAGGTCAACGAAGCAAACATCTCGTATCAACCGCTCGGCCACGTGGCGTGCAAGAGCGATTGCGACGCTGGTCTTTCCAACACCGGCAGGGCCGACGATCGTCAGCAACCCCGCGTCACCGAGCGCGTCGGCCAGTTCGGCGACATCGTCGTCGCGTCCGATCAATGTCGGTACCGGCGGCAATTCGCCCGTCATGCTCCTCACAGCGTCCGGGAGCGTTGTTTCCTCCCCCGGCGCAAGAACACGAAGCGGCGCGACGAAGCGGTAGCCGCGGCCGGGGATGGTTGCGATAAAATCGTTCCTGCTTCTGTCGCGGGCGAGTGCGCGGCGCAAACCCGCGATATTCACCTTGAGGTTATTGTCATGGACGAAAATGCTCGGCCAGACTAAACGGATTAGTTCCTCCTTGCTGAGAACATCCCCCGGGCGCTGTACAAACGCATGCAGAAGCTCAAGCGCACGAGCCCCGACACGAACTGGAACGTCGCCGTGCAGCAACAACTGCCGATCGGGAATGAAACGGTACTCCCCGAAACAATAGACAGTTGCCCGCGGGCAGTCAGATGCGTCCATGTCTCTCAACCATCTTCAGTCGCAGCTCACCGGGACCGGTCCTGCGCCACCACCCTGTCCGCTGGTCCCCAAGCAGCCTGAAAACGCATCCCAGGCAGTTCGATATCATGCTCTCCTCTCCTTATACCATCAACGCGAAGAAGACGATCTACCCGTCCCGGAGAAGGCTCGACAACCGCGCCGCGCGGGAGGTGCGCTTGGACAAACAACGGCCAGCGCTAAGCATGACGCCGCAGATGGGCAGCGACCGATGATATCAGATGCTTCATTTCTAGGGTTCGTTGGCGAGGTCATGTCGGAGCGGAAGCAGTCGGTTTCAGGTTCGCTCGCCTCGACCGATGGGCAGGGCCTCGGTCCATTTCGTGAACATCGCCGCTTGGCCATGATGGTGTCCGTGCCTGTCCCGTAGCTGCCATACGATCCCGTCCTCCATCCGAAACCGGCTCCCGCAGCGAGTTGTCTGCTGCCCCCGGTAATCGGCCACATAGCCGTCGCGTGTCAGCGCGTCGAGCAGTGCCTGCTGTTCTTGACGGGTCTCGGATTCTCCGGGCGTTTGCGCTTTCAGGCTCGTAAACTCACGCCAGTTGTAGCCGAAGAGGCGCTGAGCTGTCGCATTGGCATAAATGAAAATCGGATCGGGTTGATGTCTTTGCGCGATGATCACGAAAGGGGCATCGCCATAAAGCCATTCAGGCCCGCGCTCCTTTTCGACCAGCCTTTTCCCGACCAGCCGTCTGAAGCTTCCGACAAGGAGATCGAAAAAATCAGGATCATTCGGATTCAACGCATCGTTCAGGGTCATTGTCCTTCCTACCGCTTGTTTGAGCCTCCCGAGCGGTCGATAGGGGACTGCTTCGCAGACAGATTTCTAAACCCGGCGCAGTTTGTTACGACTGTAACGCGGTCAACGTTCCATGCCGTCATAGACTGGCATGCGTCCTTCAGGATCCTTCTGCGGGTCCAAGGAGGAAACATGCATTCCATCTGGAAATTCAGTCTATTTATATGCAGGGCAACGGCACATTACGGCGTATGGAGACGACAAAGGTCGCTACCCGTCTTCGACAATCACCTGATGCGGGACATTGGATTGTGCGAGATTTCGATGTCTGTAAGACACGACCTTCCTTCCCTCTCGGATCAAGAAGGTCGACGCAACAGGTTTCGTGGCCCGTAGCCAGTTTCCTTCGTTGACCGGGAAAGGCCGAGAAGCACCCTTGACCGAGGTTCAGACAAGGCTCGCTTTCTTGTTGTTTGCGGTTGTGATTTTATTTAATACAGGATTCCGCAGGACAACGGGACCGTCGAGCCCGCTTTTCCGTAGGTGGATCACCTCAGGAAATTCGGTCCGCGCGCGGCCACCTTTCGGTCGATCTTTTTCTGAGCTTGCCAGCTCTTGGCGGGCGCCACGATCAATCCGGACAATGTAAATCCCGTCGTCCCCCGGTCCGTTCACGAGCGGACCTACGGAAGGAAAAATGCGCCAAGTTATTCTCGAAGAATCTGATTCTGACCACGCCGCAAGCATGGCTCGTTTTTTTGAACGACATCTGGTGGATCTGTGCGTGTCGCAGCCATTTGCATTCAATTCCAGCTTGGCCCTCTACCAGGCCGCCGACGCCGTGATACTTTCGGCGGGCAGCAATGTTTCGAAATCGGCCGAATACCTGTCGGAGACCCAAAAATCCTTGACGTGTCCTATCGTGGTGATCGGCGAACGGCCGTTCACCGAGATCGAGGAATTGCACCTGTTTGAATCCGGCGCCGCCGACTGCATCTCCCCGCCCTTCGAGTTGAGAGAACTACTTGCACGCCTCCGTGCACGGGCGCGTAGGGTTTCCATCACACGTTCTCGCGGGCGTTCACACAATTACCGCTTCGACCGGTTTGCCCTGAATTGCGAGACGCGCGAGCTGTTTACGTCGACGTCGCTGACCAGGTTACCGAAGAAGGAATGCAGTCTTCTTCGTCATTTCCTCATAAACAACCATGCCTGCATAAGTCGGGAGGAACTGCTCGACGTCGTCAACAGGGAGAAGCTCGACGTCAACGACCGCAGCATTGACAGCCTTGTTTCGCGGCTCCGCGACCGATTGGTCGGACAGGGAGCAAGCACGCGCCTGATCAGAACGATCCGGGGATTCGGCTACATGCTCGACACCTCGGTTGACGCTGTTTTCGCCGAGGATGACCTGCGTGCATTCCTGTGATGGCCTTGGAGGATGCCATACGAAACGCGGCCCTGGTTATAGCGGACAGCCGCCTGCCGTGGCTCAACGGATCACCGATAGAGGCTTTCTCTAACTATTGGCCGATCGCGTCACATCTTAGCTCGTGCGTCCCTTTCCCATCGCCGAAAAGATGCGCATTGCCTGCTCCAGAGCGGCGGCAACTGCGTCGGGGTGGGAAATGGCATTGCCATCGGTCGCCCGACTGAACTGATCCGTTTCGTTTCGGAACCGAGCGACCGGACGACGGTATCCTTCAAGCCTGAACCGGCGCCGCAAAAACGTAGCCTTTTCCACGGACGGTCTGGATCATCGCTCCACCGTGGGATCCACATTCTATCTTCCGTCTCAGTCGAAGGATGAGGACATCGATGCTCCGGTCTACGACTTCGCCGTCGTTGAGTCTCGTCTTGGCAATGATTTCCTCGCGCGAGAGAATGGTCTGCGGATGATCGAGAAAGGTCAGGAGAACGTTGAATTCAGCAGCGCTCAGCTTCGTTTCCTCGCCGGAAACATGGCGCAGGATGCGCGATTTCGTATTCAAGGACCAGTCTGCAAACGAAAATGTGCGCATTCGAGCCGATCTCTCGGCGTTCTTTACGGGGCGCAGACACACGCGGAGGCGCGCAACAAACTCCCGTTTGCCGAAGGGTTTCACTATGTAGTCGTCAGCGCCGCATTCCAGCCCGCGCACCTTGTCGGCCTCCCTGACCTGCTCGTCGCCGATCACGACGACAGGAAAATCGAGAGCCAAGCGCGTAACCAGATGCAGGCCGACCTCGGCGCCGAGGTTGAGGTCGACGAGGACCAGATCAACGGAGGAGGCTTCCAGCAGACAATCGACTTCGGCGATGTTGGATGTAACGGCGACGCCGAAGCCGTGCTGCGACAGCAGATCACAGATCTGCGCCGGACCGGCCCCGTCAGCCGAGACAAGCAGTATGCTTCGTTTGGTTTTCAGGCTCTTGTTCGGCGATGGCACCGGGATGGACGGAGATGGATTGGCGTCTGGAGCCATAGCGTCGATAACCTTGTATCTACCCATGCGAGTGTAGTGTACCGTCTGGTACGACACCGGGTTCCCTTTTTCAAGCTGCCCGGTCGCCCCTATTGCCCGCACGACAGAAGACCTCCTCCCTGCGAAGGCGCCGCGCTTGACGGAATTGCCAATAACGCTTGCCCGGAAATACTCTTCCTTCGGTTGCGAGTGAAACCCGACAATCGAAACGTCGCATGTCACAGACATGTTGGCCTGTCACATCGCGTCCCATCACGGACACGAGGCGGGAGCCAAATATGCGCATTCCAGTTGCAGCTACAGTTTTAGGTTTGACCACGAGTGCATTGGCCGGCACGCCGGCGACTGTCGATCAAATCATCCATTCATCGACGACGATCGCCGACCAGCCCATTGCACTGCCACAAGGGCCTGTTGAGGTTTCCGCATCGGTGTTCACCATCCAGCCGGGTGCTTCTCTGCCGGTCCATCGTCATGCGTTTCCGCGATATGGCTATGTGCTTTCCGGAAACTTGAGCGTCAACAATCTCGATACAGGCAAGACACAGGAGTTTCATTCGGGAGACTTCATCATCGAGTCTGTCTCGAAATGGCACAGCGGTGCAAACAGCGGCACGGAACCTCTTAAACTGCTGGTGATCGATCAGGCTCCAGCCGGAGCCCAAACGACCGAGGTGAAACCGTAGCGCCGCCTTTCGCACCTGCTGGCGCTCCACCAGATGCGTTCCTATATGTGGCACACCGCCCGAACAGAGCGTTCCGACCCTGCCCGTACAGTTTGTTAACGTCAGGCAGGAATGTTTCCCCGCCAAGCTGGTCAGTCTCGACATGCAAAGACACGTAGCCATCGTCGATGATGATCGCGTTATCCGCGAGACGCTCTCGGAGTGTCTTGCGGAGGCCGGGTTTCAGCCGCACGCGTGCGCGAATGAAGCCGAACTCGATCTGCTCATGAGCCGGTCATCCATTGATCTCCTCATTGTGGATCTCAATCTCGACGGCGAGGACGGACTGGACATCGTAAAAAGGATCGCACACCGGGAAACAATTCCGGTTATCATCATCACGGGCGAGCGGATCGATGATGTCGACAAGGCAATCGGGCTCGAATTCGGCGCCGACGACTATCTCGAGAAGCCGTTCGGGCTTCAGGAAATCATCGCCCGAATCAGAGTTTGCCTACGGCCGTCAGTGGTGCCGGTCGAAAGAGTACCGGAACAAACATTCCGTTTCGCGGGATGGTCGCTGAACATGCGCCAACTCAGCCTGCGCGACCCGAACGGAAATCCCATCGAACTCAGTCCAAATGAATTTCGTGTCTTGGCGGCGCTCGTCCGCTCACCGCAGACCGTCCTATCCAGAGAACAGTTGCTGCGGTCGCGAGATCACGATTGCGGCGAATTGGATTGCCGAAGCATCGATGTCGTCGTGAACCGCCTGCGCCGAAAGCTTGAACATGGTTCGCCGCAACGATCGATGATCGAGACCGAGCGCGGCATTGGATATGTCTTCGTCCCATCCGTCCAGCAGATTGAAGTGCGCGCGGAGCCGCACCTGCTCTTAACGGCAACGGAGGCCGACCGTTCTGTTGAGATAGGCTTTCCGGGACAAGAATGTTGATCGCATCAGCTCTGCAACAAGCCACAGGCCTGACGCCATAGGCACATGATTTGCCGCCGGTCCTGTCCGCCGTCCACTGAAATACGCACACACCGGAAGGAAGGAAAAAGATGAACGTAGCACTTTCGCTCAATATCCTGCCATCGACGATAGAAGAGGTCGAAAGGGACGCCTGGATAGACCTCTACGCAGCGGCCCCGATCGAAACGAGCAAGCGTTTCGGACTGCAGGCAGCCCTCTTTGGAAATGTACCGGCTCTCGCCGGACCGGAAATACCGATATCCGAGTTCAACCGAGCCTTCATGCTCGATGACAGCGCAGTGACAGATCTCGACGAGGCGTTTCGATGGCTCAATTGCCATGCATCCCCGGAGTTTGCGCTTCAGATAGCAGCAGACGAGATGGTGCGCGATCTTCAAAACTGGGCCGTCGAGAGGGGATTTTCGCCGTCCGGAAACGGTTGGTCAAAACTTGTCAGGACCATCTCTTCGAATGAGGACGGCGCGGAGGCGGACGACGAGCGGTTTGAGATCATCACAAACCCCGAAGCAAGCGTCTATGGCGATCTGGTCGTCAACGCGTTCGGCTTGCCACAAGAGACGAGAGACTGGTTTTCGGCACTCGTTGGACGACCGGGCTGGACCGTCCTGGTCGTTCTCATGAACGGCGAACCCGTTGGTTCAGGCGCGCTCTTCGTGAAAGGCCAGTGGGGTTGGTTCGGCATCGACGGAACTCTCGATCACGCGCGGCGTCAGGGCGTTCAGTCGATGTTGATCAAAGCGCGCGCCCGCCTCGCGCGTAGCCGGGGGGCGCGCTATCTGACTGCGGAAACCGGCCGGCCCGAGCATGCCTACGAGAAACACACGTCTCGTGAAAACTATCTTCGCAACGGCTTCACGGAAGCCTATCATCGCTCCAATTACAAGCGATCCATTTGAGACGGCACAGTGCCGTCAACCGACATCTCGCCAAGCTTCTTCCGGATAGTTCTCATCAAGCGACGTGGATCCAATGGCCAAAGGACAAGATCGACGCCTGTCGTGTGATCGGCATTGTCATCGCCGATGAACATGACGGGCACATTGGCAAGGGAGGCGCTGATGCAGCCACTCTCCTCGGATGGGCCAGATGCGTGGTCGACCAGGAGAAGCTGTGGCGGGTCCAGCTCACGAAACCGATCTAGAGCCTCCGCGATGCCGCTAAAGCCAATCGGCTCATATCCGAACGACGCGATACAATCTTCGAGCTCTGTTCGGCGCTCCTCATCGGCATAGACGATCGCAATGAGTTCGCCATGTCCGAGCGGGATCACGGATTCCGGGAAGAACGCATCTAGCGGCACGGGGGAATCGTCCACGAGCGGAAAAAAGACATTGAAACGAGTACCGTGACCCGCCGAGCTCTTGACATTGATCGGTGCCGACAAGGCTGCTGCGCTTCCGTGCACCACCGAGAGGCCGAGGCCGGTTCCGCCAAGATGTCCCTTCGTTGTGAAAAACGGTTCAAACAGATGGGTCAAAAGATTGGATGGAATGCCCGGCCCCCTATCTTGAACGGACAGACTTGCATAGGACCCTGGCGCAAGCTCGCCGTGAGAAAGTGATTCCGCGACGCACGTATCATACCGTTCCAGTTTCACGGCACATCGACGGTCCGGGGGCATTGCCTCGAAGGCATTCCTGCAGAGGTTCGTCACGATCTGCTTTACCTCGACAGGATGACCGCGGATCACGAAGCGGTCGCCCTGCACGCATAGGTCGAGGTCAAAATGCGCCGACAGCGATACTCGCAGATTGCCGATTACATCTTCGACCTGCTGGCGCAGATCGAAGGGCCGACGGTCGCGATCGCGCCTGCGACTGAAGCTGAGGATCTGCTCGACCGTAACCATTGCACGATGACAGATGCCGACGATTTCGGCCGCGTAGGCATATGACCTGGATCGCCGTCGCATCGACTGGCGAAGCATTTCCCCGTAGCCGAGAAGCGCACCGATATAATTGTTGAATTCATGAGCGATGCCCCCGGCAAGAGTCCCGATCGCCTCCAGCCGCTTTGCGTGCTCGAGACGCTGCTCGAGCACGGTCCGGTCACGTCGCATCCAGTTCAATCGAATGGCATCGGTCATAACGTCCATTGCCGTATGCATCTGTGCCTTGAGACGTTTTGTGAGCCTTGGGGCGGCGTGCGGGTAAGTCAGGATACATCCGGCTATCATCGCCATATCGCCTGGCATGGCGGCCGTAATCACAATCTGCCCATGTCCGGCGACGCCCTCGTCGACCACGAGAAAGCCAGGCGAACCCGTGTCGTCACTGCCTGCCTGCCGCAGAAACTGGATGTTGTCTTGCCAGGCAGCCACTCCCGCATTGCAACCGTCCTCGCCGTGAGTGTAAATCTCTCCGGACCCGTCCTCGTCCCGGTCCATGATCTGCAACGCAACCCGCGCCTTGAAAAAAGCTGAAAACGTCGCAAGTGCAGCCCGCAAGGCTTCATCGAAAGCATCTGGTTCGGCGTTGGCCAGCCCCACTCTGGCGAAGCCGGCGGCTGTTTCAAAGGCAAGCTGCTCAGCCAGTCGCTGGGAACGTCCACGCAGTCGCGCAAGCAACACAGCAACGAGACCGCACAATGTGAACGCGATCAACGCTAAGACTATCTTGGCCAGATTGGCAAAACGATCGGCGCGGACATAGGCATCGACGTATGTCTGCTCGATCCGCTGTATCAGCTGTGGAACAGACGATTTTTGAACGCCGGCCAAGGAGGCATCCACCAGCGGCCGCGCCATCAATATCATCTGGCCGTGGCGAGACAAGGCGTGGGATCGGTCATCATCGGCGCGTAGAAGGGCGACGAATTTCAGTTTCAGGGATGCTGCACGGTCCGCTTTCGGTTCTTCCGTGAAGCGCATCATGAGACTGGCCAACCCGTCCAGACCAACTCGACCTGGCTCGTCGATCGTCGATCCGGCCGCCGGCGCGGGCGCCATCAAATGAACGAAAATCCTGCTGGAGTTCACCAGAAGTGCATTACGCGTCTTGAATTCCTCAACGTAACGTTCTTCCGCATCGATATTGGTCCGGAGTTCGCTGAATTGCGCGCGGAGGGATCCTGCGAGATCCAGATTGGCCGTAGCGACAAGACGCTCGAGTGTCTCGACATCGCGATGAAGATTGACGACCGATCCGACGAGTGGATCGTAATTCGCAAGAAGGCCGGCTCGGATCTGCAACATGTCGCGCTGCAGCGAAGCCTGATCGACATGCAACTGCCAGAATGTTGTCATGACCGACTGATGAGCTCTTCCATCCGGACCACGTCCAACCGCAACAACGCTTGCGACAATAGCGCCAACGAAGAACAGAATGATCAGCAGGAATTCAGTCTTTGGATTTGAGCGGTTTTCCATTGAATGTTCCAGTCAAGCTATTCAGAAAGGCGACGAGATCCTCCACATCGTTTTCAGGTATCTCCTGGCCGAGCTGAACGCGGCCCATCAACCTGACGGCCTCTTGAAGCGACGCCACCCTCCCATCGTGAAAATAGGGGGCGGTCAATTCAACATTCCGCAGACTTGGCACGCGAAAAACGCCGATATCGCTATCGTTATGGGTCACCGTCCATCGACCAAGATCGCCGTTGCTCACACCCCTGTTACCCAGGCTTTCGACAAAGATCCCGAACTTCTGGAAGACATTGCCGCCGACGTTCGAACCCTGGTGACATGAAGAACAGCCATACATCTTGAACAGCCGGTATCCGCGTTCCGCGGCCTCCGACAGGGCTTCGAGATCACCGCGCAGATAGCGATCAAATGGCGCATCTGGCGTTACGAGTGAGCGTTCATAAGTTGCCAAGGCATTCAATACGTCTTCGCGACGGATCGAGCGTCCGTAGGTCTTCTGGAACGCCGCTCTGTAGCGAGCGCTCGCCCTGAGGCGGAAAATAAGGTCAGACCAGGAGATCGCCATCAAGGTCCGGTCCAGCAATACGGCTTCGTTCTGTTGCTCCAGGGAGGTGAAGTTGCCTCTCCATCCCAGACGATAATTGCGCCCGACGTTGAATATCGACGGCGCGTTGAACCGGTGCATGCGCCCGTTATAGCCGATAGTCCGTTTCGCGCGTATGGTCCCTCCCAGGGACAGATCGTGACACGACAGGCACGAGAGCATGTTTTTCGACGACAGTTGCCTGTCGGCAAACAAGAGGGCGCCGAGCGCGACCCGGCTCGGGTCGAGGTCCTTTACAGGTTCAATCGGCTCGACAGGTTCACCACGATCGGGACGATAAAGATCCTCGGCGGCGGTCAGTCGAAAACATCCGACGATCGCGATCACGATGATACAGGTGCGAAGGATGGCGCGGATCTCAGGTTGGCGGGCGGAAATCAACGAACCTCTCATTGCTCCGCCACATCTGCATCGAACACATATCCAGCATTGCGGATTGTCTTGATCAGCACCGGTCGCGAGCCGCAATGCTCGATCTTTCTGCGCAGTCGCAATACGAGGACATCTATGCTTCGGTCGATCACGACCTCTCCGTTCACCCGACTCTCGTTCAGCAGATACTCGCGGGAAAGCGCCTGTTTCGGCGAGCGAAGGAAGGTGGTCAAAAGATTGAATTCACCGGCCGAAAGTTGAATCTCTCCGATCCCATTCCGATGAAGCTGGCGCGTGGCGAGATTCATCTGAAAGTCAGCAAAAGCGTAGGCGCCCCGTCTGGTGTTGGCTCCCCGATCCTTGCGACGTCGGAGCTTCGAACGCACTCGGGCCAAAAACTCGCGCATTCCAAATGGTTTCGTCAAATAGTCGACTGCACCGAGCTCCAAGCCGACGACCTTGTCAGCCTCATCGATGCGGTTGCCCGTGATGATGATGACCGGGATGCCCTGGCCGGCAAGTTCACGCACGACGTGCAGGCCATCCTCCCGGCCAAGATTGAGATCGACGACCGCAAGGTCGATCGTACAGCGCAAGGCCAGTCGCCTCGCTTGGGCGCCATCGCTGACGACGCTCGTATGATAGCTATTCCTGCGCAGACAGTCGGCCAACATCTCACGCATGTCGCGATCGTCGTCGACGATTAAGAGGTGCTTTCCAGGATCGCTTCCCGCCTGCGGGGTTTTGATGTCATTCATCACAATTTGCTCGGGGCATTCGAGGGACATCTGCGATTTTGTCCCCCGCTGAAGCACTGGCAAAGAAGCGTCGATGCTCGTCCGCCAGTGCGATTTTGAGATTTCGTCCGATCAGTGGCCGCTGGGGCTTGGCATTCCGCTGACTTGCCGTGCGGGGACGAGCAGATTGACGACAACGGCGACGACGATGTTCGCCGCAAGAGCCAGAAGCCCGGTATAGACGGTGAAGCTCGCGCCGCCGATGGTCACCGCGTGCAGCGGCTTCCAGCCCGCCTCCCAGACGAGGTAGGTGCCGCCGAAGAAGCCGACGAACCAGCCGGCGAGCAGGCCGGGTGCGCGGAACCAGCCTGAATAGAGGCCGAAGACCAGGGCCGGCAGCGTCTGCAGGATCCAGATGCCGCCGAGCAGCTGCAGGTCGAGGGCAAACTGCGTCGGCAGGAAGAGGATGACGAGCAGCGCACCGATCTTGACGATGAGCGACGAGATCTTCGCGACCTTCGCCTCGCCCGCCGGAGACACGGCGGGATCGACGTAAGCCTTCCAGAAATTGCGGGTGAAGAGATTGGCCGCACCGATACTCATGACCGCTGCCGGCACCAGCGCGCCGATGGCGATGGCCGCGAAGGCAAAGCCCGCAAACCAGCTCGAGAACAGGGTCTTGAACAGCGCCGGAACGACATCGTTGGCGCTGTCCAGTTGCAGATGCGCAGCATGGCCCATGTAGCCGAGCAGCGCCAGCAGGCCGAGCAGCAGCGTATAGGCCGGCAGCAGCACCGCATTCTTGCGGATCGTGTTGCCGCTGTTGGAGGCGAAGATGCCGGTCAGCGTATGCGGATACATGAAGGCGGCAAGCGCCGAGCCGAGCGCCAGCGTCGCATAGGCGACATACTGGTTGGAGCCGAGGAGGAGATTGCCGGCGCCCTTGGCCTGGAAGGCTGCGTCCGCTGCGGCAAAGACATTGGCATATCCGCCGAGCCGCGAGGGGATGAGGGCCACGGCCGCGATCACCACGATATAGATCATGATGTCCTTGACGAAGGCGATCAGCGCCGGTGCGCGCAGGCCTGCGGAATAGGTATAGAGCGCCAGCACGATGAAGGCGGTGGCGAGCGGCAGTTCGCCATGCAGGCCGAGTGCCTTGAGCACTGCCGTCATGCCGACGAGCTGCAGGGCGATATAGGGCATAGTTGCGATGACGCCGGTGACGGCGACCGCCAGTTCCAGCCAGCGTGAGCCGTACTGGCCGTGCACGACGTCAGCAGCGGTGACATAGCCGAATTCCTTCGCCCGCTTCCACAGCACCGGCATGACCATGAAGACGAAGGGGTAGACGATGATCGTATAGGGCAGCGCGAAGAAACCGTAGGCGCCGACGGTATAGACGAGYGCCGGCACGGCGATGACCGTGTAGGCGGTGTAGAAATCGCCGCCGACGAGGAACCAGGTGATCCAGGTGCCGAACGAGCGGCCGCCGAGACCCCATTCGTCGATATGGGCAAGCGTTTCGGGCTTGCGCCAGCGAGCGGCGACGAAGCCCATGATCGTGACAAGGACGAAGAAGAAGATGAAGACGGAAAGCGCCGTTACGTTGATGTCACTCCCCATCGCGCACGCTCCTGTAGGCGATCCAGATCAGGGCTGCGGTGATCGGCACCCAGAGCAGCTGATACCAGTAGAAGAAGGGAAAGCCGAGGAATTCCGGCTCGCGGTAATTGTAGAACGGCACCCAAAGGAGGCCGATATAGGGAATGAGCAGCAGCCAGAGCGCCGCCTTTCCAAATGTTTTGGTCATTGATGAATACCTTTAGAAGGGGCCTTCCGGGCGTCGATCAGGCTGCTGCCGAAGCGGAGCCGGCAGTCGGAACTTCCGAGATCGTCTTGAGAACCTGCGACGCGATCTGGTAAGGGCAGCCCTGAGAGTTCGGGCGGCGGTCTTCCAGGTAGCCACGGTAATCGTTCTTGACGAAGGAATGCGGAACGCGGATCGATGCGCCTCGGTCGGCAACGCCGTAGGAGAACTTGTTCCACGGAGCCGTTTCGTGCTTGCCGGTCAGGCGCTTGTCGTTGTCGGGGCCGTAGACATTGATGTGGTCCATCAGGTTCTTTTCGAACTGGGCCATCAGTGCCTCGAAATAGGCCTTGCCGCCGATTTCGCGCATATACTTGGTGGAGAAGTTGCAATGCATGCCCGAGCCGTTCCAGTCGGTGTCGCCGAGCGGCTTGCAGTGATATTCGATGTCGATGCCATATTTCTCGGTCAGGCGCTGCAGGAGGTAGCGCGCCATCCAGATCTGGTCGGCGGCTTTCTTGGAGCCCTTGCCGAAAATCTGGAATTCCCACTGGCCCTTGGCCACTTCGGCATTGATGCCTTCGTGGTTGATGCCGGCAGCGAGGCAGAGATCGAGATGCTCTTCGACGATTTCGCGGGCAACCGAGCCGACGTTCGAATAGCCGACACCGGTATAGTACGGACCCTGCGGAGCCGGGTAGCCGCTCTCCGGGAAGCCGAGCGGACGGCCGTTTTCGTAGAAGAAATATTCCTGTTCGAAGCCGAACCAGGCGTCTTCGTCGTCGAGGATCGTTGCACGAGCGTTGCTTGCATGCGACGTGACGCCGTCCGGCATCATGACTTCGCACATGACGAGCACGCCGTTGGTGCGGGCCGGATCGGGATAGATGGCAACCGGCTTCAGCACGCAATCCGAGCTGCGGCCTTCGGCCTGCATCGTCGACGAACCATCAAAGCCCCAGAGCGGGAGCTGTTCGAGCGTCGGGAAATTATCGAATTCCTTGACCTGTGTCTTGCCACGCAGGTTCGGTACAGGAGTGTACCCATCGAGCCAAATGTACTCGAGCTTATACTTTGTCATATTGTCCTCACAGTGATGCCCGGGTTGCTGGGCGGGCCGACCATCAGGCCCGGTGATTGCCCGTTTTTTCCCTTCCGACCAAAATTTCTTACCGGTGAAACACAAGGCCGCGACGGATCGACCGCTTTTTACATGTCCAATTCCGGGGAAACGCCCTGGCCAAACAGAGCCGTGTGCTATTCGGCGAAAAGGTAAGCCTTGCGCAAATAGGCTGTTTGAAACCCGGTCCGTTTCAGGTTGTCATTGGAGATGTTCGGTTCGCCGGATTGTGGTTGATCCGTTTCGACGGCGAACTCACGAACGCCCATCGCACCGCCCTCATTCAGGCGGGCATTGATGAGAGCCTTCTGCACCCCTTTGTTGCGGAATGGGGCAAGCGTCGATCCTCCCCCGAACCATGCAAGACCGCCGCAGGCATACATGGCGGCGGTACCGGCCGGGACCCCGTCATAGTCGGCGATGAAGCACGACCAGCCGCTCTGCCCGACGATGGCGGACCAGAGTTCGATCATGTCGGCCGGCAAACCGAAGCCTTCGCACATCAACCCGGCGAATGACGTGGCCTCGTGGACCTGGGCCTTGCGGACCACGATCGATGGTGGGAGTGGAAGCGTTGCATCCGGAGCGGACCGCCGAAGTTTCGCAAGTCCGTTTTTGTCCTCGGTGAGGTCACACGCGTGGATCCAGCGATTTGTACCCGACGGCATCAAGCTGTCGTCGACCTGCAACCACCGACTTCCCCGTCTGTCGCTCATCCACGAATGCGCGATCTCAAGATCTTCCTGGCAGGACATGCCGAAGATGCGATTGAGCCCTCGAACGGGTGCGGAAGGGAAGGAGATCGCGAGACCGGTGCCGATCTGGCGGCATTCGAAAACACCCATATCCTTCAATGACCGGGGGGCGCGTTCGAAAAGATCCTGGAACGCCATGACCTCAATGACCTCGATATCTGGTATTTGCCAACGTGCATTGTTCAAGTTCACACCCTTCGTTGAAGTGACCACCGGTCGTTCAAATTTCTGCCTTCGCCTCGAGATCCTGACTGCAGTCATCCGAGACGCCCGTCGGCTGTGCGTAGAACAAGCCCCGGCCGGGTGCACCCCATAACTGATATGCACGACACGACGCGCTATTGCGGCGGCTTGCCGGAACTCGACGCGTCGGGTACCGGCGCGATTGCTCCCTTCATTTGTGCGTCCGGGCACGGGTTGAGTGAACAGTTTTGAGGACCGGCGCCCTCCGGGACGATGGGTAGCCAGCCTCTCGTGCGCTTCGCGGGTAGAAACCGGTAAAAGGGGGTAAAATCATTCGACTGGGAGGGTATTTTACCTGGTCTTACTTCACCGCGCGGACGGCTTTCGATATCAAACTGCCGGGAGTTCCGATCGCGGAGGCAAAAAATGACACCTGTTCAGGACGACGCGGCCGGAGCACGGTGTCAAGCTGCTGACATCGACGGTCTTCCGCTGACACGCCTGCATGTGCTCATCCTTTGCGGCTGCTGCGTGGCCTTCTCCTTCGATCTGGCGGAGATCGCGTTCGGCAACATTCTTTCTACCGTGTTCTCGGCGCCACCTCATTCGGTCTCGGACAGACAGTTGTCGTGGCTGCTCGCTTCCGTCTATATCGGTGCCGTCTTTGGTGCCCCGTCCCTCGGTTGGATCGCCGACCGCTACGGCCGCCGAATTGCCATGGTTTCGGCGATGGCCTTGCTGGCCCTCGCATCCTGGTGGGCTGGCGCGGCCGCGAATATCGACGCTCTCATCGTTTCGCGGATCGCGGCCGGAATTGCCCTTGGCGCCTATCCGCCACTCATGTTCTCCTACTTGACCGACATACTGCCAGCCAGCCGGCGTGGCGTCTGCATTGTCATGGCGACAGCAATCGGCTACCTCGGTCCGACCGTCTTCATCTTCTTCGTGCTTGCTCTTGCTCCGGTCGCACCACTTGGGTTGGAATCGTGGCGTTGGGGGTTTTTCACAGCCGGCCTTGGGGCGGCGCTGTGTACGCTCGGCTTCTGGTGGCTTCCAGAATCCCCCCGATGGCTCCTGAGCAAGGGAAAACTCGCCGAGGCCGCTCAGATAGCCGACGCGTTCAGGCGGTCGGCAGTGATGACAGGTTTCGACAGGTCACGGCCCAAGCCGCCGGGACAACAGAAGCGCGCGAACCCAGTCTCTTCCTCCCTCCCCATTGGCCAGACGGTCTTTTTCCTGCTCCTCTATGTTTTGACGCCATGGGCAATCGTCGGATTCACCCTCCTTTCGGGGACGATCCTCGTTGCCAAGGGAATGAATGTTCAGGAGTCACTGCTTTACGTCGGCATCTCGACGTTTGGACCGATAATCGGCACGTTGGGCGGCGGCCTCTTCGTCGACAGGTTCCAACGAAAGTCCTTCCTGACTGTGACAGCCACGGTGATGGGTGTGCTGGGAATGGTATTCGCAGCCACGGGAATACCGTGGTTACTCGTCTCGAGCGCGTTGCTTTTCAACATGGTCTATTCTCTCTTTCTGCCCGTGCTGGTCCTTTATACGGCCGAGGCAATCGCCACTCCGCACCGCGCGAAGTTGACGTCCTTGGCGTGGATGGCCAACCGCGGCGGTTCGGTGCTCGTGCCGCTTCTGCTGCTGCCAGTTCTAAAAGGATACGGGCCCCTGGCGATGTTTGCCATCATCGCCTTGACGCTCACGCTTTTTGTCTCGCTGATCTCGATGTTCGGCCCGACCGGCCGATCGGGACGTCCTGTCGAATAAAAGAAGCCTGCGGTTTGAAGCGCGCCATTGCGGAAGAAATGCGCCGCAAAAGGTTGCCCACGACCAGCACAAGACCATATGATATGCTTCGATTGGTCGCAGGTGAGACCGAAAACTGCTTGTCCGAATGGTGCCCTCGTTGAGCGACGCTATCAAATTCGAGCACGACGTCACCAAGCCGGTTGACGGCCATGCCACTGTGGCGCCCCATGTCCAAAGGGGATATGCGTTCGCGCGTTTCGTTCTTGATCCTGTCCGGCGCGCTCTTTTCGACGGTCGCAGTCAAATCCGGATCGGCAGTAGGGCAACGGCAATCTTGACCGCGATGGTTGAACGTGCCGGCGAGATCGTGACGAAAGATGAACTGATCAAGATCGCCTGGCCAACGACACTCGTTGAGGAGGACAACCTCAAGGTCCAGATCGCAACAATTCGTAAGATCCTTGGCGATGATTCCGACAGTCCACAATTCATCACCAACATCATCGGCGTCGGCTATCGGTTCATCGAACCGGTACAATCGATCCTTATAGAGGGATGGTCGACAGGCGGCACAGATGCCGCCGTGCCGTTGGAACCTCCAAGAGGGTTTCCGGCTCCGGTAGCCAGACTTATCGGACGCGATGAAGACGTTATTGGCATCGTTCGGCTGGTCGAGGTGCACCGACTGGTAACCATTGTTGGACCGGGGGGTATCGGCAAAACTGCTGCGGCACTTGTCGCCGGCCAGCAAATTTCCTCGTCTATCCCCCACGACTCGATATTTGTCGACCTCGCCGCTGTCGCGCACGGGTTTCTCGTGCCCTTTGCTATTGCCGCAGCATTCAAAATGTCGGCCGAAAGCGACGATCCGACTGCCAGCCTGATCCGATACCTGGAAAGCCGCCAAGTCTTTCTCCTGCTCGACAACTGCGAACACGTCATCGAGGATACGGCAACGCTTTGCGAAGCCCTGCTGAAAGGCGTGCCCGGGCTCCGCATCCTGGCAACCAGTCGTGAGCCGCTCCGGACGGACGGTGAGAGGCTCTTCCGGCTGATGCCATTGACGCTTCCTCGCGACGATCAGCTTACATTGGGAGACGCGCTCGGCTATTCCTCCATCGAGCTTTTTGTTGAACGCGCCGCGTCGGATGAACGGGGGCTGCCACTGACGGTCGACGACGTCCCCTTTATCATTGCCATTTGCCAGAAACTGGATGGACTTCCGCTTGCCATCGAAATTGCCGCCGCCCGCGTCGAGGTGTTTGGCATCGCGGAATTGGCTGAACGGCTTGAGAACTGCCTCGACGTTCCAGGCCTGCGCACAGCTGTTGACCGGCATCAGACCATGCGCAGGGTTCTGGACTGGTCCTATGAAAACCTCAATTACAGCGAACGCGCGCTGCTGCGCCGCTTAGCAATCTTTGCCGGTCAGTTCTCACTCGAGGCCGCCACGATGATTGCCGGCGACGAATATTTGGCGGCGTCGACGATCATCGAGACCTTATCAAGCCTGGTGCGTAAGTCCCTCCTGCATCCAACGCCTGGACCCGGAACGATGTCCTACCGGTTGCTGGAGAGCACCCGGCTCTATGCTGTCGAGAAGCTCGCCGAGGTCGGCGAGATTGAGAGGATGCGCCGGCTCCACATCCAGTTCGCAATCGATATTATGCAGCGCGCAGAAGACGAGTGGGCCGTTACGGCGCGGGCACCATGGCTCGAGCGCTACGCTCCTATGGTGGACGATATTCGACAAGCCTTACAATGGGCATTCTCGCTGGAAGGCGACGCTGCAGCAGGTGTGCGTTTAAGCGCCCTTGTGATGCCGCTCGGTATGCAGATGGGTCTGGTGGACGAATTCCGTCAGCGCAACGACGCCGCCATCGTCGTTGCCGCGAAACTGGAGCGTCCCGAGCTTGTCGCCGAGATGAAGCTCAACATGTTCCACGGATTCTTGAATTCCAACCAAGGCGAGCCGCAGGATGTCACTATAGCCGGCGTGGCTCGGGCACTTCACCTTGCCGAAATGACGGGCGAGGACCGATATCGCATCCAACCTCGCGTGTTGATGGCCGGCTTCCGTTTTGGCATGGGTAGCTACCGCGATGCGCTCCGCTGGGCCGAGGAGGCGGCCTTCCTCGGCCGCACTCTGTCCAATGATCTGGCAACGTTGGGTACACAGCGAATATTGGCCCAGGTGACGCATTTCAATGGCATGCATCGACGATCCATTGAGCTCGCACGCACCGTACTAGCCAGTCCGGTCGTCAACATTCCCTTGGCGTTCGGCGGCGTCCAGATCGATAAACGCGTATCCATGCGGATCATGTTGTCGCGCTCGCTCTGGCTGCTAGGGCAGGCGGAACAGGCTCTGGCCGTCGTACGGGAAGCGCTCGCCATCGCACCGCAAGCTGGCGCCGCCGCACTCTGCCAGACCCTTTCACAGTCTGCTTGCCCGATCCTATTTTGGAGAGGAGATACCGAGGAGGTGTACGAACATGTCCTGCATCTCCTGAATGAGTCTTCGCGCTTCACGCTGACCCATTGGAATTCATGGGGGCGATTGTACGAACGGATTCTGGAAAAGGAACATACTGACAGTGCCCGTTCCCGGCAAATTATCCGCACCGAAGGCGTCCTCCAGATCCATACGCTGGCGACCTTGAACGGCCAGATCTCGGGGATCGATTTTTCCGATCGGGCTTTGGAAACGACATGCGGGTGGGCAGCGCCCGAGATAATCCGGCGACACGGAGTCGCACTCTTGAAAACGGATGTCCGGCAAGGTGAGGCGTGGTTGTCCCGCTCCATCGCGCTCGCTCGACAGCAAGAGGCCTTGTCATGGGAGTTGCGAGCGATGACGTCGCTTGCCCAATACTGGCATGGCAAGGGCCACTCGCGCAAAGCCGCCGATGCGCTTTCCGCTGTGTACGCGAAGTTCAGCGAAGGCTTCGAGACTGCAGATCTCAAGACGGCTGCACATCTTCTGTCGATCCTGCAAGCGACCTGACGGCTATGCAATCCGCCGATCCCGTGTTTGTGTTGTCGGACCACCCACGCTTGCGCTGCATTGAGAACGGCTCTGACGCCTCAAGCGAGTACTCGTAAATAAAACAACTTACGAGAGATTGACTATCGAACAACCCGCTCGCCCTTCCGGGTCCCGACCGGTCGATCTCTCGCCGCACTCGCACGCCCGTCGCCAGCACGACTTCAGTGTCGCTCCTCAATTCCCGGTGGCCCGTGACAGGAGGCTTGACGCAGCCATGAGGTCCTGTGTGGCAAACCCCTCCGAAAAAGTCCGATAGAGGGTCCCGAGCTCTCCTGCAGCGGCGTCACTGCGGCCGATTTCGAGATAATGGGCGGCCAGATCATTGAGTATGCGCAGTTCGAACAGGGCTCCGTCCATCGCGCGGGCCTCTGCAAGCGCAGTTTTGAGAAGGTTCTCGCCATCCTCCCGTTGTCCGTCGCGCAGCAGGATCGATGCTAGAATCCGCTGCAGTTCCGGGCGGCACCAGCGCTCTCCCTGTTGCTCCTGATAGAGGAGCGCGGTCTCGATCCTCTCTCTTGCCTCATCGAGCCGCCCATGGCGGACGAGCGCGCGTGACAGACCGGCAAGATACATCGCGATCCAATGAAGACGGTGGCAATCGACAAATTCGTCAACAGCATCCCTTATTCGCGCAAGGCCATCCGCGCCGCCGTGCAAGTCGCGCAAATGACCTGAATAGTAGCGATAGACGGGCATCCAAGATGAAAGACCATCATGCGAGAGGTTGGAGTGAAGCTGTTTCGTATGTTTCTCCAGCGCATTCATGTCTCCCGTCTCGAGCGAGAGCGGCAATGCGGCCAGGGCCAGCGCGTTCGATTGTGATGCCCAACATTGCAGGCGTCCGGACGCCTCAACGGCATCGCGCGCGACCATCGCGGCGTGATCTGCATGACCGGTCATAAAGGCAGTAAAGGTCAAATAGCAGCGGGTCGTCACGATCTGTTGTAACTCATAGCGGGACAGGTTCGCAGCGCGCCGGCCCAACGGATCCCGCGCAGCAAGACGCTTGAGAACGTGTCGTCCCGATGCCAGCTCACCGCTATGCGCTCGGGTCCAGGCAAGGGCACGAAGTCCATCGAAAGCACCCGACCAGTCCTTATCGAGGTCGGACGATCCCTCTGCCTTTCTGAGGCATTCAATTGCCTCCCCCACCCTGCCGGCGTTGAGAAGACAGCGCGATAGGCCAATCAATCCGCGCTGCTCGTACTCAAGGCTGTCGGCGCGTCGGGCAAACAAAATGGCTTCAGTCCAGGCATCTTCGCTGCCGCCCGGGCCGCCGACATAGAAGAGAGCCGAGGCCCGGAAACAGGCGAGTTTCGCCTTCAGCAAATCCGAACAGTCTAATGCCTGCGCCCATGAGAGTGCTGTTTCAACCCATTTCGGTGCTTCGTTCTGTTCCGTGGTTTCAGACCATAGCGGAATCGCCGCCGCGGCGAGGCGCACGCCAAGGTTTGGGTCGCCCGTTTCGCCGAACGCCCATGACAATGCAGCCCTAAGATCGGCGATGCGGCCTGTGTAGCGTCCGGCCCAATCGGCGGCTTCGCGCCAACTCCATTCGGCTTCGGCGCGCTCGAACAACGTGAGGATGCGCTGAGCATGTGCGTGCGCGATCAATGGGCCAGATGAGTCCTCCTCGCGCTTCCTGATCGCATACCGTCTCGTGCTGTCGAGGAGCCTGTGGCGGATTACCTCGCCGTGGGCTGCGGCGGCCAAAAGGGATTTTGATACGAGCCCGCCCAGACCGGTCACAACATCGGCCATGTTCATCCCTGTCGCTCTGGCGACGGCAGCAACGTCCTCCAATTCAAAGGAATCCGCGAAGACCGATATGAGGCGAAAGATGGCAGCCTCGTCCGGCGAAAGAAGCCGGAAGCTCCAGTCGAGCGTTGCCATAAGTGTCTGTTGCCGTACCGGAAATTGGCGTGTCGGGCCGTGCTCGAGGTCTTGAAAACTGTCCAGGCTCTCAAGCATTTTCTGCGCACCACGCGTCTCGACGTTTGCGGCGACGAGTTCAATCGCCAGCGGCAGCCCGTCCAGTGCCCGGCATATTGATACGATGCTGGAACAATCCGTATCGACCAGTTGATAACCGGTCCATTGCCAGGCGCGACGGACGAACAGTTCAACCGCTGGAAAGCCAAGCGCCTCCTCGACGCTCGGGCAAGAGTCCGGGTCCGGTGAGGCAAGCGGCTCTATCCTGATGATGCGTTCTTCAAAGGTGCGAAGCGGCGCCCGGCTGGTGGCAAGCAGTCTGATGTTCCCGCCGGGTTCGACAAGAGCGTTTGCAAAAAGTACCGCGGCCGGCAGCACGTGTTCGCAATTGTCCAGAATGAGCAGCATGCGACGTGAGCGCAGGGCGTCAAAGCACGCATTTGGCTGGTCTCCAGCCTTTAATCTCACACCGAGAGCAGTCAAAACGGTGACGGGCAGATGCGCGGGATCATCGATCGGCGAAAGGTCGACAAAGCAGACGCCGTCCGGACAGTCGGACGAAAAGGCGTGGCCCGCGGCAATCGCCACAGTCGTTTTGCCCACTCCACCGGTTCCCACGATTGTGACGTGGCGCCCCCGTTGCAGGGCCTCGAGAATCTCCGCAATCTCGGTGTTTCGGCCGACGATGTCCCGCCAATCGGGCAGCGGTTCGGCCGCTGCCTGGTCTGAACGAAGGCGAGGCGTCTCCGGTAGGCTCGTATAGTACCCATCCACTTTCGCAACAAAGCGGTAGCCGCGCCCTCCGACCGTTGCGATATACGTAGGGCGCAAAGGCGTGTCTCCGAGAGTGCGGCGCAGACTGTGCATGTTGACCTTGAGATTGCTCTCATGGACGAAGGTGGCGGGCCAGACGGCTGCGATGAGTTCGTCCTTGCCGACGAGATCGCCCGCACGCTGCACGAGCAGGCGCAGCATGTCGAAGACGCGCCCGCCGAGTTTTACCGGCTGGTCACCCAAAAGAAGGAGCTGCCGGCTCGGTATGAGGCGATAGGACCCGAAGGAAAAAATCAGCTCCTTATCGGTGGGGCCAGCAGATATATCCATCGCAGAACTCCGATATATACCGATTGCCAATCGTCGAATGTCGGGTCGAGCCATAGCGCACCCGTCGCAACTGACGCGACGTCACGACGCGCTTGGCCGGCGCTCGCCCATGCTTCGCTTTTCAATCCCCGGCTTCCTGAATTTTCGGATTCACAAGTTCGCTGATGCCGGCGCCCGGAAGCTCACGACCATATCCCGATCGCTTGACGCCGCCGAAAGAAAGTACCACCGAGATGGAGGAAGCGATATTGATCCGGATTGATCCGGTCCCGATGCGCGAGGCGCTGCCTGGCGACAACTTGGCCGCTGCCAGGCGATATCGCTTCCAGGCTCGGCTTGTACCCGAATCAGAACGTCAGGACGGATCGTCCGACGATCTCATTCTTCCTCAGGCGATCGAGATAGGGATTGATTTCCTCGAAGGAGAAGGTCTCGATCGTGTGGCGGATCTTGTTTTTGGCGGCCAAGGCCATGACCTCGGCGAGGTCGGTATTGTTGCCCCAGAACGACCCCTGGATCGTCTGCTCGCGGGAGACGCGGGGAAAGAGCGGGATGTCGATGCGATCGGCGATGAAGCCGACATCGACGTAGTGACCACTGATCGCCAGCAATCCTGTTGCAAGTTCCACGGTCTCTTTGGCACCGGCGCAGTCAACCGCCGCGTCGATATCGGCCTGCCCGGTCGCTGCCTTAAGTTCATCGGCTATGTCGCTGACGGATTTTCCGTTGATGTTGATGACATCATCGGCCCCGTATTCCTTGGCGAGAGCCAGCTTGTCGGGATTGCGCGCAAAGGCAACCACCCTCGCGCCACTTCCAAGCAGCTTTGCATATTGTACCGCGTAGGCACCGAGACCACCAACGCCGAAGACGCCGATCACCCGGTCTGCGTTAAGGGCCCCCGCGTTGCGGAGCTTCTTGATCGCACGGTAGGGAGTGAGACCGGCATCGGTGAGCGGCGCCATTTCCTCGAATTTAAGGCGTTTGTCCACCTTGATCACGTAGCGCGCCGGAACCGGAATGAATTCCGCAAACCCGCCATAGGCACCGAAGCCCGGCCAGCGGACATTGGCGCAGATCTGTGTATTACCGACCAGGCAATGCCGGCAGGTGCCATCACCCCAGCCGGGCGCCACGACGACGTGATCGCCTTCCTTGATCGCTGACTTCGGCACCAGGCTGCCGACCCTGTCGATGATACCGGTGATCTCGTGTCCCGGAGTGATGGGCCGCGGAATGTCGGCATAGGTGGTGAAGAAACCGTCCACGAGCAGAACGTCTGATCGGCACATTCCGCAGGCCTTGATACTGACCAGAACCTCGTCCGGCTGAATGTCGGGAACCGGCACCTCCTCGAGGACGAGGGGCTTGTTGTATTCGTATAAGCGGGCCGCTTTCATGTCTTTCTCCTCTTCGATCTTGATTGAATTCCCATCGGAACGACTTCGTCTGGAACCTACGCGATTGCCGCGACTGCGGCCTCGGCGACGGCGATGTCCTGCTCGACGGATCCTGCGCTAGCCCCGACCGCGCCGATGATCCGGCCGTCGCGGACGACAGGAATGCCTCCGCCGAAAATGACCACGCTTCCTCGGTTTGTCTGATGGATCCCGTAGAGCGGCTGTCCTGGTTGTGCGAGCGTCGCGAGATAAGCCGTCGTCTTGTCGAAGATCCTCGCCGTTACCGCCTTGTTGATGGCCAGTTCGATACTGCCGATCAGCGCATCATCCTGACGGACGAACGCGACGAGATGGCCGCCGACATCGACGACAGCTATGTTATAGGCAATACCGAACGCTTCGGCCTTGGTCTCGGCAGCGCTGAGCATCCGCTTTGCTTCGTCGAGCCTGATTGATGCGTTTGACATGAACATCAGTCCTTGATCCAGATTGCTATCGCGCCGATCGTTCGGCTGGGCTGCGTGCTTCAGACCATGCACCGCGTTGGTGGTTAGCGGACGAAGCTGCCGCTGCAATTTCTGACCTCACGCTAGCATCCAAGCGCAAACGCCACCCGTTAAAGCTTGAGAATCGAAGGGAATCCATCGAGACACGACCGTCGTGGCTGCTGCAAACTGAAACACCGGCAGTCACTTAGCTTCGGCATAGGGAAAATGGTGTCTTCCCCACGATCTGGGATTACGTCTCATCCGCGTTTTGACCAGATAGCGCAGTTGAGCCGGTGACGATCGCCTAGCAACTGGAGGGCGCAGACCTTTGGCGCCATCTGCCTGCCGGCCTGTGGCCTCCATTATTAGCCCGTTACCTAGGGAGAATAGCGCCGATAGACCGATCTGATCTCGTCGCGAAAGCTTCTTATAATGCGTGTCACCCCGTTGCTACGCACCCCCACAAGCGGTGTTACGAGGCAGATCGTCCTTTCGATTGCCGGATCGACAACGACGGCTCCCTGCATCGTCTCGGGGTCGACAACGAACTTAGGCAGAATTCCATAAGCGAGCCCGGAAGACACCAATTGCGTGATGGCCGTCAGGCTGTCGGCTTCGACGACGATGTTGAGCCTCACTCCTTGCGCGCTTGCCAAGTGATCCAGTTCCCGGCGGGTAGAATGTTTCCGGCTCTGGAGGACCAGCGGAAAGGACGCCAAGCTTGCGAAAGGCATCTCCGGAAGGAGCGGGGTGGCATCGCGTGCTGCAACCAAATGCAGCCGATGGGTGAGCACGGGTTCCGGATTGAATCTGCTGATGGCCGAACTGTCGTATATAACTGCGATGTCTAGCCTGCCATCGCCCAGCCATTCCAGGAGATGTCCCGTCGATCCCTCGACGATCTGCATCTGTGTCCCGGGAAAGTCGGTCCTCAGCCTCGCCATCAGCGGAACGGTCAGCAGCAGTGCGGTCGACGGCATGATGCCGACGGTAATGACCCGACCGACAGAACCGCTCATTGCTTCCAGCGAAGCGCGCAGACCCGCAAAGGTCTCGGTTACCGACCGGGCAGCCTCAAGGACCACCGCCCCTTCGTCGGTAAGGATGACGCCGCGCCCGTCGCGATGAAATATCACGACGCCGAGCTCGGACTCCATCTCACGAACAGCCCTACTGAGGGTCGATTGCGTCACGCCGAGGACGATTGCCGCACCGGAGAGACTCCCGTGCTCTGCAATCCTGATCAGATACAGACAGGATGCGAGGTTCATTGCCGATATTCCAATCACGTTTGTGTCGAGGCCGGTTCAGCGCGCCGGAACTGGGCGAGGTGCGACTCCGGGGGAGCGCGCGCGAAAATCGCGGAACCGAAAAAATTCCCGCTCGACGCCTGCCGAGAATTCAACTCGATGAGCCAATCTACGAGGACGCAGGCTCAGGCGCATTGTCTACCGGCAGCGTAACCCGTGTCTCCTATGAGAATGGGCAAAGTTCAGCGCCCGCCCGGTCCCAGTCGAACATCAGTGGCTTGAGCGCATTCGAATATTCATGAACGGCGGCAGACAATCGAGCAAATTGGCGTAAAATCCGGAAAATCTTGACACCGCGCGGGCGGGCTGCGGGTTAACAAGTATTCTGGCGGTACGTCTGCATTGGAATATGTCTATCGGGGCCGCCGTCAGCTCGCAATCGATGCATCATCGATCGCGTGCGAACCATCCCACCTGACTGGAGCTCGTCGAATCGTAGAAGTCAGGCACTGACATCTTCGATGATGCACATCGGTTGTCCTCCAAGCACGCCACCAGGAACTGCACGCTGCAGCAACAGCGTGGCACAGCGAAGGTCGGCGGTGTCGGTTGTGGCATCGAACCGGCTTAGAAATTCCCGCAATGTGTAAAGTGCCCGGTCCCTACTGGAGTGTCCGCCGATCAATCGTAAGCGGGCTATTGCGATCCGTATCCGCAATTCCCAACTTACAGACGAATGCTCGCGCGAAAGGAGAAGGGCCTTTGTTAGCAGCGTATCGGCTAGGTCCAGAGGCGGCTCCGGGAGTTGCATCAGAATTTCGGCTTTCACACGCAGGAGCTCAGGAAGCCTGAATGTCCCGCCACTTCGTTCGTCCTGCGCAAGTGCGGTGTCGATCGTTGCAATTGCCTCTTCGTAGGCACCGGTGCGGATTAAAGTCTGCGCAAGCGAACCAATGACAGCCGCAGCCGCACCGGCCAGCATCAAGGAGCGCAGCGCGACAGCACGAAGCGGACCGACGTTGCGATCCCCGATCGATTCTTCCTGCTCCAGCTGATGGAGCATTGCCTCACCAGCCGCATATAGCCCGGAGAACCGATACCGTTGTGCCAAATGGTTGAGTTCCCGGACAAGGCGCTTTGCCTTTTGCACTTCTCCACACAGAAACTGGATCTCAGCCGCGACGAGCAAACAAATGCAGAGCGGGCCGGCCTCGGCTCTCGCGGACGTCACCGCCTGCTCGGCAAGACGCGCACCCAACGCGTGGGAACCATGCAGCCACAGAACGCGCGCGTGCAAAACTCTCGCAAGAGCCTCGTGTGCTCGTTCGAACTGTCCCAGGTCGAGCCTGCCTGACCTGCTCGCACGATCAAATCCGGCCCGATAGGCCTTGTCTGCAAGGCGCTGGTCTCCAACCATATGAAAGGTCGTACCGAGCAGCCATTCTGCAACAGCGGTTTCTGTCGGACCGCCGCGGATCGTCGCCTCGGTCGCGTAGCGCTTTGCGAGATCAAGACTCTTGCGAAAATCCCCCGATCTCAGAGACAGAAGATGCAAGCCTGACTGGAGATGAAACGTTCGACGGCTGTCGCTCAAATTCCTGCCGAGTTCCAGACCGCGTTGAAGAATAGACGCCGTCTCGTCCAGATGATCCCCGGCATAGACCATAGCGACGGAAAGGCTCTCGAGAAGGTCCAACTCCAGTTTCGTCGCGCGGAAGTTTATCGGCAGTATCGACAGCGCCTGCCTGCACCATTTGCTGCATTCATTGAGACGCCACATTCGAAGGAGAACAGCAGCCATCAGAGCGCTCATCTCGACGGCGAGCGCCACGTCGCCTTGTTCAGAAAAGGCCCAATTCAGTGCTGCACGGATATTGTCCAGATCGGATACCACCGGAGGCTTGGCTCGGTCTTTCAACGCAAAGCTCTCCTGTGCCGCAACTGTGCGCAAATGTTCCATGTAGTAGAGCGCGTGCAGCCGCCGCACACTTGCGCCCTTCCCTGACTGGGCGAGCTTGCCTTCCGCATAAGTCCTGGTCATGTCCAGAAGTCGGTAGCGGGACGTCTCTCCGAATGGCTCCCACCAAAGGAGTGACTTTTCCACGAGCTCACCCAGAGAAAGCATGACTTCATCCGTCGCAATGTCGCCGTCGCCAGCGACAATCAGGGCCGCGTCCTGCGAAAAGGTGCCGGCAAAGGCCGACAGACGATGGAGTACTCTCTTCCCCGCGTCCGAGAGCAGCTCGTAACTCCAGTCGATCATTGCTTCCAGGGTTTGGTGCCGTGGAGAAGCAGCACGACGTCCTTTCCATCGCAAAGCGAGCTGATTATCTGCGACCGCCAGCCTTGCGAGCCCATAGTTTCCGACCCGGCTTGCCATGATTTCGATCGCGAGCGGATTGCCGTCGAGCCGTCGACATGTTTCAGCAACGAGGGCTGCATGCTCGTCTCGCAGCCCTCCCCGATGACCACTTCTGGCTGCCCTCTCCATAAAGAGCTGAACAGAGGGCCAAGAGAGAGCCCGTTTCGCCGTGAGCCGACCGGTGGCCGGCGGCATGGCGAGTGGAGGAAGAAGATAAATTACCTCTCCTCGAAGCCGAAGCGCTTCGCGACTGGTGGCGAGAAAATGTGTGTTGCTCCCTCGTGAGAGCATGAAGTCTGCTATCTGGGCAATCGCATCGATTACGTGTTCGCAATTGTCGAAGATGATCAGACTGCGCTGACGGGAAACATGATCGCAGAGCCGGTCAAGGACCGTCTCATTGGCTCCGGCGTCAGCCCCGGTTATCGAGGCGATGGCATCAGGAACGCGATCCGGATGGTCGACCATGTCGAGGTCTATGAAATAAACTCTGTCGAAGTCGTCAATGCGTCGGGCCACCGTGACTGCAAGTGACGTCTTTCCGACGCCGCCCGATCCCACAATCGTTACGAAACGTCTCTGTTTGACGGTTTCGGCCAGCTCGACAAGTTGGTCCGCGCGACCGACCAGGCGTCCCTCACCGGCCGGCAAAGTTTCCGTTCCGCGGCCTGTGTCCATCGTGATGTGGAGATCGGGGTTCGTGTCGATCCGGTCGACTTCGCCAAGCTGCGCTTCCTCGGACACCTGTCTTGTGACGGGTTCCACAAAACAATACCCCCGCCCCGCGACGCTTGTGATGTAGCGAGTGCCAGGCTCCCCGCAACCAAGCGTTCTTCGCAGACGCGCCATCTGGACGCGGATATTGGAATCCTCAACGCTCAACCCTGCCCATGCAGAGGCCAGGAGTTCGCGGTTTGAAATGATCTCGCCCGGCTTTTGAATCAATGCAACGAGAAGATCGAAAGCCCGACCTCCAATCGGCACGTCCAGACCGTCGCGCCGGAACTTTCTGCCGTGCGGTTCGACTTGAAATGGTCCAAATGCGAAAACGCCATCCGGGGGGCCGTCATGCATCGCGAAAAATTACCTTAGTCTATCGCCGATCTGTCACACACTGATAGTTTTACCCCAGAAGCGCGGGCGAGGCGGTTAAAAGAGGTTAATTTCAAATTGAACACCTTGAGCGTGATCGCGAATATGCGATAACCTTCAAAATTGCATCAGCCTATCTGTCACAACTTGGCATCCCGAGAAGCCAATCTGACGGCTGTCAGCGACTGACCTGAAGCGCCGGCGAAGGCTGCTATCGTCGATTGGCCGGGCGACACTTTGAAACGGTTGTGTCGAAAGCCTGCGACACAGCGTAGGACAATAGCGTGCCCCCCGGGGCCACAACGTTGTGCTGGCTAGCACGGATCTGCGATCGAGAGCCCTCTGAAAGCAGAGGTCACGGCTTCGCACGCGTAAGCGATAGACATCTGACCGACGATAATTGCCGAGAGCGATGCGGTTTGAACCCGCTTGCCGCTCTCGCGATGGGTCGACACGTGATCGAGCAGGGCCGAGAGCGCACACAATCAAGAACGCACGGGGAAATCCTGATGCATGTCGCCACGGCAGAGTCAGCGGCTTCGAGCAGAAAAAACTGGCGACTGCGGCGGGGCTTGCAATGACAATTGCAGCCGAGAGAAAGCAAAATAGCGCAGCCTTTGGTCGCTGGACATAGTTGCCTCGGCGGTGACTGCCTTCATGGCGATTTGACATCCACGTGCCGATGACAGCCGACCTTGTTAACGCGATATGCCCGGGCGGAAGCGCTCAATTGACCGCGCGTTACGAACTTTAACGCCTGTTTTGCGGCGAACTGATCTACGCTTCAGGATGAACTGCATGCACGAGGACAAGTCGATGGCGGCGATCCTAGCCTTCACTCAACAGGCCGCGACCGGGCGCGTGAGCCGGACATGGACACGGACGATGAAAAGGAGAAACGACATGGCATCCGTCATTGAAAAAATTGCGCTTCCCGTTTCACCCGACCAGGTGTGGAAACTGATCGGCGGGTTCGGTTCTCTGCCCGACTGGCTTCCCTTTGTTTCGAGTCTGGAACTCCATGACGGCGGCCGCGTCCGCCGCTTTTCAACAGTGGAGGGTGCGCAATTTTCGGAAAGGCTGACAAGATTTGATCAGGCCAAACGCAGCTATACCTATGAACTTGTCGAGGCGCCAATTCCCGTCGGCGCCTATCTGTCGACACTGGGCGTCACCCAAAGCGATGCTGGCAGCGGGTCTGTGGTGGAGTGGTCAGGTGAATTCAAACCTGTCGGTGCGACTGAGGCGGAGGCAGTCTCCGTGGTATCCGGTATCTACCGGACCGGCTTGAAAGCCCTCGCTCAACAGTTAGAGCACGACTTGCGTTGAAATCCCCCGCCGCCGAAGGCTAATCGCCGCCAGCACCCCGTCGTGCTCGATAGGCGATACCGATTGCCCCCTGCGTGTCGTCTTGCTGGCAACGGACTGGGCGATCTCCCATTCGTGCGACCAAGGGCCAAGCGGTGCGGTCGGCGGGCGAAATAACGGGAGGACTAGCCGCGAGAACCTTCGCGTTGGTAACTTGCCCTAACCCGGGTGATCGAGTTCATGTCCATTGCGGAGAGCAGTTAACACTCGACAACTGGCCTCCGAGGCATGCGTGAGCAAGTAACACGTCACTCGTCTCTTCAAACAGAAAAACGGGGGAAACGCCGCTACGCCTTCTTTTCGATATCCGGCTTGCGGCCGCCCACCGGATGTTACTGTCAACTGATCAACCCATTGCGGAGATTAGCAGAACCTGCGGCTTTGTAGCCCTCCTCTCATTTTTCGTCGGCCTTCTTCGCAAAATACGGCACCGCCCCAACGGGCCTGCGCCATGCATCGAACATCGAAAGGGATTTCTCATGACATCCAATAATTCGCCTTTGAGCGTCACCATCCTTGGAACCGGGATCATCGGCAGTGCGGTCGCGCGGAACCTTGCTGCAAAAGGCTTCAGTGTTCGGGTCTGGAACCGGACCATTGAAAATGCACGCCCACTTGCCGACAACGGCATCACGGTATGCGAGGACGTCAATGATGCCTTAGACGGATCCGGGCTAATCATCACCATCCTCAAGGACGGCCCGGCCGTCGAAAGTGCTCTGCGGTCCGCCGAGCTCGATCAAAGAAAGACGGCTTGGATTCAGCTTAGCACCGTTGGTGTTGACGCGACCCTCTCGCTGGCAGCCCTCGCCTCCGGCCATGGCATCGCATTCTACGATGCTCCAGTGCTGGGGACACGCGCGACTGCCGAACAGGGACGCCTCGTCGTTCTCGCCTCCGGCCCCGAAGGCGCTCGCAGCGACGTGCAATCCATCTTTGACGCCATTGGCCAGAGGACGATCTGGGTCTCAGAAACTCCGGGCGACAGCAGCCGGCTGAAGCTGGCTTTGAATGCCTATGTCCTGGCACTGACCCACGGCACCGCAGAAACCCTGAAGATTGCCTCGACGCTCGGCGTCGATCCGAACCACGTGATGGATGCGCTCAAGGGCGGACCGCTCGACAGCGGCTACCTGCAGATCAAAGGTGCCGCGATGCTGGCGGGCGACTACACCACCAACTTTTCGGTCGAGAATGGAATGAAGGACGCTGGTCTCGTCCTGGAGGCTCTCAAAGACTCCTCCGTACAGGTGGACCTGGTCGAAGCGGGGCTGAATCGGTTCCGTCGGGCGGCCGAGGCAGGTTATGGAAACCTTGATATTGCCGCGTCCTTTCTTGTTTGAGGGGCTCCCTGACATCAGCATCTTGTGCGGACAAGGCTCGCCGAGCATCCTACAGCAATCGACCCAGCCGCCCTTGAGTGGCAGCTATCGGGCAGGCTGGGTAGTGGATGAGGCTGACGGAGTTCTGGAGGCACGGCAGCGGCGATTTTTAGAGGCGTCAAGACGTCGATGCCCGACTGAATACACCTTGCTCGAGCACTTGTCCTCGCAAGCCGGTTAGTATGGAGATCCTTCACAACGTCTTCGAGGCCGACCACGACCACATTCCGCCGATCTCGTTTATCGGAGGCCTGTTGAGGGCTTGAGAGGTTGCAGGACGATATCGGCGAGCGCGGATTTTCCGATCTGGAACGCCACCTGGTACTCCGGGTCTTCCACCATCTCCTTGAACGCGGTCCGCCTGGGATATTGCACCAGCAAGACGGCATCCCATCCCTGCCCGTCGCCAGTTGTCAGTATCTCCAGACCATCACCGCGGAACAGGATCTTGGCGCCGAAGCGAGCGAGAATCGGTTCTGCCATTCTCAGGTACTCGAGATGCCGTTCCCGACCACCGTCGGGAGCGAATCGAAGAAGGTTCAACATCACGACGGGGGCATCGTCCTCTTCAGCCAGAAAATTGGCAAAGACGTCGGGTGAAAACGCAACCATTAAGCTTTCCTTTCCTCAGGCGCCGTTCTTGCGCCGCCGTGAAGATTAAATCCGTGGTCCGTCAGAAACTGTCAGGAACGCCAGTTTCCATCCTGCGCCAGCCAGCACCTTATGAGCGAGGATCAACGGTGAGGTGACGGAAGGCCGACCTGTTCTCGTACCAAGCGGCCAAGATGCGTCCGTCGTGAAAATAGACGGTGTGTTCGGCCAAACCATGCGCTCCGACGATGCGACTTATCTCAAGGTCCGGCGTGGCGGACGCATCGTCTCCGTCGCGGTGATCATCGCCTCGGCGTCAACACCGATGGTCGACGCGAAGTGCCCGGCTTGGAAAGCGGTACCTCTGAGGCTGAGCAGATCTGGACGAAGTTCCTGCGTAGGCTTACACGGCGCGGTTTGCGTGGTGTCAAGCTCGCCGTGTCCGATTGCACGAAGGCATCAAAGCCGCCGTGTCCAACGTCCTTTCCGCTACCTGCAAAGATGCAGGGTTCACTTCATGCGCAATGCGATGGCGCATGCCGGCAAGAGCGGTCGACGCGTGGTCTCAGCATTCATTGCAACCGCTTTTGCCCAGGACATGTGAATAGCACCGTCGCCCCTTGACGAAAGGCAAGCCAGCGCATGAAATTGGCAGGCAAAATCGCGATCCGGTCGGTGTCATCATAGGCGCCGACAGAATCCTCTCGTATGGCAGGATTGGTCTGTGACTTCATCGCGCAGGTTCGGGAGGACGAAGATTGAAAACGTCTGTCGTTGCCGCGTTGGCGTCCACTCTTATGTGTGCGGCCTGTTCAACTCCACCGCCCGCCGCCGCGGCCAAGCCGTCTCACGACAGCAACGTCCAGCACGCGTCGGAAGGGGCGGACTGCACATCCAAACCAAACTACCAGGGCATGTTGCGCACTCTCTGCTATTGACGCGCCTGTCCGCTGCGCAGCCGATCGAAGCGTCATGGCGCTCGGCTCTGGCCTCGAGGGAGTCCACAACTCGTCTGTCGAAGCGGAACGACAGCGACATCGCCTGTGGGACGAGCAGCCACGCGGGCATAAAGATGCCGCTGCGAAAAAATTGTCATTCATTTTAGAGTGTGGACTTATCTAGAACTCAGATCATTCGGCCGCCGTCGGGATTGCAGCTTTCGACAGATGCGGGCGCGAAAGGATATGTCAGGAGACAGAGAAGCATATCGGAGCTTTCAGCATAGCGACCGCGCCGACACGCGCGAGAAAACGGGAATGCGCGTCACCGTGGCACTTATTGCCGGCCACTCCCGACCCACGCCTCGTCGTCCCCTTCGGGCAGGCGCCGTTTTCCGCGTCAATGCTTTCGTTGATCGTTGCCGCGCGCTGCCCTCAAAAGGCTCTCTGCCTCGAGGATCGCCTCGTCGATGCGTTCGACCACTCTGCCAAGCACTGGGTTTTTCTCGGCAATCGGTCTGGCAGATTTCAAACACTGAAGAATGAGCTCCAATCTTTCCGACATGCCATTTCCATGCGACTGGAAACCTGATTGGAGTGTAGCATGTCGGCTCATGGCGGTGACCCTATGCTTTCGATTGTGCCATCGCGATCATATCCTGCTAATTGGGCATGCCAGTGGCAAAACGCATCATCTGCAGAAATCTCCCGCGCCTTCACCTGCCCAGCCGTACCAACGATCGTGCGATATCGATGATGTCGTCGCGACCAGCGGTCGGATCCTCCCTGTTCCAGGCGACACCCAGCCCGATCTTGAAGTCGATCCCCCTCACCTTCTTCAGTTCGAAGCCTCGGTTCGGCAGATCCTGCGTCCATTCCGGCACGAAGCCGATGCCAAGCCCGGCTGAGACCAATGACACCAGCGAGAAAGTGTCGTCGCAGGTATAGGCGACATTGTCGGTCAGATCATGCTCCTCGAACTTTTCCGCGAAATAGCGCTCGCTGTAGGAGAGGTTCTGGCGGGAAAAGGAAATGATCTTCTCATCCCTGAGATCCTCGAGATCGATCTCGCTCTTCAAGGACAGCGGGCTCTGCTTGGCGACCGCCAGCAGGTAGCGCTCATGGGCAATCGAGAAGAAGCGCAAGGAGCCGATATTCTCGACCGGCCGGATGAAGCCGAGATTGATGCGGCCTGCCTCGATATGGCGGATGATGTCATCGGTGGTGCCGCTTTCGATATGCATGCGGATATCGGGATATTTGCGGGCAATGCGCGACAGGAAGGACGGCAGCACGCCGATCGTGGCAGGATAGACCGTGCCGATCGCAATCCTCTTCGTCGTCTTGCCGGCAATCGAGCGGGCGATCTCCCTCGACAGGTCGACTTCGCTCAGGATCCGAACAGACCGCTCGTAGAAGGCCGCACCTGCCCGCGTCAGTTCTACCCGCCTGGTCGAACGGATGAAGAGCTGCACGCCAAGTTCCTTCTCCAGCGCCATCACCTGATTCGACAGAGCCGGCTGGGCGATATGCACCTTGGCAGCCGCCCTGCCGAAATGCAGCTCCTCGGCCACGGCAACGAAGTAGGATAGCTGGCGTAGTTCCATTCGTTGTTCGCCTTCTCGACCGATACCTGGAGGCAGTCGGAAGCGTCCAAGCTTCCACGCTGTTTTGTAGAGTATACTCCGTAGATGAATACTCTACAAGCTGCTTGGCTCAGCTTATGGATATACGCGAAGCGTTCGCTCGAAATCTCAGGCTGCTTCGACAGGCCAAAGGCCTGTCCCAGGAAGAGCTTGCTCATCAGGCGGACCTCGACCGAACTTACATCAGTTCTTTGGAGCGCGTCGTTTACAGCCCAACCATTGAGGTGGTCGACCGCTTGGCAAACGTATTGGGAGTTGACGCGGCCGAACTGCTTAAGAAATCCTAGGAATTCGGGCGCCACGTGCTAGCGGCGTCGAGTCGGACATGGCCGCCTTGAACGGATCTGAACCGCCGCCTCTCTGATTGCGAACCACTTTAAGTTCGGCGCTTTGATATTGCTGAGCTTTTGAGGCTATCTCGACATGCAGACCGTGCATCAACGGCGTTTACTATCACTTTGACAAGGACGACTATGCGCAGAGCCGCAGCCCGGCGTTCCGCGTCGTCGATACGCGTGACTTCAAACCTTAGTATTTGATGTCTCGTCCTGTTTGACGACCTTTTTGCTTGGTGGCGCGTTTATCCTGCCGGCATGCAGCATTGCTTTGGTCGTTGGCCGCGCGGCAGTCCTGCTTTGTATCCCGCGCGCCCTGGCGGGTGTCTTGGCGGACATCACGCGCAGATTTGCGCTGCTGTCCCTGCTCTGTTGCGACGGACATTACTGGCATGCCCATGAGGAATATTGCAGCCATCGAGGCAGCGGTGAAAGACTTGAGTCCGAACATGGTCCGTCTCCCGTTAAGAGGCCATAATTATAGCCTTGATGCTCTCAGTGGCGGCGTGAATGCCGCCACTGTCACAGGTTCTGCTACATTTTAGAGACCGCTTCCATGGCGTCTGCCACCGTAGAGCCGGTGTTGCTCTTGCAATAGGCGGCGACCTTCTCCGCGTTGGCGTGAGCCTTTTCGCCGTCGATCATCGCACTGCCAGCTTTTCCATGAACGTACCCGTTCACCCACATGGCCACGCCGATGGTTTTGGCGGCAGGCATGTCGCCAACTTCCTTACAGGTGACCTTTGACATGTCCACTTCCGCGGCCAAGGCCTGGCCTGCCAAGCCAAGACCTGCAACTGCAATTGCGATTGAAACAAAGCGCATCATAGTCGTCCTCCCAAACACCCTTGCCCCTTACCAGAGCGAGGGTTCGTGTGTGCAGTGATATGTTTGGAAATCACAAGGGGCCGCGGTCAACTCTGATCGCGGCAGGTCGCAATTTAGAAACAGCTAATAATAGCACGATACGTTGAAGGATACACGCAGTTTCTATTTGCGAAGGATGCCTCGCCTTCTCGGTAAACCACACGGCCTGCTCAGGCGCCACCGAACGGTGCAAGCACCACCGTGATGGCGATCCGCTACGGTCAGCAGAGGTGGCGGGATTTTGTTCACCATGCGCCAGAAAATATCGATGAGACCTTTCAAAGGTTTGTTCTACTCTGGTGTGCCGGCCCGCCCAGAAGGCGGGGTCGCGCTCGGAGGATTGGAAAGCTCGAAGTGCCCCGTGCTGCAATTCTTAAGGCAAGGCGGCCGGTTCGTTTGCGGCATTAACTGCACCGGCGCGGGAAGAAAGCTGCGAAGGACAAGGTCGAAGATGCCATTCACGTCTTCCAACGTCGTGAACATCATCGACGCGCTGCGCAAGTCGGTAGAGGCCGACCTCAGGAGTAAAAGGGCTGCATGACGGGCCACCCACTTGTGCGAGCGGAAGTGCATCGTCGCAACAAACAAGAAACGCTCTTCGCAGGGCTCGGCCTTAGGGGAACTTTCGGCTCTTCACCTTCAACGTATTAATGTGAAGATCCGCACATATCCCGAGCGGGAGACTATGCCGAGCCCGGTTCCTAAAGCACGCGATTTCCGATCAATCCTGACAGCAAGCTCGGTCTATTTTTCAACTGCCACGCCCTAAGAGCGGTCACCGATCTCCGCGAACGCGCTTCCCTGAGGTGCTCCCCGATTATGGCTTAGCAGGAGATGGGATTTTCCGGGGCTATAAGCGCCTCATCACGGTCCTCTCCGTCGGCGATATGGCGAGAATGCGCCTCAAGGAGGCGTACAGCGTGCGGACTTGTTCGAGCAAGTTTCATGCTTTCTCCTCGTAGCCGGATATCGGCTTGAAACCCTCGGCGCCAAGATGACCCACATGATCGAGAACATCGGCGCGGCAATAGACATCTTCGGATTGCTGAACTGAATGCGTTCAGTCGCGACCGTGCAAAGCCAAGGCGAAAGATGCCGCGATGGAGCGCAAGTTTACTCGGACCCAGAAGCCTAGTGAAATCGCAACCATGACCGAACGATTATGCCAGGTGGCATTTGGAAATACTTTCTTTTTAGGATAATCTAATATTTATCTTTCTTATATGTCGATTACATATACGATTGCGTTCGGACCGCGATGATTGGAATGGAGGTTCCAAACATCCAGATCCGCCATCGGCGTTATGCCAATCGGTCAGAGCAGTGCCCGAAGGATTTCACGACCGCCTTGCATTTGGATATTTTACTGGCGCCGATTATTTCGGGTCATCCCGTTCGTCGCGCAGATCATTGCGGCGGCCACAGAACAATTCCGCCTGCACACCAAAAGGGGATATCAATGAGAAGCTTCGTGACACTTATCGCGACAATGTCAGTGGCGCTTTCGTTTGCGATGGCAGCCTACGGACAAAATCCCGTTCCCAGCGCCAGTGATGTGCTCGTCAAATACGGCGAGGTTGAGGACTGGACCGTCTATACCAATCAAACCCGCGGAGATTGCCTGATCGTGCGCGACTTCGGTTCAGGTTCGGTGCAGATGGGCGTTACCGCAAATCAGGACGTCGGATATCTCGGCGTGTTCTCGAAGGCTGATATCGGCCTTCAGAACGGGACCAAGTCGGAAGTCTTCGTCTCCATCGCCGGCCATCTCTATAGCGGTGTCGCCACCAGCACCCATGGAGAACTCAAGGGCGGATATTCGGGCGGCTACATCCTGACGAACAGCCCGGAATTCAAACGCGCCGTCGCGAAGAAATATGAAATGATCGTGTTTCCAGAAACCAAGGGAACCTTCGTCGTCGACCTGAAAGGAACTTACAAGGCAATGGAAATGGGCCGGAAGTGCCTTAAGCATTGATCCTGATGTAGAAAGGCCTGGCCGTAAACCCGGGAGACTACGTCGTGTTGCGCGTTCGGGAAAATGGCACGGGTAGTATCCGTCCGAACGAGACCGCCTGTGAATATTGAGTAAAATAGTTCAGACCCTGTCCTTATTCCCAAGGACAGTTTCCGACATGGAGGTTTTTGAAGGAGATAGTGGGTCTCTTGTAAGCCGTCTTGGGGTGATCAACACCGGACGGCGGCGTCGATTTACGGAAGATGAGAAGCTGCGGATTGTCGCAGAAAAGGTTTGCGGGGAGAGGCCGTGCGTCGGCCACGGCCCGTCAGTACGGCATCAGCCGCTCCCTGTTGAACCGTTGGCGCAAATCGGTTCGCCAGGGTTTGCACGGTCAGAAACAAACCATGGTTTTGTGCCGGCGCTCGTCGTGCCGGAAACTTTTATGCCGGTGAAGCAGGCCACTCCACCAAAACCTGAACGCCGGGCTGTGGGTGAAGGCCGAAACTGGATTTTACCGTGTAAACAACCGGCGGAACAGTTCTCCCGAACGCCGTAGACCTTCGTCCGTCAGGACCCGCGACTTCGACTTGTTCACCGGAACACAGATCAGTCCCTTCTCATGCAACCGGTCCGTCGTCGCCAAGTCAAATCCCTTCCAGGCGCAACATTCGTTGTGGAGCGTCAGCCATAACAGTGCCAGGACCGCGTCATCGATTTTGTCCTCATCGATCGCCATTCTGCCATGCTATCACACGCGGGACTCCAATTTCGTTGCCTTTAAAACCAGCGCGAGAATGAGAAAGAGCCCTTGCGGTTTCCCTTTGGCGGAATGTTGGCCCAGGCCTTGCGCTCTGCCACCTTTGCTCGGATGGCGTTACTATCATAGCCCTTGTCTGCAAGCAGGATGTCACCTTCGCTGAGGCCGCCCGTCAGCGCATCGGCCTCAGTGCAATCGGCAATCTGCCCGCCGGTCAGGCGGAGCGTCTCTGGCCAACCTTCTGCATCGACGAGCGCGTGGATTTTACTCGTAAGCCCGCCGCGGGAACGTCCCATGCCACCATCGTCCTGATCCCCTTTTTTCCGGCGCCGCGTGCTGGTGAACGCGAACACAGGTCGAGTCGTTCGGATTAAGGGCGGGCATCCATGACGAGGCGGATGAGACCCGCGCGGCGGCTGACACCCATCTTCGCGAAGATCGCAGACAAATGCTTCTTGATGGTGTTCGGCGAAACCCCTAGGCAGTAAACTCATAAATTCTCTTGGCGTATTGCGTTGCGCGTGATTCAAGGCTTCCGAATTAGGAGCAATGATGACACGCCGCCGCTACGAACTCACGGACCACGAATGGTCCATTATTTCTCCACTACTGCCGAACAAGCCCCGCGGCGTTCCTCGTGTCGATGACCGGCGGGTCCTGAACGGCATCCTGTGGCGCTTCCGAACCGGCTCGCCGTGGGCGGAAGTTCCTGAACGTTATGGGCCGCCAACCACCTGCTACAACCGCTTCGTGCGTTGGCGGAAGGCCGGTGTCTGGGATCGTCTTCTTGAAGCCGTTTCAGAGGCTTGTGACAGCGACATAGTCATGATCGACTCGACCTGTGTTCGCGTTCACCAGCACGCGGCCACGGGAAAAAAGGGGATCGAGACGATGGTGGCATGGGACGTTCCCGCGGTGGGCTCACGAGCAAAATCCACGTGCTCGTCGATGCCGAAGGTCGTCCAGTCACGCTCCGTCTGACCGGCGGCCAGATTGCCGACTGCACTGAAGCCGATGCGCTGACGGACGACCTCGGCGAAGGTGATATCCTGCTTGTAGATAAGGGCTATGACACCAACGCCATCCGAGCCAAGGCGGCCGAGCGCAAGGCCTGGGCCAACATCCCGCCGAAGGCGACCCGCAAGGGCTCCTTCTCGTTCTCGCGCTGGGTTTACAGGCAACGCAACCTTGTGGAGCGTTTCTTCAACAAGATCAAACAGTTTCGAGGTATCGCCACTCGCTACGACAAGCGCCCGGAAAATTATCTCGCAGCTGTCAAACTCGTCGCCGCAAGGATCTGGTGTCAGAGTTTATGAGTCGACGGCCTAGTCACCTGAATCTGAAGTTCGGTTCATTGTCTTCTGGCAGAAGCGCTTGACCGACGCGAGGATTTGGTCGGCGGATTTGACCCACTTGTACGGGGTGGGGTTCTCGTTGTGGGTTT
>NZ_JBFTME010000018.1:0-130810 GCF_056396805.1 Rhizobium sp. 05N49
CGGCGCTGCTTTCGCATTGCGCCGATGCCGGCTTGCGCGCCTTCAAGCTGGGTGAACTGGCGGTCGCTGATCTGCGCACCTTCGAAATGAAGGGCGGCAAATGGGCGAACCTGCGCCAGACCGCAAGCCGCGCCCAGCGCGACGGGCTGAGTTTCGAAGTCATCTCGGCGGAAGGGGTAACGTCCGTTTTCGACGACTTGTCCGCGGTTTCGAACGCCTGGCTACAAGACCATAATACCCGGGAGAAGGGCTTCTCGCTCGGCGCTTTCAAGCCCGATTACGTCAATTCGCAGCCAATCGGGGTGTTGAGGAAGGACGGCCGAATTGTTGCCTTTGCCAATATCCTTGTCACCGGAACCAAGTCCGAAGCCACGATCGACCTGATGCGCTTCTCGCCCGATGCGCCGAAAGGCGCCATGGACTTCCTCTTCGTGCAGATCATGGAATACCTGAGAGCGGAGGGCTACAAGCACTTCAACCTCGGCATGGCGCCGCTTTCAGGCATGTCGAAACGCGAAACGGCCCCTGTCTGGGACCGCATCGGCCGCACCGTCTTCGAGCACGGCGAGCGCTTCTACAATTTTAAAGGCCTTCGTGCCTTCAAATCGAAGTTCCACCCGCACTGGCAACCGCGCTATCTTGCGGTTTCAGGCGCGGGCAACCCAATGATAGCTTTGATGGATGTGACCTTTCTCATCGGGGGCGGACTGAAGGGAGTCGTCAGGAAATAATCGAAGCCGGCGAAGTTCGCGTGGGAAGAGCAGCCGGCGGCCGGCTCATCTGCTGGGAGCTGCCGAGCCAGCTCGTTGTTGCGAGAGACGACGGCACACGTCGGACGTCGCTGTAAGATCTGACTTTGCGAGAGGAAAACAGGCAATGGGAAAGGATCACATGAGGTTTTATTTGGCAGCAGCAGGAGTCCTTGCATCGACGGCAACTGCATCAGCAAGTTACTGGACGGGTCGTGATCTACACGATGCTTGTCAGCGAACGCCAAGCTTTGTGACAGGCTACGTTACCGGATGGGCAGACAAATGGTCGGCTGACAACCCGACCGGTGCAGACGGCCCCAAGGTCCATGACGCGCCAGGGTTCTGCTTAAGCCGTGATCTGACAGCTAGCCAATTATCAACAGCCTATTGCCAATACCTCAATGACCACCAAGACGCGCTTTCGCAAAGCTCCGATGAATCGTTGATCGATGCTTTGAGCAAGGCATTTCCGTGTCGGCAATGATGGGTGAGTTCAGTGGTAAGCAGTTTCGCTGCTTGCTTTCCACGTCAGCAGGGTAACAGTTGGTCGGCGCGCTCATGCTCCGTTCCAACTACCTTTATATAGCAGCCGCGCCGAAATGGCCTTTTTGTTCCGTGGATGGACGAGAGAAATGACCTAGTCGGCGGTTCGAGTCTACTCAAGAGCTCTGGCTGGAGCTTGCTGTTACCGTCAGGGTTCAGCTCCGTTCCGATTTTAATTTATTGAGCTGGCGGCCGAGAGCACATGCATCAGTGTGGCGTAGCGAACCTCGTTGGCTACAGGCTGTCACCTTCTATGACAGTACGTGGAACGTGACCGACCAAGTTTGAGCTGTGGTCGCGGCGAACACTATGGCCGGTCCGATCTTGTTTAAAATATAGATTTTCACTCAGGACGAGCCAGCCAGGCAAACAGTGAAAACCGACCCTGGAATAACTACATGACCGAGAGGAGCGGCGATCTAAGGTAAAGCATGCGGACGGTTAAGCGCAACGACAAGGTCTGGAAAGTCATCCTGGTGCATGGCTCATATTATCTGCAACATGAGGACGATGAACCGATCGGCCCGTTTTTCTCGCAGGGTCAAATCAATGAGTGGGCGGGTGCCTCGAATGTCGAACCAGATGAGGAGCCCGACAGTCAACCGATTCCGGATAAGCCAGTTTAGCGCTCTGCGTCTTATGAATTGAAACCGCTCTCGCGCGGCAAGCGCTTCCGCTTCGGTGCGGATAGAACGTGGCGTAGAGACGAAATGTGATGGCCCACCCCCGTGAGGCCATCCCATTCCGGCCTTTCGGCCCCCTTTTGCTGCCAAGCTACCCAGCAGAGAGGATACTTCAATCCCGAAATCTTATGAGTGGGGGTGTGCGAGAGAGTCGCCGGAGCGGCCGTTGACGTGCCGACGCCAAGTTTGGACGAGCGTGAATACGAGCGTCGTGCGAAACCATCCCTTGGCACGGCCTATACTGGGAGCGAACCAAACGACTAGCTCGCCTGCTTTTCTTTACTTGTCAGTCAGCGCTCGCCACGGAAGGCGGCTTATTATTCATTGGTGACGGGGCTTCGTCACCCTTAACATTGAATTCACGATCGGCGGCCTGGTTTGCATCAGTCAACTCAGCGGCTTCCGTCTCAACGGCCTCACCGTCCTCGTCTGCGCGAACCCAATGATCGAGATGCCGACCTCCCTGGCGGCCTTCTGTTCGCCAAATTTTGTAGGCTCGTTCGCGCTGTGCTTGCTCTCGGTCGTCCTTTAAATGCGCAAGTTCCAGTGAGAATGTCGCAGCCTCGCGGTCAAACTCCGGAACATCAAAGATAGCAGGGTCGAAGGCATAGACGAATGATTGCGGAAAAATGGCGCTCGACGAGAATGCCTCGGAGCGCCGTAAAAGCATCGGGATTTGTTGCAAAGCGCCGACGCCTGCTGGGTATATAGCCGAGATTCGTGGCGCAATTTCAACCGGCAATCGCCCCGACTAGCTTATCCCTACCCAGCCTCAGTCCCGCGGTGGAATAGGAAAATAACCTTTTCGCGTTACGGAAAATCAGCATTTACGATGACGATCATCCGTCTTGCTTCGGGAAATATGGGATACCCTCTAAGGGTAGCTACTAGCAAGAGAGACCGCTTGTCTGCTGGTAGGCCAGCCATTGTCGCCTTGATATGCCTCCGTCTTCAACCCTGTGACCAATCTGATCAAATCCGCTAGATTTCGCGCTCTCGTCTTCGCCATCACGTTGGCGCGGTGTACCTCGACTGGTAGCCTCCTCCTCCAGGGAGTCTCACGATGAATATAGCAACCTTTGTAAACCGTCCAATCGTTGAGCGGAATAACCAGAAAGCGGTCGAGCGTACGGTGGCGGGGAAGCCCCAGTTTCACACGGCCGACGACAGAGTTTACAGCGAAGGGCAGACCGCGAACAACGTCTACCGTGTCGAAAGCGGAGCCGTAAGGGTCTTTCGATACCTGCCGGACGGAAAGCGATACATCTTGTCCCTCTGTTCTTGCGGTGACTGGTTCGGGATCGAGGGAGGAAGCAGGAGATCGTGATTCGCCGAGGCAATTTGCGACGCGAACATCATACGGTACTCCACTGCCAACGCGGCCTGCCTGCCAGTCGATCTCCTCGCTTTGGCTTTCAAAGACTTGGCGACAGCCCACAATCGGCAACTCGCGATGCTACAACAGAGCGCTGTGGCGCGGACAGAGCGCTGTGGCGCGGGTTGCGGCGTTCATTGTTGAAATGGCCCAGCGGCTTGGAGCTTCGGAGTTCGAACTGTTCATGTGTCGGAGGGACGTGGCCGACTACCTCGCACTGACAATTGAAGCCGTGGCGAGATCGTTCACCACTCTCACGGCCTCGGGAGCGATCAGCCTCGAAGGGCACACCCATAGAAAGATAAGAATCTTGTCCTCAAGGCGGCTTCAAGAATTCGCCGAGTAAGGTGGAAATCTCGACCCCACCACACAGATAATCTGTAATCGCGAAGATCGGGGTAGGCGACATGAACGAGACGAAGCTACCAGACGGAGAGACGCAACGATCTCCTTACCAAGGGCGTGAAACACCGCGGGCTTTCAGGCGCAGCGGGATATCGTCGTGGTCGGCTCTCGGTCTTGGCGTTCTCCTTTTGCTTGCCGTCCTTCTCGTCGCAAACGGGTTGCGGGGAACGGCGTCGACCGCTCCTTTGAGATCGTCGGGAGGCCTCCAAACCGTGAAGGCCGCGGAGTTCCTGCACGCGGACCACCTCCTTAGGTAGAGAGACTACCGTAATATACTCCTTTTCAGGTCTGGCGGTGCTAACCTCTCTTCGGGGGACAGGCGAAATGGGCGAGGACGAATTCGAAAGTAGTCGGGCGACGGCACATTCGGGTCTGCGTCGCCTGATGCTGAAGCTGCCCGCGAGGCGACATCAGTTGGCAGCGCTCAGCACTGCATGCCCCGAGACGTTGCTCGATCTTTTCCAGGCTTATGATGGGCCTGTCTTGCACTCGAAGCTTTTCGTCGCGATTTCAATCGCCATCATCTCGTTGAAGAGTACGAGACCGTCTGTGGTGAGATGGAGCAGGAGATCAGCCAGGAACTGGAAAGGCGGCGAGCCGATTGACCCCGCTACGAGGTCTAGTCGATGCTTCTGCGGCGATCCAGCTTTATCTGCACGAGCATGCTGTGGCCCGCTATGATCAGCTCGTACAGAAAAGCGATCAGCGAAAGCATCAATGTGACCGCCGCGCCGCCGTCAGCCTCATTCGAATTCATATCATTTCTGAGCGCCACCTGCGATGGCACGTTTCGAGCAGGTGAAGCCTACAAGTCGACTGAGCGAGATTGTTCTGATCAATGGGGTGACTACAACGGTGAAGTTGGCCCGTGTCCGTCTTTGCCAACCCATTCCATGTTCGCGAGACCTATCTGCGTGAGAGCCTAAAGACAACGTGTAATGCTCACGACGAGCCGCAATGATCCTCTGCAGGTCATGCGGAGCTAGATGAGCTAAATGCCGCGAACTAGGAATGCGCACGTGTGTAACGACAATGCCTTTACGGACCTTGTAAAGATATTGTCGTTACACTATATAGATGCAAACAGGAGTTTGCCATGCCGACCTCACACACGAGCAAAAGCTCGGACGCAAGCGTGCCGCTGAATATGCGCATCAAGCCTGCGACCCGTAACTTGATCGATCGCGCCGCTGAGTTGCTTGGCAAGACGCGTACGGATTTCATGTTGGAAGCGTCCGAGCGCCGAGCCGAGGAAGTGCTGCTCGACCGCAGTATCTTCGCGGTAAGCCCCGAAATCTATGCTGAATACCTTGCCCGGCTCGATGCACCCCCGCAGCCCAATGAACGTTTAGCACGCACCATGTCGACCAAAGCACCGTGGGATGAGGCGTGACCCTCAGCGCACCGGCACCCCTGGCCGAACATCATGAGCTGGCTGAATTCAATTCCGGCGTCGCCGAACTGGACGACTGGTTGAGACGCCGCGCTCGTTCTAATCAAGCAAGCGGTGCATCGCGGACCTTCGTCGTGTGCGACGAGAGCCGCATCATCGCCTATTACGCACTCGCCTCCGGCGCCGTGAAGCAGCCGGAAGCGCCTGGCCGGTTTCGGCGCAACATGCCTGATCCAATTCCGGTCGCCGTGCTTGGTCGCCTCGCAATTGATGAATCCTACCAGGGGCGTGGTATCGGCAGGGCATTGGTCCGCGACGCGGGCCTGCGCCTGCTCAATGCCGCTGACGTACTCGGCATCCGAGGTATGCTCGTTCATGCGATTTCAGATGACGCACGAGCCTTCTATGAGGCCGTCGGCTTCCTGCCTTCTCCTTCCGACCCCATGATGCTGATGGTCGGATTGCATGACCTCAACAACGCGCTGAACCCTTAGGCGGAACTCATCAAAAGTTTCGGTTGAATGCATTCCATCTCGCCTCTAACTCGATGAATTTTTGGCAGAAGGTCCCGACATTGAATGAGGGCCGCTAATCCTAATCCCTTCAAGACCTCTAAAGCGCATCAATGACCTCTGCGCGCCTTGAGGTCGGTCAGCTGGCGCGGCCGCGGAGGCGAGAGCACGTCGAAGAATTCAGTGGCGATAGACTCTTAGTAGCCCGCCACTTCTCGAAGTAAAGCTGAAGCGGGGCATCACGATGCTACGCATCGAACGACAAGAGAGCTACCGCAATGCCGTCATAATGCCCATCGCGATTAAGGCCGGCCCTGCTATAAGGTGGAGGTGCGTGAGAAGCTGGCTCGGGAGGCGCTGGCGCAAGAGCCACGCTGATCCGCTCATCGTCCAGTACCAGGAGAGCGTGCCGAGGCCCACACCGCAGACGATCAGGATGTGGAAGAGGCCGCCGATCCGATCGGTCAGCGCGAGGGAGCCGGCGAAGGCGAGATAGGGCAGCAGCGTCATAGGGTTCGCCAGTGCCAACCCCGCCCCGGCGAAAAATGGTCTAAGTCCCCCTTTGGTGGGTGTCTTGTTGTCCCGGGTCCTAGGATGTCGGAATAGCGTCCATACACCGAGCAACACAAAAACCATCCCTGAGAAAAAATGAGATTGCGTTTGAAAGCCGGCGAAGGGTGCGGCCGAGACATGAGCGCCGAATACCGCCAAGGTCGCATAGAGGCCATGGGTCGTTGCTGCGCCTGCACCACTTGCCAACCCAGGTCCCACCCCTCGCACGAGACTCTGCTCCAGACACATCATGCTGACCGGTCCAAACGGCATAGCGATCGACAGCCCGAAGACGTAGCTTGAGATAAAATGATCCACGCCCACCCCTCTCGGTGTTCCCTAAAAAAACACCCTCTTTGGCATTCTTGTTTTGACGGTCGACACGTCAACATCGGAAGAAGAACATCCTGACTCCGGCTCCGCATCACCTGAACGAGTAGTGCTTGTTAAAATTTTGGCGCCACGTTATCGTATCGAGGCAAGATCAGCGTCGGTCACACGTCGGAACGTTTGTATGAAACCCTCAACATCGGAGCTGGACGGGCTGTCGGAGATCATCGGACTGATCTACGATACTATCCTAGATGAGACGATTTGGCCGGAAACGCTACAGAAGATCTGTAACTATACTGGTGGCACCGCTTCTCGCATCTATTGGCGTGATGCGACCAATGGCGTCGGCGAGACTGTCTATTCCTGGGGGATCGCGCCAGAGTTCCTCCGCTTGTATCGAGAGAAATTCGTCACCCTCAATCCCACCTACCCGGCGTCGATCTTTATTAAACCCGGAGACGTGTTTTCGAGCCGCGATCTCGTTCCCTCGGAAGAGTTTCAAGCCAGCCGTTTCTTTCGTGAATGGGCAGCCCCGCAAGGGTTTCTGGACGCCGCTATCTTCAACATTCAACGCTACGAGGCCAGCGCCGCGGCTTTCACGGTCATTACTGGCGATGGCTACGGCCTCGTCGACGAGACCTTGCGGGTGAGGCTGAAGAGGCTGGCGCCGCATCTGCAACGCTCCGCTATAATCCGCCGCGAATTTGGCAGACAGGAAAAGCGTATTCTCTCGCTGGAAGCGGCATTGAACCGGGTGGAGGCCGGTGTGTTCATTCTCGATCCGGGCGGCCGAGTGACCTGGACCAACGAGAATGCGCAATCTCTTCTAACCAGGGGCGACATCGTCCGCGACGACGCGTTCGGCTTAACGCTCTCCGACCCAAACGCCCATCGCCTGCTCCGCGAGGGATTGTCGGGCGACGGCGGCCAGCCGGAGCAACTACTTCAAGATCGTCCTGCACTGATCAAGTTGATCGACAGTCAGGGCGACGAATGGATCGCCTCTTTGATGCAACTGGCGCCGCGTTCGCAAACGCAAGCCACCTTCGAGCGGGTCGGTCGGTCGGCGCGCGCAGCATTGTTCGTGCGCCGCGCGGAGACCGTGCCGAAATCCGGAATTGAGGCCTGTGCGATCCTTTATGGCCTGACGCCCTCCGAGACGCGTGTCCTTCAGGCCGCGCTGGACATTCACACCGTCGCGGAGATGGCGAGCGCGCTGGGAGTTTCTCCGAACACCATCAAGAAGCATCTATCTGCGATCTTCGCGAAGATGGGTGTCAGCCGCCGCGCGGGCCTCATCCGCCTCGTCATGGCCGCCCGCCCTTAATCCGAACGGCGAACAAGGCGGCTTCACGCTTTTTTGTATCAGAGACGCTGCGAAGCTGCCGACAAACTACAATGGCGATTGTGGTGGCGAACCGAGCTGATAAGCAGCTGCCAGATTCTCTACCGGCGCACCGCCCCCATTAGCGTCTTTCTGGTTCCGGACCTTGCTCCTGGTCTCAATGATTTAAAACAAAGCGGAAAGATTGCGCCGTCCATCCACCACTCGGACGATCTCGGTTGTATGAACAGGCCCATCCTCGGTGTCGGGCTTTGCTCGTAAACAGTAACGTAGGGCGCCTCCACCAACACCCGGGCAGTGCGGAACATTTCCAGGTGACGCTTCGCCTACAGGATGGCGCAGCCCGGTCGCCGCCGTCCTCGAGCAGTGATCGAAGTGTTGCTGCGATGAACTATCTGCGAAGGAGCTATGGCCTTTACGGGGTCGCGTCCAGAGGTACGGGATCCCCTTCTGGTGCGGGCTGAGGGGCATCGCCAGGCTTACCGTCTTCGTTTTCCAAACCGAGTTGATTAAGAATAAGGTCTTTGATCCGCTGCTCGATTGCCTCTCGATCCTTCAGGCCCATCGCAGCTAGCTTGTCTTCGGTTAGCTCGCGTTCTTTCGGAAGAAATAGCGGATACGTTCAGCTGGCGTCATGTTGGACACCTTCAGGAATTCATCAGCTGCGTCGGGCTCTTCGTCTTTGCTAAGAGCGGTGCGATTAGGCTTTTGGTCCAGCACAACGCCGTTGCTCTCCATCAACCACAGCGCGTCCGCGAGTTTCGAGCCATATCGAGGATCAAGTGAAACAGACGGGGGATTTCCACCTGCTTTCCCCTGCTGTGCTTCCCGGACAGTGTCCTGCCCCGGCACGCGGGAAGTCGACTGCAAGTGCAGGGGGACTCTGGCGTTGCCCGTAACGATCATCGTGTTGATTCCCTTGGTTTTGCCTCTGAACATCGCATCGACGGCTTGCTCAGGGCTGGTCGTTTTGCCGACGAACGCGTTCGCAGACGAGGTCTCTTCTTCCGGCCGTGCTCAGTGTTGGAAGTGCGCCGAGGCCCGGTGGATCCTATCTGGCGCCAGTCGACGCGCGATGGAGAGCGACGGACATCAGCAAAGGCCGACCTCCGAAAAAGGGCCGTTAGGCTTGAAGCCGGCGTCTACGCTAAGAACTGCGCCGTTTATCAGGACCAGCCAGGAAAGCGACTGCGTTGGCGATTTCCCCGGGGTTCGCCAAAGCGTCCAAGCGAGGTGAGACTTCTCTGATAGTCAACATCACGCTCCGCCAGGGCCGAGAGAGATGATCCGGACGTCGGACGATAGATTTGAAATTGCTGCCCGCGCAAAGAGAACAGGAGTGCGAACGTTGACTTCATGCATAGCCTGCGGTCGGAGAGTACCAGATCCGCGTTCATGGGTGCGGTCCCAATGACTGCGCCGTTGACCAGAAAATGAAGCTGTGGCGGCTCTTGCAGTGCTTTTTGCACGAGAACTCGACTAAGGCTGGGCTGCCAACGACTTGCTATAGATCGCTACATGAATCGCGATAAGGCGCCGCATATCCTCAACATCCTGGGCGGCGTAGCGCAAGCCCCGCATGCCATAGGTGAGCGTCAGAGCATAATCCTCGGGCGAAGCGGGTATCGGCCAGCTCTCCACGCTCGCCTGGAGGATCTCTACGACCAGAGCCTGGAAGTTTCGATAGACTTGGCGGACGGCGGGAAATTGCAAATCGAAGAGATCGGCCGCATCTGGAAACGCGGCCGCGAGTTCGACGCCATGCATGCCCCAGCTCGTGCAGGCGTGAAGCAGCTTTTCGTCGAGCGGGCAAATCTTCGCCGTAGCCGTCCTGATCTTAGTCAGCGCCTGCGCGTCCATGTTTTCGATGACGCGGCTGAAGATCGCTTCCTTGTCCCTAAACTGGAGGTAAAGAGACGGGCGGGACATCCCGGCCGCCTTAGCGATATCGCCCATGGTTGTGCGAGCGAAACCGTAACGCACGAAAACATACTCTGCAGCCCCGACGATATGGTCTTCTTTTTCAGCTCTGGCGTCCATGCCTTACCTTGACATTTAGACAAAAATTGTCAACTGATGACAAAATGACGGAAAATGTCAGGAGGTAAAGTATGCAGGATGTCGAGTTGCCCGAGCATCTTTTGAACGAGGCGGTGGAGCGGCTGGGGGGTGGCCCCGTGGTCATGGTGAACCTCCTGACCTCCAGGAAGAGCCCGCTCTACCCGGACGGCTTTGCGGATAGGAAGTCCTCCGCGCGTGCCGCCTACTACGAAGGTTACGCCGGCGCATTCGGCCAGATCGCGGCGAGGCTTGGGATCGAATATGAGCTGGTTCATGCGGGCAGCCAGCTCCTGACCCTTGTGCCGCTCGAACAGGAAAGCTGGGACGACATCGTCATCGTGCGCTATCGCAGCCTTTCGGATCTGCGCCGGATCACTGAAACCGAGGATTACGCGCGCCAAGCCGCGCCCCATCGTGTGGCAGCCATTGCGGCATGGCGGTTCATCGCGACCCGTTCGTGAATTGCGGGCTGGTCCTAGCGGCGATTTCGGAGCTATTGGTGCGTACGGCTTATCGACGATATGCGATTCCGGACGGGCGCCACGACATGAAAGGCTGCACATGGATTGGAACGACCTTCGTTATTTTCTGACTGTTGCCCGCACCGCGAGCCTCACCCAGGCCGCGTCGGAACTCAAGGTCAGCCAATCCACGGTTAGCCGACGCATTGTCGAACTGGAGGACGATCTCGGCGTGGCGCTGTTTCAGCGCCATCAGACCGGTTATTTCCTGACGGATGAGGGGCGGGAGGTGCTGCGCCATGCCGAGCAGGTCGAAGATAGCATCCTGGCCCTAGAGCGCGGCGCGGTCGGCCTCGACAAGGATCCGCAGGGCGTCGTGCGGCTTGCGACATCGGAAAATCTGGCGACCGATCTGATCATCCCGGCACTCCCTGCCTTCTGCGAGCGCTATCCCGGCATCTGTCTCGAGATCATCACCAGCACGGTTGCCGCCGAACTTGGTCGGCGCGAGGCCGATATCGCGCTACGCGTTGTTCGACCGACCCGCGGCAATCTGACGATCAGGAGTGTCGGACGCATGACCTATTCGGTCTATGGCAGCCGGGCCTATCTCGACCGCCATCCCTATGTCGAGGGAGAACCGCTAGGCGGCCGGCGTTTCATCACCTGGGACGACAGCCATGCCTTTATGCCGGCCGCAGCCTGGCTGAAGCGGGAGCATCCCGGTTGCAAGATCGCCCTCGTCACCAGCAGCCTGCCGTCGCAAATCGTAGCCGTGCGGGCCGGTTTGGGCCTGGCCGTGATTCCCGATTTCCTAGCAGTTGGAGACGATCTCGTTCCCGTCATTCCGTCGGAGCGGATGTTCAGCAACAAGGTCTGGCTGGTCACCCATGCCGATCTTGTGGCCTCGGCGCGCGTGAGAGCGGTCGGGGATTTTCTGGCCGATCGGGTAATGCGCACCAATCTCGACCTTTCCAGGCGCCCCCCCGACGGCTGAGAGCCGGCCACGACGGCGGCGTGCCCGGATCGTCTGCATCAGTCGGGCTGAAATGCTTTCCAGAGCCCGTAGGAATCCTCGATAAAGTTATAGCTGCTGACCTTCCCATCGCGCACGGAGCAGATCGCCGCAAAGTCGCTCGCGAAGGTCTTGCCCTCGGTGAGAATGCGATGGCGGAAATGGCCCGTGACGACGACCGTATCGCCATTTTCGAAGATCCGCTCGACATAAAAATCGAGAGGCTCGAAATGATCGGGAAAGACCGCCATCCAGGCCCGCACCGCATCCTTCCCATGGCGGATGCCGATCGTGGGAACGTCGGAAGCGCCCTGCACTTTCCAAACCACGTCGTCGGTAAGGCAGTTGAGCGTCTTGTCCACATCCTTGCGGAAGAACGTATCGAGATAATGCTGGACGACCTGTGCGGCCGTCCTCTCCTGTATATCTGTCATCTTGAAATCTCCGGGCCGCGTCGCGGCGCATTATTTTGCTTCAACTTAGCGGTGGCCGCCGGCAAAGACGAAGAATTCGCCGGTCGTCCAGCTGGATTCGTCAGAGGCGAGGAAAATTGCCGCCGGCGTCACGTCGTCGGCCGTGCCCAGTCGTTTGAGCGGCGTTCTGGCCGTCACTGCGGGGCCGAAGTCCGTCTTAAGGAAGCCACCGGCCTGGACGCCTTCTGTATCGACAACGCCGGGCTTGATCGCATTGACGCGGATATTGCGGGGCGCGAGTTCGTTGGACAGCGCCCGCGTCAATCCGTCGATCGCGCCCTTGCTGGCTGTGTAGACGGAAGCGTTTTCCGGGCCGAAAATCGTTACCGTCGAGGACATGTTCACAATGCTGCCGCCCTCCGGCATGTATTTCACGGCCTCCATAGCCGAAGACGTTCAACTCCATATGCCAGCGGAAGAGCTCGATGGAGAGGTTTTCGAGCGGCTGGAAGTCATAGACGCCAGCATTGTTGACGAGCACGTCGACGCGGCCATAAGCGCGGTTCGCTTCGGCGAAGAGCGCCTCCACCTGTGCCGGATTGCTCATGTCTGCCTTGACGGCAATGGCTTGGCCGCTCTTCGCCTCGATATCCGCCACCACATGGTCGGCCGCATCCTTGCTGGCCGCATAGTTGACCACCACCGAGGCTCCCTCGACGGCAAGGCCCCTCGCGATTGCTGCGCCGAGGCCCTTGGAAGCGCCGGTAATGACAGCGACCTTCCCTTTCAATCGATCTGTCATGATCCTTATCCTCTTGGTTTGGTTGTCGCTATTCGGACGCTCCCGCGCATCGATCAGGACGTTTGCGACGTCTTGTCGGCCCAAAGATCGACGGCGCCCATGCGGTCCGCACCCTGCGTGGCCAGCATCCAGCCCGGATATTCCGGCGGCAACTCGCTAACGGCGTCGAGCTTGGCGCTTTCGTCCTCGGTGAGGGTGATATCCACTGCGGCGATATTATCCTCGAGTTGGCTCAGCCGCTTCGCGCCGACGATGATGGAGGTGACGACAGGCTTGGAAAGAAGCCAGGCAAGCGCGATGCGGGCTGGGCTGCAGCCATGGGCTTCAGCAATCGGCTTCAGCACGTCGATCACATTCCAGGCGCGCTCCTTGTCGACAATAGGGAAATCGAAAGAGGAGCGGCGCGAACCTTCGGGCGACTGGTTTTCCCGGCTGAACTTGCCCGACAGAAGGCCGCCGGCAAGCGGGCTCCAGACGAGAAGGCCCATTTTCTCGGCTTCGAGAAGCGGCCGCAATTCGCGCTCCAAATCTCGTCCGGCGACCGAGTAATAGGCCTGCAGCGTTGTGAAACGCTCCAGATTGAGGCGGGCGGAAACACCCAGCGCGGTCGCAATGCGCCAGGCTTGCCAGTTGGACACGCCGAGATAGCGGACCTTGCCCTGGCGTACCAGATCGTCCAGTGCCCGCAGCGTTTCCTCCACCGGCGTCAGGATATCCGTGGCGTGGACCTGATAGAGATCGATGTGATCGGTCTGAAGCCGGTTGAGGCTGGCGTCCACGGCATCCATGATGTGCCCGCGCGACGCGCCGACATCGTTCCGGCCTGGTCCCATGCGGCTATAGACCTTGGTGGCCAGGACCATCTCGTTTCTGGGTATCCCGAGATTCTTGAAGGACTGGCCGAGCGTGCGCTCGCTGGCACCAGCTGAATAGACGTCGGCAGTATCGAAAAAGTTGATCCCAGCGTCGATGCTGGCCTTGACCAGTTCGTCGGCGCCGCTCTGGCCGACATCGCCGATATGTTCGTAGATGCCGGTGCCGTCGCTAAAAGTCATCGTTCCCAGGCAAAGCTGCGAAACCAGAAGACCGGTATTGCCGAGTGGCTTGTACTTCATTTTACGCTCCTTTAGACGCGTCAATCCGTTCGGACAGGAAGGTCCGCTCCGCGTCAGTTGTGATTGATGGGGTGTAAGCTGCCTAGCGCTCGGCGCGATCAGGCTGCGTCACTTCTGTCGGGCGCGCCGAATATCTCGTTGATGCGCAGCGAGTCCTTGAATTCCTTGCCGCTTGCGATCTTCCCGTCCCGGAAGCGCAGCAGGAAATGATAATGGTTCCGGTAGTGCCGGCCATCCTTCATCGGCAGATCGCCCTCGGCGACGATCGCCAAGCGATCGCTCTCGCCGGTGATTTCGTGATACTCCAGCCTGAGTGGGCCGGAGGCGTTTTGTAAAAGCTTGGGCAAGTTTTTGAGATATGACCCCTTAGCGTGCAAGCCCGAAAACTTATTTCCGGGCATGATCCACCAGGTCATATCCTCGGTGCTGAGCTTCGACATCGTGTCGGTATCGCATCGTGCAAGCGCATCCAGAAAGTCCTTAGCGACGTCCTCGTGGTGCTTTCTATCCATGGCCTATCTCCTTCCGAGCCATTCGTCATGACATCACACGACCTGACTTAGGCGCTCAAATTTCGAAAAAAACGGCAAAAAATGCTTAACCGTTTTTCAAATTTGGAAAACTGGGAGGGTGCAAGCGCACAGACATCGGAGGCTTGGGAGGAATCGCCAGAAGAGGGAGCCATCCACCTCATCAAGCTCAGTGCCATCGATCGGTTCGCGTGCTTCGCTTTGCAGAAATCGTTTTGGTCTGAGGTATCGCGATGCGGATTTGCTACGCGAGATGATTGGCTTTGCAGCCGAGAAGCTGATGGAGCTGGAGGTCGGCGCAAAGACTGGAGCGGCCTACGGGGAAAAAATGACTTTCGACTTGCACAGCGTAACGGCTATCGCGACCGCAATTGGGAGACCCGAGCTGGTACCGTTGAACTGCGAATTCCAAAGCGGCGCACTGGCAGTTCCTTCCCTAGCTTTCTGGAGCCGCGCCGCATGGCCGAGAAGGCGCTGACCGCGGTGATCCAGGAAGCCTATATCCAGGGTGTTTCGACCCTCTCGGTGGACGATCTGGTCAGGGCGATGGGTATGAGCGGCATCTCCAAAAGCCAGGTCTCCAGGCTGTGCGAGGAAATCCGACAAGGTGAAGGCCTTTCTCTCCCGGCCCATCGAAGGCGAGGGGCCATACCTTTGGATCGATGCCACCTATCTCAAGGTCCCGCGCGGCGGACGCATCGTCTCCACCGCGGTGATCATCGCCATCGGCGTCAACACGGAAGACGGCAGGGCAATGGCGATCGCACAGATGATGATCGTGGAAATGATCAACGGCGGGCTGGCCCAGCTCTCGATAAACGGCTTTCGAGGGGTGCGGATGACATGAATGATTAGCGTCTGGGTCAGGATTGGTTCCACGAACCACCCGTTTGAAATAGCGACGCATTTGTCCAGGCATCGACGACAAACGGCATGGTGAAATAAGTCGAATAATCGAAGATCGAGCTGATCGGCCCGATGAACAGCATAAAGCGCATGTATTGCCGATTTCCCATTTTCGGGGACGCAGGAAGATCGACGCGCCGAGAACGCTGAACATGTTGCCGAAGTTCGAGCTTGCGCCCATCTTAATGTATTTGACGATGTTGCCGAAAGACGCGTCGGCCCTCGATGACATCGTTCAAGATGGCCAGGTTTTTTTAGAGCAGGATAATATCTGCGGATTCCTTGGCGATATCGACCGCCGTGTCCACGGATATTGCGACATCGGCGGTCTTCAATGCCGGACCAACGTGATTTCATCGCCCATGAAGCCGACAACGTGATCTCTGGCCTGCCGAGCAGCGACGATGCGGGCCTTCTGGCAGGACGACACCTTGGCGAAGGCGTTCGCTTTCTCTACTGCGTCCCCAATTTCCATGTCACTCATTGCTTCCAGATCGTGCCCGAGTAAGAGACCGGAAATATCGAGACCCACATCCCGGCAGGTCTCGCGCGTCACCAGATCGTTATCCCCGGTCAGAATTTTGACAGCCACGCCGGATGCACGGAGCGCAGCGAGTGCGGCGGCGGCCGTTTCTGGCGGGGTCGAGGAAAGCAATAAAGCCTTGCAGCGTCAATCCGGTTTCATGGACGGCTTCATAGGTTGGGGTAGCGCGGCAGTGCCAGGAACAGCGCCATCGCGCCGCCGTTAGTCTTCGCCTATCTGTTGGATATCCAGGTTGGGAGGAGGGCCGGCACTGACAAGTGACAGAGGGATGACATCCGAAGCCGACCGCCTCTGTTGCGACCGCGCCGGGCGTTTCAGTGGGCGCAATCAGCTTTGCCACCGTCAGATCGGGCACGAGATCTGTGTATGTCTTAATAGCCCATTGAAAAGGGCGCCTCCCGGTCAGGGAGAGGCACCCCTTTCGTGCTGAAAGTTGAGGGCGTTCTGCATGGTGGAGATTTAAGGAACGAGCGAAGTTTTTCCAGCACCTTCGGAAGGAAAAGATCTTGGATCGGTTAACGACTAGGCGCACCCCATCGCCTCTTCAACTATTGGCCGGTCGACTGGTGACGACTACCTGACCGAAAATATTCTCATTTATTGGCCCAATGGCACTAATTGAGCGTATGCTAGAAACAAATGACTTTCGACTGCGCGTGAGAGCGTGCGTTTCACTTCAACGGACGGTGACCGGGCCGATGACAGCTGCATTCACGAACGCCCTCCAACTTAGTGAGCCTTCTCCAGAGCAGGTCAGGGATCAACTCACACGCATGTTGAGCAGTCAGAACCTCGAACTGCCGCAGCGTGGACGTAAATTTCTGCAATTCGTCGTCGATGAAACTCTGGATGGCAGGCAGGGATACATCAAAGCGGTGACTATCGCTCAACTTGTGTTCGGTCGGGATGCATCCTTCGATGCACAGGCCGACCCTTGTGTCCGGATCGAAGCAAGTCGCATCCGCCGCGAGTTGGAGCGATACTACCTGCTCCAGGGTTCGGAAGACGACATTGTCATAACCGTTCCCAAAGGGGCATACGTTCCAACCTTTCGGATGAGAACGATGCCGAAGGGACAGGCAATATCTGCACCAACAAAGCCTCTGGCCTTGCCTGAGGATCCGATACGCAAAGCCGGCTTGGAGCCTTGGCAATGGGTCGTGGGTGCCGTGACCATCGGAAGCTTTGTGCTCGTCCACGGTCTGGTTCTGATGGACAGTCCGAGCTCAGCGATCACAACGACCATGCAATCGATCGCCGTCGAACCATTTGAGCCTATGTCCCCGGACTCAGACACGGTAGGCATATCTCTGAGTTTTACATATGAGGTTGTGAGCAAGCTGGTGCCAATCAAGAAGCTTGTCGTAAAGGCCGGTCGTACCTCGAGTTCGAACGATAGCCTCTATCTGCTCCAAGGGGCGGTGCTACTGGAGGGACGGCGACTAAGGTTGGCGACCCGGTTGGTGAGGCGTTCGGATGGCGCTGTCGTTTGGGCTGAAAATTATGACGACGAGCTGGACAGGAAGCCATCGTTTGCAATCCAATCGGACATCGCGGAGAAAATCGCCAAGTCCGTTGCGCGTCCGCTTGGCATCGGTAAGGAGTGAGCGTCAAAAGCGCGTTGTTTTCAGACCGGCAGGATGTTAGCCCACTGCCCCATCATCACGCGGATGGTTGGTAGCGAGCGCGGGAAAGGGCCCATCGCGGGGTGGGCGATGAGCCTCTAGGCCCGTACAGGGAAAACAAGCCCAACCGACAATGGATTGACGCCCCGAATGTTCCACCAGACCAACGAATGAACGCGCGGGAGCCAACGATGCTGGCGTCGAGTGGACGCCAGCACCACGGCCCGCTCCACATTGAGTAGTCGCTGACCCGATTTCACTCCGTGAAGCAGCGCAGGATCTTTTGAAGGCTCAGAAGACCGGACGCTTGCATATTGGCTACCGGCTGGATCTTTGAGCCGTTCCGGAAGCCGCGCTTGCACCTCTAATCCCGGTCGTGTTTCTTACGGGCCCAGGTGAAATAAAGGCTGGCGTCGACGCAAGGAAAGCAGGTGCACAGGACTTCTTGGAAAAGACCAGCTCGGCGGCGGTGCTGATGGAGGCGATCGAGCGAGCGCTAGCGCAATATGAGAGACGACGGGCCGAGCACGACCGTCTGCAGAAAGTGAGTGGCTTGATTGCGAGTCTGAGCGCGCCTGAAGCCGAAGTCTTTGGGCTTATCGTCCGTGGCCACCAGGTCATGGAGAAGATCGCCGCAAAATTGCTTGCGGAGGTCTTATTGATCGCCGCCGACATCGGTCGTACCGCGACCACAGGGTGATCGGACGCTCTTCCCCTAAGGGCAATATCAACCGACCGCCGGCACGCCTAGAGTGACGTAAACCCGCGTATGTAGCGCAATGTCACGCATGAGCGCATGAGGTGGGAAAGCTGCGCCGCACTGTCGCCGTAGTCGATGATGATACGAGCCTACGTCGAAGCGTGGGTCGGCTCCTCAATGCCTACGGATTTGCGGCTGTCGAATATGCATCGGCGGAAGCTTTTCTCCGTCACGACGTGAAAACGCCGATCGACTGTCTCGTGCTGGATATCGATCTCGGAGGCATGTCCGGCATCGAACTGCGCAAGCTGAAAGGGGCTGGAGCGAAGCTGCCGATGATCTTCATCACTCGTGGGATCCGCACTCATCGATGCAGTCAAGAAGGCGCTCGGATCGTGGGTTCGCGACTGGGGCAACCAGTTTCGAGCGAACCAGCAGCGCCGGTCGGGTTTGGAGCCCACTCCCACGGGTAGCATTGAAAGAGAACACAGTACGGGTCGGCCGTCGGTTCACATCGCGTCAAGAGCAAGCAATATTTGCCCAGCCTAACTACCCCGAAATCGTCGTTTCCGTCCCTCCGATGGAAGGCGACCTCCGTCGGGCGATCTTTCGCACTACGGTCTTGAGGCTTACAGCGGCCGAAGAGGTTAGGCCAGAACGAGCAGCCTGCGTTATCGTGATTGCCACGAAGTCTGCATCTATCTCCTTCGGATCGATCTGAGCAAAGTCCTGGCCGTTTGCTGTCGGAATGAGAACACCGACACGAAGCGCAGGCTTCAGGCGCTTGAGGCGGCGGATCATCTGGCGGGCACGGGACTTCGAATTGCCGTTAAGATACGTGACGATCGCCGTGTCGACCCCGTCGACGGGAAGTGCCAGGGATCCACGAGCAGCATGCTCGGCATAAAACGATCGCGTCGCTGCGGCGCCCTGGACTTCTAATATCTGCGAGAGCATGGCAGCGGCAGCGTCGTCCAGACCACCGCGTCCGCCGATGCACAGAAGGGAGTGGCCCTCGCCGTCAGGAAGCTCCAATTCGGCGTCTGCCGGTGACGGTTCCTCCGGCGCAGTTTCATCCTCATTCTCCTCGTCATCCGCTATATCGGACAGGTTCCCAACCAAGGACAGCGAGCTCGACGCGACCATCTCAATCTGCCTCTCCGACATCACGCCGCGCTGACGATCGAGTTCGGCCAGTAGAAGCGCCGGCATACCTACCTTGTCGTAGTACTCGACGAGATATTCCTCTTTGAGGAACTCTTCGGCATTGTCAGAAGCTTCGTTAGGATCCCCGGCCAGGAGTCGTTGATAAAGCTTTTCGTGAGGCTCCAGCACCGGCTCGTTGCCGAGCAGGACGTCAAGGAATTCGAACTGCGGAACATGTCTTCCCAGCACGACGAGGCAGACCGTCAAAGGGGTCGATAGCATAAGGCCAAGCGGACCCCAGAGCCAGGACCAAAAGATCGCCGAGATGATAATTGCCAATGGCGACAATCCCGTATGCGTCCCATAGAGCCATGGCTCCAGCACGTTGTTGCTGACCAACTCGGTAACCAGATAGAGGGTGCCAACCCAGACCACCAGTGACCATCCCGGTGCGATCGCGAGCGCGAGAAACAGCGGCAACATCATCCCGATGATTGCGCCAATGTAGGGCACAAACCGCAAAACCAGGCTCAGCAGTCCCCATAGGATTGCGTTCGGGATGCCGAGGGCCCAGAGACCGATGGTAATAGGCACGGCGTACAGCGTGTTCACCACCAATTGCATCAGCAGATATTTTCCGACCCGCGCGCCGGCATCCTGCAGCGCTGCTGTGGTTCGGTGGAGGTCGCCCAGGCCGACCAGCCGGATGAACCGGTCGCGCAGCTCTTCCCGCTCGAGAAGCATGAAGATTACAAGTACCATAACCAGACCAGCGGTTGCGAACGGACTAATAAGGGGCAGCAGAAAGTTGCCCAGCGTCTGGATTGGATCGGAGCGCGTCACGATCTCGACAGGCATCGGCGTTCGGATGGTCGGCGCCTCAACTTTCGGATCCTGGCTTTCGACGGCACGGGTCTGTATTTCGGCGCCCACGCGTTCGACGGCTTTGCTAAGGTGCTCGAACACGCCGTTTCCCGCACCTGCCTGCGCCAGTGAATGCACCTTATCGACAATGTTTCGCTGATATGTCGGAATGTTCTCGGCAAGATTGGTAACCTGCGTTGCCACGACGACGCTGAATACGGTAATCGCGCAGAATGCCGACGCAACGGCCAGCAGAACGGCGGGGATCTTCGGCACAGAACGCTTGCGAAGGAAGGATACGATCGGCGCGAGTGTAAACGTCAGGAGCAGAGACAGCGCGAGCGGTACGAATATCTCTTGGCCCAGCCGAAGAATAACGGCCACGCCGATCAGGATCAGTATCGTGCGTCCGGAGAGCCGGTTGCGAAGCTCGCCATCCGGAAGTCCATGGGGTGCCGCGGACGTCGCCGCCTTTAAAAATTCTGTTCCGCTCATCAGCCACCTCCAAGCATTGCGAAGAACACCCAAGTGCCCGAAATGGACCCAAGCTCAAAGCGGGCACGGGAACAATCAGTTATACCGCAGGCTGGCCTTGAAGTCTCTGCGTTCACCCTCTTGCCTCGCCACCAGCTGCTCCGCGGTCAGCCAGGGCAACGACGATCCGGTCAGCCTTCTTCAGGCGGCCGTTCATCTGCGAGCCGGTCTCGACGACTTCGCCCATCATTTCGTGCCTGATATTATTTCCCGACTTCATCTTTGGGATGAAAATATGGAAGAGATGGGGGTTCCGAGCCGCAAATCCGCAAATCGCGCAGCTCGTCACTTTGATGAGCGCATCACGGGGATGCTCGATTTCCGGGTCCGATACCGTGTCGCATCGGATGTCTTCCTTGCCATGCCAGACGCGCGTCGAATGTCTGCTCGATGAAATTGCCGGCCGTCCCGAACACGGCCGGGTCTACATGCCATGCCGGCTCATAGAGCGAGGATCACTCGCCGATCTGTCGGTTCCGGCACCCGTCCGAGTAGCGGCAGGGAGGTAATGCCATGACCGTAAGCACAATATGCCGATGTCACTTTCGACGTCTAAAAGTGGGAGCGTTCCCGCGATTTGTCGAGCCCGTCTCGGCAAGAGCATCCGCCAAGGGTGGCCCTATTATGTGATGATGGCGCTGGGCCTCAGATTACCAGTAATCGGCGAAACGTCACGAGCTGGTGCAACAGATGCAGTCCATCATTCACCGGATGATGGAAGCGATCTCAATGATGGCTAAAATCAGTGGAGGGATAACGCAATTCGAACTCGCTCAAAAGTCTTATGGCTTGGGCGGCAGCCGTTTCGGCCGCTTCCGAGGTTTCCTGAGCAATGACGGCCGCGTTTCGCGTTAATTCTGCGGCCAACACTTCCATTTCGTTCCAACTCGGATAGTGTCGAAGCTTAGCTACTCCCGCAGAGTATTGCAGCATCGACGCGAGCGAACGCAGGACCGACTCCCGCCGTTCAGCACTCATACTCCCCAAGGTCGATCGGGTGGACATTGTACGCTCCTATAAGGGGCTGTCCGAAAGATGACCGAGAAGTGGCGACAACCATTCTCCGGGTGAGCTTGTCATTTAAGTAGGGCGTTCGCTGCTTGTTGCAAGCCTTGGCTTCAATACCTCACCGGAACACAAAGCCCGTTCATCGATTGGCTAGCAACTTTTGTGGAATATTTTCCCGGAATATTCTGATTTAATGGCCACCATCGGTATTTATTGGGAGTAGGCTGGAGAACAAATCTCTTCGCACGGCGCATAATAACGCGCATTTCACACGCGACCGAGGAACCCCTGACAGCTATACTCCCCCCGATGCCCCACGAAACGGGTGATCCATCTCTAGATCAGATAAGGGGCAGGTTGAACGAATCCTGACCAGTACAGAGTTAAGACTGCAGCTGCGGGCGAGAAGATTTCTGCAATTCGTCGTCGAGGAAACCCTTGGTGGCAGGCAGGGTACCTGAAGGCAGTGACGATCGCTCAACTTGTGTTCGGTCGGGATGCATCCTTCGATGCACAGGCCGACTTCTGTTTCCGAATCGAAGCAAGTCGGATCCGCCGCGAGTTGGAGCGATACTACCTGCTTCAGGGCTCGGAAGATGACATTGTCCTTACCGTTCCCAAAGGGACATACATTCCAAGCTTTCGGGTGCGAAATATGCTTAGGCAGGAAGCTTCTGTGTCGAGAAAGCCTCAGCCCATGCCTGTGCATTCGGTCTCGAAACGCAAGTCGATTTGGAGCCATGGCGTTGGTTCGCTGCATCACTGACTATCTTGGCTGTTGTCATGGCCCAGACGTTGATTTGGCTGGTCGGGCGGGGCTCGGCGACCACAACGACAATTTTTCGATCCTAGTCAAAACGTTTGGGCCAATACGCCAAGGCGGGGTAGTGTCGCTCCTATCCCGAAGTCTTTCCTTTGAGGTTGTGAGCAAGCTGATGCCATTCAAGAAGCTTGTCGTAAAGGCAGATGGGACGCGCTCCAGAAGGGAGGACGTAGGAACATCCAGCCACGCGCCGAAACATCACCGTCGAATTTTCGGACAGACCTTCGATTGCTGAATTTTATATCCTCTCCTTTTCTCAAACTCGCCCCGCCTGGCAAGCAAGCAGACCTTGCGCGTATTCATTCTCGCTCAAATGAGGACGGCCTTCGAGGATCAGCCGAATTGATTCGCTAATACATGTGCTCTGTGAGCCTACTGTCTAGCTTGGCCGTTTGGTACCTGTTCCGGCATCTAAGCTTCTCGGAGCCCCCCACACCCCTGGGAGGGCTCCTTTTGATGAGGTGTGGTGGCAAGATCAATGGGTCGCTCACTTTCGACCAGGCCCAGCGGAAGATCTTGCCTGCAACGTCGGATTGGATTTTCAGTAATGGCTCCACGCCCAAGTCAGCTTCGTAGCGACACTCCCGACAGACGGCTCGATGCCAGCTTCCGCCAGCCGTTCGGAATAGCGAATGGACACATATTGCGATCCGCGGTCGGAATGATGAACCAGCCCGCCACGATGGACGGGCCGCCGATCATGCAGTGCCTGGTCGAGGGCATCGAGAACGAAGCCCGCATGGGCAGTCCGGCTTGCTCGCCAACCGACGATGCGGCGAGCGAAGGCATCGATCACGAACGCGACGTAAACGAAGCCCTGCCAAGTGGCCACATACGTGAAATCAGAAAGCCAGAGCATGTTCGGCGCAGGGGCATGGGCCGGTCTTGTCACTGATCGTCGTGTGGATCGGCTTGCCACGAATTATGCCCTGCAGCCCCATTGCCCTCATAAGCCGAGCAACAGTGGTGGTGATAGTAGCCCTGGTCTTCTAGTTCTGGACGTGGGGGTGCCAGGGGCTATCCTTGCGGTGGCGATGCTGGCCACTCCCAAAATCGTCTGCGATGGAATAGGGCCTGCTCCCATCGGACACTTTCTCAGCGGTGACGAATAAAGGCGCAACAGACCTGGGCCGAACAGAAGAAAAAGGGGATCCCGATGCAATGCGCTCGCTGATCCCGCTGAGGTTAATCCGCAGCGACATTTCCCTGTGAAACGTTGCGGGGGCTGAGAGAAGAACYGCTCCATCTCTCATGCGGCGTTTGTTCTGTGGGGTCGTTCTGAACTTGCCCGGCCGGGCATCGTCGGCGCCCTCAACAAGCTTGTTTCCAACACGAGAAACGCTTGCGTATGGGCTACAAAGGACGGGAAATCCTATCACCTCGATTTGCATCACCTCAACATCTCTAATTACTTTCGAAATTATATCAAAAGTTGGAACAAGCTTTCACGGATCGTGTTAGTGCGTATGGATAAAGACCGATTCGACAAGATCGCCGAACCCATAGCACTCGTCGTGGATGACGAGCCATTGATACGTATGGATACTGCCGACTTCATTTCAGAAGCAGGATATTACGTCGTGGAAGCGGATACGGCCGACGAGGCTTTCGCTTTTCTCGAAAAATACAGCTTCCTCCAGCTGCTGTTCACCGACGTGCAGACCGGTGGAGATCTTGATGGTTTCGGATTGGCCAGGACGGTCGCCGAGCGGTGGCCAGACATAAAGGTGATCGTCGCATCGGGAGCAAGGATGCCCAAAGAGGGTGATCTCCCAAGCAATGCGAGTTTTGTTCAAAAGCCGTTTTCTGCCGCGACCCTTCTCGAAGCACTGCAAGAGCACTTTCCACATGAAGTAAGCAAGAACCGAGATAAGAGCTGATACTTCGTGCAGGGCGCGTTAGCCGTTTGAGAGACCTCCACTGGCTGATTGTAAAGGCATCGTGAATATGAACCGGGTCTCTGAGTCGTCCGACGTAACAGAAAGCTTCCCGCCATGTACCCTGGCGATCTCGCTTGCTATGTACAATCCAAGCCCGAGACCCTGTTGGCTGCCTCTGACTTCACCGCGGAAGAACGGCCTAAACAGCGTTGTCTTCACCTGATCTGAAATTGGTTCGCCRGCGTTGGCGACCCAGAGCTCTAGGCGACCTCCAGTTGTCGTCGCACCAATTTGAATTGGCTTTGCGCTGTCGCCATGGGTAACCGCATTCCCGATCAGGTTCGAAAGAAGTTGGGACATACGGGGATGATCGCAACGGACGTCGCGATCTAGTTCGAAATTGCTCCGAATATCCAGATGCGGATGGACCGATCGGATCTCCTCGACAACATTTTCCAGAACGGGACGTAGCGGCGCCTCCGAAACGACGTCTAACTTAAGTCCGTCGCCGAGGCGCGCTCTGGCGAAATCAAGCACATTGTCAACGAGATCGCGCATACGGATGGCACTCGACTGCATAAGACCAAGAACGTTGCGGTCCTCCACGCTCATCTCTTCCGTGCGACCTAAGCGCCTGATTCCCGCCATCATCGAAGCAATTGGATTTCGCAGATCGTGTCCAAGCACGGCGACGAACTGCTCTCGAACCACCGAGAGCTCGCGCTCCTCGGCGAGCTCGACCTGAGCCTGGACAAGATCGGCATTGTTATCCAGATTATTCGCAATCAGCTTGGCGAAGAGCCGGAACATGCCGATCGTCTCGGGATTGTCGACCTTATGAGGTGCCGGATCGATGGCGCAGAGCGTTCCGAAAAAACTTCCGTCACGACGGATGATCGGAACGGAAATGTAGCTTTTCAGGCCGTAGATCGCAGGCGTGTGATGGTTGCGGTATTGCGGGCTTTCATCGACATCGTCGATGACTACGAGATCATGACTTTGGCGGATCTCGTGACAAATCGTCGATTCGACCTTGAGTTCGCCGCCAGCCTTCAGCCCGAAATCGACATCGTCGAGTACCGCGCAGGCAACCCAGCGGCTGTCGGTGACGCGAGCGACGGCCGCAAAGCCCATGTGGGTTGTCTTGCAGATGACTTCGAGGATCGTGGGTACCTCGACCATCTGGCCGATGGCCTGCAGGTCTACCTGGAGATCATCCATGGCATCGCTCCTTCTATAATCTTTCCTCTTAAAGCTTCGGCGGCAGGAAGTCATTGCAATAAGACATAGGCTACATGGAGGATGAGGTGACTATCAAGAAGGACAAAGTGACGTCCGTCGATCCTCCGAATTTGGCGTGAGTGCAACGCCATCTTTTTGGCTCGATCACATCCATCGCGGTGGCCTTGCCGGGCAGCAGCTCCGCCGGCAAGCTCTTGTGATGGGCCGACCGGTGCTGCACCGGCACAGCCGCATGCCGGTATCCGCTAAATGGTGGTAAAGAAGCTTTTGATGGCCCCAAAGCCGCCGCCTGATGCTGACGGTGAGAAGATGTTCCGATCCGCCAGCGCCGGGAACTGTTATTTCATCAGGCTGCACTGCGAAGAGCATTTTCGATTGTCGTTCGGACAAAGTCGCTTGTACCAACGTCATGCGGGGCTATCCGCGCCGCCGCCGAAGGTTTCTGCTTTTCCGCCGCTCAAATGATGGGGTCAAACCCCAATCACGAGCAATCGTCCGCGTCGATGAAATGCCGATGTCGAGCATGTAAGCCCTGCTCTCGCCGTAGCCGCTCGAAACGTCGAGAGGCGTGCCATGACCCATGCCGGAAATCCTGTACAACTCGATCGCGTCACGCCCCGAACTGTCCTTCCAAATGAGATGTTCATGCCCGGCAGCGACATCACAAACGGGTTCTGTGACGCCATGCACGCCTTTCCACTGATCAACAATCGCACGTCCGTTCGCGTCGTCGACCGTACGGTCCGATGTGCCATGCCAGACGGACACAGTTGGCCATGGCCCCTTGTGCTTTGAGGCGGGCAGGAGGATGACTTAAAGAGCCGAAGCCGAAGGAAGGGCATGTCCGCGCATTCGATCGAAGGCTTGCGGGACTGTCGACGCCGTGCCGTATGGAAGCCCCGCGATGATAGCCCCCCTGCAAACATTTCCGGATAAGCGGCAAGCAGCGCGTTCGCCATCGCGCCACCGGCCGACAGTCCCGTGACGTAGACCCGCTTGGGATCGACGCCATGATCGGAAACCATGCTTTCGATCATCTCCCGGATCGAGCGCACTTCACCCTCGTCGCGCGTCATATCGGCTGCGACAAACCAGTTGAAGCAGAGGTTTGCGTTGTTCTCCCGTGATTGCTCCGGGAAGAGAACCGCAAATCCAAAGTCATCGGCCAGCTTCGACCAGCCCGAACCCTGATCATACCCTGATGCAGTTTGTGTGCATCCATGCAAGATGGCGACCAGCGCAGGAGCAGGTTGTCCATCGTCTGGCACCTGGTATCAAGCCGAAAGATTGCCCGGATTTTTCCCGTGAGATTTCAGTTTCTTCAAGGCACTACTTGGAGAATTAGGCTGTGGTATCGCGCGGTAGCGCGCCAGGCGTTCGATCGTATCGGAAATGCAGCGCATAAAGCGATGCTCCGGTTGGCGCGGAATGCCTGATGACGCCCCGTCAGCGTAATGTAATGCTGCTTGCACAATTACAAGCGAGCCCAATCGGGTCCGAGGGAGCGTTCGTTGCGGGGGGCGCAAGGTCTACCGGTTTCAGCTGCCATCCACACGAACCCAAACGCTCAGGCTACCGCCATTTGTCGGGAAGGTTGCCTGACCTGCGTCGTCGATGGTGATTGTTTCCCCGTGATGGCCAAGAAAATCCATGAAAGTGACGCCGCGGTGCTCGATACCGACGCCCACCACTTTCTCGGCTGCTCCGCCGTTTGACATGACGACGACGCAGCCGGGCGCTTGCGCGCTGCCATGCCGTACGAAACCGACGCATGAGGCATCATCGAACAGATCGGTCTGAGGCCCGTTGGCAAAGCGTGCACGCGCCTCGATCAGTTGCGAGAGGCAGTCGATGACCGGCATGTCGATCTCGGTCTTGCTGTCGTCGTCCTGTTCAACTGTGTATTGGGCGCCGTAGAGGTCCGGATAGAAAATGCATGGCACGCCTTGTTCACGCAAAAGGATCAGCGCGTAGGCGAGGGGTTTGAACCAGGGTTCCACCGCCGCCTCGAGTGCCTGCCCAAGCTGCGTGTCGTGGTTGTCGACGATGGTGACCGCATGTCCGGGCATTGCAGCAACGAGCGATCCGTCAAAAATCGTGCGCATATCGAAGGCCTCACCAGCAAGCGATGCCTCATGAAAGCGATGATGAAGTGCCACGTCGAAGAGCATCAACTGCTTGTCCACGAGATCGAGATAGTTCGTCAGGACATCCATATCTGGATGCCAGTATTCGGCGACCACGAACAGGTCCGGGTTGATCTGATCGCGCATGTGGCCGACCCAATCCTTGAAAAACCAGGCGGGGATGTGCTTGACCGCGTCGAGTCGAAAGCCGTCGACAGGCACCTGGTCAGGAAGCCATCGGCCCCAGTATTTGAGTTCCTCGCTGACTGCTGCGTTTCGGAACTCGACATTCGCACCCATCAGAAAATCGAAGTTGCCAAGTTCATCATCGACCTGGTCGTTCCACTCGCCGTCGCCATACTCGTTAACGAGGCGGAAAATGCCCTTTTCGTTGGGTTGCTCGATTACATCGACGCCACTGAAACACGTCATGTCCCAGATAAAGTTCGAATACTTGTCCTGGCGCCCAGGGAAGGTAAAGCGAGTGTAGGCAAGCGCATCGAACTGTTCGTCCTCGATCTGAAGCCGGTCCTCTTCGTTCACGCGACGAACTTGGACACGCTCTTTCTCGTCGGCGCCCATCTTATGATTGAGGACGACATCATGGATGACACGCATACCGTTGTTCTTGAGGCTATGGCAGGCCCTTTGCAGCGCGGCGCGATCCCCGTACTTCGTGGCGACCGTCCCTTTCTGGTCGAACTCACCGATATCGAACAGGTCATAGGTGTCATACCCGACCGAATAGCCGCCCGAGGCGCCTTTGTATGCCGGCGGCAGCCAAACGTCGGTGATGCCCATGGCGGCAAGGCTTTCGGCCTTGTCTTCCACTTCTTTCCAGAGACAGCCGCCATCGGGATAGTACCAGTGGAAGAATTGAAGGAGGGTTCGCGGTGTCATGGATTTGGCTTTCGGGAAGGATATTCAGATGCAAATCATCGATTGGATCGGCGAGGTGGCAGGCACGTTCGCGCGGACGCTATCGGGCGCGGCAGCTCCGCGCCCATCGTCGCTCATTTCGGTTGCGGCGATTTCAAGGTAGCCTTCAAATCCTTGAGCTCGGCATCCTGTCGAACCGCCGCCTGTTCGAGACCATCTCGATAGGAAGAATTGGTCTCGGCGATAATCCTGTTTACCTCCGTGATCTGGCCCTGCAGCTCATAGGGCATGCAGGCCGATGTTATCGTATCCCCGGTAGCTGTCGCCGCCCGTCTCATCACGGACGCGCTCTCTTTCCAGCTCTCGTTAAAGGCGTTGGCCCAATCGACCGGCGCAACGCCCGAAAGCTGCAGGACCATCGTCGTCAGCGGCCCTACCGCCGCCCCAGATGCGCCTTCGCTTAACTCGACGATCCTGATATCCTGAAACTCGGTCATTGGAACGGTCCTTCCTTCAGCTGTCCCAATTGCCTTGGCCGGTCACCGCGACAACAGGCAGTGACCGGCCGTAACGCGGCTGCGTCAGATTCAGGCAGCCTTCTCGGCGTTCTGATTGACGACCTTTGTTGCAATGGACGTCAGAGCAAGGTCGGTCGCCTGCTCTTCGTCGAGCGTTGTCTGAAGGAGCTTGGCGGCATCCTTCATGCCCAACTCGAGCGCCCAAGTACGCAACGTCCCATAGCGTGACATCTCGTAGTGTTCGACTGCCTGGGCTGCCGCAAGAAGGCCGGCATCGAGGGCTGGCGCGCCGGCATACTCATCCATGATCTCCGCGCCTTCCTTGACGATGCCCATCATCGCGTCGCAGGTCTTCTGCTCCGGCTTCTTGCCGATGAGCTTGAACACATCTTCGAGACGGGTAACGTGCACCTTGGTTTCGGCGAGATGTTTCGTGAAAGCGTCCTTGAGCTGCTTGCTCTTGGCGGCCTCATGCATCTTCGGAAGGGTCGCAACGATCTTATGTTCGGCGAAATAGACGTCCTTCAAGGTATCGTGAAACAGGACGTCGAGGGTTTTGGATTGCTTGGCCATGATTGGCTCCTTGGGTTTGGAATGATTATGTGGGATCAGATTTCCGGCCGCATTCACTGGTGCCCGGAGACCGCCGTGAGTTGTGATCAAGCTGCCGGAGGGCGACGGTAGCGGTCACGTTCCCGTTCGATCTGTCTGGCCCGTACGGATCGAGCGTGTCGTCGAAACGTGTCCAGCCTTGCGCGTTGTAGGAAGCCCGGCGTTCTGCAGGATCGACCCAGTTCGAACGTTTCAGGATCGCTTGGGCTTCAGGCGCAAGAGCATCATCCACCTTGGCCGTGACCAGGGTGCCACCGCGACGCACGCCTTCCGCGTAGAGGTTGGCGTCGTCCTCGGATACGCCCGAGCCTGTCAAGGCCCCGATCAGTCCGCCGGCTGCGCCGCCGGTTACTGCACCTGCAACGGCCCCAACTGCGGTTGCCGCAAGCCAGCCGGCGGCAACCACTGGACCAACACCTGGAATGGCCATGATGCCGAGCCCGGTCAAAAGACCGCCGGCGCCACCGACAACGGCACCGAGGCCTGCGCCCGATTCTGCGCCGGTCGCGGCACCCGACTCCCTGTCGGAATGGCGCTCGTCCGCGTTGTTGGAAACGATACTGATATCGTTCGAGGGAACGCCGGTTGCTTCAAGCGCGCTGACGGCGGAGCTTGCATCGGTATAGTCGTCGAAAAGTCCAGTAATGGCTTTCATAAAAGTATCCTTCGGATTCGTGAGTTGAGTTATTTCGCGACAACGTTGCCTTGATAATCGAGGGCGACCATGACGGCCTTGCCGTCCTTCATGCCGGCCGCCATCCAGATGCCGCTGTCGTCTTTCTTGAGGTCCTTGACCTCCGAATAACCGGCCTTCTCGATCCTGTCCTTGGCTTGAGCCTCGGTGAAGCTGTTCGCGCCCGCGACGGGTGCGGTCGGGTTCTTCGTGCCTGGCGTCGCGACCGCCGGATTTCCCGCATCAGTCGACGGGGCGGGAGTCGTTTGCGCAACAGCCGCCAGTGCCGAGGCTCCGACGAGCGCCGCGGCCAATATCATATTTTTCATTGAGGTTCTTCGCTTTCTCTGACCGGGTTCACACGGCCGTGAACAGACAACCGGTTCAGCCGGTTTAAGTTCCGTGTTTGAACTGGGTATCTGTCATAAACGAGAAACAAATAAAGCTCTTGATAATGCTGTCGAAAGAATAGCTTGTAAATATTACTGAGGAGAACGACATGATCGAATTCAAATCGGTCAACGGCAGCGACGAGCGATTAAGGGAATCGCTAAGCAATTCATAACGCTAGACGCTGAAATGGCATCACTCAATACGCTTTACCGTAAGTTGAGTGCCAAACGTGAGGCTTTGGCCTTGTCATAGTCACGCGAAGCGCGGGTATCCAGCTGAAAGTCTTGGCGATGAAAATCCGATGTCAGGGTTGATAAGATCATCTCGTTCTCGCGACTGGGATACCAAGCACGTCGACCTGCTTGCGGAACATGTCGAGGGGATTGAACGCTCCCTCCGATCCGCCACGATAGGCGATGCGTTACTGTGGCCTCGCCTGGCAGCCGCTTTCAGCGACTGCGCGAAGATCTTTGGTCCGCCCACATCAATGATGTGATCGAGCCGTGTCCGTCCGTCATTTCAAGCACCGACGTCGACCATTCCGGCATGCGCCTATGATTGATCCTGGCAGCCGTGCCGAGCGCTTTTGCGCGCTTTAGCCTTTCGTCGCTGCTAGATGTGACAATGACACGCGCGCCGCTGAAAGGTCGCCTTCACCTAATTCCGCGACAACCCCGCGGCGGTAAGAACGCCGCGGTGGCTTGAGAGAAGAAAGCCCCATCTCCGGTGGGGCTTTGTATCGCTTGGGGTGATGCGTTCACGTCTTAAAGCGTGTCGATAAGGCCGCCGTCCACCCGCATTGAAGCGCCGGTGGTCGCCGATGCTAATGGTGAGGCCAGATAAGTCACGATGTTCGCGATCTCCTCGACGCTCGCGGCGCGTTGAATGAGAGAGCTGCTCCGGTGTTGCTTGACGAAGTCGGCGGCGACCTCCTCGATCGACTTGCCCGTCTTTTCGCGCTCATCGGCAAGCATTGCCTCGACGCCTTCCGAGAGAGTGGGGCCAGGAAGAACGGAGTTCACGGTCACTCCGGTGCCCGCCATTCGCTTGGCGAGCCCGCGGGCGACGGCGATGTCGGCCGTCTTGCTGACGCCGTAGTGGATCATCTCGACTGGAATGTTGAAACCTGATTCTGACGCGATGAAGATGACCCGGCCCCAGTTCGCCTTCTGCATTCCCGGCAGATAAGCTCGCGACAGTCGAACTGCGGACATGACGTTCACCTGCCAGTGCCGGTCCCAGACCTCGTCCGCGGTGTCGAAGAAATCACTTGGTTGGAAAATACCAGCATTGTTGATGAGGATGTCCACATGAGGCAACTTCGCTACAAGCGTTGCGCAGCCTTCGGCGGAGGCGAGATCTGCCGCCGCTGCCGTGACGCCCCCCTTGGCGCCTTCGCTCTTCAGCCGCTCGGCGGCCCTCACGGTCTTTTCCTCGGATCTGCCGTTGACGACGACGTCAGCGCCCACTCTAGCGAGCTGTCGGGCGATCGCATAGCCAATGCCTTCCGTAGATCCTGTCACCAGGGCGGTCTTTCCTTTGAGATCGATCTGCATAGTTCTGCTCCTGTAAAGTTGGACGCCATTAATGGTTGCACGCACGGCGGGCGATGACGAGGTCGCTGCCGACAATAGAGGACGCGTCGTCAGCTGCGAAGAAGATGGTCGCCCTTCGCCGTCCCCTTGGTTAGAAGGGCGGCTTTGTTTGCAAGTCTGAACATGATGGACTTCTTTGCCTTATTGAGACGGCGTCGATGCGGGGTCGATGACGTTGATTTACTGCCGGAGATCTGTTCGAATTAGTAGGCCGAAGGCAATTCTGCTGTTCGGCGTCGCCGAACAACCCCAATCGCCCTTTGTCCTTTGCATGCCGGCCTTCCTCTGTCGCCGTAATGAAAGAAGGATGGGAAATGGTCTGGCAGCTTACTGATCGAGCGCGCGATCGACCAGACTTCTCGTTTGCCGTTTCACGTATGTAGATGAGCCTGAGGTCGAGACTTGGCCATGGGGACGACCAAACAACCCAGATTTTAGCTTGATCGGCAATGTCATTCGTAACGTTACGACCTCCATTAATTTTGCTTTGCGTCGAATTTTTCGGCGTCTGAAAACAATTGACAACATGCGCCCGATGCTTCATCCGTAACGTTACGAACGGCCGATGGAGGGAATAACCGCCGCAGCCCGGTCTTGTGAGGTGCAACATTCGCCTTGTGCCGCCTGCCGAAAGCGCCAGGGACGGCGAGGCCGCATGCGTCCGAGCGTGGATACTCGGCGACGAGTTAGGATCCGATGGATCATGGCGGTCTTACCGCAAGGCATTCGTCGACGACGCGGCTAGAGGAGGAGCATGTGCACAGGATCGTTTCGGCATTTCATAGCGCCACGGCACTACTGACTTTGTCGGTGGTCGGTCCTGACGCCGATGGAGAAAAGGTGGACGGACTCGGGCGATCGCGGCTGGAAGCAGGTCGGGAAGGATACGATGTCGATCCGCATCGATGCCGATGAAGCTGTCCCGCTCAACCGCGAGCAGCCGGTCTTGTTGAAACCTGGCCCGTCATCGCTCCTCGGCGGGAATGGTGGGGATCTGATCAACGATGGCACAATTTTCGATGACTGCTCCACCACTACTGAAACCGTGAGTGGCATCGCGCATTTTAAACTGACATCTGAAAGTTAATCAACATCCAGGGCGCCCCCCCACCTTGGCAGCCTTCAAACGGAGTAACGACCATTTTTTGCGTAGAAATCGTAGGACCGCGCCAAGCGCAGATCACTCAACGGCCAGACCCACAGGCGTCGGGCGATATCGTCAAGGTCGAGGTCTTGGTCGCTCCAATGTGTACGGAGTGGCAGGGGTGGCGCGCGGGAACGCACTCATGCGAACTCGGCCATGAGGCCGTAGGCGTTGTGGTTGATGCTGCGCAGTCGAGGCGCCTGAAGACGGGCGACAGGGTTATCGTCATGCCTCACGCCGGCTGCGGCGTCTGCCCCGCCTGCGCAGCGGGAGAGCACATCCACTGCACCTCGCAGCGAGACTTGTTGGGTGAAACGGGATCGTCTTCCGGGATCGGCTGCTATGCGCAATATCTTCTGAAGCCGGACTATATCTTGCAGCCGGTTCCCGATGATATCGAGACACACCACGCTGCCATGGCGATCTGTGCGCTTGGCCCGAGTTTCACGGCGATGAAGCGAATGCAGCTAACCGACAAGGACACGATCCTGATTTCGGGCTGTGGGGCGGTCGGGCTTGGCGCGGTCGTCAATGCTCGCACGATCGGGGCACGTGTCATCGCCCTCGAATTCAATCCCTACCGCGTTGCATTGGCAAAGGAACTTGGCGCAGAGCAGGTGATAGACCCTCGTGCGCCGGATCTTATCGAGCAGGTGCGCGCAGCGACCGGCGGCTATGGCGTCGACGCAGCGCTCGATACCAGCAACAATGAGGCGGCCCCACCGGTGGTTCTCGAACTAGTGCGAGCCAGGGGCCGGTTGTCCTTTGTCACCTGGAGCGGCTCGCTACCGGTTAACCGCATCACAGGCAAGGGCATTGAAATCTACGGCGCATGGCATTGGAACCATGATGTCTTCGCCGACGAGGTCCTGCAGCGCGTCCGCGATGCAAGACCGCTTCTAGACAAGCTGACGACACATCGTTTTGCGATGTCGCAGGTCGCAGAAGCCTTCGCTCTCCAGGAAACGGGCAATTGCGGCAAAGTGTTGCTCTATCCCCCCGAAGCCCAGCACTAGGGACGAATGCTTAGCTTGGGCAAATGCGTTTTCAATCCGAAAGAACGGAAGACCTTCTATGACCTTTAGACTTGGCGGATACGGAATTGACTACAATGGCGATCCGGAGGCTTACGCACAGGCGCATGTCGAATTCGGATACAACGCCGCCTATATGCCAAACATCAGCATCGAGAGCCGTGAGGAGATAAAGGCTCTGGTAAAGAGCTTTGCTGCGGCCGATCTGGTAATGGCCGAAGGCGGGGCCTGGAAAAACCTCATTGCCCACGATCAAAGCACACGGAAGGCCAACCTCGACTATGCCGTCCATCAGCTAGCGCTGGCAGACGAATTGGGAGCAGGCGCCATTGTTGCGTTCCACGGAACTGTTGGTCATCCGGGTGATCCCTGGCAGCTTAGCGACAATTATGATTATGGCCCGCATCCCGACAATCAAAGCGAGGCCGGCTTTCAGCGTGCAGTCGAGACAGCCCGATACGTCATCGATATGGTGAGGCCGAAGCGCGCGAAATTTTCGCTGGAAATGGTGCCTTGGCTGGTGACCGACACGCCAGAGAACTATCTCAAATTGCTGAAGGCGATTGATCGCCCGCAATTCGGTGCACATATCGACGCGGCTAACATGGTCATTTCGCCTCGACTTTATTTCAACACTGGAACGATGATCAGAGATTGCTTTGCGCTACTCGGGCCGTGGATCGTTTCTTGCCATGCCAAGGATCTTGTTATGCAGGGCGGCCCGGGGACGATCTCGTTCCATCTCGATGAAGTGGTGCCTGGCGAAGGAAACCTTGATTACATTGCCTATGTGATCGAGATCGCCAAACTCAACCGGGACGTTCCACTCATGCTGGAGCACTTCGACGTTCTCGGCTATCGTCGCGGTCTCGCCCACATCAAGTCGATTGCGCAAACCGCCGGCGTTATTTGAAACGAATTAACCTGCCCTATGGTTATGCAGGAAATCAGCCGGCATTGGTGTCCGCTACGAGACCGTTGAAGAATTTCCACGTGCGCACCATGCCAAAGCCCCCGGGGGCACGGGTCAGGGCGGTGCGACTGCCTTGCAGCGCATGTTCCTTCACGCGGGCCAGCACCTGATCGCGGTGTTCAGCCAGCCCCCTGACCGGCTTCGCATCATGCTTCGCGTCGTGGCGAGCATCTGCGGACAGCGATCGCGAGACGTCGACGCCCTCCTTGACCTTGCCTTCCTTGTAGCGCGCCGCGGTATCGGCAGCCTGCTGCCGCCCTGTGCGGACACAATTGGATCTATGTCGGCGCCGTCGGAACGGGTTTCACGGAAAAGGACGTCGCTCACCTGAAAAACACGCTCGACACGCTGAAGACCAGGACACCTGTCGTTCCTCTTAAAGGCAAGAACTGCGTCTTTGCGCAGCCGAAGCTGATCACCGAGATGGAATTCGCGGCTGGACCGACGACGGTAATCTGCGGCATGAATCTTATAGAGGCCTTCGGGGAATTCAGGATAATGCCRCGGATTAGGGTTGCGTCGGCACACTCCAAGCGGAAGAAATTTTTTTCTTCCGGTGCTCTTGAATCTTAAATCCTCAAAAACCAAATCGTTTGCCGCCAGCCGCTAATGATGGGCTGGCCTTGCTGGGAGCGCTGTCTTTCGGCGCTTCCGTACCCATGTTGCTTCAAGGAGGATATGGCTATGGCAACATCTTACGACTACGCACCCTTGTTCCGATCGACCGTCGGCTTCGACCGGGTCTTCAATCTTCTCGAAAACGCCCAGCGTGCCCGCGCGATCAGCGACTGGCCGCCCTATGACATCGTCAAGACTGGCGACGACAGCTACCGGATCTCGATCGCAGTGGCTGGATTTGCCCAGGACGATCTCGACATCACCTTCCAGTCCAACTTGCTGACCGTCACCGGCAAGAAGCAGGAGGCTGCCAATGAAGGCTATCTGCATCGCGGCATTGCCGGCCGGCCGTTCGAGCACCGCTTCGAGCTTGCAGACCATGTCAGGGTGAACGGCGCCGATCTGCAGAACGGTCTCCTTTCGATCGATCTCGTGCGTGAGATCCCCGAGGCCTTGAAGCCGCGGAGGATCGACATCCATACCAACCAGGCTCTTTCACAGAATGTCGCCCCGGCGCAGATCGAAGCGCAGAAGGCTGCTTGATTGAAACCTTGGAAAACGGGCGCCGTCGGGGCGGCGCCCGTCGATATTGCGGGTTGGAAAGGAGAGCGTCATGAAACCCGATATGTTCAAACAACCTGTTACAATCCTCGTCGGCCTTGGCTTTCCCGCCGAGGTCAACACCGTCATGGATGCCTACCGACATCTTGCAGAATGGCCAGTATCGTTGCGCGACACGGCGCATTCAGTGGCTTTCAAGGCGTGCAGTGCCGCGCTGCGCGGTGATATCGAAGCGGAGACCGCACGCGGCCTGTATGCTGCCTTTGCCGAGAAACACGATTTACTAGCGCCTGAAACCGACATGGTCGCCGTCTCCCGTCGCAGGCACGACAAAGATCCGCACGTTCGATAAGGAGCTCGACATGCACGACATCTTAAAGGAGGCGGCTACCAACGCCATAGCGATGGGACCAATGGTCCTGCTACAGGGCATTCAGATTGAGCGGCCGCTTGACGTTGTGAAAGCGACTGCGCTCTCCGCGGACGACAAGCGGACTATCCTGGCGTCGTGGGCTTCCGACTTCTATGCGATCGATTCAAAGCCGGCGTTCCGTCATATTCCGGGAACACCGGAGCCGGTTTCCATCGATGAGGTTCAGGCTGCTCTCAAAGAGCTCGATCGGCGTTACGGGTATTGATTGAGCCTACCGGCCCAACCGGGCCGGTTCGAGCCCAAAGATTTGGTAGATCTCACAATCACGATCGCGGCTATGAATGCGTTCAACCGGCTAGGCGTTCCATTCCGGCTGCCAGTGAAGGCGCAGCCCTGAAAACGCGCCGGCGCCGTTGCTCAGACGGCGCCATTCGTCTCATATGTCGGGTTGTTATTGGCCGCGTTCCGCGAAAAGCGCCCGTCAACTCGACCGATAAATTCGCACGTTGCGATCCGTCTCATTGATGGAACGCAGTCGCCGTTTGAAAAAGCGCGCCCGAACCATCCAAAGGCCGTCGATCAGGTGAGTGCGGCCGCACCGGCTTCCCTACGAGGGCATTGTCTTGAAGTCGTCATTGAGCTGCACGCGACCGCTCGTGATCCTCAGGGATAGGTCGTGCAGAGGTTCCCGCAATTTGGCCACGGCCGGATCGACCGTCACACTTGCCCCTGGTAAGGGAAATGGAGGGCTTCAGGATACTCGAGGCGCCCTAATCGCGCTGGGCGCCCGTGTGACGAGTTCGATCGTGTGGTTTCCGGCACACCAGTCTTCAAGTCGGACAACGGCATCGGTATAGAAAGCCGTTGGCGATGTCGCTTTTCGAAGCAAGAATGAGGTTGTCACCGTCCGGTGTTGACGAGCCGTCGGAAGACGCGGAACTTGGATCGAGTTCGCCGCGCCTTGCGTCTTCTGGCGTCCGTATGGTTGGCGAGCACCAGATGGTCGACGATCCGTCTTCCAGGCGTTTCTACCGCTTGGCGCTCGTGGTCGGCACCTCGGCCGCAGCGCACGAATAGTTTACTGGAACGTAACTGGTCTACTTGCAGGAATGTTGTCGCCGCCCATGTTCATCTAGATCGTAACCGATGAAGAGAAGACGCGATGGGTTGGATGGTAGACCTCGGGTTTCACACAGACCTGCTTCGACATCTGATCGTGCTACTCGTCGCTTACGTGCTGGCTTTGCCGATCGCTTGGGATCGCGAACGCAACGAGCGCAGCGCCGGTCTTCGCACCTTTCCACTCGTGGCAATCGCCGCGTGCGGGTTCATCCAAGCGGCAGAAACTGTGACCAAGGAGAATGCGGAGGCTACGGCAAGGATTGTGGAGGGAATTATCAACGGCGTCGGGTTCATAGGCGGGGGTGCGATCCTCGTCGGCAAGGCCAGCATTCGTGGGACCGCGACCGGTGCTAGCCTCTGGGCCACGGGCGCGATCGGGGCAGCGGTTGGTCTAGGCGCGTACGAGACCGCGGTCGTCCTGTCGATTGCACTTTTGTGACTCTCCGGGTGATGACGAACTTCAAGGTCGAGGGAAAGGCAATTAACGAAGAGCTGCCAGTCACCGAGAATAGCGCTGAGAGGACCCATTGACGGAGAGTGCGCCTGCCGCGCTCATTTCAAGCTCTGCCAAGGACTTTCGAACGCTTCTGGGGCAGAACTTGCGTGGAGCATGGAAATCATTCCAGGCGCAGGACACGCTGACCAGAAGATATTTGATCGCGCTATAGATATTTTTTCGAGCTCATCGTGAAATTCGACCACCCGCTAAGCCGCCGTCCATGGCTGATGGTTAGGGAAAAGATGTCGATCTTGCCAAATTTTGCCGTTGCGGCTATAGGCGTTCATATGAGCACGATGAACATTTCTCTCCCGGACCATCTTGAGAGCTTCGTCGATGAGCAGGTTGCTGGACGTGGTTACGGGACTAGCAGCGAATATATCCGCGAATTAATTCGGCGAGATCGGGACCGTCTTGTTTTGCGCGGACTGTTGGTTGACGGAGCATCGTCCGTACGATCCGATCCCGCCGATAGGCGCTATTTCACTGAACTGCGTGAGCGTGTGCGTGGTCGGCACAGTAAGTGACAAACAGGTATATCGTCCCTCGGGAACTGGCTCGCAGTGACGTCGAAGCGGCCGTAGACCACTATGTACTCGAGGCCGGCATCGAGGTTGCCCTCGGCTTTGTTGACGCTTTGGGGCAGCCTATGATCTGATTGCGCGATATCCGGAATCGGGATCGCTACGATATGGATACGAGTTAGGATTGCCTGACCTGCGCAGCATTTCGCTGAAACGATACCCCAATATCGTCTTTTATCGTGATCAAAAAGATCATGTCGATGTGTGGCGTGTGCTTCATGGGAAACGCGACATTCCACCGTCGATGCACGAGCCTGAGAATCATTGATTATCACGACAGATTTGCAGCTGCAGATTTTCCAGTCTTTTGATTCCAATGCCCATAAAGGCGACCATCTTTGGCCCGCCGCCCGCTCGACGAGATCACTCAAGCCAATCCAAGCATCAGGACAGGCTGCATGCGAACGTAAAGGACCTCCGCGACGCACAGGTTCAACTGTTTTGCAACGGCTGAGTCGTTAAGTGATCTCTTCTGAGATCGCTTTAGTGCTTGCATCTCGGAGGCTGTCAGATCAATGCCGACACCCGAAGGACGCTCATTGCCTCACGTTGACGCAATAACGGAAGAAATCAGTGCAGAAGGATTCCGCCAGGCTCTTCTCCGAGCCGCGCGCGAAGCCGGGATCGCCACTTTTTCGATTGTCTCTGAGGCCGCGCTCCCGGCGTCAGCTTAAACGCACATCTGTCGTTAAGGGAACAATGACCAAGAGAAACGTAACGCCGCGTTCCAACGAAGGCTCGAGATGCGGTGGGGGCGCTTAGGCAAGCTTGGTATTCAAGTGAGGCTGGCGAAAAGCCTAGATTCGCGTGTCCCTGGGCAGAGACGCGCGCCCGCAAGGCTGACCCGCTAATTTTTGGGGGTTGGAGTAGAGGCCACATATACTAGTCTACCGCTATCCGCTGGTTTGTCCGTATGCCTGACTTTAGGCACCCCCATACGGACAAATCAGTTGGTCGCCTGGCTCGACGAGGCCATCACCCACAAGCCCAAGGCCAGATTTCACCATCGACCGCGCATAAGCGGCCGGCTGTCGCGCGGCAGTCACGCCCAGATGACCCTCTGGCCGAGTTCAAGCGCCAAAGCGTATCATCGTGTATGTTGGATCAGCGCCGACCCTATCGCAGACTTCTTGAAGTTGCTCATCGGTCGCGTCGGCTAAGATCCCTGTCCGCACAAGTACTGAGTCCAAGCCGACTGATTTTGCGCCCAAGATATCGTGTTCGATGCTGTCTCCAATGCAGACAACGCGCCGCGTGTCTGTAACGCCTGCAAGCCTCAATGCGTGCTTATAGATATCGGGATAGGGTTTCCCAAGCCAGATGACTGATCCTCCCATCTTCTCGTAGAGCTTGGCGATGCTCCCGGCACCCGGAGCAAGGGCACCGTTATGCAATTTGTGTATATCAGGGTTTGTACAGTAGCACGGGATGCCATTTTGAGCGGCAGGGCGCAACAGCGCTTGGTAGTGTTCCATCGAGATCTGTTCGGCTTCGCTACCCGAGACGATAACGATCTCGGCCGCCGATGCGGTTTCCACTGATCGCAGCCCAAGCCGATCCGCGAGGTTGCTGTCGCCGCCGCTGGAGATCGTCAGACAACGGGCGCCTTTCGCAATCACGTTTTCCGGCCGCGATAGGATTTCGAAGGCGACATCCCCCGAGGTGACGAAGAAGTCAAAGCTGTTCGCTGCAAAGCCAAGCTTGATGAGCCGCTCGGAATTGTACTCGCCACTTCTTCCGGAGTTGGAAAGGATGACGATTGTCTTGCCCGACGATGCCAGAATTGCCAGAGCATCAGCCGCGCCTTCGTAGGGGCCGGTATCGTCTCTGAGTACGCCGAACTGATCGATGAAAAAAACGTCATAGGCCTGCTTCAACTGAGCCAAGTCAGTCGGTCGCGGCTTAGACATGGGCATTGTCCAATTCGGATATCACAAGCGCAGCTGTTCCGACCGCCGCCTCGGTCGACTTCGCAGCTATCATCTCCACGCCCATTGCCAGGGCTCTCATTTTGCTCCAGGCCGGGTTTCGTGCTCCACCACCGACCGTTCTCAGGCTTTTCAATGCTGGCGACCCGAGTTCGTGTAACCGCTGGTAACCAAGCCTTTCGATTTCCGTCATCCCTTCGAGAATAGCGTGGAAAAACAGGACGTCGTCGGCCGGCCGCGGCGTGAGTCGCGGCGCATAGTGAAGGTCGTTGATGGGAAAACGCTCTCCCGGACGGAGGAGGGGGTAGAAGTCCAGCCCGAGCTTTTGGGCCGGATCGATCATCTGCGTGAGGTCGTCCAGCCGGTCATCTCCAATCAAGGCGCGCACGACATTTCCGCCGCTGTTCGACGCCCCTCCAACTAGCCAGAAACCTCCGACACGATGCGAGTATATGCCATATTGCGGAGCGGTGATCGGAGCATCCGATGCCAGTTTCAACACGATAGTGGAGCCGAGCGCTGTCACGGCGTCGCCAGTACTCGATGCGCCGGTCGCGAGAAATGAGGCACAGCCGTCGGTCGTGCCCGCATGAAACCAAGCGGTCTGCGGTAGTCCGAGTTCGCGTAAGTAGCCTTCGATCGGAGCGGTTCTCTTACCTGCTCGGTGCACGATAGGCAGCTTGGTCGTATCCATTCCTGCCGCTTCGATCCAATCTGGCCAGCTTTCAATCTGCAGGTCAAAGCCTGTTTTCAGCGCATTGTTCTCGTCACTGGAACGCGCTGGGCACCCAAGTTTCATCGATATCCAGTCAGCTTGGTGTACGATGACCGCGGCACCTTTCGCATGAGACAGATGTATCGCTCTTGCGAGGCCCGAATTCGCTCCCACAGCCGCGCTGCCCATCGGAGCACTGTCCGCAATGCGTTCGACAACTGCCTGATCGGGACAGGGGTCGTTGTACATCAAGACTGAGCCTGTTGGCTCATTTGAGCTATCCAGCGAAAGTACGGTCCCGCTTGTCCCGTCGACGGCTATCCCCTCGATCGAGCCCAGGTCCGTTTTTTCCGAGAGTCCTTCGACTGCTTCCTTGACCCTGTTCCACCAGCAGGCCGGTTGTCGCAGTTCATCCCGCGACCTAAACGGCGCGGCCGCGAAAGCGAGGGGATTTCCGGCGCGGTCGACAGCTGCTGCGCGAGCACCGGACGTGCCGATATCGATGCCGAGGGCGACGGCAGGGCCAACTTGCCTATTCACGCGGACTGCCTCACCGATCCTCTATCGAGCGCTTGGCGATATTGCTCGGCCTCCCAATGGGTCAGTTCGTATTCATCGCCCTGTGACAGATATTCGACCTTCTTTCCCATCGGTATCCGGCCGACCACTTCCGCCAGGCAGCGCGCCATTACTTCCCCGCCCGCCGTCAGCGTATTGGACAGCAGGATCCCTTTGTCGGGGACAATCAACATCTTAGGCACGTCACGACCCTCTTTGTGCAGAGCCGCCTCGAAATCCGCGGCGTTTTGCCCTTGGGGAAGGACACCAATTTCGGTTCCGAGGAATATTATGTGGTCCGGGTATAGGGAGCCGCCGAGCGCAATCTCCCGATTGGCTTCCGAAATCGCGACCGCGTGGCTATCGACGTCTCGAGCCACGTGAAAGCCCGAGCCCTCCGCAATCGCGGTGAGGGCGTCGATATCCGGTGTGTTGGTTTCGCGTGGCTCGCTGGACAGCGCAGAGCTGATCCGCTCAATGCGACCTTCCACTTCCTCGACGGTGTCACCGCAGACGATAATGCCGTGATTGAAGAGGATCAATACGTCCGGATTAGACGCAGCAGCCTTATCGATCTCCTTCGCAAGAGGAGTGCCTGGTCGCCTGTAGGGTATTGTTACCCACTTGAGGTCGGGCAGGTCATTCATGCGTGTGGCAAGCAGTGCGTCGCGGTCTTCCAGGACGGCAAGTGCTATCGCGTTTACGCAGTGGTAGTGCGCAACCACCGGGCTTTTGAGAGCTGCGTGAAAACTGGTTTCGATCGATGGTCGCAGTCCGCTGGAGTTCAGTTCCGAAACCACGAAGTCGGTGGACTTCTCCGCGCGAGGATCACCTCCTCGAAGAGCGGCAACCAACGGTTCGACAACCACCGGAACCATGATGTCCTCAGCATTGGCTTTGGAGAGCCAGGTGCCCGATGCCTTCACCCACATGACGCCGTCTCTCTTGATCGACGTATTACCGCCAGCGCCCTGTGTCTTGAGGATATCGTTGCCGATCCGGCTGGAAAGCCGGAGGAAGTCTTTGAAATCATCGGTATTCCTCAGGTCCGGTTCGGTCATGTCTTCTTCCTCCTGCGGCGCTGCCCCTTGCTTCAGAACCAATCAGTCCCGTAAGCAAACTTTGGCGCAATCCTATTTGCGTGATTGAATGTCGTCAATAATGAAGAATGTGCATCGTCAGTATTGCGAGCGGGAGGAACGTGTGATTATAGTTCATCATGGATGCTGAGGGAGAAGCGTCAGTGGAGGCTTGCTTTGAATGATTCCGATCGTCATCGTTTGATCACGGAGACGCTTCGCGAGAAGCCGTTCGCCTCCGTCCGTGATCTGCAGAAGCTGCTCGGTGTTTCCCCGGCAACGATCCGCCGTGACATCGACAAGCTCGATGAGATCGGTGTGGCGCGCAAAGTGTATGGCGGCATTTCCGCGAACGAATCTGCGACCTCGGCACGCCTCTCGGCTCGGCCTTACGACGAGAACCGCGATATTGCCGTCGACGCAAAGCGTGCCATCGCTGAAAAAGCCGCGGGCCTCGTGCGAGACGGAGACTCCGTGATCGTTCATGCGGGCTCGACTTGCTATCAGCTCGGTATTCAATTGGCTCGGCGAAATGTTCGCCTTTATACGAACTCGATGCCATTGGCGGCCTATGTGGGTGAGCACGGTACCTGTCATCTGACGTTAGCCGGCGGGGTGCTTTATCGAGAGCCCGGCATCATCCACGACGCTTCCGCAGGAGCCCCTGATTTCTTCGCGTCGCGGTTCTTCCTGGGAACGCAAGGCATCAGTTCCGAGGGACTTCTCGAATCCCATCCCTTGTTGACCAAAGCTATTGGCGAGCTGAGCGGCTGTGCAGATGAGATTGTCCTGTTGGCGGATAGCCGGAAGCTCTCAATCCAGCCGCGCAACGTCGTTCTTCCGCTTTCACGCATAGGGACGATTGTGATTGATGACGGTCTTTCGGATCTCGGCGCGAAGATGCTTGAGGATGCAGGCATTACGATACTGATCGCTCCGGTAGGAGGCCAGTGATGGTGCCATCGAACGTAGTCGCAGTTTTCGATCTCGGTAAGACGAATTCGAAGCTTTTCGTCTTCGGTTCAGACGGTTCCCTGCTTTCCGAAGCCAGGACAAAGCCCAGTTGGATCGAATACGATGGCTTGCGCGTTCTTGATGATGTCGCGCTCTTCGCTTGGATGACCTCTGCTTTGAAACAGGCCACCGAAGAGCATTCCGTTGGCCACGTCATGTTCTCGGGACACGGGTGCACCTTTGCACTCGTTCAGGATGACGAGTTGGTGCATCCGGTACTCGATTACGAACAGGAACCGCCTCAGCCAGTTGCGGGTAGCATCGACATTTTGGTCCCAGCCTTCAGCGAAACCTATTCGCCGAAGCTCCCGTTGGGTTTCAATTACGGACGGCACATCCTCTGGCTAGAGGCCATCAAGCCAGAGGCGGTAAGCCGCGCCGACGCCATCCTTTCATACCCGCAGTTTTGGTCCTGGAAATTTTCCGGCCGGAAAGTGTCCGAGGTTTCCTACATCGGCTGCCACTCTCACCTCTGGGCACCGCTGCGTGATGATTTCAGCAGTCTGGTCGATAGCCGAGGCTGGCGTGGAAAGATGCCAGCCTTCGAACGGGCGGGTGCTGCTTTGGGCAATTGGGAGATCGGGCCTGATCCGGAAAACGCGGTTCCGGTCGTTGTCCACAATGGTGTCCACGACAGTAATTCCGCACTCTATTACTACCGTTCGCTCGGGTTCCAGGACTTTACGCTCGTGTCGACTGGCACATGGGTCGTGATTTTCAATTCGGCGTGCCCGCTGGAAGCGTTGGATGAACACCGTGACATGCTCGCAAACGTCACCGTAGACGGGAAGCCGGCTCCGACCATAAGGTTCATGGGCGGCCGGGAATATGACATCGCAAGTGACGGCTGGAACAAGGCAATCAGTCTTGAGGCAGTCTCGAGAGTGATCGCGAAGCGCGTATTCGCATTGCCCTCTTTTGCGCCCGGCGGCCCGATGCAGAGGTTCGAAAGCCGCTTTGTGGGGCCCGAGGCGAACGGCGAAGAAAGGGCGGCCGTCGCACTTCTGTATGTCGTTCTAATGACCAATCTTTCTTTGGATCTCATCCAGTCCGAGAACGCGATCGTCATTGATGGCGGGCTCGTCAAGACGGGACTGTTCGCCGAGCTTCTTGCTCAGTTGCGCCCTTCGCAGCCGATATTCACCAGCGCGACCGCCGAAGGCAGTGCGTTTGGAGCCGCCGCGTTGGTCTTCGACACTCTGGGTGAGACGCCCTTTGCGAACGAAACGAGTGAGGCGGCTTCGTTGCAGGTTTTCGGCCTCGAAGCATATCGCGATGCATGGCGGGCGTTGATCGACATCGGCGAACCGGAACTCGCACGCCCGAGGAAAGAGTTACAGGCATGAACACGGCAGGCGACAACCGCGCACCCGTTCTGGAGATGCGCAATATCAGCAAAACATTCGCGAGCACCAAAGCGCTTACAAACGTGTCGCTTACCGTCTATCCCGGTGAAGTCCACGCGTTGATGGGCGAGAACGGTGCTGGCAAATCGACGCTAATGAAGGTGCTCTCGGGAGCGTACACCGCTGACCCGGGCGGCACCATTCTCGTCGACGGAAAGCCCATCGTTGCGGGAGACCCGATAAAGGCGAAGGCGAATGGCGTTTCCGTCATTTATCAGGAGCTCTCGCTCGCGCCCAATCTGACCGTCGCACAAAACATGTTCCTTGCTGCCGAACCTGCCAGGTACGGCGTCCTGGATAAGGCAGCTGCGCGCGCACGGGCCGAGCCGATCCTCAAACAGCTTGGCATTTCCTTCGGCCCCTCGCAGCTTGTAGCGTCGCTCTCGCTCGGTGAACGCCAGATGGTGGAAATCGCGCGGGCCCTGACCACGAATGCCAAGATCATCGTCATGGACGAGCCGACGACGTCGCTCACGTCCAGGGAGACGGAGCGGCTCTTTGAGGTGATCGCGGGGCTCAAGGCGCGGGGTATTGCCATTATCTACATAAGCCATCGGATGGAGGAGATCTATTCGCTCGCAGATCGGGTCAGCGTTCTCCGCGATAGCGCTTATGTGGGTACCCTCAATCGGTCCGATTTGTCCGCCGAAAAACTCGTTTCGATGATGGTAGGTCGCGATCTTTCCTCTTTCTACAAGAAGGAACACCGAGCACCGCAAAGCGCCGCGAAAACAGTGCTCTCCGTGCATGACATCGGAGATGGCCGTCGGGTTCACGGATGCTCGTTCGACGCAAAGGCAGGCGAAGTGCTCGGCATAGCCGGCCTAGTCGGCTCCGGACGGACAGAACTCGCGCGGCTCATCTTCGGTGCGGATCCGAAAACATCCGGACGGACTATGCTCGACGGCAAGGACACCGTCATCGGCAGCCCGCGCGATGCGATGGACGCCGGGATCGCATAMCTGACGGAAGACCGGAAAGGCCTCGGCCTCTTCCTCGATATGACGATCAACGAGAACATCAACATCGGTGTTATCGGCAAGGATGCCGGCAAAGGGGGCATTCTGAACTTCGCCGCGGCGAAGGAACGAGCGGCAAGGGCCATCAAGTCGTTGTCCATTCGCACGTCAAGCGACGGCATCAATGTCGGAGCTCTGTCGGGCGGTAACCAGCAGAAGGCGCTGATCGCGCGCCTGCTCGAAACCAAGCCTCGGGTTATCATCTTCGACGAACCGACACGCGGCGTCGATGTTGGTGCGAAGTCCGAAATCTACCGGATTATCGATGAGCTTGCTCAAACGGGGATCGCGATCGTCGTGATCTCGAGCGATCTGCCCGAGATCATCGGGATCGCAGACCGCGTCCTCGTGATGCGCGAAGGCCGCATCGCGGGCGAGGTCCTGGCGACGCCGGACCAATCAATAAGCCAGGAAGCCATCATGGCGTTCTCCACCGGATCGGCGTCGAAAGTCGCTTGAGGTCGGAAATCAAAGACGACGGGATAAGAACATGACCGCGACATCCACTGACCAGGGCAACGCCGCAAAGGCGAAATTCAGATCGACTCTAACGGCGCTCGGCATGCTTCCGGTGCTCGTGATCCTGGCGATCGGGTTCCATTTGCTAAGTGGTCGCTTTCTCAGCGTGAACAATCTGTCGATCGTCATGCAGCAGGCCTCGATCAACACGGTTCTGGCCGCCGGTATGACGTTCGTTATTTTGACCGGCGGTATCGATCTCTCGGTCGGTTCGATCCTCGCCGCGTCGGCGATGGTCGGTGTCATCGTGTCCCTTTGGCCCGACGTCGGGATGTTGGGAATTCCGGCTGCCATCGGGGTAGGTCTCGCTTGCGGCTTCGTCAACGGAATGATCATCTCGGCGCTCAAGCTTCCGCCCTTCATCGTCACCCTTGGGTCGCTGACCGCGATGCGCGGTATTGCCCGACTGCTCGGTAACGACACCACGGTATTCAATCCGGACCTGCCATTCGACTTCATCGGAAACGGCAGCTTCTTCGGCGTGCCATGGCTTGCCATCATCGCAATGGCGACGATCCTGATCTCATGGTTCATCCTGAAGCGCACAGTGTTGGGCACCTGGATCTATGCTGTCGGCGGAAACGTCGAGGCCGCGCGCCTGACAGGTATCAAAGTCCCGCTTGTGCTGTTGTTTGTCTATTCGATGTCCGGCCTGCTTTCAGGGCTTGGCGGTGCCATGTCCGCAGCACGCCTGTATGCGGCGAACGGCCTTCAACTCGGCCAATCCTATGAACTCGATGCGATCGCCGCCGTCATTCTCGGCGGTACCAGCTTCGTCGGAGGCGTGGGATCGATCTGGGGAACGCTGATCGGGGCTCTCATCATCGCGGTGCTGTCGAACGGTCTCATCCTCGTCGGTGTCTCCGACATTTGGCAGTACATCATCAAGGGGCTTGTCATCATCGTGGCCGTAGCGCTCGACCGCTACAGGCTGAAAGGGCTTAGCCGCACCTGACGTGTGGCTGGAGGAACCGGGGTTACCGGATAACGGGGCGCAGGAAGCGCCATAAGGAGGAAGAATATGCGCATGATTTCGAAACTGCTCGCAGCGACCGCACTGGCCGCAGCCATCGCAATGCCGGCAGCTGCCAAGGACCTTCAGAAGATCGGCATTTCCGTCGGCCTGCTTGGCAATCCGTTCTTCGTGGCTACCATCAAGGGCATCGAGGACCGCGCCAAGGAAATCAATCCGAATGTTCAGGTCACCTCGGTTTCGGCCGATTACGACCTCAACAAGCAGGTTTCGCAGATCGACAGCTTCATCGCAGCTGGCGTTGACATCATCATGCTGAACGCGGTGGACGCCAAGGCGATCGCACCTGCCGTCAAGAAGGCGCAGGCCGCTGGCGTGATCGTCGCCGCCTTCGACGTTTCTGCACCGGGTGCTGACGTCACGGTCATGACGAACAACATCAAGGCCGGCGAAGAGGCCTGCCAGTACATTGTCGATCAGCTCAAGGGCAAAGGCGACGTCGTCATTATCAACGGYCCCGCATCGTCTTCGATCCTTGACCGTGTCCAGGGTTGCAAGAACGTCCTGACGAAGAGCCCTGACATCAAGATCCTCTCCGACGATCAGAACGGTCAGGGTTCGCGCGACGGCGGTTTGTCGGTCATGCAGGGTCTTCTGACGCGCTTCGACAAAATCGACGCCGTCTTCGCGATCAACGACCCGACGGGCATCGGTGCCGAGCTAGCCGCGAAGCAGCTGAACCGCAACGAGTTCTTCATCACCGCAGTCGACGGTGCCCCGGATATCGAAAATTCGCTTGCCAGCGGCAACTCGATGATCAAGGCCTCCGCTTCGCAGGACCCCTATGTGATGGCCGGCGACGCACTCAAGATGGCTGTCGACGTCCTCAACGGCAAGAAGCCGGCGGAAAATACTGTACTCCTCGATCCGAAGCTGATCACGGCTGACAACGTCAAGGACTACAAGGGCTGGACCGCAGCTCGCTAAGGTCTCCTCCCGAGTAGCCCGCCAAGCTTTCGAGCTTGGCGGGCTGCGATCCGAAATCAACCAGGAATACGTTTCATGTCCAAAATCGGTGTCCACTCGTTTGTCTGGAGCGCAGGATCTACCAAAGACGAACTGGAGAGAACCCTCGAGCGATCCCACGAAATCGGTTTCAAGCTCGTCGAGTTCTCATACCTGGACCCCAAGCAGGTCGACGTAAATTGGCTGGCGTCTCGTATTCGACAGCTTGGCCTAGATGTCGCGGTAAGTATGGGTCTGCCGACGGAAGGCGATATTTCCAGCGAGGATGGATCGGTGGTCGCGAACGGCGAAGCGATCCTCGATCGCGCGGTCGCATTGGTCCGCGATCTCGGCGGCACGAAGCTTGCAGGGATTCTGAGTTCGTCTCATGGAAAGCAGGAACGCGCCCTGTCCCGTAAAGGATGGGATAAGAGCGTCAGTACCCTTTCGAAGGTCGCCGATCGTGCAAAAGCGGCGGGCGTCACTCTCAACCTCGAGATCGTCAACCGCTTCGAGAGCAACATGCTCAATACGGCCGCGCAGGGCCTTGCTTACATCAAGGATACCGGTGCCTCGAACATGTTCCTTCATCTTGACACGTTCCATATGAACATTGAAGAGGCGGATGTCGGCTTGGCAATCCGAAACGCTGCCGACAAGATCGGCTATGTCCACATTGGTGAAAGCCATCGTGGTTATCTTGGGACAGGCAATATCGACTTTGCCGCAATCTTCGACGCGCTGATCGCTATCGGGTGGGACGACTACGTGACCTTTGAATCCTTCTCGACAACGATCGTCGATAAGGACCTTTCGCTGAAGACGGCAATCTGGAGAAATCTCTGGGAAGATAACGCAGCACTGGCCAAACATGCGCGGGCGTTCATCGAGCTTGGATTGGAAACGGCGAAGCGCAAGGCCGAATTGGTGAAGGCTGCGCATTTGCCAATAGCTTGCTGACACTGGAGAAACAAACCAGCAGTTCCGAAATAATTTCGCAGACAAGCACAACCACCCCGCCAAGCGGAGGGCCAAGGGATGGGCGGATTGCCTTGCCGATCTTGTCGACAAAGTGAATCATCTGAGAATCCGCCGTTGGCCGCTCTCGCTGCTACGATTGCAGCCTCCGCCGAAAAGAAAACCCGGTCCGCGCACTAGCGGGTACGGTGAAATTGTGCTGGGGAGGCAATCCCTGGCACTCCTTTCGTCATTCACATCCCGAAATGAGGGTACAGGTTAGTCGGCATCGTCGATATAGATGTCAGCGACGCCGGGTATTCTTATCGCTCCCGTGCCGGACCGCCTCGCTGAGACACGCTGCAGGCTCCAAGTCAGGTGCAAGCACTTGATTTTCCAAGTGGTGACCGCTGTTCTGTTGCGACCGACCCGCGTTAGGCTGCCACATAATCCGGCTAAGAGACGTCTATGGGTAAGTTTGGCGAAAAATGCCGCGCGTGACGAGTCTGCGCTTCTTTCGCCCCTCGCGGTGGCGGACATGCCGGTAACCTCCTTCGCGCGCAAAAAACGCATCGTTGCACTGGTCGGCCGTTCTTATCGCGCAATCCCCTTCTCCGCGAACCAGTCTGCGTATAACGTCGTGCGAACCATGTGGCGGTTGAGGTCAGGAGCGCCATCCGTCCACCACACCGCCCCGCGTTCGCCCAGCGCAAGCTTTGCGGCGTCGACGGCCCTTCGCGCCGCTCGCATTTTCTCATCATCGCCGGCGGCTTCCTTCACTGCCCTGCGAGCGATCATCAGCTCCCCCACCAGGCGCTTACGTTCACCCTCCGGCAGGCGAGGGTTTGTCTTTCTCCAAAGCCGGCCGCGCACGATAATGTAGCGGCCATCCGGCGTTTCCAACGGCGCCTTCCCCGTCTTCATGGCTGGTCCCCTTGCGCCGGAACGTCAACGCGCGTCAAGCGAAAGAAGTATCGCCTCTCGTCGCCCTCGACGACCATCATGCCGGCGAGTTCGTCGTCGCCGATCCGCCTGAAATGATCCACGATCGGCTGCTTGTCGTAGACCATCGCAGCCGTCTCGGAGCCGTCAACCATTCGTAACGTCAGTTTTGCCGTCGTTGCGCGGGCACGGAATGCCTTCTGGAGGTAAGAGAACCAGTTCCGGGCGATAAACGTTCGGCCGAAGCCAGCGACACGGAGAGCAAGTTTGATAGGAAAGAGGGACGGCTCGATCGGCACAAGACGACCGGGCCGCCATTGGAACAATAAGGCGTCCGCTCTCAGGTCTGGATGGAACCTCTTGCCGAACCACTGAAGGTTCTCGAGCGCCCCATCCAGCGGATGTCCGGAGGCAACACCTTCACCGCGCCAGATGCCGACCATCTCGGCCGGCAGCACAGGGGGGAGGGTGCCGAACCAGTCGATTGTCTTCTTCTGCAGGTCGTCTTGCATGGTCGCTCCGGGCTATTGGGGAGGGCGATGCCGGACAGGTGGGACACTCGTCTGCCATTTCGTTGGCACAGCGAGAAACCGGAAAAACCGCTGCGTTCGCCATCCCTGTCGCGTCCGGTTGACACGGCTCGCGCTCGGCAACGGTAATGTCGACCGGTCCAGTTGGTTCCAAAGCGGAGTGTTGACGCCTGTTTTTTGCTGCGGCATCGTCCGGCGCGAATGCAGGGCGGGGAGATTTGAATGTTTGCCGATACGCTCACCGACGAAGACCGAATCGACCGCGATCCTCTGTGCCAGGATGCGCTCGACAAGGCATGGAAGGCGCTTGAAGCAGGGGCGACGTCGGGAAACCCCTTCAACTTCCTGCAACTCGCCACCGTCAATGAAAGGGGTGATCCCGAGGCCCGGACCATCGTCCTGAGGCAGGCAAAACGCAACGAGGCGGCGCTCTATTTCGTTACCGACTCAAGATCGCCGAAGATGGCGGACATCGCCCACAATCATACCGTCGCGCTTGTGGGTTATGATCCCGCGAGCCGGGTGCAGATCCGCTTGACAGGCATTGCAGGTACGGTCGGCGACCATGCCAAGCTCGCTAATCAGTGGAACCTGCTCAGCGAGAGGACGCGCGACAGCTTCAACAGTCCTGTCGCATCGGGCGCGCGAATGCAGTCTGATGGAACGGTTCTCCCTGATGTCCAAAAGGCCTCCATGTCCCCGTTCGAGCGGTGCTGCCTGATGCGCGTCGAGCTCGCGACACTTGAGCGTTTGGACATCTCCCAGACCGTGCATCTCAGGTTCTGCTTCGTACGATCTGATAGAGGTTGGCTGGGAACCAGAAGGGCGCCGTGAATTCGACGTAGCGTCCGGTCGACCCACATGCTGCGGGTCGAGGCACGAGCACCTGGCGGGGCATGTGTCGCCGCCTGGACCGGCTCGCTCGCAGCCCATCGCCAGCCGCCGCAGCTTCTTAAGACATGCGGTCAACCCGAACTGCTGAACAAGAACCTTACGCTCGAACCCGTCCCGGCGCTCGCAGTACACTCTAATACGACCACGGCATCGCGAACGTCCTTCCACATGGACCTATCACCGCCCGCCAGGTTCTGCAGTCGTCTCGCCATCGGCTCCGAACGAACCGGCCTCATGCCGGAGCGGCGGCTGACTACCGGATCTGCAGTCCACAGGCAAGGAACCACAACGCGATTCCTGCATCCCCTAAGATGCTTGAAGGAACTGATACGCTTCGGAACAAAGCCCGGTCATTTGGTGTTTTCCATTTCTCCGGATGGCCGGATGTTCTTGAAAATAATTCGCAAGGGGAATTCACTATGGAAAATGCAGGTATCGGTTGGATCGCGGCGATTATCATCGGCGGCATCGCAGGTTGGCTCGCAGAGATGTTCATGAAAAGCAACATGGGCGTCATCATGAACATCATTCTGGGCATCGTGGGCGCTATCGTCGCTAACTTCCTTCTCTCCCTGTTCGGCGTCGTTCTCGGTGGCTGGCTGGGCTACCTGATCGCCGGGTTTATCGGCGCGTGCATCCTGATCGCGCTCGCCCGGATGGTCAGACGAACAGCGTGACATCTTGAAGGAGTTCGGGCGGCCTCTTATTGGGGACTACCGCCCGTACCAACGACAATTTACCGCGAAAGGATTTCGCGAGTAATGTCGCCCGGGTGATCGAGGGCGCTCCCCATGCAAGGTCGAGCGCCCTCTGCTTTCGACCAACTTGGACATTCCCAAAACTGAAAGCAACTAAAGCGCTGACAGCATTCCACCACATCGCGCAGGTCGCCCGCAGGAGTGGGTGCGAAGCCTATCATGCCAAGGAGAATGGTGGCCCTTGGCGGTCGTCAAGGCGCGGCACCGTTGCGATGCAAGCGGCCCTCGATGTCGACTTACAACACGCAACGTCTATCTCTCTTTTGAGATCAGGTAAGGAGGATTCAGATGCATATCGACGGCGAATGTCACTGTGGGAAGGTCACCTACGAGGCCGAGGTAGACCGCGACGACGTTACGATCTGTCACTGCAACGACTGCCAGAGGCTAACGGGGACTGCCTATCGTGTGACAGTCACCGCACCTCGCGCCAACTTTCGTATCACCTCCGGCGATCCGATGGAGTACGTCAAGGTCGCCGCCAACGGCCGCAGACGGATGCAGTATTTCTGTGCGAATTGCGGATCGCCCATCTATACCACAGGAGAGATGGAAGACGCAGAACAGGTCGGCATCCGACTAGGAACAATAAATCAGCGGCGAGAACTAGAACCGACTGCGCAGTTCTGGTGTTCATCGGAGTTCTCATGGGCTCAAAACCTGAGCCAACTTCCGCGACATGCTGAATGACGTAGGGCGAGGCAAAAACCCGCCGCTCGCTGCCAAACAAGCGGCGTATAATTTCCGGCAGATACTGCGTCTTTTCAAAATCCGCCGATTTGTGTGAAATCGCGCCTTGGAATGAAGCTATCGTGTCGTGATCCTAGAGGACGACAATGGCACTGATGGACTTCCCCGCGCAAACCCATATGCCGCTTGCCAAACTTACGCGGGCGATGTCCGCCATCTCGCGTGCGCGCAACATCAACGAGGTTACGCAATGATCCGCGCCAGCGCGCGCCGTCATCCGCCGCGAAGGCGACGTCTGTCGTCATGTGGAGCATGCCGTTGGGCCGCTCTGGTTTCCGAGACTGTCGGCCAAGCAGTGAAGCTACCCACCGAAGCGTCCATGTGCCGAGCCTCGTTCCCGAAGGCATCGCAAAGGCTACCTGGGTCATGGTCGGTCGGCTCGAAGATCAATGAATGAGCCGGAAACGTCCGAACTGAGATAGCTGAGTGCAATCTCTTCGTGAGGGATGGCCCAATGCGCCGCCAACAGCAACTTTACGTGCTCTCACTTCGCTACGCTTCGAACCGACCAGTAAACGGCTCGGCGTGTAAGTGTGAAAGTCAACAGTGACTATCCTGCCTGCGGGCCGCTCCTCTTTGCCGCGAAAGAAATCCTTAAACCGATAGAGGCCTCTACCCGTGAATAGTGTTTCCGGCGCGGTGAGCGTCGGCTGAAGTGCAGGCCTYGATCGCGCGATCTTGGCCTCGGTTAAGCGAAACCGCGCGAACATCAGATCGTTATCTTTCCATGACAGATGAGAGCCGCGAAGAAACCAAAGCAGTCGAACCACCGCAGGAGACGGTCACCTTCGCGTTCGACCGGTTGACCGTCGCCCGTTTCCGGGAGGTCTTCCCGAATGCTCGGTGGTCGGATACCCTTCAAGCCTGGACGGTCCCCGGTAAGACTGCACGAAGACGTATCGACCGATGGCTCGCCTCGGAAGCCGATCGCAAGAGGCCTTACGAAGAGGAGCGAGGCCGCGACGCCTACCAGTTCGAGCCAATCCTCAGTCCATACCTGCAGGTCTACGACCGCGGCTTCCGCATCAAGACCCCATTCTCACGAACGGTGGTCGACGAACTCCGGCAGATTCCGTTCGCTCGTTGGAATAGCGACGACAGGGTGTGGGAGGTTCCGTACGCGTCTTACGACGACCTCCAGCACCGTTGGGAAGCCATCGAGAAGGCCGCGAAACGGGCCGAACCTGAAGAGCGGCGGAAACGCGCAGAGGCCCGCAAGGGCACCGAAGAGGAAGCGAAGGCCAAGCGCAGGACGTCCGAGCGCAATAAGAAGCGGCTGCCTGTGCCTAGTGACGATCTACCACCGCCGGGGCGGCCTGTGGCCACGACTGCGTTTGGGATCGTCGTTGTCACCGACATTACCGGCGAACTCGTCAACCCCGAAGAGGTCGCCGAGCATCATCCGAATGCCGACGACGAGCATGTCTGGGCAGGATGGCGGGCAGCGACCCTGGAGGAACTCGTTCATACGTGGCCAGCGAGGGCTGAGCCGGGGGAATACGAGCGGATTCGGGGATGGTGGCAGCCAACCCTCGAGGAGCTGCGGGCCGCTAGGACTGCAGCAAAATCCAGGGAGCGGCGGCGCGACGCCCGCAATGCTTCGACCAGACCGTCGACCTGATGCGGCGGACGGAATGGTCGAGATCACGCCGGAATTTGATGTCTAGACGGTCTGAGAGCGGAACACGCGGTCGCGGGGCAGTCGGTCCCGCGCCGGCTGACGCCGACGCTCCTGCGGCTGCCCTTCAACGCGACCGCGCGTGACGCGAATTCCCGCTTTCGCGCGCCTTCTGCGCGCCGCGATGCTGAAAGCTCCGATACGCTTCGTTGTTGCCGACCCTCCGGATCGGGGTGATCGCGCCGCCGATGCTATAATCTCACCCTATGCGGCGCTCACGAAACACCTCTTTCGACCCGCGTCCGACTAGGCGGTAATTCACGCGATAGGGCGGCTGTGCCCCCTTTAACAGGGTGCGTTAGATATCGGGCCAGGTGCTTTAAAATTCGAAGCGAACCGACTGGTGTCCGCAATGTCAATGTGTTCCTGCCTCAGGCAAAAGCGTCTGGATCAATTCCCCTTCGCTCTTCCCGGACGYCGACGCAATATCGGCCAATAAGATGTCAGGCGCCGCCGCAGAGAAGCCCTGAGACTTCAGGCTGTCGACAGCGTTATCGACCGTTATGCCAAGCAGCGGAGCAACCTTGGAAACCGGATTTTTGAGTATCGCGCTCGTAAAGGCGATCTGCGGCGGCCCACCTGCTCTTCGACCTTCCGATGATGCGGAAGGAATGAAATAATACAGTGCGGCGGCCAACGAGATCACCAAGGCGATCGCCATCGGAGCGCGTCGGAAGTAGCTAGAAAAGGAACGCCAGTTCTTCCACAGGTGCAGCACGAACGGCAATATAAGCACCATACTCAACCACTCATGCATGCCGTGGAAGGCGCCTGGCCCGACGTGAAAGAACAAGGCGATGCCCGAAATCAATGAAACGAGGAAGAGGCCTGTAATGAATGGGGTGGCATAGCGTTGGAAGACTTGCTGCATTGGCTGCTCCAGTTCTGACTCTATCTCGTCGCATTAGCTGAGGCTCATGAACAGTTAAGACTTTGTAAGGTTCCCGTGGGCGAGACACGCTTCTCCTTAGATCGGCCCGCTTGCTTTTGCGCCCTTGTCCACGCGCCGCGCTGCTGAAGCCTCGACGTGCGTTCTGTTGCTGGTCGACGCTTTCAGATCGCCTCCTGGTTCTGCGCAATCGCCACTTTTTATGAAGTCTTGCCCGCCGCTGGCGCGTCGGCCGCCGCGCCTCGCCAGCGGGGGACTCTGCTTTGCCCTCGGAGGTGAAGGCAAGCCTTGGTGGGAGACAGAGAGGAAGAGGAGGGACGGGAGCTTTGTGACGGATTGGAAGGGTTGGAGAGAGGTTCCGCCCGGTCTGTCATGGAGAAACCGACATGTCTCAGAAGATTGAGAAGTCTGGGAAGACAGAAAGAACCGAAAAGACTGGTAAGGTCACGCTTGCGACCGCCTGCGACATTCCCTTCAACAAGCTTGTTCTCAGCCAGGAAAACATCCGTAAGATCAAAGCGGGTGTCTCGATCGCGGAGCTTGCCGAAGACATTGCGCGGCGCGGTCTGTTGACCAGCCTCAGCGTCCGCCCGGAATTGGACGGCGACGGTAACGAGACCGGCATGTATCGCATCCCGGCCGGCGGGCGCCGCTACCGGGCGCTGGCACTGCTGGTGTCATCGAGACGTCTGTCGAAGACGGCAGGCATTCCCTGCGTGATCAGCAGGGGCGAGACGGCGGAGGCCGAAGATTCGCTTGCCGAGAACGTCCATCGCGAGAGCCTGCATCCGCTCGACCAGTTTCGCGCCTTCGAGACCCTGCGCGGGCAGGGGATGGACGAGGAAGAGATCGCCGCCCGCTTCTTCGTCCCGGTCGCGACGGTGAAGCAACGCCTGCGCCTGGCGTCGGTCTCGCCGAAACTTCTGGATCTCTATGACGAAGACGCCATGACGCTCGAGCAGCTGATGGCCTTTTCGATCAGCAAGGACCATGCCCGTCAGGAACAGGTGTTCGAGGCGATCGCACGCTCGCACAGCCGCGAGCCCTATTACATCAGGCGCCTGCTGACCGAGACGGCGGTCCGGGCGACCGATCGGCGCTCGCTCTATATCGGCATCGATGCCTATGATGCGGCTGGCGGCGTCGTCATGCGCGATCTCTTCGACGAGGACAGGGGCGGATGGCTGCAGGATCCGGCGCTGCTCGATCAGCTCGTGCTGGAGAAATTGGCGGCCCTACAGGCGGAGGAAGGCTGGAAATGGGTCGAGGCCGCTTTCGACTTTCCCTATGGCCACACGTCGGGTCTTCGCAGGGTCTACGGTCAGCAGGCCGAATGGAGCAAAGAGGATCTTGCCCGTCACGATGTTCTTCGCGCCGACTACGATCGGCTCGATGCAGAATATGCCTCTGCCAGCCAATATTGCGAGGAGAGCGAGCAGAGACTCCAAGCACTCGGTGCGGAGCTCGACCGTCTGAACGAGCGTCCCTTCGTCTTTGATCCCGCCGAGCTTGCCCGCGGCGGTGTCTTCGTCTCGCTCGAGGCGGACGGCAGGCTCCGGATCGAACGCGGCTATGTCAGGCCTGAAGACGAACCGCAGGTGGAGATGATGAGCTGCGTCAGCGACGACCAGGACAACATCGTGCCCGCACCAGTCGCGCCAGCCGGCGGAGCGGTATCGGAGGTGGAGGCAGCAAACAAGGCCGAGACCGATGACGGGGAGGAGACGCTGAAGCCGCTTGCCGATCGTCTGGTCCTCGACCTGACCGCCGCCAGGACCGTCGCGCTGCGCAACGCGCTCGCCCGGGATCCGGAGGTCGCCTTCGTCGCCGTCCTGCATGCCTTCGTGCTGAAGACCTTTTATCTGCGGGGCGCAGACACGTGCCTGGAGGTCACGGTCCAAAGCGCCCGGTTGAGCGAGACATCGGGATTGGGCGACTTGGTCGCCGTCAGGGAAATCGGCGAGCGGCAGGAAGCCTGGGGGAACGACCTGCCGAGAGATCCGACCGCCCTCTTCGCTTTCCTCATCGGTCTCGACGGCGTCAGCCGACAGGCGCTGTTTGCTCATTGCGCCTCGCTATCGCTCAATGCCGTCATCGAACCCTGGAACAGGCGCAGCCGCGCCATCGCCAATGCCGACGAGATCGCCCGCGCCATCGGCTTCGACATGGTCGAGGCCGGCTGGACGCCGACAGTCGAGGCCTATCTCGGCCGCGTCACCAAGGCCCATATCCTGCAAGCCGTCTGCGAGGCGAAAGGCGAGCAGGTCGCTGCATTGATCGCCGATCTGAAGAAGCCCGACATGGCCCGGGAGGGCGAACGGCTGTTGGCCGGCAGCGGTTGGTTGCCGGAGCCGCTGCGCCTGCCGGCTACCGCGGCTGATGATCCGGACCTGATCGAAGAGGCGGTATTTCCGGACGAAACCATCCTCGATCCGCTGGTGCCGATCGATGAGGTTCAAGGGACAGACGCGGCCGACGTGGTCGAAGAGGATCCCGAGATCGCTGAGCCCGCCGGGACCGACTTCATCCATCCGATCGCGGCCGAATAGCGGCCTCTCACCCAGAACGGCCCGGTTCCACATGGTGCCGGGCCGGTTCGCTTAAACCTGCCATCCCCATTCCTTCACCTCAAGCCCGGCCACAGCGCCGGGCCTTTTCGTTTCAGGAGATCTGTCATGACCAATTCCAGTTTCAACAGTCCCGTGTCGTCTTCCGGCTTCAGGGTCGATATCTCGCGCGGCGAGCGCATCGGCCGCGTCTCGTCCGAATGGTTCTCGCGCCCCGACGACGAGCGTTTCCTGTCGCTCAGTGCGCTCTACGACACCGTGCGCTCGCGCGCCGATCGGGCGCATGCCCGGACCATCGAGACCAGCGCCATCCGCGTCGAAGCGACACGCGACAATGCCGAACGGCTCGAACTGATCGTCTCCGGCGAGAACGCAAGCCGAGGTCAACGTGATGCTCAACCGATCGCGCCGACCCATTGGAGCTACGGCCAGCTCTGCAGCCTGGTCGGTGCACCTGCGACCTATATGCGCCAGCTGCCGGCGCCGCTCGCCGCCATCAATCTCCAGCACGGACTGCTGTCCCATCGCGCCGAACTGGTGAAGACGCTGGAGATGGACGACGGGCGCCTCGAACTTCGCGCCGTCACCGGTCCCGACTATGGCCGCATCTGGGACCATGAGCTGGTTGCAGCCGTGATGAAGATCGCCGGCAATGGCACCGGCGACACGATGTGGAAGGTGCCGGGTCAGCTCAACTGGGCGACCATGACCCACAATCCCTTCGTCGATATCACCAAGGATACGACGACGCTTTACGCCAGTGACCGCGACGTCTTCCTCTTCCTCGTCGACGACACTCACCCGATCGAGGCGGGGCGCCTTCCGAACGGCGAGCCCGATCTGTATTTCCGGGGCTTTTATGCCTGGAACTCCGAGGTCGGCTCCAAGACGCTCGGCATCGCCTCGTTTTATCTGAGGGCCGTCTGCGCCAACCGCAATCTCTGGGGCACGGAACAGTTCGAGGAAATCACCATCCGGCATTCAAAATTCGCCGGCGAGCGTTTCGCCCATGAGGCGGCCCCCGCCCTTGCAAGCTTCGCCAATTCCTCGCCAGCCCCCTTCGTTGCCGGCATCAAGGCGGCACGCGAGACGATCGTTGCCCGCCAGGATGACGACCGGGAGGCGTTTCTGCGGCGGCGCGGCTTCTCCAAAGGCGAGACCGGCAAGGTCATCGACATGGTGTTGTCGGAGGAGGGACGTCCGCCGGAATCGATCTTCGATTTCGTGCAGGGTATCACCGCACTCGCGCGCACCCGGACCAACCAGGACGTCCGCCTCGATCTCGAGGGCAAGGCGAAGAAACTGCTTGAAAGTGCCAGCCAATGACAGGCTGGGCCTCCGACCTGGCCGACCGCCTCGCGTGTCATGCCGAGGCGGTCTGCCGTCATTATCTGTCGGCAGGCCGGCGATACGGCAATTACTGGATCGCCGGCGATACGGGCAACAACAAGGGTCGGTCGCTGTTTGTGCGGCTGACCGGTCCGCGTGCTGGCCGCTGGAGCGATGCGGCGACCGGCCAATATGGCGATCTCCTTGACCTCATCCGCGCGATCTGCGGCCTGATCGCCTTCGCCGATGTAGCGGCGGAGGCACGGCTGTTTCTGAACCTGCCGCGGCTGGAACCCATGGCGGCAGAACGTCGGGACGCCAATGCGTCCGACAGCCGATCGACCGCGGCGCGGGCAGGGCTGCTGTTTGCCGGTGCCGTGCCGATCGCCGGTACGGTGGGCGAACGTTACCTGCAGAGCCGCGGTATCTCGGGCGCTGCAAGCCGTCGCGCTCTGCGGTTCCATCCCTCCTGTTACTACCGAGATCTTTCGACCGGCGGCACGACAGGCCTGCCGGCGCTGATCGCTGCGGTCACCGATGTCGAGGGCCGGCTGACCGGCGTCCACCGGACATGGCTTGATCCTGATGGAAACGGCAAGGCCCGGGTCAACGAACCGCGCCGGGCACTCGGTCGCCTGATCGGCAACGGCGTGCGCTTCAACATGCCGCCGGGATCGCAAAGCCCGGTCCTGGCCGTCGGCGAGGGTATCGAGACCGTGCTGTCTCTTTCGGAAGTCCTTCCCGGCATGGCGATGGTGGCAGCGCTTTCGGCCCATCATCTCGCAGCCTTCCTGCTGCCTGCGGCATGCAAGCGCCTCTATATCGCTGCCGACGCCGATGCGGCGGGGCGCCACGGGGTCGAGGGATTGGGCCGGGCCGCCACCGCTCTCGGCGTGCTGCCATTGGTGCTCACGCCCGAGCTTGGCGATTTCAACGAGGATCTGCGTCGGCTTGGATCTTCCCGTCTAGTGGCGAACCTGGCCCGCCAGCTCGTCCCGGACGATGCGACCGCCTATCTTTCGCGATAGCGGCGCCCGGCGTTGATACGCGAACGTTTCTGCGGTGAGGCCGTCGAGCGCGCGGCTGACGGATCGCCATGTGTGGGACCGCGCCTGAGGGCCTGTCGGGTGGCGACCCGTACCATGCCGGTCGCAGCCTTCAGCGGATCGGTCCGGTTTCTTCCCCGCGCGGTTCCCGCGCTCCTCGCGCAGCAAGAAACCGGCCCTCAACCGCCCAGCGCTGCGCTGGGCCGCAGCACTTCGCGCAGCGGTTCCGGCCGCGACCGGCATGGGAAGGGATCGCCGTCAGGCCGCGAAGAGCGGCTCAAACCACGGAGATCCTCAATGACTTGCTCAACCTTGCTCGACGATACCGCAGAACCGCACCACGCATCCTCGCCGACCGATCGCTTCATCTACGAAATGCAGGTCCATGGCTATCGGCCTTTCCAGGACGAACCCGACCCCCGGCCCTTGCCCGAAGAGCCTATCGTCCAAGCATCGCTGATGACCATCTTCGACGCCTTGTCCGATATGCTCGCCGACACAAGGCTGGAACCCGATCTCGAAGACCTGCTCTGGTCGACCGTCAATCTCTTCCATCGCGGCGCCGATCGCATCCAGCGCGTACTCGATCGCAATGAGGAGGCGCAGCGCACAGGCCAACGCGAGCAGGACGGATCGGAGGTCAAAAGCATCGAACTGGAACGGCTGATCGCCGAGGGCATCACCCTTCTCGAACGGCGCAACACATTCGAGTTCATGCGCGACCACAGCGCAGACCTCTTCGAGGCTCAGACCGGTTCTGCCTGGCGGCCACGCACAGGCTCGAAGGTCAACCATGCCAACATGACAGCGGCGATGATCGACTCGAAGGACTTCCTGTCCGCACGTCGACATGCCGAGACCGAGGTCATGATCCCGGCGGGCACGAAGATCGGCTTTGCCGGCGGCATGGACTACAACGATCATGACCGCATCTGGAAAAAGCTCGACCAGGCCCATGCCAAGCACCCCGAGATGGTGCTGTTGCACGGTGGCGCACCGAAAGGGGCAGAACGCATCGCCGCCTGCTGGGCAGAAGCCCGCAAGGTAACCCAGATCATCTTCAAGCCGAACTGGAGCAAACATGCCAAGGCGGCCCCCTTCCGCCGCAACGACGAGATGCTGTCTGTCATGCCGGCAGGATTGATCGTCTTCCCGGGCAACGGCATCACCGACAATCTCGCCGACAAGGCCCGGCGCCTTGGCATTCCGGTCTGGCAGGCTTCGGGAGACGGCGCGTGAGCGCCGTTTTCCTCACCATGTCTCCGAGCCGTGATCGGGATTGCGGAACTTCCGTCTCGATCATCATGGATCGACGCGGTGCTGGGAACGCGCGTCCGTGCGCAAACGATTCTGCACCCGGCGACTCGACTCGCGCGAATCGCTTCCCATGTGACTCTGTCGAGACACCGGGAGTACCGCGTCATGGAATCACTTTCCTCATCCACGCCGATCAGGCCGCTGCATGCAGGGATCGACGGCATGTCGAAATGTCGCCAGGCCTACAGCGTCGAGGATCTCGCAGCGTTTCTCCTCAGCGAGAAATGCCCGCATCTCGAAAACGATCCGGTGCGGTTCCACCATGCGTTGGCGACCTCGATGGACGCGGTGCAGCTCCATCTCGATCCGGAGATCGCCCGCCAGGCCTTCGACGAGGCTGCCCATGCTTCGAGCATGCATGTCCTGCCCGACGATATGGAAGGGATCAGACAAAGCGATGAGAAATGACAAAAGCCCCGCAGAACGCGGGGCAGTTCGAGGTCATCACAGAGAAGCAGTGCACCCGGTAAGGTGACGACAGAACGATACCATCATGAACCGCCTCGACAACCTCTTCTTTAGATATTGCTGATGTAATCCACACATGATCGACCGTCCCCGCAGCAAACCCCTTCTTGCCAATGAACGGCCGCTCAAAGGCGCCGTTCGCAGAAAACGCGATCCCGAACAGCCGAACCTGCTTTTGGATCCGATGCCCGATCGCGTCGAGCCGGCGCTTGCTCTCTTGAAGGACAAGCCACCCGGCAATCCACGCACCATCGCCGAACTGAAGTTCGATGGCTACAGGCTGGCGATCCATATCGAGCCTAAGGGGATCAGGGTCCTGACGCGTGGCGGCCATGACTGGACTGCGCGATTCCCGGCGATTGCGGCAGAGGCCCAAGAGCTTCGTGTTGCCAGCGCTATTCTCGATGGTGAGGCCGTGGTGCTCGACGAGGAGGGACGCTCCGATTTCGGCGCGCTCCAGCGGTCGCTCGGCGGGCGGGGCGGCAAGCTCCCGTCGTCCAGCGCAATCTTCTTTGCCTTCGATCTTCTTTATCTCGACGGCCACGACCTCAGAACCATGGAACTGTCGAGCCGCCGGCATCTGCTTGCCGATCTCATCGGGCAGCGTGCGGGTGCGATCCGGTTTTCCGACGAGCTCGAGGGAGAGCCGCAGGCGATCTTTGCGGCTGCCTGCGAGCACGGCCTGGAAGGCGTTATCTTCAAGGATCCGGACAGTCCCTACCGCTCCGACAGATCCGGCGACTGGCTGAAGGTCAAATGTATCCAGAGCGAAAGCTTCTTCATCGTCGGCTACGAGAAATCAGCAGCCGCCCGCGGTGGTGTCGGCAGCCTGTTGCTCGCAGCCTGGAAGGGCAGCCAACTGCACTTCGTCGGCTCGGTCGGTACCGGCTTTTCCTACAAGATCGCCGTCGAACTTCGCACACTGATGGACAGGCTTGCGACCAAGAAGCCGACCGTCGCTTATGACGGGCGCACCAAGGACCTCGTCTGGGTTCAGCCGACATTGATCGCGGAAATCGAATACCGCGCCTGGACCGACGACGGCAAGCTGAGACATGCCTCCTACAAGGGCCTGCGGGAGGTTCAGGACAATGCCGCGGTCTACAGGATCGCGGAGTGAACCTGATCCGTTGAGGCCCGGCGTTCGCTCCACTTTGCCTCGAGCGTCCAGCCATGCGGGGAGGCAAGAAATGCCGCGCCCGTTTCATCCTCGTCCATCAGAAGGGCCATCACCAGCCAGTCGGCCGGCATGACGCCGGGCAGGTCTTCGTTCGCGTGAAATGCTGTGAGATCATCCATCGTATCGAAACCGATTGGTAGAGGCCGGCCGGCGCGATCAAGTGTCCAGAGATATCGCGTTGTCCTGTCGGACGATCCTGGCGATGCTGCAAGGACGACGCATCGGTTTGTTGCATTTCCGTTCGTCGCCAACTCGCATTCATCGAAGCACAAGATGTTAGGCGACCTTGTTCGCCAGCATGTCGGCAATTTCGGCGGCTTCGAGGCGCGCCGAGGTCTTGTAGGGATAGTGCTTCCAGCACCACCAATCCTGACGCTCGCCCTTGGAGAAACCGAACCCGGCCCAATCGCCGCAATGGCACTTCCGCGCAACGGGCGAGGCTGGTTTTAGGGTCGCAGAACGGTCGATGTCGCTCATGTCGCATCCTCGAGTATTAAGATGTTCCTATTTTGTTCTCTTTTGGCTAAGAGTCAATCCGTCCGCAAAAGCTAAAGGGAGATGGGATGACGAACAGGCGAAAAGGCGAATTGAGCCCCGCTGAGATTGATCGAGGATGGCCGTTCCAAGTTGCCCTGTTGGCCGAACTGTCGCTGGGAGAACAGGCCGCGGAGCAGGAAGCATTCTGCGCTCGGTTGATGAAATGCCATCGCGGTCATAGCGTCTTCTTCGAAGACCGGCATTACACTGTTCACTGCTTTGCGACCAGGGTCGGCGCCCAGACCTTCATGGGCCGATACGGAGGTGAATGGTTCGACCCGCGCGATCGCGGGCGCGGTATCAACTGGAACAAGTGGTTCAAGGGAAAGTCCGCCGGCCAGTCCAAACCGGTTTAATCACGCGCTCGCAAAGCGAGCCGCTCGTCGAGCGTGACGTCTGCGCTCGTCCGGAATTGCCTCATCGGCCGAACGATCGTGCCAAAGCATCGAAAGTCTGGTGGCAACCGCGCCGGTAGTCATGGCCGCGATAGCGGGCACGATTGTGAAAGCTTGGACAGTGAATTTTGCATAGGTGCAGTGCAGCATATGCAATAGAAATCCTTAGTAACAAGCGATAAACATAAGCACATCGAAGCGATGCATCTCCTCCCGCAACGCTTCGAGTCCAGACAGGCCTCTCCTCCTCCCAGGTCTGTCTCGAGGAACAGCGGCACTCCTCCTCCCAGTCGCTGTTCGGTTCTTTTCGAAAGCCTGCCGCACCTCCTCCCGCGGCAGGCTTTTTTCGTTTTTGCGTCAGCTTGTTCGAAAAATCCAAACGCGAGATATGCAGGTAGACGCCGCCCGACCTGAAGCAAATCAGAACGTTCTTGCTTTATACCCTCGACCACGCTTGACGCGCAGAATTTCGAGGAAAAGCTCGACTGCTTCCGGCTCGGTCCTGAAGAGGTGCACCAGCCGCTGACCGCGACTGCCGATCCGTCCCCAGCTTCGGACCAATGATGTCTCGCCGAACAGCGTCGGCTCGATCGACAGAGCATAGTAGCGCGCCATGTTCTTCGACGGGTCGATGCGTTCTGCGTAGAGACGATAGGGTTGCGAGCTCTTGCCGGCAGAATCGCAAATGAGCGTTCGCGACGTCCAACGACATTTGTGAATCGATCCGGCCTGACCGATTCACGTTGCTGATGTCAGCAACTCAATCTTCCAGTCTTGAGAACAAATCCGCGAACTCCGGATCGGCATAATAGCGCAGCTTCGTCGCCATGATCGGCCGGCGGCCTGCAATGAATAAGAGTTCGAGGCAGGTCGGCAGGTTGCGGACCTCATCCGGTGTGAGCAGAGGACGACCGACATGCTGTTCGGCGAAGGTGAGGCCGGTCTTTTCCGCGTCGAGCGCGCGCGCTGCCGTATTGAAGACCACGGTCTCCTGTCCGAGGAGATCGGAGACGAGACGCGCACTATCGTGATCGTTGACGCCGAAGACCTGCAGCACGCCCGCATTCGCGAAAAACGTGCCGGCGCGCTGGCCATAGGTGGCGCGTAGCTGATGGATGTCCTGGACGATCGGCCAGAGCTGCACCCCGTAACCTGCCATCAGCCCCATGGCCCGTTCGATCGGGGCGAGATGACCGAGGCTTGCAAACTCGTCGAGAAGATAGAGAACGGGCGGCGTTGATGGCTGCGGCGAGGGTGCCGTTCGCGCCATGTCGGTGAGGCTCCGGGCGACGAGCAGACGCAGCCAGCGCGAATAGGCGGCGAGCCTGTCCGGAGGCAGGACCAGGAAGACGGTTGCCGTATTTGCCTTAAGATCGCCGAAGCGGAAATCCGATCGTGCGAGAACCGCGGTCATGCGCGGACTGTCGAGGAAATGCGTGTGTCGCTGCGCGGCCGACAGAACACCACTCGCTTCGCGGTCCGACTTGCCGAGATGGCGGTTGGCGGCACGTGCGATCAGCCCGTTGACCGCCTCACTTGCCTGCATCGCATCGAGCGCGCGACGGAAGGCGTCCGACGAAAGCGTCAGCATGTGCCTGAGCGTCGTCAGCGTGCGCCGCTCCTCCGGCTGGCTGGCAAGCACATAGAGCAGCAGACCCGCAATCAGCGCCTTCGCTTCCTCGTTCCAATGCGCGTCGCCTGACAGGCCGGGTTCATCGAACACCAGGGCATCGGCTAGCGTCGAGACCTCTTCAACTACATCGATGTTGTCACAATCCAATCCCTCCATCGGATTGAAGGTCGCCGACGGCTTGCCGGTGACGCCAAAGGGATCGAGAAGATGAACCGGCCCGAAGCTTAGCCGTGCCTCATCGGCGATCGTCGCATTCTCCCCTTTCGGATCGATGCAAATGATCGAGCGGTCGACCGTCAAAAGGTTCGGGATGATCGTGCCGACACCCTTGCCGCTACGCGTCGGTGCCATGGTCATAAGATGGGCGGGTCCGTCATAGCGCAGAAGCTTGCCGTTGCCTGGCCACCGCCCGATCAGCAATCCGCTTTCCGATTTCTTAAGTGGCGCAATTTCGCTCGATCGGGCGAAGCGTGCCGTCCCATGCGTGTCGGCATCACCGGCGGTAGCGAAATGGGCGATGAGCGGGCTCGTCAGGAGCCGGATGAGCAGCAGGATGACAAAGAGCACGAAGGCCCAGTTGCCGATATGCCAGAGGATGTCGCCTTTGTCGGCCCCGAGGACCACGCGCAGGGCATAGTCGATGCCGAAACCAACGATAAACACGACAATAAAATAGCCGGTCGCGCCCATCACGAAGGACCTGGCAGAGCGCAGCGGGAAGGTGATCAGCGCGACGATGGCCCAGAGCGGGTCGCGGGCGGCCATGCGCATCATGTTGGCAAGGGCGATCTTGATCAGCCCGGTATAGAGGATCATGGGACACTCCTGTAACCGCTCGTCCCGTCGCTGCTGGTCCCGCTGTTGCCATCGAGGGGCTCGTTTACCGCGGGCTTCAGGAGGTCGTCGAACAGGTCTCGATCGCCATCGCGCGTCAGGAATTTTGGCAGTTCGGCTCTCAGCCAGCCGGCCAGTCCTCCGCCAATCTGAATGTCGCGATTGGTCTCCAGCCGATAAAGGATCAGCGCTCCGATCAACACCTTGCGGCGTGTGTCGATGGCGCGTTCCTGCCTGGAAAGCCGGATCTGCAACGTCTTTCGCTGGGCCTCGAGCTGCGCCAGTCGTTCCCCGATGGTTTTGCGAGCCACGGATTCCTCTTTCTGTTGACGTTCGAGCGATGGCCCGAGCGGGCATCCGGATGATGGCCGCCCGCGATCGCATGTGCGGATAATGCAACGATGGGTGGCAGTTGGACTACTCGCAGATCTGTGAGTAGTAGCGTCGGGACGATCGGCCTAGGACGGCATGAGGCGCGTGCGACGTGCTCCCACCAGGGCCTGAGGAGCGAAGTCGAGGAAGGCACAAGGGCGCACTTACGAGTTGCGGGGCAACTCAAGGCGCGGGCCGGCGGCCCAAACAAGGGGAGGGCGATGGCGATCTATCATATGAGCATGAAGCCGATCGCCCGCAGCGGCGGCCGCAGCGCCGTCGCCTCTGCCGCCTATCGTGCCGCCGTGCGGCTGAAGAACGAGCGCGATGGGCTGGTCCATGACTATTCCAACCGGCAGGGCGTCGAGCATGCGGAGATCATCATGCCGTCGGGTGTCGACGCCGATTGGGCCAGGAAGCGGTCCACCTTATGGAACGCTGCAGAGCGTGCCGAGAAGCGCAGCGACGCCCGCGTTGCCCGGGAATTCGAGATCGCGCTGCCGCATGAGCTGAACGCGGAGCAGCGTCTGGCGCTGACGCGGGTCTTTGCGCAGGAACTCGCCAACCGCTACGGCGCCGCCGTCGATTTCGCCATTCATCAGCCGGGCGGGGGCGGCGATCTCCGCAACAGCCATGCGCATCTGATGATGACGACACGGCAGGTAACGGAGAGCGGACTTGGCGACAAGACCATGCTCGAGCGCGAGAACCGTTGGCTGCTGGCGAACAACCTGCCGCCGGCGCAGCTGCAGCTCAAGGACATCCGTCAAGTCTGGGAGCAGCTCGCCAACCGGCATCTGGCGATTGCCGGTCTCGATATTCGCATTGACAACCGCTCGCATCTGGAAGCCGGCATCACGCTGGAGCCGACCGAGCATGTCGGTGTGCATGCGACCCAGGTCGAACGTCAGGGCGGCACGGTCTCGCGATCGCGTATCTCTTCGCAATCGGCGGATCGGAACGCCGAGATTATCCGCAACCGACCCGAAGACATCTTGCGGCTGATCACCAACGAGAAGAGCGTCTTCAACAAGTACGATATCGCCCGCGCCCTGCACCGGTACATCAATGATGATCAGCAGACTTTCCAGAATGCCTTCGCCTCGGTCCTGGCGTCAAAGGCACTCGTCAAACTGAAACCCGACAATGCGCAGGTTCGCGGCCGTGACGGTGAGGCACGCTATTCAACGGTCGAGATCGTCGCGATCGAGGCGGCGATGGCGAAGTCCGCTGTGGCGATGCATGAGCGCCGGAAGTTTGGAGTGGCCAGGCGCTATGTCGATGCGGCGATCGCCGAACAGGACCGGTCGATCCAGGCCGCGAGCGGATCGCCGGGGCAGGGGCTGTCGGCCGAGCAGCGCGGTGCGATCGAGCATGTCACAGCATCCAGTCAGATTGCCGCCGTTGTCGGTCTTGCCGGTGCCGGCAAGAGCACGATGCTGGCCGCCGCACGTCATGCCTGGGAGGCGCAGGGCTATCGTGTTCAGGGTGCTGCGCTCGCCGGCAAGGCGGCTGAAGGTCTGGAGGAATCCTCGGGCATTTCAAGCCGCACCTTGGCGTCCTGGGACTATTCCTGGCAGAACAATCGCAGTCGCCTCAGCGCACGCGACGTTTTCGTCATCGACGAGGCGGGAATGGTCGGCAGCCGGCAGCTGGCGCGCTTCGTCGACGAGGTCAATCGGGCAGGTGCAAAGCTGGTCCTCGTCGGTGACCATGAGCAGCTGCAGGCGATCGGAGCAGGGGCTCCATTCCGGGCGATCGCGCAAGCCGTCGGGCATGCGCAATTGTCGGAAGTCCGACGACAGAAAGCCGATTGGCAGAAGCAGGCCTCGATCGACTTTGCCTCCCACCGAACGGTGGAAGGACTGGCTGCCTATGAGGCGCATGGCAACGTCCAGCTGAAGGCGAACCGCGAAGACGTGCTGGCGGCGGTCGTCGCAGATTACGTCGCCGATTGCTCGGGAAATCCGAACGGTACGCGCATCGCGATGGCGCATCGACGTCGGGATGTGGCAGCGATCAATGCCGGTGTTCGCGCCGCGCTGCAGGCGCGTGGCGAGCTGGCCAAGGGCATTGCCGGATCGGTCGATCGAGGCGACGAGCTAACCTATCAGACGAGCGTTGGGAAACGTGCCTTTGCACCCGGTGACCGCATCGTCTTCCTGGAAAACAATCGCGACCTCGGCGTCAAGAATGGCATGCTGGGCGAGGTCATCGCCGTCGCGCCGGACGCAATACAAGTTCGGCTTGACGGCAAGGCGCAGCCGTCGGGCGGGCAACGCGAAGTGACCATACCGGCCAATAGTTACCAAGCCTTTGACCACGGCTACGCCACGACGATCCATAAGACGCAGGGCGCCACGGTCGATCGCAGTTTCGTGCTGGCATCAGGGACGATGGACCGGCATCTGACATATGTTGCGATGACGCGTCATCGAGAATCCGTGCAGCTCTATGCGGGGCTCGATGAGTTCAAAACCGTGCAATCGCTCGGCGAGACCTTGAGCCGGTCAGGCGTCAAGGAAACGACGCTCGACTACAGCAATGATCTCCAGGGTCGGCGCGGCATGGAAAGTCACCACGACGCGGGCAGGGGACAGCAAGACTATGGCGAGGCGCCGCGACAGCGCCCAACAGATCGCGCGGAGAGCGCTATTGAGCCGGCGCGTCGAATAGGACCCACGGTCGATCGCGATGTGACGGTGGGCGACCGGCTCGAAGGCAGTGATCAGCGTGGTGATCGTCCAATCCTCATTCCGGCAATCGCCAAATATGAGAGGAGCGTGGAGGACATTGCACGGTCAAAGGCGCTACCGGCCTTCGAGCGCGAATGGGAGACGGCAAAGTCGCTGGCCGGGCGGATCTATGCGAACCCAGAAAAGGCGATGGACGGACTGCGCGGGAGCATCCTCGATAGGAACATGGATCCTGCCGAACTCGGCAAACAGCTTCGATCCTCGCCAGCAACGTTCGGGCCTCTCGTGGGCAAGACAGGCATGTTCGGCGACAATCCGGAGCGCCGGCAAGCACTCGGCCTCATCAAGGGGCTGGCCTCCCATGTCGAGCAGTCCGGAAAGACTTGGCAGCGACGTCTCGAGGCTGAAACGAATTCCGAGCGCTGGAAGCGCGACAAGCAGGACGGGATTGCGGTGCCAGGGCTGAGCAGCCGGTCCGAGAACCTGCTTCGCGGGCTTGTTGCCGCGTTCCGCACCGACAAGGATCGCGCCCTTGCAGAACTGCTGGCATCGCCGGAAGGTCGTCGCGCGCTGGACGAAGCGAGGGAAATCGCAGGCGCGATGGAGAAGCGGTTCGGGCGCGCCGACCCCTCGGATCTTGCAGATCAGCTAAAGCGGGCAGGCCATCTGCCGAGTGGTGATATCGATCGTATCCGCGACGTGGTGCGCTTGGCAGACCGGAGCCATCTCGCCGAGCTGACGCATCAGATGGAGCTGAAGCGGTCGATCTCACGCACGAAAACCTTGGGCCTGAGACTATAGCGTTTTCTACCTCGCTGTCTGATCAGCGCAAAGCCTCGTCGCTTTGCGAAGCGCTGCGTTGATGCGGTCCTGCCAACCCGGGCCATCTTCCTGAAAAGAGGCCAGCACATCGCCGTCGATCGCATCGAGACGGTCTCAGTCGCGACAGGACCTGAACGACGCTCGACGGCCGTCGCGGGTGTCTTGGCCGGCTTGAACAGCGCTTCAGCGGGATTGACGGGTCGGCGGGGTGTCGTTGCGATGGGCTCCATAATCCATACACCTATCCCTCAGGGGGAGAGTTCTCACGGCTCCCGCTCGCGAAGAAAATGCCTGTTCAGGCTAGTGCCGGGTCAACAAAGGTTCGCCATCATCAAAGTTACCATTGCTGGCCGCATCATAGGAGTTCACGCTTCTGCCGCCGCCACGCGTACCAAAGGCGGTCAGGCCGATCATGATCTCTCGGGCTCGGTCGACGGCAGTGTGTTCGTCGATATAGGCCGCGTCTGCAACGTAAACGGTCACAGCATCACCGTCATCGCCGATGAAGTCGACGCGCCAGCCGTTGCTTTCGTGGATCACCTTCGTGTTTGTCAGGTGCATGGCTTCAACCCGCCTTGCGGCCCTTGAGGTCTGCCTCGACGCTCTTGCGAAGAGCGTCCATGATATTGACCACGTTGGATTTGGGCGCCGCTTCCTCGGCTTTCCCTTTCGCCGTCTTCTTCGGCTTCAGCGCCTTCTTCTTCTCGTTGATCAGCTTGAGCAGGCTGGTCTGGATGGGATCGCTGACCATGTTCGGCGACCAATGCGCAGACTTTTGCTTGATGAGCTTCTGAACAAGCGGCACGAGATCGGGATCGGCGTGGTCCTCGATATCCTCGAAATAGCTCTCCTCCGGCCGCACCTCGTCGCCGAACCGCAGCGACCACAGGACGATGCCTTCGTCACGAGGCTCCAGGATCACGGCGCGCTCTCGGCGTCCCATAACAAGCTTGGAGACGCCGACGACACCCTCCGACTTCATGGCATCTCGGATAACCGCGAAGGCTTCGTTGCCCACGGTATCGTCGGGCATCAGATAATGCGGCTTCTCCAAGTAGATCCATTCGATGCTGTCTGCCGGAGCGAACTTCTCGATGTCGATGGTCTTTACGGTGTCGAGCGCGACCCGATCCAGATCGTCCTCCGTCAGGATCACGTAGTCGTTCTCGCCGCGAGCATAACCCTTGGCCTCGTTGCCCTCCTTGACAGGTTTCCCCGTCACGCTATCGATGTACTGGGAGACAACCCTGTTCCCGGTATCCCTGTTCAGCGTATGGAAGCGAACCTTCTCGGACTCGGACGTCGCGGGGGTCATCGCCACGGGGCACGTGACTAGCGACAGCTTGAGGTAGCCTTTCCAGTAGTATCGCGGCGCCATGAACTGTCTCCCTCAGCTTGCCTTGCGACGCGGAGCGGCTCCGGAGGAGGCGGCCTTCGACGCCACTCCGCGTGCGGCGCGCTGCCGACCACCGCCTTGATTGGCATTGGCAGCAGTCCGTTTCGTTTTGGACTCGACGGAGGCGCCAGCTTTGAGAAGCCCCGCGCTCTCGCGAAGAGCCGCCAGCAGGTCGTTCGGCTTGGAGACCTCGACCTTCTTCGGCTTCGGAAGCGACTTGCCCTCCATCTTCGCCTTAACAAGCTCGGCGAGGGCGGCCTCATAGCGGTCGTCGAAGGTCGCGGGATTGAACTCGCCTTTCTTGGTCGCGATGATGTGCTTCGCGAGGTCCAGCATCTCGCCCTCGATCTTCAGCTTGGGCATCTCCTCGAATGCCTTCTTCGACGATCGGACTTCGTAGTCGTAGTTCATCGTGGTGGCGATCAAGCCCTTGCCGTGCGGGCGTATGAGCACGGTTCGCATGCGGCGGAACAGCACGGCACGGGCAATGGCTGCGACCTTCGACTTCTTCATGCCATCGCGCAGGGCGACGAAAGCGTCGCCGCCCATTTTGTCCGGGGTCAGATAATAGGGCTTGTCGAAGTAGACGTCGTCGACCTCGGAGCAAGGGATGAAAGCATCGATCTCAAGCGTCTTGTTGCTTTCCGGGATCGTAGCAGCGACTTCCTCGGGGTCGATGATGATGTACTGGCCGTTGCCGATCTCGAAACCCTTGGTCTGATTCTCCTTAGGAACGGGATCCTCCGTCTCGCTGTCGATGAAGACACGGTTGACCCGGTTGCCCGATGCCTTGTTGATCGTGTTGAAGGTGATGCGCTCGCTCGTCGAGGCTGCGGTGTACAGGGCGACGCCACAGCTCACTTCGCCAAATCTCAGAAAGCCCTTCCATTGGGCTCTATGTCCCGATGCCATGCGCTGTACTCCGAATCAGTGGTGCTGACTCAAAGACGTGCGGGGATGATTCGTTCCGACTCGAAACGAATCATTTTTCAATTACTTAGGGAATCGCGCTTAGAAATTGATTCCAATAAAAGCGCTGTATCGGCGGTTGATAATTTCGTTCGTCAAGTCATCCGCCTGGCTCGGATCCGCCAGTCGAGCGGGGAGGCGTGGACGGCGACGCCCCCATCGTCCGCGTCCATCTGAAGCGTCGCGACGACCCCATCTAGAGGCATCACCCCTGGCAGATTTTCGGCTCGAATGACTGCCGCGAGGTCATCGACGGCGTCTAGGCCGCGGGGTCGGTGTCCATTCCAACGTCCAAAGATAGCGCGTGATCAATCCTGTTCTTCCGCCACTCTGATAACGGGTTCGGCTAGCGCTACAAGCTTTATCTGATGGACTTCGACTATTTCCCGGGAACCACTGGAATCGCGGCGAGTTTCTCCAGTGGTAACCCATTCACGAGGAGATGCTCAATGACAAACAAACAGACATCCCGTGGTCGCGCTCAAGATCGCGCACGCGTCGCAGGCGGCCAGGATCATGAGGTCAAGTACGAAGCGAAAAAGGAAGGCGTCTCAAAAGATGCCGTCAAGAAGGCGGTGAGGAGCGCCGGAAACTCCCGGAAGAAAGTCGAAACCGAAATCGGTCGTCACTGATCGGACCCGAGTGGCGGAATTATCGAAGCCGTTGACGACCGCCGTGCGCGCCCGCCACGAACGACTTGCAGGTGCTCGAACTTCATGGCCATCGGGCGGCGGCTGCAACGATGCATTCGCGTGAGGCATTGGATGTCACAGGTAGAACATCCTGACCATTTGATCATTTCAAAGGCGGTGAGCCAGTGGTACCGCTACTACAATGCGCCTTGGGACGACCACGCTTCGTCATTCCTGTGTGATGCCGCTATCGCGCTCTACGATAAAGGCTGTCGGTCAGTAGATGAGATGGCGACGTTGCTGATCGAGACATACGTTGGGCTGGCTGCGACACGTGTGAACGCTCCTTCGTCGACGTCGATGCACTGAACTCACGGAAGGGAGGGCTTGGACCCCTGCGCCACAACATCGGTTTAGGAAGGTTCGCCACGACCAGCGACGTGAGACCTAGGGACGACGCCTGATTGGTAGGCGGAAGAAGATGACGACACCTAACTCTCAGAGCGATGGGTCTGACATATCGGAGGAGATCAGCCAGACCGTGGATGAGCTCCTCCAGATAGTCGGCGATGTCGACAGACACCATTTTCGTGACTAGCCTGAAGATGGCGGTGAACCTGCGCAGTGACGTTCAGTCGCAAACCGACGCATCCGAAGCGGACCGAGCCGGGCCCCTTGATTCGGTGATCATCGTTATTCCGCAACCAATCACAACGAACAGGACGACGGCGAACCATTGGTCGGCACCAACGGACAAGCTCCATTCGGGAGGAATGAAAATCCACGCGGCTATAATGGCGCTTAGGACGGTAGCGAGAAGGCCGGACCCTCGGTCGAACAATAGAGCTGCCAAGAAGACGGCAGGAACGAACAACAACAGAGGGTAGTGTTTGAGGGTTTCATCGAGGGCCATCCGCAGCAGAGCCGCCAACAGAACGATCCCAACGGTTATCGAATATCGAACGAGCCTCGACGACGGCGTTCTGGGGAGCACTGCAAGGAGGAGGTTTTCCGTGACCACCTAAACTATCGCTCACGGCCAGGGTCCCAAGTCGGGGAAGCCACCAGGGAAACAAGCAACACATCCCATAGAGGCTTCCGATGTCCTTCAGGATTTGGACAAAACTACGCTACGACAGTTACACCATGTAAGCACGAACTTAGGTCTGGTGCGCTTCCGTACCAATAATGTTCGATCATTCATGAGAAATTGCGGCCGCAGGCACGAACACGCGTGCGGGCGATGGGTGTTCCGCCGTCACCACCAATGCTCCACAGATAGCGGCGATAGCGATAAGAATGACGATTAACGGAAAACGAATACCTGAGGATTTTTCTTCTTCGTAGATCATGGACATTCCTCTTGGCGGCCCCGACGGCGCAGTGCGACGCCGCCGGTACTGCCTGCTAGGCCTCGATGATGTAGACGATCGTTAGCGCATCAGGATCGACGATAACGATCCGGCCATCCGCAAGGAGAAAGAAACTGTAGCCTTCGTACGCTGGCACGATCTTCACAATTCTCGGCGGCAGCCTTTCAAGGTGAACCCGCTTAGGGATTGTGGTGCCGACGGAGACCGTGAAGTCGACCTCTTTCACAGGTTCGACGTGGACTTCCTGGATGACCTGCCGGATTTCAGTCCGCTGTTCGACGGTGACGTTGACGTTGGCCTTGGAATTGGTCGACGCTCTGTTATTGACGTTCGTCTCGGTCGAATTTTTGTTGGTCGTGCTCTGATCAACGGAATTCTTTGAAGCGTCACCGCTCTGGGTACTCGTCCCAGAAGTCGTGGAATTCTCTGTAGTGCCGCTCCTTGAGCCCGGCACCGCGCCGTTACTGCCCAACGTCGACTTCTCCTCAGTCGTCGTGCCGCCGGAGGTATCCTGCGACGCAGGCTTCTTTTTCATGTCGGTAGAGGATTTGCCGGGCAGAGTTCCCTCGCTCGAACCGTCGGTCGACTGTTGTTTCGAGCTTTTCTGCGTATCGGACCCTTCGCCGCCCTTCTGCTCGGATTGATCTTTGGATTGCGGACATGCGCCTGAAGCGTCGGGAGTGCAGTCAGTTCCAGAGGCATTCGCGCCGGGCTTTGGCTGGCTCGACTGAGGCCCAGCGACGGCATCGGTGGAGGTTGACCCGGATTGCGTACCCGATTGAGCATCTGACTGCGTCTTCGTGCTGCTCTGGGCGGCGGCCGGAGCGGTTGCTAGCGGCGAGACGCTCAGTGATAGTGCGGCCAGGACCGCTGCAAGATTAGTGTGTCTCATGATAAACTCTCCGAATTCTGCACGGCAGCGCGGCCGCAGCGGAAAATCTGTGCTGCGGCCGGGGTCGCCGCTTGTTGATGATTGACGGCTGTCGCCGCCTACCGATCGCGGCTCAAGTGACTTACTGGATGACCTGGATTACCTTGCGGGTGGTAGGTTCGACGATCACGCGCTCATCGTTGACGATGGCGTAGGCGTAGCCAGTTTCATCAGGGATTGGCGTCACGACAACGGTGTCAGGAAGAGCCTGTCCGACAACGATCTTCTCCTTGACGACCACGCGTTCTTTGGGAGCAGGAGCCTTCTGGACGAAAGTGATGACCTTCTCCGACGGCATGGCCGACTGAGCGAATGCGGCGCTCGAGGTCAGGAGCACGGCAGTTGCGATTGCTGCTCTAATTTTCACGATGTTTCCTCCTTTAGCGGACCATTCCGCTGGGAGGCCAAACCTTCGCGCCGAGCACTCGTTCCAGACCCGGGACCTCAGTCCGGGGTCCACCGGACCTTAGTCCGAGGCTGCCAAATCATTGGTTTACTACGCGGCGCAACATCCGACTCGTCGACGTTTTCGACACCACCATCATGGCATCGATCGAGATCGCCTTGTCGCGATCCTGAATGTTCGAAATATTGTCTTCCAGAACCGCGAAGGGTCCGAGCATGTTGATGGTGATCGCATTGCTTGCGAACATTGGGGCTGCCGAAGCGCGGCGTGATGGTGGCAACCATCGCCGCGGAACGTTGACCTTGTAAACAGCAGTCGTCGTGACTGATATTGTGGAGAAGAAGCGTCGACGCGGCCATCCTCGCAGACGGTATCGTCAATTTGCTGTCGCCCAGCGTGGTCTGGTTCAATACTGGCCGCCAGGAGACTGGATCATTGCCTGCCGAGAGGCCGATCGTGCGTAAACGGTATTTTGATCCCACGTTCCCCGGTCCGCCCTATCTGTTATCGGCTGTCTTATGGCGATCGTCTCGGAGGCGTCGTTTTAGCCGACCTGCTCCACAGTCAGGGTGCCCGCTGAGAGCGGCCTGATCAACGACTTTGCCGAAACGGTCGGATCGAGCCAGCCGGCCCATGCGTCGCGTTCGAGGATGACGATCTGACGGTCATGGTAGGGCGCGATGTCCGGTCCCGGCTCCATCGTCAGCATGGTGAAAGCCGGCCCCACCTCCGGCGTTTCGCGCCAGGTGCCCGCGATGCAGAAGATCGGCTCGTCCTTTTTCGTGAACAGCCACTTGTCCTTGCGTTTCTTTTTAGGGACCTTCGGTTCGGTGAACTCGTAGAAGCCGTCGGCAATGATCAGGCAGCGGTTGGAAGTAAACTCCCGTCCTTCTGACCGGAAATTATACACTGGCCGCTTGTTCGGACCCGGCCAGCTCCAGCGCCGCTGCACGAGCTCAGCCTCGTCGCGAACGCCATCAATGGACCGGACGATTGGCCCGACATCCGTGATCTTGATATCCTCACGCGCTTGGAGGTTCGGTATGCCCTCGCCGAAGCGGATCTTGATCTTAAGATCGGAGAAGTCCTTGGCGATCGAGGCAGCGTCCACCGTCAGTCGATAATCATTACACATGCGTTCCCCATTTCAGGTTGGTTGCTTGAAGTAGAGGTTCCTGATATGTTCTATTTATGATGAGCGCGAAGGTTTTCCAGTCCGACGCCCCGCTCGACGAGCGCCGCGTCATCATAAGACGCCATGACGGCGATGTGGAGATGGTCGAGCTGCCATGGGGGCTGCGTCCCCGCGAGGGCGGCCCGGGCGCCGTCAATGTCGTCCGATCGGAAGGACGGACCTTTCCAGCCCACCGCTGTCTGGTGCCGGCTTTCGAGTTTCGCCACAAAAACTTCAGCTTCTCGCTCGCTAACAGTGACTGGTTCTATTTCGCAGGGATTTGGCGGCCCGAGACCAGTGGATGGCCGGAGGCCTACGCGATTCTGACTATCGAAGCGAATGCGGATATCGTGCCCTACCACGATCGGCAGATGGCGGTTCTGACACGCGATCAGCGCATGGCTTGGCTCGATGGGCTTCAGGGGGAAGAAGAAATCCTGCGGCCTCTGCCGGCAGGGACATTCCGGGTCAAGCGCCGTGCGGGCTCTTCTGCCCAGTCGATGCTGGCGGTTTAAGGCGCCAATCGCAACTCCAGGCTTCGTCCCGGAAGAGCTTGTTCGAATGTTGAGCTAAGATTTCTGACACCGGCGGTGGCCGCAAATGCGCCGCCACCGCAGATGGACCCGACTTTCGCAGGCTACAGCTTATATCCGCCGCTCGTTTCGATCACCTGCGCGGTGACCCACCGACCTTCATTGGATGCGAGGAAGGCCACCACAGCCGAGACGTCGGAGGTTTCGCCAAAGCGACCCAGCGCCGTATCTGCCTCGATCGCCTTCACCATTTCTGCATTCTCGCGAACGGCCGCGTTCATGTCCGTGCTGATCCAACCTGGCGCGACGGCATTCACGGTAATACGACGCGGGCCAAGTTCGGCGGCGAGCGCATGCGTGAGATTGTTGATGGCGGCTTTGACCATTGAATAGATCGGAACCACGGGCATTGGCCGAGCGCCAGCCGCAGAGGACACATTGATGATGCGACCGCCGTCCGCAAGGCGTTTCAACGCTGCCTGCACGACGAAGAAAGGTGCGCGCGCATGGACTGCAACCATCTCATCCCAGCTCTGCGGCGTAGCATCCGCCAGCCCGCCCCATCCGGAGTTTCCGGCATTGTTGACCAGGATATGGAGGGAGGAAGCTCCGTTGCGCTCCGTCAGTTCGCGACCAAGCTGGTCGAACAGGGACGGGATAGTTTCTGCATCCGCCAGATCGGCATGAAGTGCGAACGCCGCACCCCCGGCATCTTCGATAGACTTCACGGCCTCGTCGGCACCCGACCTGTTTGCGTTGTAGGTGAGGGCGACGGTTGCGCCTTCCTTTGCAAGACGTTCTGCGATCGCCCGGCCGATGCCCCGCGACCCTCCCGTCACGAGCGCGGTCTTTCCCTTGAGTGTCTGCGACATGGAATGTTCCTTCATTTTCAAAAGAGGTCGATAGGGTTGCGTCAGGCGACGCGGTCGCGCGCGATCGGGCCGGGAGCCGCTTCGATGACCGTCATGGCCAATCGTATGAGATCGGCGTCGCCGTTGAACTCATTGTCTGCAACCTTGTGCAGGAGCACGGCAACCTGTTCGATCTGACGGGCCGCCTTCAAGGGCCCAGCATTGACTGGCCGGAATCCGGCATCGACCACCAGGCTCCGGGTTATCTGTCCGGCCTGAACGTCGTCGGTTGCGTAGAAGACGGCCGGGCCGACAGGCGCTTCCGACCAGGCGGCTGCTTCAAGAACCGGGGCGGCGAGAAGGTTGAAGCCCTTCACGACACGCGCCTTTGGCAAGCGCTGCTGAAGGTTCTCCGAGGTCGAGCTGTCGCGCATGAATTCCACGTCATGGAAGTGCACGAAGTCCGACGTGACGTCGAGCGGGTTCATGGTCTCGATAACAATCTTGCCGTCGAGCGCGTCGCCGACTTCGGCGACGATCGCCTCTACCCGCGGCCAGTAGACCGAAAATAGCACAACCTCGCCGAACTCGGCGGCTTCCCGAATGGTGCCAAGGAGGGCCTTTCCTCCCAACTCCGCCAAGAGCGGTGCGAGCTTCCGATCCTCTCCGTCCTTTGCAATGACAAGGTCGTGGCCTGCGGCAGCCCAGGCGCGCGCAAGGCGTCCGCCAACGTTGCCGGCATTCAATATTCCGATTTTCATCTTCGTTCCTTTGACTTCAAGCTTCGACGCTGGGGTGCTTGCGTCGGCATGAGACTTAAGGATGTCCATCGAAGGGGATTAGACGCCGCAGTCACCTCAATCTGTTGCTTCGATGAGCAACAATCCCGTAGGAACGCCCAATCAGACCTCGTTTAGTCCTGGCTGAAGGATCCCCGACATAGATCGACGAAGCTTCTTACCTTCGGATCCATGTACCTCGTGGACGCAAAGACCGCGTGGACTGGCATCGGCGTGCCCGCCCACTCTGGTAACAGGTGAACCAGAGTACCTCGTTCGACATCGGGACATGCCATGAAGCGAGGAAGGTGCGCGACGCCAAGCCCGGCGACTGCCAGGTTCCTGGCCGCGACGATATTGTCGACCGAGCATCGGGGCGAGCGGAAGATGTTTTCGGTGGTCTCGCCGTTTACGAGCGTCCAGCTCGGGCGTCCCTTCGACGATTTCATGACGAGCTCGTGTTCGTTCAAATCGCCGACGGACCGAACCGGCTGCGACCGCTGAAGATATTCCGGGCTTGCGTATAAGCCGTAGGTGATCTCCCCGAGCTTCCGCGCAGAAAGATCGGAGTCCGGCAGTGTGCCGAGACGAATGGCGACGTCCACGCCCTCGTGAATGATGTCGACGAACCTGATGGAGTAGACGGTCTCTACCGCCACCTTCGGCCACAGCTTGAGATATGCCGCGATCCAGTTGTCGACGCGGGTGGTTCCGAATTCCGGCGTCGCGGTGATCTTCAAGCGCCCTTGCGGTTCCTGATGTTGGTGGGCAACCGCAGCTTCGGCCGCTTCGGCAGCCGCCAAAATCGAGGACGCCCGCTCGAAATAATCCCTGCCGACCTCGGTTACGCTGAGCCGTCTTGTCGAACGATTGAGCAGTCGGGCGCCGAGCTTTTCCTCGATCCGTTGCACGATCCGGCTCACCCGCGCCTTGTCAGTGTCGAGCCGCTGCGCTGCTGCCGTGAAGGACGCATTCGTTACGACGGCGACGAATACCCTCATCTCCGAAAAGCCGATTGTCGCCGTCATTCAGGTCTCCAGAAGCAGCTAGGAAAGCGAGAGGGCGCCCGCGCACGGGCGCCCCGGCACTCACTTCTTGATCGTGTCACCACTGGCGAGTTCAAGGAACAGGGCGACGTGGACGGCCGGCATGGATTCAAGCGTCCCTCCGATCGGCGATGGACGTACGGCCGTTTCGATCAGCTTCCGCGCCTCGGATGGCGACAGTGGTTCGCCCGGCTGCTTGTAGACCTTCTTCGCCTCTTCTTCCGTCAAGCCGTCAGGGATCTTTGGCGCATAGGGCGTAAAGTAGATCGCTGTATTGGGTTCGATCCTCCAGCTATCGGCGAGGGAGCCAGCGTCGACAACGTCATATCCGATGTTTTCGATGAAGCGCATGACGACCTCCTTGGCAGCTGCATCGCTTTCCGCGATGGGGAGCGTCGTCCGGCGGGCGTCGCCCTTCGGACGTGCGTTACCTTCCATGTGGATCCAGCCGAGATTGTGCATTCCCTTGACGACCTTCGCGCCTCGAAGGTGTCGCTGCACGAGTTCGCTCGACGTCAGTTCGCCGTTGTCGAGATCCGCTCTGCGAAACTCTCCAAGGCCGGGGTAATAGTTGCTCTGGTCGAGAACGATCTTTCCCGCGAGCTTGTCGGCTGGCAGCGCCTCGAATGTCGCCAACGGGATCGCGATCGAGACGATATCGGCGCTCGCGATAGCCTCCCCGACCGTGCCTGCGCGGGCAAGAGGGCCGAGTTCCTCTACGAGGTCAGCGAGCGTCTCCGGCCCGCGGGAGTTGCTGATCACGACGTGGTACCCAGCTGCGACGGCCAGGCGAGCGACTGCCTTGCCAACGAGGCCGGAGCCGATGATTCCGATTATTTGAGTCATTTTCCGTTTCTCTCTCTGAACGGCGGAGGCCCGCCAACATGTCGTGGTGCCTGCGGCGAACCTCGCTTGGGCTTCGTCCGCGGCACGACCTGAGATGCGGTTTTGTTCGGAGGCATAACAGTGCGAGCCCGAGCAACTGACTGTTGTCCCTGATGCGGACAATCGAAGCGGCACTAGTTCGAGGGCGAGAGGTTGTCCCTGAACCGTTCGCGGCAGAGATCAATGAACCGCCTAACCTTGGGGTCCATGTATCGCGTCGAGGCGAAGACCGCGTGAACGGGAACCGTACTCCGTGCCCAGCCCGGAAGGACGACCTCCAAGGTCCCGTCGCCGATGTGCTGCAATGCCAAATACTGGGGTAGCTGAACGATCCCGAGACCAGAGAGAGCGAGGTTTCGTGCGGTGATCGTATTGTTGACCACGCACCGAGGCGTCCGGGCGATCTTTTCGATCTGATTGCTGTTAACCAGAGTCCAGGAAGGGCGTCCTCGGGGAGTGTGCATGATCAGATCGTGATCCGCGAGGTCAGGCACACCTTGGATGTCGGGTCGGCTGCGAAGATACTCTGGCGAGGCATAGAGACCGTAGGACAGCTCGCCCAGCTTCCGAGCGGAAAGACCCGAGTCCTGCAGAGGTCCAATGCGGATGGCGACGTCAAAGCTCTCGTGGACGAGGTCGATGAGCCTGTTCGTGTACTCGGTCTCTACCGAAACCTTCGACCAGCGCTGGAGGAAATCGGCGATCCAGGCGTCGACCTGGGTTGTTCCGAATTCGACCCCTGCGGTCACCTTCAACCGACCCTGAGGTTCCTGCGCTTGCTGGGCCACGGCAGCCTCCGCAGCTTCCGCAGCAGCCAATATCGAAGACGCTCTCTCGAAATAATCGCGACCAACGTCGGTAACGCTGAGATGTCGGGTCGATCTGTTGAGCAGGCGCGCACCGAGCTTTTCTTCCATGCGCCGAACTGTACGGCTCACGCGCGCTTTGTCGGTGTCGAGGCGTTGCGCAGCGGCCGTGAACGAACCCTCCGTCACGACCGCAACGAAAGCCCGCATTTCCAGGAAGTCAATCGTTGTTGCCATGACCAACAGTCTGATCAGCTGTTGTCCTTTGTCAACTTGTTGGGCGCAACGTGCTGCAGCTTGATCGTGTCAGGGGAAAAGCGATGCACCCGTTGGTGCGATTCAACCCAGCTAGTGGCAGTCCTGTGCATCTGATCAATTACTTAGAATTTCACGTCCTGAAGGGGCGTCCTTTATGAGCGCTCGGTGAGGACACTGAGCGAGCTGGACTGTCGCGAGAGATCGCCCGCTCAATCGCCGGCAAGACGACCGCAAGATCGCGATTGGCACGGTCTATCCGGCCACGATCGGCGTGCTGCCGTCCTTCCTGTCGCGCATCGGCAGGAAGTATCCCGATATCCGCATGCATATCGAAAGCGGCACCACCGATGACATCATCCGCCATATCGAGGCAGGCCGCATCAATCTCGGCTTCATCCGGCCGGTGGAGAATATCGGCTCATTGCGCTTCTTCTCGATTGCCCATGAGCGCTACCTTCTGGCATTCGCCAAGGAGAGCCCGCTGTCTACGAGAAGCGAGATCGATCTCGAGGATCTGCGCTCCCCGTGAGTGACCGCCCGTTGAGCGTAATCGATCGTAAACGCAGTACGAAATGATCTGAAGGGTGCAAGCAGGGCTCGCCTCCTAATCGAGAAACAAGAGAGCCCCAAATGTGGTTAAGTGCGGTGCCAGTGCGCGAGTATCGACTGGTTGATTAAGCGACGCGCCGCCGCTATCAGAATGTCACGGGTGCTCTGAGGGGCCTTGCCCGACACGGCCTCCTCCAGGAGGTCAGCCAGCTTCCTTGCCGTCTCCTGATCAGCTAGACCCTGGTAGATGCGATTGGGTTCGCGCAGTTGATTGAGTAGAGTGTTCACCTTGTCGGTCATGGAAAGAAGAACAACCGCACAAAGTAGATGTTCCTTTGTCCTCCCGGACGCATATGGATCACTCTCGGGCGGCGCGATTTTTACGCAACTCGTATGACGACATCAGCGATATCTGCGACGATAATTCCTCGGATGTCACTGGTCACCCGCAGCGACTATCCGTTGACGGAGTGCAGGGTGAGGCAAGCCAAAATATCAGCTCAACATGACTTTAGTGGTCTCTGGACTATCTCCTAACGATCCGATAGCCGCTCAGCATTGGTCGGGTATAGCGGATTCTTCTCTCCCGATTTTCAAGGAGTACCGTTTGCTGAAAATTTACCGCGACACCGAGGGCACCGTCAGGTCGGGCGGAGCCGATGACGATTTGCCGGGTCACGTGATCTGGATGGACTTGCTCAATCCCGACGAAAAGGAGATCGAATTTGTCAGGCGCCGGGCGAAGGTGAGGGTACCGACGCGCGAAGCACTAAGCGAGATCGAAGCGTCGAGCAGGTTGTCGAAAGAGGGCAATCGCATCTATCTGAGTGCGCCGGTCATTGCACACGCGACGCTCGAGCATGCCGAGCTTTCCCCGGCAGGTTTTATCGTCGGCCGCGATTTTCTGATAACAGTTCGCTATGACAGCCAAGCCGCTTTCGATGCAGTTGCTGAGCGGCTGGTGCACGACGCAACGTTGGCTAGCGGCATGGGGGTTTTCGTTGCGCTGCTGGAAGCAATCGTGGACCGCGGCGCAGACGTGCTGGAACACCTGGCGTCCGCCGTCGATGAGGTGTCCAAGACAGTTTTCAAGGGAGACCTCAAAGGCTCGGCATCTCCTCACAGCTCCAATTTTACGCTCCGTCGGGCGCTGTCCAAGGTTGGGGCACTCGGTGATCGATCGTCAAAGGCCAGAGACGTGCTCCTCGGTGTTGGCAGGATGGCCGCTTTCACGTTGGATGTGTGTCACGATATGCTGTCGGACGAATTTCGAGACCAGCTCCACGCCGTGACGAAGGATGTCGCTTCGCTGAGCGACTACGAGACGCATCTTTCCGACAAAACGCAGTTCTTGCTGGACGCAGTTCTGGGCTTCATCACCATCGAACAGAACGACATCTTCAAAGTGCTGACAATCGCGTCTGTCGTTGGTGTGCCGCCCACGTTAATGGCTGGAGTATGGGGAATGAATTTCAAGTTCATGCCGGAGCTTAGCTGGACCTGGGGGTATCCCTTTGCATGGACGATCATTATCTTGAGCGCCGTCGCGCCGCTGCTCTGGTTTTGGCGCAAAGGATGGTTTTGATCCTGTCAGTCGTCGGATTCAGGCCTTTGTCTGCAGGACCACGATCTCGCTCACGAATTTCCGAGATGCCGAAGCCAGATGCATAACAACTGACGGGTCAGACGGCAAGTAAGTGCACGGCTCGACGCCGGTCGGATCTGCAGACAGATCAGTTCTTTTCGGATGATGTGCTTACCTATCACCCCGTGACGTGAGGCAATGAACGCGCAGCAATGGAGGGTCTTCGCCAATTGCACACGTATGCCGGAACCCGCTTTGCTAAAAGCGGTGGCCGAGACAGTTGAACGCGTAAACAATCTCTGGTGGCCGCTGCCGTAACGTGCGTTTACTCCGGAGAAGGTGCTCGAACGGACCGACGCATGTGAAGCGGATGACACCGATCCTCGAAACATGTGCCGGCTAGCCGGCGCAAAGAAACAAAAAGCGCAAAGCTTTGAACTGAGCGTCTTTCACAACAACCGCCGCGCTGACGCGTTCGTCTGCGGTTTGCCAGGCTGGAGCGTTTCGTGCCGGAGAGGAATCCAGAGAGACCGTGAAATGCGTCTCGTGATTTGATCGTGGGGTGAAGGCGTCCAATACCGCACGAGCCTCCCAATCGTCGGACCAATTACGTTCTGCCGATGGCCGTTCCCCTTTTTCCTCACCTTTTTCCACGGCGTTGCAGTCACTCGACGGAACGTTCAGCGGGGAGGGAACTTATCCTATGCCTGATAGGAGGAGCATCATGGACAGAGAACAGCAGCGGCGTGAGCGCGCCTATAAGATCTGGGAGGATGAAGGTCGCCCGGATGGCCAGCACGCAGACCATTGGCGGCGTGCCGAAGAGCAGCATGAGGCAACTGAAAAAGAAGCTGCCGATGTCACGGAAGCCAATCAGAATGCTTCCGATGAGTTCAACGGCGACAATGGAAACCGGCCCGTCACTGACATCCGGCCGCCTTCGACAGTCACTCCGGATTAGAGACCTCAATCATCATATGATTGGCTAGCCCCAGGGGGCACGATAGCTTCCGCTCTGAAAAGATCATCTCCCTTCCCGAGAAGACCGGTCCAGCGAGCGCCATTTCACCAAGAAGTTCGAGGAGCATGATCGCCGCTTCGATGTGGTCGATCAAGGAAGCAGCGTCGAAGCCTGCGCTCGTATCCATCCTAGCGGTTCCGTTTCGATTGAGGTCGAAACGTTTTACGCTGCTTCGACGGTATCGCTCCGATTGCCCTCTCCTGCGTCGCGGCGAAGAGCTGCGAGGACATGATGTTGTCGATCGTATAGGTGGGGAAAGAGCCGGCGATGCCTGACAACTAGTGGACATCCTGCAGCACGCCGAGCGTATCATTTTGCCGCCACCTATGCACAGTTCGGTCGATTTCAGCGGCAAGCCCGGCTCCGGGCGGGCTCTTCCAATCCTCGCAGCGCGGTGTCTGTTCGCTGAGCAGATCAACGCCATCATCTCTAAAGCCCGCAAAGTCGGCGTTTGAATCCATGACAGATGTGGAACTCCGACGTCGGTTCGGGGTTGCTGTTAGCAAGGTCATGAAGGGAGAGCTTAGATGGCGCACAACAGTACGACAACGATCACGGCAACGTTTGAGACACGTGAGGCGGCGGACATTGCAGTCGAACATCTGGTTCAGCAGCATCGTATTTCCCGGCCTGACATTTTCATACAGGCAAACGGTAAGCGCAACAGTGCCGGTTCGCTGCCGTCAGGCGGCGACGCATCGCATCCTGGCGGCGTCCGACATGACGCCGCTCTCGAGGGTGACATCGAGGTGTCCGTCGAATTCACACCCGACAAAATCCCGGCGGTCCAGCGCAGCCTGGGGGATTCGGGTGCAATCCGCGTTACCGGAAAATAAAGCGAGGAACCTTCGATGAGGCAGTCAAGGCACGCAGATGATGACGAGCTGGTTGGCGTGATCACCGAAAAACTCGCCGCGCTCATCCGCGAACTCGAGGACGCTGATTGGAGTACCGACGACGTCGTATTCGCAATCGAGGACGTTTTGAACAAGAAGTGGCTTGAAAAGCCGAGAGCGCTGGCCACGGCGCGCGAGACTGTGCCCGACGATTTTGTTTCCGACGGAAACGAGGGATAGACCGCCGTGGATCACAATGAAGACGCCGTGCTGCCGAGGTTCCAGGTGATTGCTCTGAGCTCGCTCGATCCGGATGGACGCGATAGGGACAATGAGCCGAAACTTCTCTATCCCGATGCCATAAAGACAGCCAAGGAGCTGAGGTCCCAGGGCAAGGCATTTCGTGTTATCGCCGACGCCGAGGCGTCCATGGAGCAACGGCAGTCGTTCCAAGATCTGGGCGCAGTCGAGTAGAGCAGGGGAGGCGGCTGCTGAGGTGCGCTATCTGGCATGCTTCCTTTGTGATAATGAGGAACTTTAGAGCGATCTAAACATTTCTGCGCGAGATGGTGTGAACGCATATGCTTCAAGAGCACCTTTGCCGAGCCAGCCACTGGCAGCGCCGTCTTTTCAACTACCGGAATCATCCATGCCAGACGACAAGCCATTGTCGAAGTCGTTGTCTCCGAGGAAGAGGTGAGACTGCCTATTGGGATTGCCAGTGTGAAGCAGGGATTGGACATGCCAGCGGTTGACGGGCTGGCGTGCTCGCATCCAGGTCGCGAGCCAGGTGGTTCACGAACGTATCCATGACCCAGGACGAGCTCGCGAAGTTGCCGTAACGCCAACCAAAATAGATCGTTTCTAACTGCCGGCTTAACCCCTCTGACGCCGTAATTCAGCGACGAACAAAACTTCCGGGCGAACGATGCTCGCCTTCTCCTAAAGGCTGATGAGCTAGCGGTATGACGATGTTTACCTAACTAATAGAAACATCCAGTGCTTGGAGTATATCTGGCATTCCTTGCGGTCATGTCTTTCACCATGGACCACGGAAGCGGTGCCCGCGGCGCTTGCCAGCGGCGACATCGGTGATCCATACGGCACATCGATCAGATGGGGGGCGGGTGCGGCAGAGTTCCTATGCCGAGCGACGGAACCCACGCCTCTTGAAACCATTTCCACCGGATGAAGATCCGAGCCGCGTTCCTCAACCTGTCGGAAACCGTCGTTTCTCTGGCGGGGCATTCTCTCGTCCTTGCAGGAGCCGCCGCTCTCATCGTCGTCTGGTGCGCCGTCGGTTTTGCGCTCGGTCTGCCAAAGGAGTGGCATCTTTTGTCGGCAATGTTCGGCACGCTCGTGACGCTCTTCCTTCTCCTAATCATGCAGCATAGTCAGAATCGGGACATGGCGGCGCTCCAGGTGAAGGTCGACGAACTCATCCGGTCGAGTGAGGCTGGAAACCACATGATCGGCATCGAGCGGCTCGAGGCCGAAGAGTTGGAAAGATTGGCCGAGAACCGGACAACGTAATCGGGTTCGGGCGGTTCGCGCGGCGATATCGAGCGGCCGCGCGTTTCGAAAGCAGCGACCCCCGACGTCGTGACATTAGATGACGGTTAATTAGTGTTGGCCGATCGCGAACTAGTGGAACTGCAGCATCGTACAATGGTTTAACGTCGTCGTCGGAGGTATCCATGATTAGGGAAATCGCAGTCGCTGCCGCATGCGCCATCCTCGTGCTGGAAGGCATGTTCACCCTTCAGCTCTACGGACTGAACGCAGCGTCGGGCGCATTGGCGGGAGGCACCGTAGGAGGGCTAGGAATCTTACTTGGGCGCTTTAGATGCAAGGCTTCTCGTCACGGTCGGCGGCGACCCAACCGCCGTCTGTAGCACCGAGACAGGGCGCCTAAGTAGGATTGCGCTCCCGTTCCTCGGCTTTGTCCTCGGCGACCTCCTCGACACACTCGGCCTTTTCCGCCAGCTTTCGGCTCATTTCCCGAAGCTCTTGTTCCTCCAGCTTCTCGATGCCGACGAACTTGTTCTGTGCCTGCGATGTCAGGATCAGCTCGTCCAGTTTCGCCTGAAGAGCCTTGCCATCGCGGTTCTGCGAGTTCTGAAGAACAAAGACCATGAGGAAGGTAACGATCGTCGTGCTCGTGTTAATGACGAGCTGCCAGGTCTCGGAATAGTCGAAAAAGGGGCCGGAGACTGCCCACGCCAGGACAAGAACAACGGCGAGCACGAAGGTCGCCGGCTTTCCGGAAAGGTCTGCAATGGCGGATGCGAACTTTGAAAATCCCTTGGACATTGCGTTGTCGCTCATGAAAACCTCCTTGGTTCCCCGGAAAATGATAACGCGATCCGAGCTCGAGCAGTTCCGATCTTGGGACTTCAGTCTGAGGTGCCCCCTGTGCCGTGCATGGGAGACTTGCGTTGCGAAGCGCCAATGATAGTCGGCATTCGCTCATCCTGGCGCGAGTCGAGATCAATTAAGGTTTCTCGGAATCGTGGCCGAACGTATCAGGCAGCGTTCACGATGATCGATAGCTTCCGCGCCGCTTCACTGTTCCGCAGTGACGTGATCGCCAATTCGATCGGACCACAGCGAGATCGCTCCTTCTACGGCCCTGCTCGCGTCTTCCACTGCGCCGATCTTCCGGCGCTCGACAAGCCCAAAGTGCCGGGGGCATTCGCCCTCGATCGAGACCTGGGCATAGCAGCCCCATATTTCCAGGCTGCACCAGGCCGAGATCACGTGCCTTCCCAACCTGCATATCGTGCCCAATGTCACCGTTGTCAGACTGGATCTCGACTTTGAAACCGGCCGCGCCCGAAAGGCGCGCCTCTGGCACCACGGAGTGCGAGAGGGCATTGAGGCGAAGACCGTCGCACTGGCCTGCGGCGGCCGGGAAAACGCCCGGCTTGTGCGGGGACACGAGTAAGAAAAGAAGCCGTGCGGACTTCGGGTCACCCGACGTGCGATTGTGGAAGTTGTCCCGGCCCGTCATCTAGCGGCGTCAGTCGTTGCAGCAACTCTGAGACAAGCGACGCCTTATCGTATTTGGACTGAGCAAGATCGATTGCAATACTGAGAGCCCTGCGACCCTCAATGCTGTCGATGCCGCAGTGGCGCGTGCGGCACCATTCGCGGACAGCACTCGTAACCACTTCAATTTCGGAATCTGAGAGTGATATGACGGGTAGCAACATCTCTATGCTCCTGCGGCATAACGGCAGAAGCAAAGCGCACTCCCAAGCGACCACTACCATGAGTTAATGAGGCCGATGAACAGAATATACGCTCAAACAGCGAGTTCTGATACTCACTATGACATGGTCGGGGTAGTAGTCAGGGGGAGCTGGCGTTCGCTGTCTTTACATCCTCGATTACGGCAGCATTACTCGCCTGCGCGGACTGCCGCCTTTTGATCTACGAAACGCTCCAAGTATGCTTATGTGCTTCGGCATACGGCGTACATGCGATGAATCCTGTTCTGCAACTGTCAACGCGTTTAAGGCCAACGTGAGGCCCCGAGCAGGAGTGCCGGCCCCATGAGCGGCAGGAGAACTCAGTTCGATCAGCTGTAGCCATTGTGCTCGTCGTTGGCGGTGACCCGGTTTCGGCGCCGAATACGGCGGTCGCGTGAGACCTGGTTGAGGGCACTGAAAAATTCACGCGGCTCAAGCTTGCCGTTGAAAAACCGGTCGGCAGCGTCCAAAAGCTCCCCCAGGTCGACATTTGCGTTGCCGATCACCCGGTGTCGAATGAAGGCAACAAGTACACGGTCCATCGCACATCCCTCAGGCCTGCCAGAAGCATCCGTCTAACAGTGCGGCGTAAAAACCGTTTTCCCAGTAATTTGTTCCGTAGCAATTTTGGACTAAAAATACTTCGGCCGGTGCATCTTTTGGATGCATCGACAAAAGGTTAGATTCTCGTATAGGTAAATTATGCCTGCAGCAACCCGGGCGCCGGTCCACCCTGGACGGCGTCGTAATGCTGAATCCTACAGGCTTCTTCTGGCCGGTCGCTCGAACGGGCAAACTCGCTGCGAACTAAGTTTGGTCGACAGCCACAACACTCTCCAGCGGTGGAAGCGCGCAGACGAAGCATCTACCACTTTCGGTGATGGACTGAACCTTATGATGATACCGCCCTTCCAAAGGGTAGTTTGTTAAGTGCTCAACTATGGGTGATAGTTCGTAAGGGCTGGGGTGCCTCGAGGGCGTCAGGAGGCTGACATGGAACCTTTAATCCGCGAAGTGCCACGACTTGCAAATGTCACCAAAGATATCTCGGTGACCACTCAGCTGCAACAGGAACTGCGATCCAATGGCTTTGCGATCATAAGAGGATTATTGACCCCGCAGGAGGCGAAAAGTTTGCGGCCGGTCGTCAGGCGATCGCTCAAGGCTAACGGCCGCTATTTGTATGGCGGCAAGTTTCAGCTACACGCCATGTACACGACAGAGGAAATCGCGCGGTTTTTGACATCTGACGTCATCCTTGCTCGATTGAAGGAAATTACCGATCCTCTCGAAGTCGTTCTTACCGGCGAGTGCGACCTGATGATCAACACGACGTCGTCATGGCACAACGATGTCCCGCACCATCCTCGCTGCAAGGATGGCAGTATCTTTGCCGACGACACGTTCAGGGTCTACAAGATTGCGTTCTATCTGCAAGACCAGGGGGACGATTCGCCGGCAACGTTGAAGGTTCGCCCGCGATCTCACTTGAAAGGCGTGGTCGAGAGCCTTCCGGCAAGAGGGCTCGGTGTCAAAGCGGGTGATGCAATCATATTCGACGTGCGGATCGAGCACGCCGGCCAGATGCCGACATTTGTTGACCGAAGCCTACGAAGGTTTTGCGAGCTGGCCGCTCGCCCACTTCATCTGGATGCGCAAAAGGCTTTCACCCTGAGCCGCGCGATCCTCCGCCGCATCGCTTTTACACAGGATCGCGTTGCAGTCTTCATGACGTTCGGTCCCGCTGAAGAACAGACCTATTCTTATGCCGATGAAGGTCGCCTTCGTCACCCAGGGACAAGAGGCACGCTCAGCACTGAAGTGCTGGCGCAGCTCTCACGGAACAACATACAACCGCCCATAATCGGCAGCCCCGCGTAAGGCCGCGTGAATGGGCGCTCGATGAGATCGAAGTCAGATGGATTTCGGTTGTGGCCAGCCGCGGTGCTGGATGTTTCATACATTTTGTCAAGGTAGCGCGATACTGCCCATCGATTGCAACTTCCAGGCAACACGGACAAGGCACGCTAGAAGTTCGCGCGGCATCGGCCGGGCGGCTGCGCTTGCCTTCGCAAGGGAAGGTGCCGCGCTAATCGGCGTGCACTACTCCGCCAATGCGGATGCGGCCAGCGCAACGGTGCGCGATATCGAGACGCTTGGCGTGAAAGCCGTTGCGGTAAAAAGCGACCTTCGACAGGGTAAGGAAGCTGCCGATAGCCTATGGACCCAGTTCGGCGAAGCGGCGCGTGCAGAAACCGGTTCGTCTGCTCTCGACATTCTGGTGAACAACGCAGGTATTGCACCAGCACTGCCTTTGAAGCAGACAAGTGAAGCCGCGTTTGATGAAGTGATGACGATCAACTACAAGGCGCCGTTCTTCCTGATCCAGGTAGTCGCCGACCACGTCCGCGACAACGGCCGGATCATCAATGTCTCCACCGGATTTACACGTATCGCGGCACCGACCCATCCGGCCTATGCGGCTTCCAAGGGCGCCCTGGAGACTTTGGCGTTGGCGCTTGCACCGGAGTTTGCGGCGCGCGCGATCACAGTCAATGCCGTGCTGCCGGGTGTGACCGAAACCGATATGAATGCGGAGTGGCTGGCTTCGCCTGACGCGCGCGCCGGCGCCGAAGCGCTCTCGGTCTTCTCGCGCGTTGGCAAGGCAGAGGATGTCGCCGACGTTATCGCCTTCCTTGCATCGAACGATGCGCGTTGGACGACGGGCCTGATGATCGATGCCACGGGCGGCGCCCGGATCTGAACTGCATCAAGGTAGTTCACGTTCGAGCTGGCGAGGGGGCGGTCGAAGCCTGTCCCCTTCGGCCCTGCGGCAGGTCCTGCTGGAAGGTTGCCTGCCTCGCCAATGCTGTCTTGATCAGAAAAAGCAAACATCTGCTTGGGTGCCGTCTCCGGCGCTTGTCGAAGGCAGGTGTCAGACCTGAGCCATACCCCCATCCACGGCTACTTCTGCACCCGTGGTAAAACTGCTCTCGTCGCTTGCGAGGAAGAGGGCAGCGGCTGCCACCTCATCAGGTCTGGCCATACGCCCAAGAGGGATCATCTTGGACAGTGCATCTCGAATTTCCAGTGAGGCGGCCGCCATCATCGCAGTATCCGTCGGTCCAGGGCTGACAACGTTTACGCGTATGCCTTTGGGAGCAAGTTCGTTGGCCCATGTGCGTGCGAACGAACGGACGGCGGCTTTGGTCGCACCGTAGACGCCATAGCCTTTGGTGCCGATACCGCCCGCGATGGAGCCAATCAGCACAATCGTTCCGCCCGGCTGCATGATGTCGACGGCGCCCTGTGCCGCAAATACGAGAGCTCGCACGTTCAGGCCGAATGTCCGATCGAAATGATCCTCGGAAATGTCTTCTAATTGTGCGTGTTCGGATAGGCCCGCATTCACGACGAGCACGTCGATGCGGCCTTGTTCCGATCGGACCCGCTCGAAGACACGCTGAAGATCGGCGCTGTCGCTGGCATCTGCCCGAACCGTTCGGATGCTGCCCATGCCGGCTGACTCAGGTTGGCTCTCGGCTCCCTTGCGGCTAGTCGCGTAGACCTGCGCCCCTTCGCCGGCAAACCTCTGAGAAATGGCTCCGCCAATGCCACCGACACCGCCGATAACGAGGGAAATCTTGTTCGCTAGTCTGTTCATGTTAACTCCATCAAGACTGATGGCGCCAAGATATATTCTCTATACCTACGGTCAATTACGCACTATATGTAAAGCAGATATCGAGGTGTATACCGATGCCCACAACAGACGAAGGTCCGCTCATCAAAGCTTGCTCGTCTCCTGGCCACAAGGCTGTTTCCGCCGAGACGTTGTTGGACGTTGAGAAGGCGCGGCCGGTGCTTGAGCAGATCGCTAACAAGTGGTCTGTCCTTATCCTGACTGTACTATGTACCAAACCGTCACGCTTCAACGAGATCATGCGTCGTCTTGACGGGATTACGCACAAAGCCCTCGCCGACGCGTTGAAACGGCTGGAGCGCAATGGGCTCATCCACCGTGAAGTGCTTACAACAACGACGCCGGTTGGCGTCGAATATACCATCACCTCGCTCGGTCGCTCCCTTCAGCAACCGTTCGAAGCGCTCTATGCGTGGTCCATGACCTACGGTTCCGAGCTTGAGCGCGCGCAAGAAGAATATGATCGGGGTCGAGGCTAGCGGATGCTCGGCCTGATCGCATATCACGCGCCTGCATTTACGAGATGGGCAGACACGGTCGAGATGAACGCGCGAAGACGCTGAAGACGTCTCAGGTCCCGGTGATATCCCATCCAGATATCTCGCGCCGGCGGCGACTTTGAAAGTTCCAGCCTGCGGATACCGGCGATCTGATCTCCGACTACGCGAGGCAACACGGCGATCCCGACACCTTGCCGACACATGCGCCCCTGGACGTTGCGGTTGTTCGATCGCAGGATCGGTCTCGCGTTGGGGAAACTCTTGATGAGCCAATCGATATCGGGGAACTGACCGGTAGATGTATCATGTGTAATCAGCCGGAAACCGGTTCCGTCGCCATATTTGGGAGCAGGCGAATCCTCGGCGATGTAGACGCCGTATTGGAGCGTGAATAGCCGCCGCTGGACGACATCGGCAGTGTTGAACGGAACGATACGAAAGGCGACGTCGGCCTCTCGCTGGGCGAGATTGAACAGGCGCGTGCCCGTCAGGATCTCGACGTCGATATTGGGGTAGGCGTTGGAAAAATCCGCCAGGATGGGAGGCAGCACGTAGGCCCCGAACCAGTCCGCTGATGAAATGCGCAGACTGCCTTTGAGATTCTGCTCCAGCCCCGCAAGCCGGCGCTCCATGCCCAGCGCGCCCTCTTCCATCTGCTCCGCCAGCGCGATGATCCCGTGGCCCTCCTCGGTCAGCACGAGACCGTCGGCGGTCCGCTGGAAGAGCGTGTGCCCGATCGCCTGCTCAAGTGCGCGCAGTCGCCTTCCGACGGTCGGATGGCTCGTTTGAAGAGAACGCGCGGCACCGCCAAGCGTGCCGGATCGCGCAATTGCAAGAAAGATTCTGACGTCACTCCATTCCATCATACGCCCCTAACAAAACTGAACGCCGAGAATACGATTCTGTCACTTAAAGAACAAACCTAAACACCTAGATTTTTGTCATCGTAAAGGCGCGCCTTATGCAGTCCCGACGACTTTCATCAGGGCGCTCAAGTGAAAGAAACGCGCCTTGGGTGTCGTGTGAACTTAACCTCGGAGACAAAATAATGAGAACTTGGCTCATAACAGGCTGCTCGAGCGGCTTCGGCCGCCGGCTCGCGCTCGCTGCAGCACAGCGCGGCGATCAGGTCATCGCCACGGCCCGCAATCTTAAAACGATCGAAGAAATGGCTGAGCCTTTCGACGGCCGCATGATCACCTTGCCGCTCGACGTGACGGATGCGGCGGCAGCCGAGGCCGCGGCCGCAAAGGCGGTCGAGATTTTCGGCGGCTTCGACGTGCTCGTGAACAATGCCGGTTACGGACTGTTCGGCGCGATCGAGGAAGGCACGCCCGAAGAATATCGGCCGATGTTTGAGGTGAACGTCTTTGGTCTGATTGAAACCACGAGAGCCGCTCTGCCCGTCCTGCGAAGTTCAGGCGGAACGATTGTCAACATGTCGTCCGGCGCAGGCATCGCGGGCAGCGGCGGTGCCGGATATTACAATGCCGCCAAGTTCGCCGTAGAAGGAATTTCCGAAGCGCTCGCCGGCGAGCTGAAGCAGTTCGGCATCCGCGTGCTGATCGTCGAGCCCGGGCCGTTTCGCACCGATTTCCTTGGCCGTTCGATCACGATGGCGGCCAATGAGATGCCGCAATACGCCGCGAGCTCGCGTAGGCATTATCGCGCAACCAACAACGGCAATCAGGCGGGCGATCCCGACAAGGCGATTTCGGTGATCCTGCAGGCAGTCGACGCCGATGACGCTCCGCTTCATCTGCCGCTCGGCCAGATCGCGCATTCGATCGCTGAGCGAAAGCTGGCTTCCTTCCGCAGCGATATCGACGCATGGCGCGACATCACGATCGCCACCGATTTCGACCAGCCCTGAACGCTGGCCGCGAGCTTTGCTAACGTCAACATCGACTGGAAAGTGACCATGATCGCAACTCTGAAGGGGTTTACCCAGCAACTGGTGCCGGCGAATGGGATCAAGATCAACGCCGCCACTGGGGGCTCAGGCCCGCCGATCCTTCTCCTGCACGGTTGGCCGGAAACCTGGTGGGAATGGCACCATGTGATGCCGCTGCTGGCCGAGCATTTGAGCGTGGTGGCCATGGATCTGCGGGGCGCGGGTTTTTCCGACTGCCCGCTTGACGGCTATGACAAAGCGACGATGGCGCGCGACGCGCATGAGGTCATGCTTGCCCTTGGGCATGAACGCTACGCCGTGTGCGGTCATGACATTGGCGGAATGGTGGCATTGCCGCAGGCCGCCATCTATCGGGAGGCTGTCACCCACCTGGCCGTGCTCGACGTTCCGCTTCCCGGCTGGACGCAATGGGAGGCGACGATCGCAAGGCTCTGGCACTTCAGCTTCCATATGAACCGGGATCTACCCGAGCGCCTGATCCATGGCCGTGAATATGACTATGTTTCGACCTTCATGGCTGAGCGGTTCTACGATCACAGCACCTTCAATCCGGCGGACATCGAGATCTACGCGAAAGCGTTGGCACTTCCTGGCCGCACGCGCGCCGGCATGGAATGGTATCGTACCCTCGCCGGCGATCATGCGGCCGCGCTGGAGTACAAGAAGCGACCGCTCGAGATACCAGTACTAGGTCTCGGCGGGGATCAGCGCTTCGGTGCGCATATGGTCCCGATGCTGAAGGAGTTCGCCAGCAATGTGACGGGCGGCTCGATTGAGCGGTGCAGCCACTATGTCGCGGACGAGCGATCGGCAGAAGTGGCGGCCGCTCTCATCGATTTCCTCAAGGCCAGCTGAAACTCTGCGGCCGCCCCGTCGCGGGGCGGATCGCGACGCTGCGGGCAAGTTGCGCCCGCACCTACCGCATTCGATCGATTAAATAAGAAAGGAAACTGTCATGACCGCACCTGTCATTCGCGGCGTCAATCATATTGGCATCACAGTGCCCGACATCGAAGCAGCAAAATCGTTCTTGGTGGAAGCTTTCGGCGGTCAGGTGATCTACCAGTCCTTCGGACCGCGGGATGCGCCGCGTCAGGGACCCGACTTCGAACGGGCTACCGGTGCTTTCCCCGGAACGGTCGTGCGCGCACAGGCGATGGTCAAGATCGGTACCGGACCTGACATCGAGCTCTTTGAAATGCATGGCCCCGCACAAGCCAAGCCGGTTCGAGCGAGCGACTTTGGGATTACTCACTTCGGTGTCTACACCGACGACATCGACGCGTCGGTAGAACGCTTTGAAAAAGCTGGAGGCACCTCTCTTACCGCGCCGCGCGCTATACCCTACGCAACCGAAAAAGGCCCTGGAAACAAGGTCTGCTACTGCCGCATGCCATGGGGCACGACGATTGAATTTATCACCACGCCCGACCGTATGGGCTATCACGACCAGACGGATCTGCGCCGGTGGCAGGACTAGGCCGAGCGTTCTTTGTTGGGGACGAGCGGCAGCGATTATCCCACCATCTCCTTGAGGCCCGATCAGGCCTTTATCATCCCGCCACGGCGGAATTAAAAGCAAAGAGCATGCTAAGCCCTCCAGCGGAAATCGGACACGCTGAAGCAGTGGCACGCGATAATCGGGGTCCAAACACGCTCGACTGTCGAAATATCTACTGCGTGGACATTCCCACCGTTGCACGTCAGGTCGAGCCCGGGTGGACTCTGTTGTAGATGGTCGCTTCGCGGGCGCCATCCGATGGCGCGGTGAGAATTCGAGGATTAAAGCGACAGGATAGCCGACACGACACAGATTAACCGTGGTCCGCAATTAAACCCTCTAAGAGGATGCTGCTGCTGGACCGATCACAACCACTACGCTACGCATTGCATGTTAGGATTTTCGCAATCATGTTTCCGACGAGGATGCATTGCCGTTTGACGCACTGAACAAGCTCTGGACCAGCGTTCGCGAATCCAGCCACGACTTCCGGGCATCGACCGAGATTTTCCCGTCACTCGATACGGACAAGCTTACCCAGACCTTGGATGTGCGCGAAAAGGGAGACGAGAACGGCAGGGCCAATCGTCCGGCGTCATCGGCCCAGTTCCTCGATGAGGTCGAACAGCGGATCGTCGGTCGCATCGAGCAGGAAAAAGCGTCCGCCTATCAGCTGCTTGAGGATCAGTTCCAGACCTTCGACGGGCGGTTGCGCAATCTCGATTTCGAGGGACAGTTCGGGCTGATCCGGCAGGCAAACGCCTCTAGCCTTTCGGATTTCAAGGCCGAGATCGCCAGCGGCGTCGACGAACTCCACGGCTTGCGCCGCGATCTCAAGATTGCCGAGGACGAAATGAGGTCTTTCAAGAGGCAGCATCGGCTGGATCGCGCGGCAAAGGTCCCGAGTGCGGGCGCAACGAGCGTCAAGATCGCGCTGCTCATCGTTCTCGTCCTCATCGAGATCGTCATGAACGGCAACTTTCTGGCCAAGGGCAGCGAACAGGGCATCATCGGCGGCATAACCGAGGCGGTCGTCTTTGCCGTCCTCAACATTGGCGCTGCACTGCTATTCGCTTTCTTCTGCGTTCGCAATCTTGTGCACCGGTCCTGGCTCATGAAGCTCGGCGGATTGTTCGGCCTGGTCGGCTATATTGTCGTTGCGCTTGCCGTGAATATTGCGCTCGCCCATTATCGCGAAGTATCGGCCACGATCCTCGACGGGGCCGGGACCGAAGTCGTCCGCCGGATCCGCGAAAACCCGCTAGGTTTGAGCGAATTGAATTCCTGGATGCTGTTTGCGATCGGCATTTTTTTCTCGATCCTGGCGTTTATTGACGGCTGCATGCTCACAGACCCGTATCCGGGTTTTGCTGGCGTCCAACGTCGGCTGGACGAGGCGCGGCGAAACTACATTTCCGGAAAGCTTGATCTGATCGACAACCTTCGGGAAATTCGCGACGACCACAACGACAAGATCGAGGAGATCGTCAGAGACCTGAGCACGCGCCGGCAGGAGTCGGCCGCGATCATCGCCCACCGAATCCGTACGGCTGGGCTGTTTGCCGAGTACCAGGGTCATCTCGAGCGCACGGCGAATGCTGTTTTGACGGCTTATCGTGAGGCGAACCGGGCCGCGAGAAGCGAACCGGAGCCTTTGTACTTCACGAGCGCCTACACGCTGGAGCGGATTGTACCGGTCCTCAAAATCAGCGGGGAATGGGACGATCGCGTTCTGTCGGAACGCGTCCAGGTCGCCCAGGCCGAACTCAGCGATCAGATCAGGAAAATCGGCTCTGCCTTCGAGGTCGCCGTCGAGCAGTATCACAGACTGGACAATCTATTCCCGGAGGCGGGCGTTGGCGCGGAACAGGCGGCGTAACAGTCGTTCAAGGAAAGGCGGCTTTTCGACGGGTGCTGTGGTGGCGACGATTGCATTGTCGGCAGTGGCACTGGCCATGATCGGCGCTTTTGGGTGGCTGAAGTATCAGGCGATGTCCGCGGTCTCGCTCGACAAGGCCTCGCTCTGCCCGACGACGGGTCCGACCAGCGAGACCGCCGTCCTTCTTGATGTCACGGATCCGATTTCCGGCACGACGTCCCTCGATTTGAAGAACCAGTTCCAGCGGCTTGTGTCTGGCGTCCCCGTCAGCGGTGCGATCGACGTCTATGCGCTGACCGAAAAGGAAGGCGAGCTTCAAAGAACCTTCCACGGCTGCAATCCGGGCAGCGGTGATCTCGCCAACGAGTGGACCAGCAATCCGAAGCTCGTGCAGCAGCGCTGGGAGAAAGGTTTCCAGAAGCCGCTCGACGACATCGCGGGAAAACTCGGGTCTGGCGCTTCAGGCGAGTTTTCGCCGATCATGGCCGGCATTCAGCGCATTAACCTCGAAGCCTTCCAGCCTTTGCCTGCTGGCATTCCGAAAACCTTGTACATTGCCTCGGACATGGTCGAACATACTGCGGCGTTTTCCAGCTATCGCGACGGCGTTTCGATCGCCAAATTCGACAGCAGTGCTGCGCGCGAGAAATTCAGGACCTCGTTGGATGGGGTGCAGGTCAGGATCCTGGCGTTCCAGCGGCCGGGCCAAAAGTTCAAGATGGAGGACCTGGCGGCATTCTGGAAATCCTGGGTGGAGAAGAACAACGGAGAGTTCGCAGGTTTCACCCGTCTGGAGGGACTGGAGTGATGGCGTCGAACGAGACAGGAAGAACCGCATTTCGCGATTGGGCGCCTGTTGTGCTGTTTGCAGTGGTGACGATTGGGGGAATGATCTTCATCTGGACGGCGAAGCTCGCGGCTTGGTCGACCCTTGTTGTGACCGCCGTGCCCCTGGTGCTGATGGCGGTCTATTTCCTGGCATCGATCGCGCTTGCCGGTTTCCGCCTGCACAACGAGCAGGCCGGCGACAACCTCTACTACATGGGGTTTCTGTTCACCCTCTCGAGCCTTGGCGTATCGCTCTACCTGTTTGCTGGCGAGACGTCGATCGAGACGATCGTGCGCAACTTCGGGATCGCAGTCACATCGACGATCGCCGGCGTCACACTCCGCATCCTCTTCAACCAGATGCGCCGCGACCCAATCGACATCGAACGCAGCGCCCGTCACGAGCTTGCGGAAATGACGCGGCGGGTGCGAACCGAGCTCGACACGTCCGCCCGCGAGTTCTCCAACTACCGCAGGGTCAGCAACCAGATGTTGACGGAGGGCTTCGAGGAGATCGGTCGTCAGGCGGAAAAAAACGGCGAGGAAATCCGCAAGGTGATCGAATCTATCACCAAGGAGGCGATCATCCCGATCCAGGAAGCCGCGGCCAGGCTTTCATCGATCATCGGGGATCACAATCGCTCGGTGACCGATCAGGCCGCAGAAGCAAGTCGCAAACTCAACGAGACCACGGATAGACTTTCGACGATCATCGACCGGTTCGGGGTTGCGGTTGAGGGCGTCGGGACCCGTCTTGGAGAGATCAGGCCGCCCGAAGATGTGATCCGGTTCGAGTTGACCCCCACGATCGATGCCATCAGGGACATGACCGATGCCCATCTGCGGCGGATGGAGGAGGTGATGGCGCAGACGCGCTTGCAGACTGTTACGGTGGACGACGCGCTCAGGCCACTGAGCAGCATCGACAGCAAACTCGATCGCATCGCCGAAGCTCTCGAGCGTGACCGGAACGGTTCGTCGTCGTCCAGCCTTGCGAGAATCCCAGAGGTTGTCGAGGATATAGTGGCGGGCGAGGACAGGACCGTGGATACAGAACCGGTGTCGGTGGCTCCTGAAAGGACGAAAGCCAATCCAGCGCCGGGCGAGCCGAAGCGACGGTTGTTCAAATGGTGACAAGGGCAAGCGCAGGTCCAAAGCTGGAACACAAGGGCTATAACCGCGGCCTCATTCTGGGGCTGACGATGGCAGAATCCATGCTTCTGCTGGTCTTCTGCCTGCTGCTGGTCGCGGCCGCCATGATCACGGCCGAACGCAGGCACCGGATGGACGCCGAGCAACGGCTCGCCCAGCTGGAACAGCAGAACAAGGAACTTTCCGCCCAGCTTGTCGAGGCACAGTCCAAGCTCGGCGCGAACATGTCGGCAGCCGATCGGGTCAAATTCGAGAGCGAATGGCGCGAGCTCGTCTCTGCCCGACAGATCATAGACAGGCTGAAAATGAATGATGCGAGCCCCGCTGATCTCGCCAAGCTTGCGGCGGTCGGAAAGGTGCTGGTGGCGAATAATATCCCGCTCGACCAGGCTCGTGACCGGCTCGAACAGCTGTTACACGGTCAGACCGAACCCCATGAGTGGCCACCGATCATCAACCTTTCCGAAGCCGGCGGCTATTATTTCACGTCAGGTAGCGCCGCATTGACACCGGAGTTCGAAGACAGGCTTGAGACATCGATCGCCGACCAGATCGCCGACAATCTTGAGCGCTACAAGGTCGATGTGATCGAGGTGATCGGACATACGGACGAACAGCGCCTTTCCAGGAGCATGTCCAATCTCGACGACGCATCGATCGAAGTGATCGACGGCGCGCTTCCGGTCGAGACGCTTCAGCCAGCCGACAACGCCGGGCTCGGTCTCGCGCGGGCGATCGCCGTTGCAAATATCCTAAAGGCAAATCCGAAGCTGAAGGACGTGACCGTCTTGCCGATGTCAGCTGCGCAGCTGGTCATTCCCGGCGACACGCTCACCAGTGGACGGGCCGGAAACGTCAAGGAACGGCGTCGTATCGAGATCAGGATCAGGCGTCGCGCCGAATCCCTGCAGCCCTGACTTGGGCCAATCTTGGCTTTCGGTGGGGCGAGTGACAATGGCGGCTCGTAACGTAGACTTGGCCGCTCGTCCATCGCGGCATCGCTCGCCAAACCACCAAGGCGGTGCTGCTATCTCCAAAACCGCTTCGTATCGAGCACCTCATCGACCGACGCTTGCGCCCTATGGATCAACGCCTCCTTGTCTGCATGGGAAAGGACCGAATCCTTCGCCGGGTGGTCCGATAGACCGTGCTTCTGCAGTACATCGGGGCCGGTCGCAAGATCGTTCAGGCTGCCAAGATCATCCTGAAGCAGTTCCATCGCAGCGAGGAATTTCCTGTGTCGACGGGCGCCTCGTCTGTCGTCGAACAGCGATGCGAAGAATTCCGCCGCATACCGGAACTTCTTCGCGTCCTTGCGAACCTCGTGACGGTGCTCGTCGTCCATCTTCGCCAGCGCTTGCCCGCCCTTCTTTATCCGTTTGCGCAGCTTGTCGAGCGCGCGCGCTGCAAAATCACGAGCGCCAGGTATGTCTCCGGAAGAATAGTCCCTGCTCCAGAGCCATTCTATCAGGCCGAGCATCAGGGCCCGTGACCTCGGAGAATTCAATGCTTCAATTGCATCCCGGTAAACGACGTCCCTGGCTGACTTGAGCTTGAGGACAAGGTCGGCATCCTCTGCCTTGGCGAGCAGGACGTCGACGTTTCGCGCCTCCCCGAGCGCAGCGGCGATCCATCGCAGGTCTTCCCTGAGCCTAAGCGCTTCGTCGCTCGGGATGAGCTCCCTGAAAAGGGAGAAAGCCGACCGCAGCCGTCGAAGAGCGACGCGGGCCTGATGCAGCTCCTCCGAGTTCCGCTTCTGGAGGAGCACGTCCTCATTCAATCGGAATTGCCGGACACAGGAAACGGCGATCGCTTGGAATGCCGCAGCCGCATTCATGTCCGGGTCGAGATGGATAGGTTCTGACTTGAAGACCAGTTTCTGAGCTTCGACGAGCGCGAAGCCTCGCTCAGCCTTCGAGCGCACGCCAAACCGGAAGCCCGTGACGGCGTCGATCCTTCGCGCGAAGACGAAAAGGTCGCTCGGGTTTCCGTCTTTAAGTTCGACCTCGACCTCGCGGATCGGGGAGCGACGGTCGCCGGCGACAACCTCTCCTTGATCGACAACGACTTCGAAGCGCGAGCCGTTCTCCTCGATATCCCATTGCCGCCGTTCAACCACGACGTCGAACACCGGTTCCAGTTTGAGCTCGCTGCCGAACTCGCCGGCGAGGGGACTGGTATGATCGACGACGGGCTCGTCTCGGTTGACGGGCGTTTCCCACTCCGACCGCGCAAACAGTGAGCGTGCGGGTCCGGTGGCTTTGACGGTCTGCATGCGCGCTTCGCCGACCTTACGGATGCGAAGCGTGCATCCTTCCCGCCAAAGCCTGCGATCCGGGGTATCGAAGTATGTTGATCGCTGCTCGATAATCCGTCCGGCCTCGCCTAGCAGATGGGAACCAACAAGGCGCTCGAGAGCTTCCTCCGAAAGATCGATCTTCAATTCGGTTTCTGACGACAAAGATGAACTCCGGTTGATAGTGGAAGCTGTTAAACGCCGACCTACCTGTCGTAGTTCGGTGCCACATCGTTTTGATGAAACGTAGGAAGAAATCGAAAACATGCTCGCGGACAACCCGCTCATTTCCTCGACACCGACGGCAAGGTCCCGGGTCGCGCAGGCTGGAGCCATCTGCTATCGTCGCAACGGCAAGCGCGTGCTTTGCATCCTTTTGATCGGCAGCCAAAGAAATGGTCGCTGGGGCTTACCCAAGGGCCATCTCGTTGCCGTTCGCCTCCTCGAGGCCACCGGACTTTCTACGGAATTCCCCGAGAAGACGGTGCGCAGGCAGAAATGGTGTTCACTTAAGGTCGCCGTCGGCGAGGAAAGCCAGCCGGGCCTGCGGGCCTTGCTCGCAAAGCTGGAAGCGGTCGCCTCTTGAAGATCGGTTTTTCCAGATCCCTGTCGAGGGCGATACGGTCACAAAAGAAGATTGTCAGGCTCGTCGAAGCCGTTCTGCAGCCGCCGCGCCGGCGGCGAACGCGCAAGGCGCCGCAACGGCTCGAGACGATCGTGGGCTTCGGCAGCAATCCGGGACGGCTCGTGATGAAATTTTTCGCGCCGCCCAAGCTGCCTGAGCGCCCGCCGGTGGTGGTCGTGCTTCACGGGTGCGGCCAGACGCCCGAGAGCCTGGACGCTGCGAGCGGCTTTTCCCGTCTCGCAAGAGAAAAGGGCTTCGTCGTCGTCTATCCCGAGCAGTCGAAGAGCAACAATCCGCACGGCTGCTTCAACTGGTTTCGGCCGAGCTCTGTCGCCCGCGATCGTGGCGAGCTGCTCTCCGTAAGGCAGATGATCGAACACGCGGGCAAGCGTTATGGTGTCGATCGGAAACGGGTCTTCGTTGTCGGCCTTTCGGCAGGCGGAGCAATGACCGCAGTCTTGGTGGCTACCTATCCCGATCTTTTTGCAGGCGCAGCGATCGTCGCCGGGATGCCGGTCGGCGCTGCTCGCGAGGCGATGTCGGCTCTTCGCGCGATGAGGGCGGGTGCTCCGACACCCGCTGAAGGATGGGGCAGCCGCATCGTCGGCATCTCTCCCGAGCGGCGGTCATGGCCTTCGATCAGCATTTGGCACGGCACGGCCGACAGCGTCGTAAATCCAAAGAACGCAAACGCGAGCGTCGACCAGTGGCTGGAAGCGATGAACATCAATCGGGAATCGAGCCATATTCAGAAAAAGGCCTGGGGAGAACTGCACTCCTGACGGACTGCACATGGATCCTCAGTAACTTTTTATTCCGTCGCCGACCTGGCCCACGGACTGCCCGTCAAGAAGCGCGCGAGTGACCGGTCGAACCCGAAGGATCCTTTCGTACTTGCATCCGACGTTTCAGCTCCTCTCGAACTGATGCGCTTGTGGGGTTTATCGTAACGGACGTTTCCTGGTCACTTTGGCGAGCGCAGCGTCAAAAATGCTGAACTTCCGGACTTTCATCCGCGACTACTGCGTCTCCACCTGAGATAACGCATCCATGGGCGCCAACTATGACTTATGGAGAAGATATGACAGAGAAGAGCTGCTCCGTGCAGACGTCCGAACAGCGCCGTTTCCTCGAGATCCGGGAGGCGGCAGAGCGCTCGATGTTAGAAAAGGTCTTCAAGGCAATCGACGGCGCGGCAGCCGAAGTCGCGGAAAAACTTGCGGAGGCGGGTCTCGATTTCGAGCCTACCAGCAAAGACTATTTCATGTTCACGGCTCAGCAGGTGACTTTCGTCCGTCTATGCGGCGGCGATCCGGATACGCTGCAAGGCGGCGATCCCGACCTCGGTCAGCGGATTGTCAACAATGGCCAGCATATCATCGACAGCTACTGGCGAGGCGGCGAACGAACCTAGATATCCGGCTCGGCCCGAACAGCTGAGGGTGGAGCCGAGGCGGCACGCCCGACCATCGAACCCGGTAGATGGGGCCGGCGCACGCCCTTATTTCTTGCCCCCGTCAGAAGTACGTGTGGATTAGTCCTGCATCACGAACACCCGCCCCGGATTGCATTGATCACAACCCGGGTGGCAGCCGGCTGACGGGGCGGCGAGCCGGGTCTCGCAGTCATGGATCAATCGCTCCACCTTCACGCTCTAACGAAAGCCACGGTCATGGTTTTCTACGCGGTACTCGGGAGTGGTTCGGGCAAAAGCGGACCGCGCAGCATCTCAGTGCCCTAAAAAACAAGGAGGGCGCCGCACGCCCCCCATAACTTGCAAGATGTTTCAATGGTGTTCCGGCTACATCAGGAGCCAACACTCAACAGGAAGCTGTTCGCTCAGCACCGCAACGAGTGCCTCTTGGGCCTCCAGCCACCGCCGCATGTCGATTAGATCCTGAAACGCGTCGCGCAGTCATCCTGGACAATAAAAAGCGGTCGGGATCTTCCCGTCGACGATCGCGGCATAAGTTCGGTCATCACCCGGTGATGGAGTAGCCCAACGCGGGTCAAGCATCGTGCTAGAGCCGAAGAGGCTTGTATGGTGGGACCGCACGGTTTCTTTGAAGGGAAGGGTAGACGAGCTAGCCCCCGCGCGGTCCCAAGGCAAATACTTGAAAAGCCTTGTTTTGTTCCCGCCCCATAGAACAAAAAAGGCCTGCCGGGGCGGGCTAGTTTGAGCTGCATTCTGTGGGATCGCGCAGGCAGATAGATAACGGGTGCCAGAAAGGGGCGGACACCCACAGCACGCGCGAAGATGATTTCCAAAACCCGAGCTCAATGCGCGATTCATCATCGCGTCGGGCGGTCACCGTCTGCAGCCGACGAGCTGCAAGGATCGATTCGTAAATCTGTCCGAGCCGAGCCGAGCCGACGCTCAAGACCACGCCCGCAGGCTGTCGCTCTGCCAACGGCCCGGCGTGCTCATCAAACCTTCGTGCCGAAACCGGCCGGGTTACTGCCGGCTGAGGGCAATTCGTCTTCCCCGTCTGGCAGTTTTCCATCAGGCGTCAGATCGTCAACAGCCTTCGGCAGGTCGCTGCTTAGCCGCTCTAAGATCTCTTCGTGGGAAAGGCCGGTCTTCGCAGCAAGTTCGTTGAGAATGTCGGGACCGAGAGCTTCACCTAGTTGGCCACCATCGATCGGAGCGTTGGAGCTCGGACTGATCCAGCTTTCTGCTTTTTCTCCGTGACCATTTTGCTGGAACGTCTTCAGCAGGTCGCCGAGACCACCTCTTAAGATTCCGCCTGTCGACAGTCCGCTAAGGAGATCGCCAAATCCACCAGGCCCACCGAAAATCCCTTCTAGGCCCCCTGGAGCTTCACCTGAAGTTGTTGGTCGGGCGTCCTGTCTACGTTGCGGATTTTGGATCCCGCGCAGCAATTCGCCAATCTTGTCACGGTTCTGGTAACCAGCCACCGCGATCACGCCCAGCAGGGCCTTCAAAGGACCACTCATCATAGCTTTTCTCCTTCATAACACGGCGGACGCCCGATGCGGCCGCAGATGTTCGTAATTTTGATTTCATTGCATAAGAACAGCGTCCTTGAACGCTACGGTTGCCAAGACTGAACCGTCGTCTCCCGCAATATCAAGGGATCGGCCATCGACCACGTCGTCATGCAAAACAAGTTCAGCAACCATTTCCCGAGCGGACCGTCTTGCCTCGGCGACGGCCTGCGCAACCGAAGGGAATTCGATCCCCTCGTGGTCCTCTTCATAGGAGTCCACGTCGCGGAGGTGAAAGAAAAATTTCATCGGTGCCCTTTCTTAAATGGGACCGGGAAATGAACCGAATGACGCCTTAAGCATGTCTACAATCGCACTATGATCGTACGGCTTGGGAACGAACGAGACGCCGCTCGCAAGGTCGAACGCACCAAGACGGACATGGCCCGAGGTGACGATGACACGTGTTTGTGGCGCTCGCGCCCGGACGCGTGTCATCAGGCCAAGCCCGTCGGTGGAACCCGGCATGTTAACGTCGGTGAAGACAGCGTCGATCTGGGTTGCTTCGAATACGGCAAGAGCTTCGTCGGCGTTGCCGGCCTCCAGGACCTCGAATCCCGCCTCCTCGAGCGCATCGACTGTCGCAAATCTGATGAGCGGTTCGTCGTCCACAACGAGGACCCTGCGGACGGGAAAGGTCCCAGCGTCGGGACCCAGAGGCGGCTCGCTATGGCCTCTCGCTTGCCAGTCGGCGACCGCCTGCGACCAGTGTTCGCGATCCCGCCCGTCCGGACAGCCTTCGCCCTGCCAGATTTGATGCGCCCGGCGACTTATCCAGTTATACTCTTCCTGATCCATCTACCGTCTCCATCGATAGCAGAACGCCGGCAGGACGAGACGGTTCCTGCGCCTTTTCTACATAACCGGAGGAGAAGCCTTGCCGGCCGATCGCGCCTTCCCGTTGCCACCTTTTCATGCGTGGAGCGCGGCGGGTCGACTACTTGGGCTGAGCTTGGTCGTTGATCTCTGTTTGTCTGATCAGTGGACCACGGCGACAACAGTGACACCCACTTCGCCTGCCGCCGTGACGATGACTTCTCGCAGCTGTGGCGGACTGGCATCCCCGATCATCACATCGACGCACGGCCCTCATCGCGGCGAAATACTCTTCGCCATCGCTAGACGGCCAGCCCTTGACCAAGGCGTCTGCGGCTTCTCGCGCTGTTCTTACAATAAAGCGGAATTGAAGGGTCAAAACCTCCCCTGTGGGGGCAGGCGGACCGCTCAGGAGCTCACTGGTGTAAAAACAGGCAGGGTGCGGCACGGCCCGCATAATCTATAGGACTCCCTTCCGGTTGACGTTTTCAACCTCGGCATTTGTTCCATCATTAGCGCCCGGTTATAGACGCGCTCGATCACCGCGACGAGCACCTACTGAGGCCTCCAGCCTGCCGCCTCCGATCGCTCGGCAATATCTGGAAACTCGACGTGCGACGTTCGTCACGCTGAAGGTGATGACGAACTTCAAGCTCTAGAAGACGCAGACGGTTCTTGAGGCGCGCCAGTTACCGATGACAACGCTGCGAGGAAGCACTGACGGAACACGTCAAGGTCTTCGGGGGGTCTTGCCCTTCTGGTTGCTCCAGCGACAGTGTTTTTTGCGCGCGAGGAAAGCGTGAGCGGTTGTGAACGGCGCGGATCGTGCTTCAGCGAAGGTCGAAGACGTAATGGCCCCCATATCCTGAGGAACAGATTAGGTTAAGCGAAGTTAAGAAGGCGGGGTCAATCCGATCTCGAAAAAGGAGGAGTAAATTATGGCATCGACAAGTGGTTCGCAGTCAAAAGGCGGTGCAAAGTCGGGCGGCAGCAAGAGTGCGTCATCGTCGTCCGACAAGAGCTCTAGCTCGTCCGGCAAGCAGGGCGGCACGCACGAACAGCACGTCAAGGCTGGCGAACAGAGCCATAAGAATTCAAAGTAACCTGTTCACGACGGCCGGGACACATTAGAAGGGCGCGGAACTGATCCGCGCCCTTTTTTGCGTCGCGAGATCGCGGCGCGCCTTGCGGAAGCTTAAGCAAGGTCGAGCGACTTCGAATGTGCAACTAGTAACAAGCTCCTGCCAATGTAGACCGGATAGCTTCGCTGGCATCGCGTAGCGCTTGGCGGGAATCGTGAGAAATCAGCCCTTTTAATTGGTTCATCTTGTCCAAAATTACGATCCTGAGGCTTTTTAGAGGTAACCAAGGTCGGTATCGTAGACATGCCCTTATCCAGGTTTTCCTGGCATATTACCTAAGCCTCGCACTTTTGAACCAAACGCGTTTGCTCGCGTTCAAGCCTCACACGAAGTGAGGAGCTTGGTCTCTCGATGATCGTCAAGGAAAAACCCGTCGTTGTTGTCACGGGTGCATCTGCTGGGGTCGGTCGAGCAGTGGCGCTCAACTTCGCGCGGCATGGATGGCGTGTCGCATTATTGGCGCGCGGGAGGGCACGCCTCAAATCGGTCGCAGCCGAGATCCAGGCGGCGGGCGGCGAGACACTCGAATTGTCCGCGGACGTTGCCGATGCCGCCGCCATCGAAGCCGCGGCGGAAAAGGTGCTCGGCGCATGGGGAAAAATTGACGTTTGGATCAACAACGCGATGGTTACCGTGTTCGGGACCGTCGAAACAATTTCTCCAGATGAATTCAGGCGCGTGACCGAAGTTGCCTACCTCGGGCAGGTGCATGGAACGCAGACCGCGTTGAAGCACATGCGTCGCGCTGGTCGAGGAACAATCGTCTGCATCGGATCAGCACTGACTTATCGCTCCATACCGTTGCAATCGGCCTACTGCGGCGCCAAGGCTGCGATCCGAGGATTTGTCGATGCATTGCGATGCGAGCTTCTTCACGAGCGCTCGCCACTCAAACTCACGATGGTTCACCTTCCAGCAGTGAATACGGAACAATTCAGCTGGGCCAGATGCAAGATGCACCACGCGCCACGTCCCGTCGCGCCCGTGTTCACACCGGAAGCCGTGGCGGCTGAGGTTTATCGGGGCGCGCTGACTGCCCCTCGGGAACTCTGGGTTGGACGGCCGACGGTAAAGACGATCCTCGGTGGGCTCCTATTTCCCGGTGTGACCGACCGAGTGGCAGCCGCGACCGCGTTCAAAGGCCAGCTTGATGCCGAGCCGAAGCGCTCAGGACCACCCGATAATCTCTTCAATCCAGTCGATCCGAAGCAGGTTATCGGTGGTCGCTTTGGCGGGGAGGCAAGGCAGACGGTCGGATCGGTGTCAGGATCAAACGCGCGCGCGGCTCTAGCCGCGCTTGGCCTCGGAATGATTCTAAGCGGCATCTACGCAGCCGGGCGCCCTCGAATTCGGCGGCGTCGCTGGAATTAGAACCCCGCCAATCGTCCCCTTTGGAAGGGCCGCGGATCTCGGTGAGGGAGACCTTTCGTTCCGCGCTTGAAACTGGCCGGACCAACGGCATCGGCTCCTTCGCGTAAGGAGGCGCCACACGGCCTGAGGGCCTTTTTTATTTCAATGATTTGATACTCGAATAAGCGCCACCCCACCCCGGTTCCACTGAGGGAGAGGGGCACTGTACGTCTTCGAGACCGACTTCATAAAGCAATGGATCGCCAGCATCGGCTTAAACCGTGCGGCCTTACGCTTGATCTTTATCGGGCAAGAAAGGCAGGCCTCAAGATACTCGCGCCAGCGATGACCATCTCTTGTTTCAAGGCGCCATGCGAAAGGCGTTTCCATTTGCATGGGGGCATCCGGAGGCGCAGTCCCACAGCCCCGTTTAATCTCGTCCGTGAGAAAGGTAGCCTTCGTTTCGCAGAAAGGTGGCGCTCACTCTTCTCATTTCCACAGCTCAGCCATTGCGTCAACGGTCAGCAAGCGCATGTGGACGGGGCTTCATTCGGAGAGAGCAAGTTAAGAAAGCTACGCTCCAGGCTTGCCCCGAAGCCGCCCCAGTCATTTTTGAAGGCCATGGAATCAGTGGAGCATCAAGGGTATTGGCCGCATCTCATCGGCCTTGACCCGTGCCTCCTCCACGTTCTGTGCCGGAAACATCTTGATAAAAAAGTTTTCAGTTTCCAGAGCATGGCTTTGGAGCTCCAGCTCCATGACGCCGGCTTCAGCTTCGTCTTTGAACACATTCAGCAGCCGGTTACGCGACTCGTCAGTGTGGACCTCGTAGATATAGTATCGCATCCGGACCTCCTCGCATCACTGGCGACACCGTCTCAGCCTTTCCGGGCGTGAACAAAGCCAGGTAAGCTACGGCAATGATAATCGCGATGACGAATATCATCAGCACGTATCGGATCATGGCTTTGCTGGCTTTTCGTTCGGTGTCGTTCATGTCGATCCAACAAGCAAGGAAGTAGAAGGTTCCGTGCCATTGCTCAGGACACAGCACGATCGAAGACATGCGCCGCATGGCTTGGATCCAGCTCTGAAAACGCGGGGCTAGGCACCGCTCGTTTGGATCGGGTGTCTGCAGCGGTTGTAAAGGTCGACGTACGCAGGATGCCCGCGTATCATGAAGCCTATGGCCTGCGCTCGCATTGGTATCGCGCCGTCTGCTTCACATATAATGGGACAATATCCCATTTACCCTCTGGTCGACAAACGGATCGGCGGTCTGAACGAAAAGCAACCGCGGTTCCTATGGTCAATCGGTTGACGCGAAGAGTGCCGGCCCTATCTCGCCGCTCAGAGACCTCACCATGGATCACGTGGATATGCACAGCGATCAAGAATTCCGGATGCTCTCGGAGGCGGTCCAGGCGTGGTATCGCTATTACGAACTTCGTCCCGACGAGCAGGCTTCCCATGTCCTATGTTCGGCAGCGCTCGAATTCTTCAACGAAGGATATTGCACCTTTGATGACGTATCGACCATGCTTATCGGAACCTATGTCGGAATTTCGGCTACACGAGTGAATGCGCCAACGTCGAAGTCGGTGCATTAGTGGTTTAGTCTTGCGAGCATGGTGCGAAAGCCCGGACAGACATCCTGTTTGTTGAGCGATACCGGGATCAACAACGCTCGTACACGCGCTATGGCGCGGCGATCATGTTGAGACACACTCCTGATCGCCGCTGCCTAGCCGCGAGAACTTGAAGGGCGCGAAACTGATCCGCGCCCTTTTGCATCAGGAAATCGGCGCGGAGGCCTTGCCGAGCTTGACGGAGGGTTCTCGCCCCCATACCCGCAATTTGCCAAGTTCCTCAACGAAACTGGCGACATCCTTACCGCTTGAAAGGGCAATCGTGCCTTCGTCGAGGGCATTGGCGATACCTGCCTTGCCAAGCAGCGGCAGAGCGGATTGGTCGTAGCCGATATACTTGCAGTGCTGGAACGCGTCGGCGACGAAATCACGTGCGGTCGCTTCCTTGACTAGATCCTCGATCGCCTGATGAGAGGTCAGGAGCACGACCGCATCGAAAAGCACCGACGGGCCGCCGTCGATCATATGCTGCGCTTCAATGAAGCTTCCGTCCGCCGCGGTCACGCCACCGACTTTCGGGGCAATAATCTCGAAGACCGCCTTTTCCCTTGTCACAGCGGCAGTCAGGGCCTTGAGCAGTTTTGCATCGGCGCCGTCGGCGACAAGGATCCCGAGCTTACGACCCTCGAAACGTTTTGGGCCTCGTTCAACGATGCTGAGCGCCGGCGAGGGGTCGAGATCCTGCCTGGTCGGCATGGCAGCGTCGGCGGGTTTCGGCATTGATTGGAGCCCGAGCTTTTGAGCGACCGTGGCAGCAAGCGTCTCATCGATGTTCATTAGATGCGATACCATTCGCTCGCGGATCACAGGCGTTTCGACCTTGCTAAGCTCGAAGGTCAGCGCCATTGCGATGTGTCGTTGCTCGGCTCCCGTCTGGCTGATGTAGAATTGCCGCGCCTGACTATAGTGGTCGGAAAAGCTTTCCGGACGAAGGCGAACCTTCTGGCCCTTTTCCTCGGCAGGGAAATGACGATAGCCTCGTGTCGGAGACTCCCGCGGCCCTTCGCCGTAAGAGTTGGGCTGGTAGTTGACCCGTCCGACCGGATTGCGCATCGCCATATGCCCATCCTGCTGGAAATGCGCGAATGGACACTTCGGCGCGTTGATGGGCAGATGTGTGAAGTTCGGCCCACCCAGACGTTTTAGCTGAGTATCGAGATAGGAGAAGTTGCGGCCCTGCAGCAGCGGATCGTTCGAGAAATCAATACCCGGCGGCACGTTCTGGGTCATGAACGCGACCTGCTCAGTCTCGGCAAAAAAATTGTCGGGCATGCGGTCAAGCACAAGACGGCCGATCGGACGAACCGGAAGCACTTCCTCCGGAATGATCTTGGTCGGATCGAGGATGTCGAAATCGAAATTGTCGGCAAAATCCTGGTCGAACAGCTGCACGCACAATTCCCATTCCGGGAAGTTTCCGGACTGGATCGATTGCCAGAGATCGCGTCGGTGAAAGTCCGGGTCGGCGCCATTGATCTTGACCGCCTCGTTCCAGGCAACGGATTGCAGGCCAAGCTTGGGCTTCCAGTGAAATTTCACGAAAGTGGATTCGTCGTTGGCATTGACGAAACGAAAGGTGTGTACGCCGAACCCTTCCATGAACCGAAAAGATCGCGGAATAGTCCGGTCCGACATGATCCACATGACCATATGCATGCTTTCGGGCGTCAGACTAATAAAGTCCCAGAAGTTGTCGTGCGCGGTCTGAGCCTGCGGAAAGGCACGGTCCGGCTCCTGCTTGGCAGCATGCACCACGTCTGGAAACTTGATGGCATCCTGGATGAAGAAGACCGGAATATTGTTGCCGACCAGATCCCAATTCCCCTCCTTGGTGTACATCTTGACGGCAAAGCCGCGCACGTCGCGAGCAAGATCGGCAGACCCCTTGTTTCCCGCCACCGTCGAGAAGCGCACGAAGACAGGCGTCTTCTCGCCCGCTCGCTGGAACACGTCCGCGCGCGTGATGTCCGACAGGGATTCATAGGTTTCGAAGAATCCATGGGCGCCGTAGCCACGTGCATGGACCACCCGCTCGGGAATGCGCTCATGATCGAAGTGGAAGATCTTTTCGCGGAAGTGGAAGTCGTCGATCAGGGCTGGACCGCGGGCACCGACCCTCAGCATGTTCTGGTCGTCGGCGATCGGACCGCCTTGGGCGGTCGTCAGTATGTCATGTCCGTCTTCGGCGATCTGATGAAGCTCACCGCCATCGCCGCGATGGAGCTGCTGGTCATGAATTGTCACTGTGTCCCCGGCTGAAGGTATAGTCGCGGTTTTCGCCGTTCGCTTGGCCATCGGATGTCCCCTGAGATTTAGGATGTTGAATATGAAAAGGGCCGCCCACCAAGGACGGCCCCTTCGACGCCCCGCCTAAGCGGCCTTGCCTTTGGCGTTCGCCTGCGCCATGGCAAGCTGCGTCAGTTTTTCGTCGGTTGCTTCTTCCTCGGCGAGGTTTGCCTGGAGCAGCGGCACAGCGTCATTTAGGCCGAGCTGCTTTGCCCAGGCGATGAGCGTGCCATAGCGGGCGATTTCGTAATGCTCGACCGCCTGCGCCGATGAAATCAGCCCGGCGTCGAGGGCTGAAGACCCCTTGAATTCTTCCATGATCTCCTCGCCCTCGGCGATGATGCCCTGGATAGCCTCACAGGTCTTGCCCCGGGCAGGCTTGCCGAGCAGCTCGAACACCTGCTCGATTCGGTCGATCTGACCCTGCGTTTCGTCGCGATGGCGCAGAAATCCTGCCTTGCCTTCTTCGGAGTCGGCGGCGCGCGCCATCTTCGGCAAGGCCTTCAGAATCTGCTTTTCGGCAAAATAGATGTCCTTCAAAGTGTCGAGAAATAGGTCGTCGAGCGTTTTTGTGCTGGCCATGATGTCCTCCTGTCTGGCTCTGGCGGGTAACTGGCGATCGTCGGCAAGAACGAGCGTTCAGGCGCCGTCGCCGAGGCGGCAGCGCGTGAAAGGAACCAACGCAACAGGACATTGTTCCCGTATCGAGCGGACATTCTGGACTCGCGGCGCACGCGGCTTCGGCGAACCCTAGTTGGGGCGGCCATCCGTCATCATCTTATGGCTCAAACGCATCCGCTACAAAGGAAGAAGTCCGATTGACGGTGTTTTCGGCGATCCTGCGCCACAGGCGAGCCGAGGAAACCTTTGAAGCAAAGCAAACGGCCGGCCGAGGTTGCTCTGAATAAGCGAGCGCACAAGCGACCCGTTACTGACATAATCTGTTCTGGCAAGGCCGGTAAACCGTCCTCACGCCTGCTCAAAATCCGAGGCTGCGCGCTGGGGAGGCGTCGGCGTAAAGATGCCAAGGGTTTTCAGGTGGATCAGCGGAAGGCTCCAGCTTTTCGCCGGCCAGCGCCGTGAGCTCGTAGATATAGCTTGGCGCCTCAACGGAAATATTGACAAATGCGGCCGTCGAATAGACCGCTAAAGGCAACTCGCCTGACCTGGCATCGAACGATCTAGAAGGTCGCCGCCCACTGCTGTCACGCCCAGTGGTGCGCTTGTTCCGTCAGGCGTAACGCGACGACGCTCCTTCTCAGGTGCGGTCCAGGAGGTGGCGTGATCGTTTCGACTCTATATCCTGTCTGGCTATGGCTTCATCGCCGGAACATCCGCGCGATCGCAATCAAAATGCAGGCGCCGATGAAGCCGGCAATCAGATAGCCGAGCCAGCCGCCGAGAACCACGCCGAAGACAGACAGGATTGCGTTTGCGACGATCGCGCCGACGATCCCGAGAATGATGTTCATGAGGACGCCCATGTTGGACTTCATGAACTGCTCTGCGAGCCACCCCGCGATGCCGCCGATGATGATTGCCGCGATCCAGCCGAGACCTGCCTGTTCCATACGTAGTCTCCTGATGAAGTCCTTGATGATAAAGAGGAAGTAGCGCTGTGTTCTGGATCGTCAATCTCGTTTGGTACCTCGGTTGTCTGCAAACTCTCTGTCTGTGCAAACCAAAGGATTTCTGCCCCTGAACACGATGTAGCAAAACATGGCCATGGCGATGACTGCTGCGCTCACCGCAAAGATTACGCGGTAGGAAGACAGCACCGACAGCGACAGCCCCGCGATTTCGCCATAAACTGCTGACGCCACTGAGACGCCAAGGAAAACGAGCGTGTTCAGTCCTCCAAGCGCTAAGCCGCGCACGCGCGGCGGGATCAGAGTTTGGGCCTCGGTCATCACGAGAGGATGCACGTTTCCCATGGCATAGAGAACGGACAAGCCGGCGCAGGCCGAAAGAAAGGTGAAGCCCGGGGCAGACGAGAGGAAGATGGCACAGGTCACTCCGGCGCCGTAGGTGGATATCACGATCGTTCGTCCGGGGACCCGCATGAGAACAATTGGAAGCATGAAGCTGGTGACGATGCCGACGACACTGATCGTGGTGAGCATCGCGCCCACCGCCACATGCTCGCCGAATACGGACGTGACATAGGGCACCGCCCATGCGTTGCGAAACGTGCCACCGAGCGAGAGGGTGAAGCACACTGGGACGAGATAGAACAGCGATACCAGCGACCAAGGGCGTTGATCCCGGTCGCTTTCTTCAATGCTTGCCGGTGTCGGTCCGAGCACGAAAGCGACTGCCGCAGCGCTGACAGCCATTGCTGCCGCCGCCAACCAGCAAGCGGATTGCCAACCGAATACCTCGACGAACCACGACAGTGGAGAGGCCGAAAGCAAGGCGCCTGCCGAGCCGACGGCACTGACAGTGGCGGAAAGCCGCCCCGCCCTCTCGGGCTCGTTGGTACGCCCGAGATAGTAAAGGACGCCCATAAAAATTGGCGCACAACCGATCCCGACAAAGGATTGGCCGGTGATCGCGCACCAGTAGCCCGGCGAGAGGGCCACGATCGCTGACCCCGCGGCTCCGATACTCATCATTGCCGCCATCGGACCACGCACGCCCCATTTGTCGAACGACATTCCAACAGGGATCTGCAGGATCGAGAAAGAAGCGAAGAACGTCGAGGCGAGCCGGCCGAATTGTTCGGGAGACAGCGACAAATCTGCGGACAAAGCTGGACCTACCACACCAAAGTAACTGCGGAAGTACATGCTCAGCAGAAAGGCAGCGGCCAGAACGGGCAGTGTAAGCGCGGTCATCTTCGGTCCACAGCAAGGGCCGGCCGCGGCGATCGGGCGGCGATTATTGCTGTTCTGGTAAGCGTGGTCTTGGCGGAAGGTCTGGCCCTGGCTACTCCGGCATTGGCTGTAGCCCGTCTGCGTCTTCGCAAACATGCCGGCGACCTGTTCAAGATGATCGCGGAACCTCCCGACGACACCAATCCCGATGCAAACCGATTTACAATCGGTAACCGCCCCATTCGCCGCATTGTCAGCCAGCCTTTTTTCGGCCCTTGAGATCGGCTTGCACGCTCTTTTTCAATGCATCCATGATGTTGATGACATTGGAAGGCTGATCGGATGCGTCTTCCTTGGCCTTGCCTTTGGCCTTGTTGGCCGGCTTCAAAGCTTTCTTCCTAGAGGCAATGAGCTTGAGCAGGCTTTCCTGGATGGGATCTGTGACCATTGAGGGCGACCATTTCTTCAGCCGTGGCTTGATCAACCTTTTGATGGTCATGACGGTCTTGGGGTCGGACTTCGTTTCGATGTCCTGGAAATACTCTTTCTCAGGACGGACCTCGTCGCCGAAACGCAGGGTCCAGACCACGATGCCTTCGCCACGCGGCTCCAGCACGACAGCGCGTTCGCGCCTGCCGATGACCACACGCGAAATCCCAAGGACTTTTTCGGCCTTCATTGCCTCACGGATGACTGCAAACGCCTCGTTGCCGATCTTGTCGCTCGGCATGAGGTAGTGTGGGGTCTCAAGGTAGACCCATTCGATGCTTTCCCGGTGCACGAACGTCTCGATATCGATCGTTCGAACCGTTTCCAGCGCGACCGATTCCAGCTCGTCATCAGTCAACAGCACGAAGTCGTTCTCGCCGCGCTCGTAGCCTTTCGCCTCGTTTTCGTCCTTCACGGCCCTTCCCGTCACCGCGTCCACGTACCGCGAGACGACACGGTTTCCGCTAGCTTTGTTGAGGGTATGGAAGCGAACCTTTTCGCTTTCCGACGTCGCGGGGCTCATGGCAACCGGGCAGGTGACGAGCGAAAGTTTGAGATAGCCTCTCCAGTAGGGACGACGCGGGGCCATGGTGATCCTCCTAGCTGGCCTTCTTGTGTGCGGTCCTGGTGGTCGACTTTCGACCAGTAGTCTTCCCAGGTTTCCGGGCGTTTGAATTGGCGGCCTTTTTTGGTTTTGCCTCGCCCACCCCCGCACTCTCGCGCAACGCCTTGAGCAGGTCGTTGGGTTTGGAAACCTTGACGGGCTTGGGCTTGGGAAGCGTCTTGCCCTCGGCTTTGGCCTTAACCAGTTCTGCCAGCGCGGTTTCGTAGCGGTCATCGAATTCCGCCGGATCGAACTCGCCCTTCTTGGTGCCGATGATATGCTTGGCCAGATCGAGCATCTCGCCTTCGACCTTGATCTCCGGCATTTCCTTGAAAGCTTCTTCCGATGAGCGGATTTCGTAGTCGAAGTTGAGCGTGGTTGCGATGAGACCACGTCCGTGCGCCCGGATCAGGACCGTACGCATCCGGCGGAACAGAACGGTCCTGGCGATTGCCGTTACGTTGGCTTCCTTGAGTGCGTCGCGCAGTCCGGCGAACGCGTCCTCCGAGACATCATCAGTCGGCAAGAGGTAATACGGCTTGTCGAAATAGACGTCGTCCACATCGGAGCAGGAAAGAAAAGCTTCGATTTCCAACATCTTGTCGGAATCCGGAATGACAGCGGTCACCTCTTCCGGATCGATCATGATGTACTGGCCGTCGCCGATGTCGAAGCCTTTGATCTGCTCGTCGCGGTCAACCGTTTCTTCGGTTTCGCTGTCAACAAATTCCCGGCGGACCCGGTTGCCCGTGGCTTTGTTGATGGTGTGGAAGGTGATGCGGTCTGACGTGGAGGCCGCCGTATAGAGACCGACGCCACAGCTGATCTCACCGATCTTGATGTGGCCTTTCCATTGAGCGCGATGTGCAGCCATGATGTAACTCCATCGGGAACCTTACGATCAACTCCCTGTTCTGGCTTTCGTTCCGAGCAGGCAAAGGGGAGGGATATGACGCAGCATTACGAGGACGAGGCCGATGACACCGAGGACAGCTCGAACTTATTGGACGCAGTCGTAACGTGGTTCCGCGTCTATCAGGTCCCGTTTGACAAGAGGGTCGCCGATGTGCTGTGCAGCGCGGCTATACCACTGGCCTCGTCCCGGTTCTGCAAAAGCCGGAGCGCCCGAGGGGTTGTGTTCGTCATTATTGAAGGCGAGGCCGGGCCAGCCGACGTTGTTGCATGCCGACACTGACGTTCGTGCTTATTCAAGAGCAGCAAGCAGAATGGGCCTCCTGGGCGTAAAAGTTGTTGCGAGTCTTTCTGGCAACACCGAAGCGGGAACTGTATTTTGGAACGGATTTGGCTGGATTGGAGCGGTGTAGTTGCAGTACCTCTAGGACTGCAAATCATTGCACGAGCGGGACGGCGAGAGATGGCTCGTCCGCGATCTCCGAAAGCAGGACCTTGATGAACGCGGATATGATAGCCGCCTGGGCCGTGGAAAACGGATTCCATGCGATCGATGCGGGAAACTACCGACGTCATGACGATACTGGCATGATGACGATTGAGATAAAGAAGATGTCGTTTCTCCTGATCGATGAGAGGCAGGGGCTGCGGCCGCACCTCATATCGCGGTTGTTTAAAGACATGCCCCTTTCCAGTGGGAGCGGCCGCTTGCAGGCTCTTCTTCTTGGTCGCATCTCCCATCGGTGACCCTCGCTCGGTCAACACAGCCCAACCAGTCCAGCACCGGTCAGGATCGTGGCCGTCGCCGATGAGTACTCTCGCCACGTGAAATCGTGGGGTGAGAACATGCCTGAGGTCGAGCTGACGAGCGAGAGTGTGGCTTCTATCCCATCAACAGTGTGCAACATTGCCATTGCCGACGCTGTCGCGCCTTCCGTCGGCGCAACCGAAAAGCGAAGGATAGCAGATTTTGAGAACTAAACGTGACGACGCGCCTTTGGTCCCGTATACGGTTTTCATCGATCTTTTGCTTGCCGAGCTTTGTCCACGGCGCGATTGGCACCGCGTTTTAAGCGAACTTCCCTTTCAAAAACAGTCGGTTTCATCTGCGTGGCTGCTGCTTCGCGGTCCCTTATTCTATACTTCGAAAGGGTTCATCATGACCACAGGCACAGTAAAATGGTTTAATTCCACCAAAGGCTTCGGCTTTATCCAGCCTGACAACGGCGGCGCTGACGCCTTCGTCCATATTTCGGCTGTCGAGCGCGCCGGCATGCGCGAACTCGTCGAGGGCCAGAAGATCGGTTTTGATCTCGAGCGCGACATGAAGTCGGGCAAGATGTCGGCCTGCAATCTGCAGTCCGCTTAATCGATATCTGCTTCCCTTTGACCACGGATGTACTGGCACTGCCGGAAGCAAGTTATCAGTTCGAGGCCAGGCAATTTCGCCTGGCCTTTATCATTTCTGTGGCTGACACGAGGAACGAAATGACCGAGACCCATAGTAAATCTCGCCAGGAGGCAGAGATCCCTTTCAGACCCAGTTCTTTGCCAAGAATGCGGCGATCGAAGAGCTCAAATCGGCAGAGCAGGCCCGAGATGAAAAGACGTTGCGCCTTCGAGAAGCCCGCCTGGCCAAGGAACAGGCTGAACGCGCTCTAGCAACCTCCACCCTCCTTGCCAGGCGTTCCAAGACACGCTGACCGTCGGCGCCTGCCACCATTAGGATGAAGATTTGAAAAATCACAACGATCTTGCCGACCGACGTTCAGCTTCGGCCAACGCCAAGGCCGCTCTTCTTAGCGCTTACCGAGCTGCCAAGACGGCCGCGGAACCGTCCCGACTTACCAGGCAAGCCGAGCGCGCCTCGCTTGCCGAAGCGCGTGAAGCACGCCGTCTTGAGCGTGACCGCGTCAGCCTTGAGGCGCAAACCCGGCTTGAAGCAGAAGCGACGGAAGCACGGGCGGCTGCCGAGGCGGCAGCGCGGGTCGAGACCCACTCGAACAGGGCAGCAGAGGACGCACGCATCGCGCGGGCTATCGAAGACGAGGCAGCCCGCAAAGCCGAGCGTGACAGACGCTATGCCGCTCGCAAGGCCAGAAAATCCTAGCCCGCCGGGTAACGGTTCCTCTGCGCCGGGTTTGTTCGCCCAAAAAGTTAATCACACGGTGGAGCCGTCATGACCCCGGACACAAAAGAGCTGCAGACGATTAATACCGCCTGGCAAATTGCGATACAGGAAATCCTGCGCATGGTTATACGCGACATGTACCATGGCAGCGGCGAAGCCGCGTTCGGCGCTCACATCAAGCGTATTGAAGAAGCCGCCGTCGACAGCATCTACACGGATTTGAGGCTCCGCGGCACTGACGAATGGACGGAGGTCGTCGTCAAGGAACGGGCCAGCAACTTCGTGACGACACTTCTGACATCCTTCACTTATGACAGCGCCTGATGTGTTGGAGTGGCTGTGGCGGAGCGGCAGACCGGTCATCCCCCGTCTGAGCCGTGTTGCGGAGATGTGCCTTTAAGAATTGTTGCGCCTCTGCCTAACGCCTATGAGCTGACGCCGCAATTGCCAAGGTCACTCCGACTAAGAATGCCTGCGGAGCAGCAAGGGCCTTATATCGTCCGCGAGTACAAGGCTCGCCGGTGGAATGACATCTTCTTCACCCACCACGACCGCAGAGATGTAGGAAATAGCGTTCCTCATGCCGTTCACAGTGTAGGGCTTTTCGATAGCCCCGAGAGCGCCTGCGAAATCTTCAGGCAGCTTCTTGATGTTGCCGCTGACGAATACGTATGGGATCCCTTCGGATGCCAGATCGCGGCCGACGTCGATGCCTGTTGGGCCGTCCTGTAGGTGAATATCGACGAAAGCAAAATCCGGGTGATGCGCTTTCATGAGGTCGCTTGCTTGTTTGCGATTCATCGCGGTCCCCGTCACCTCGTGACCGGCCATTTCGACCTCGCTTTCGAGCTCCATGGCCAGCAGCATCTCGTCCTCGACAATCATCACCTTCAATGCGCGCTCTCCTCTGTGTCGACCGGCAGCGTGACATCAACGGTTGTCCGATATCCGTCGATCCGCTTCTCGATCTTTGCGTCAACCTGCTTGGCGGATGTTTCAAGAAGGATACGACCGATCTCGGCCGCATCCTCATCGACCTCAACCGGTATAGAGGTGTCCTCCACCCTGATAAGAAAATGTGCGTTCAAGCGCTTGACGACGACATGGATGTCGCCGCCGCCGTCGCTCAACCCCCGCCGGACGGCGTCCCCGACAAGCTCGTTGACGATCAAGGAGAGAGGGGTCGCCTTCACAGCCGGCACATGGAGCGGATGCAGGTCGAGCGTCAGGCGGATATCCTTTCGTCCGACAGCTTCGACAAGATCTCTGACAAGTTCCTCCGTGAAGTCGGCGACGTCGAACCGTGAGACATCCTCCAGCGTGAACAGCTTTCTTTGAACTGTGCTCAAGGCCTCCACGCGGTTCAGCACGGACCGCAAAACGCGTTTCTGGCCCTCATCCCTGGTAATACGCGTCTGAAGCTTTACAATGGAGGCCATGGTCAGGAGGTTGTTCTTGACACGGTGGTCAACCTCGTGGACCAGAAGAGAGCTGATTTTCAGCGCAGCCTCAAGTTTCTCGGTGTGGGCGGCCACTTCCTCTTCGGCGCGATGACGTGCGAAAGCGAGATCAGCCTCTCTCGATTTAACGTTGGTGAAATCCAGCTGGGAAGCGAAGAAATAGACGATTCTGTCGCCATCATCGCGCACCGGAGATAAAAACAAAGCGTTCCAGAAAGGCTCGCCATCTTTCTTGTAGTTTAAGATGTCGATGGCGATATCGGAACCTGCGCTGATCGCCGCGCGGATGCGCGCCACCGTTGCCGCATTCGTCTCCGGGCCTTGGAGGAAGCGGCAGTTGCGGCCGACTACTTCACTGCTCGAATAGCCCGTCAGCCTCTCGAAGGCGACATTGCAAAAGATGATCGGATTGTCGGCCTGATTTGGGTCGGTGACGATCATCGGCATGCGCGTGGCTTTGAAGGCCGCGGCGAAGGGGTCTTCGCGCACATGTCGTGCCACAAGGCGATTTCCGGCATCTTGCGCCGCTTCGGCTTGTTTTCGGTCGGTTTCCTTCATGATGACCTGATCGTTTATGGTCTCGGCGTAATGCATGACGGGTTATTCGAGTTCCAGTTCTCGCCCGGTAGCGCTGCAGACAGGGGCGCTCGAGCGACTGCTATCTGCCGTGGATGAGAGACACGAAGCAGTTGCTCCAGGCCCCCGCTTCAAGAATTCACGTATCGCCGATGCGTAAAATTGATGCTTGCCGCGCAAGGCGGGGACGACATCATGACACCCGACAGCGAAAAGTTTGCTATCGGTCCGATCCGGGCCTTCCCAACCAGCCATCCGGATCCAGGATCGCATCGATCTCGCAGATGACGCCGGTAGGGTTGTAGCTGATCGTCGAGCGCCCGTTTAGCTCGGCTGCCAGAAGCCTCTCAACGAGACGCGAGCCAAAGCCCTTTCGGGTTGGCGGCGTGACCGCGGGGCCGCCGCGTTCGACCCATTTGAACCGTAGCCTGCCGATCTGTTCTTCATAATCCCAAGAGATCGCAACTTTGCCTTGAGCGACCGACAGTGCGCCATATTTAGCGGCGTTCGTCGCAAGTTCGTGGATAGCTAGGGAGAAAGAGACGACCGCCTTTTGAGGCAAAAGCACGGCGCAGCCTCCAATCTCGAAGCGTTCAGGCGGATAGGGTTCCAGCACCTGACTGACCAACTCGCCCAGGTCAGCACGCTGCCAGTCCCGATGCGTGAGCAGATCATGGGCCTTTGCCATTGACATAAGCCTGTCATGGAAAGCGGTGACCTGATCCCGGCCGGTTTCGTTCCGGTCCAGGGTTTGTCTGGCAATGGCAATGACAGTCGCAAACGCATTCTTGACGCGATGGTTGAGCTCGCTTGTCAGGACTTTTTGCAGACGTTCGGCCTCCTTTCTGGCCGTGATGTCCTGGGACATCTTGGAAGCGCCGATCGTATTTCCAGTGCTGTCATAGATAGGAGAAACACTGAGCTGAACGTCGACTAGGCTTCCATCCTTCCTTCGACGCTGCGTTTCGTACGGCTCCACGATCTTTCCGTCGCTGACCTTCCTAAGAATTTCGGGCTCCTCGTCGCGACGTTCCTCCGGGACCAGCATCAGAACTGACTTTCCCACCGCCTCTTCGCGCGAGTATCCATAAAGCCTCTCGGCAGCTGCATTCCAGTTGGTGATCGTCATGTTCAGATCGATGGCGAGAATGGCATCATTCGAAGAAGCGATAATGGATGCAAGAAGACGCTCCGCTTCCTGGGCGCTCTTCCTTGCCGAGATGTCGATGGCGATGAAGCCAACCTGCAGGATTGACCCATCCTCACCTTTGAGGGCAGAGACTGAAACTGCTGTCCATAAGACACTTCCGTCCTTCCGCAAGCATCGCTTTTCCATATCGAAAGGTTCGCCGGTTTCGATCAGGTACTGGAAAAGCCGCTCGGCTTCCGGACGGTCGTCCGCAAACGTCAAATCCTGGAAGCGGATGCCCACAAGCTCCGCTCTCTGATAGCCAAGCATCTCACAAAAGCGTTGGTTGGCTAGCGTCATGCGTCCCGCAAGATCGGTCTGCCCTATACCCGCAGCGGATTGCGAAAATAACGCTCGTAGACGTTCCTCGCTTTCCTTGAGTGCTTGCTGCGAACGCACCCTTTCTGTGGTCTCGCTGACGATGCAAAACACGCCGCGGACGCTACCGGTTTCGTCCTTGATCGGCGAATAGGAAATGTCGAAATAGACGGTTTCTGGATGTCCATGGCGTTCAATGTAAAACTGGCGATCGCTGGCTGAGACAGTTTCACCACCATGAAGGACGCGATCCAGCAAAGGTTGGAGGTCGTCCCAGAGCTCGCTCCAGTTCTCCTTTGCCGGTCTTCCGAATGCGCGCGGATGCCTAAGGCCGATTGTGGGAGCGTAGGCATCATTATAAAGGGCCACATACTGGTCTCCCCAGAACATCACGATCTGGGCATGTGACGGAAGCATGATGTCCACCGTAGCCTTCAGGCAGGCGGGCCACTCCGACGGCGGTCCCAGGATGGAATCATCCCAAAGCCCGCGCTCGATCATGTGTGCTATTCCGGCGCACGCGGTTTTATCGTTCAATCCGAATGCAGACACTCTATGCGGCCCTGATGAAACAAGCAGTTGGAGATGCGAAGTTAAGCCGCTTGAACGCGATAACAAGGGGAGACACCCACCACCTGGGCGGTCTTTTAAGAAGTCGGATTGTGACGCGAGAATGGAACGCTTTTCGTACGGGAGATCTATCGGCGGTGAGCACATCCCGCGGCTGACTGAGATGATCCGTATGCAGCACATGCGTGGCGCATGCGGCCGCTTCCAGGTTGTGGTTCGTTCTACTGTTGTTGATGTCCTCTCTCATTTTCCGGCTCCATAGATAAACCGGTGGCACCCGGAGTGTTCAGGAGCTCAGCAAGGAGCGGACGGTGCTCCTCCTGCGCCACCGGCATGTCGGCGACTGCCATCGCTTTCGACAGAAGCCTGTCGCGGTCTCGCATGCCCTTGTTGAACAGTCTCGCGACTGTCGCCGTCAGCCGGCTGATGGAGGATGGGTCGCCCGACATCCCTTTGGCTCGGGCAACCTCTTTGACGACGCTGGCGCAAAGGCGCGCGTCTTCCTTCGATGGCAGGTTCATGGTTTCCTCCGCAAGTGGCTCGCCCCACGCGGCTGGGGCGAGCCTTCCCTATCGCCTTTAGAAGTCCATTCCCGCGCCGGCCGGCAGGGCAGGTGCGGCGTCCTTCTTAGGCTTTTCAGCAATCATTGCTTCCGTGGTCACAAGAAGGCCGGCGACCGATGCTGCATCCTGGAGTGCCGTGCGCACGACCTTGGCCGGGTCGATAACGCCTTGAGCGTAGAGATCGCCGTATTCTCCGGTCTGGGCATTCCAGCCGAAGGAGAACTCGGCCTTCTCCCGCAGCTTGCCAACGATGACCGAACCTTCGGCGCCGGCGTTTTCCGCGATCTGTCCTTCACTTCCACTTCCGTCGAACCGCCSACSCGGATGACGGCAACGCCGCCAGCGAGCTTGGCGAGACGTTCCTGCAGCTTTTCGCGATCGTAGTCAGACGTCGTYTCCTCGATCTGCGCGCGGATTTGCGCAACGCGGCCATCGATCTCGGCCTTGGAGCCGACGCCGTCGATGATGGTGGTGKTTTCCTTTTCGATCGCCACCTTCTTGGCACGGCCGAGCATGTTCAGCGTGACGTTCTCGAGCTTGATGCCGAGGTCTTCGGAGATGACGGTGCCTCCCGTCAGGATGGCGATGTCTTCGAGCATGGCCTTGCGGCGATCGCCGAAGCCCGGAGCCTTGACAGCAGCAATCTTCAGGCCGCCGCGCAGCTTGTTGACGACGAGCGTGGCAAGAGCTTCGCCTTCGACGTCTTCGGCGATRATGAGGAGCGGTTTGCTCGACTGCACGACTGCTTCGAGGACAGGCAACATCGCCTGGAGGTTCGACAGCTTCTTTTCGTGGATCAGGATGTATGGGTCTTCAAACTCAACGCGCATCTTGTCCTGGTTGGTCACGAAATATGGAGACAGGTAGCCACGGTCGAACTGCATGCCCTCGACGACTTCGAGTTCGGTCTCGGCGGTCTTGGCTTCCTCGACGGTTATGACGCCTTCATTGCCAACCTTCTCCATCGCCTCGGCGAGATRGCGGCCGATCTCGGAATCACCGTTGGCAGAGACGGTGCCCACCTGAGCGATCTCCGAGTTGCTGGTGATCTTGCGGGCATTGGTCTTGAGTTCCTTGACAACGGCGTCGACGGCAATGTCGATGCCGCGCTTCAGGTCCATCGGATTCATGCCCGATGCGACGGCCTTGGCACCTTCCTTGACGATGGCCTGCGCGAGTACCGTCGCGGTCGTGGTGCCGTCACCGGCAAGATCGTTGGTTTTCGACGCCACTTCGCGCAGCATCTGGGCGCCCATGTTCTCAAACTTGTCTTCGAGTTCGATTTCCTTGGCGACCGATACCCCGTCCTTGGTGATGCGCGGAGCACCGAAGGACTTGTCGATCACCACGTTACGACCCTTCGGGCCGAGCGTGACTTTGACGGCATTTGCCAGCACATCGACCCCACGCAGCATGCGTTCACGGGCGTCGCTATGGAATTTGACTTCTTTCGCAGCCATTTGTCTAACTCCTCAATAGGCAGCTATTGACTGATGGTGTTGGGTKTGGGGGACGAGCCGCCTCAGGCGGCTTGTTTACGCTCGGCCTGAGCTTCGATGATGCCCAGAACGTCGCTTTCCTTCATGATCAGCAGATCTTCACCGTCRATCTTGATCTCGGTTCCGGACCATTTGCCGAACAGGATGCGATCACCGGCCTTGACGTCGAGCGCCTGGATCTGGCCTGCATCGCTGCGRGCGCCGGGGCCTACGGCGACGACCTCGCCCTCCTGCGGTTTTTCCCTGGCGGTGTCGGGAATGATGATGCCGCCTCTGGTCTTTTCTTCGGATTCGACCCGGCGTACGAGAATGCGGTCATGGAGCGGTCGGAACGACATGTTTTCCTCCGTGGACAAACGATGATGTTTCGAAATCCCCTGGCCGGACCGGATGACCAGTCCGGGCGGGTGCGAACCTCGTTGAGCGTTCGCGTGCAAAAATTTATTTTCGGGCTTTTTCAATTTCAAGAGGGTCGGCAGGAAAAATTAGCACTCGACACCGCCGGCTGCTAACATGCTGTAAAGGAACAAGAAACAACATCGAAGCGTTCAGAAAACCGTTGAGGGCTGCGCGATTCTGCGCCACCTTCGCAGTGTCATGAAACGGAGATGAAGTATGCAATTCTCATCGGACCTGGAGCGTCAGCTCAACGGCTATGGACTGACCACCGCGCATATTCTCTATCGCATTCCCGACTTCGAATCCGTCCTGCAGACCTATGTCTGGCAGGACTATGATCTCGCTCCCGACTTTCCCGAGATGCACAAGTTCCTCCACTTCTGGAAGGCCAGCCTCGACGGACCACTTCACTCGGTGCGCTATACACACCAGCGGCTGATTAGGCCGAACGAATGGCGTCGTGTCGAGGGCGAATTCAAGCTTCAATGAACCCTTGAATTCGATTTTTTGTCTTCCTAGCTCATTGCCCGCTCGAGACGTTGAACTCGGTGTGCGCCGGTTGTGTTGGAGTAACACCTGCATGGAAGAGAATATCAGTATCATCAAGAGCGTTGGCATCGATGAACGAGAAGAGATCATCGTTGATTTCGCGCGGTGGCTTGAAAAAGCTTCACAGGAGGCGCTGGTTCATGGCGAAAGACGCTTTGCCATGATGTCCGCCAGCATGGCAGAGGCAATGCGCGTCAATGCCGACGAACTGGCGCGCGATGATCCACAAAAGGCCGAGCGTGTGCTGCAACAAGCCAGCGCAATGATGGCGCAGTTCAAGGCCGCCTATCCCCATCGCGTCATCAGTCGATCTGTCCATTGATAGAGATAGTGGTGGCGGATCTATGAAAGGTCAGCTCATGCCGGCGCTGCGGTAGGCAACCATTCTTGGTGGTAACATGGTGGGTCCGAACGATTTGGAAGAAATGCAACGGGAAGATGTCGGCGGATTTCGGGCCCTTCTCCGTCGTTATCGCACCCAGCTCGTGGCAACTGCGACGGTGACCCTGTTCTGCCTTGTCGGCTACGCGATCATGCAGTTGACCGATGAGGTGCGCTATGACGACGTCGTCGARGCCCTCGCGGCAACCCGGCCGAGCTCGATCCTGCTCGCCTTGCTCTTCACGGCGCTGAGCTTTCTGGCACTCGTTTTCTACGATCTCAACGCCATCGACTATATCGGCAAGCGGCTGCCTTTTCCGCATGTCGCGCTCACCGCCTTCAG
>NZ_JBFTME010000019.1:0-127225 GCF_056396805.1 Rhizobium sp. 05N49
GTCTTGGTGTCGCCGGCATCCGGATCGGTGTCGTTGGTCAGCACGTTGCCGCTCGCAACCACACCGCCCGAACCATTGGCAACCCCACCCTTCTCGGTCGCGTCGCCAGCATCGGCAACCGCCGTTGGCGTCGTATTGCCGGGCGTCGATACGGCGATGCTGAAGGTCTCGTTGGCCGAAAGACCACCGAGGTCTGTCGCCGTTACCTTGACACCATAGCTTCCGCCTGTCGTCGGCGTGCCGGAGAAGGTCCGCGTCGTGGCGTTGAAGCTCAGCCAGGTGGGCAGCGCCGTACCGTCGGCGGCCGTTGCCGAGTAGGTCAGTGTCTCGCCGCTGTCGACATCGGTGAAGGTCGTCGTCGGCACCGCGAAGGAAAAGGCAGAGCCGACGGTGGCGTTCTGGGTCGCCGTCTGAACGGCGAGCACCGGTGCGTCATTGGCGCCATGGATGGTGATGGTCAGGCTGGCCGTGGCGGTGGCCCCGGCCGTGTCGCGCATCGTGTAGCTGAAGACATCGCTCAGCGTATTGGTCGACTGGCGCAGCCCCTGGACGGCGGCATTGGTCTCGTTGACGGCATAGCTATAGGCACCCGATGCATTGAGCACGAGGCTGCCATAGGTGCCGTTCAGCGCCGTGCCGAGCGTGCCCGATGCCGAGCCGAAGACCACGGCCGTGACCGTCTTGGTGTCGCCGGCATCCGGATCGGTGTCGTTGGTCAGCACGTTGCCGCTCGCAACCGCACCGCCCGAACCATTGGCAACCCCACCCTTCTCGGTCGCGTCGCCAGCATCGGCAACCGCCGTTGGCGTCGTGTTGGAGCCCGGCGTGGTGAACATCACGTCGACCCAATAGTTGGTCTGTTCGAAAGTGCTCGTAGGGAAGAGGCTGTTGCTGCCATAGGCATATACGCCGTTGCCACTGGCCGGCGCCGTCAGGGAGCCGCTCGTCACGTTGGAGACGAAGTAATTGGCGGTTGTCGAATAGTGGCCGGTATCGGTGTGGTAGGACGCCGTGTAGGTCTGACCGGCCGTCAACGCCACCGGGCTCGAAAAATAGGCGATCTGCCAGCCGCTGGCAGTTTCGTTCGTGAAGGTGAGGGTCGCAAGCCGCGTACCGGTGCTCGACCAGAGTGAACCGGTATGCGTACCGGTATCCTGGCTGCCCTTGTAAAAGCGAATGCCGGTGACGGTGCCCGCCGCGGAGGTCTGAAATTTGACCCCGAGCTCAACAGCCGACGTATCGTCGGTGTTGACGATAGCCGGCGTCGCCGAGCCGAAGAGCGACGTGTAGCTCGCCCCGGTGACGGTGACCGTGCGTCCCGCCGAAGGGGTCTCAAGGTTGATGCTGTCGTCGACGGCCCGTGACCGGATCGTATAGCTGCCCGCCACCTGCGGCGACCATGTATATGTCCAGTTCTCATCGCCCGTCGCCGGATGCCAGCTCGCCCCATTGTCGGTCGAGACCTCGACACCGGCAATGACCCCGCCGCCCGTGTCGGTGGCGGTCCCCGTGATCGTGACCGTGGAGCCAACGGTCGCCGTTGATGGCACGGTGATGATGGAAGTCGGCGCGACGTGATCGGTGGAGCCTGTCGTGGCGACAAGGCCGGACTGCAGCGTCCCGGGCTGAATGCCCATGTCGGCCAGCAGATTGACCATTGCCTGCTGTACGCGGGGATCGGTCGGGGTTGCCTCATTATCGTGATTGTTGCTTAAGCCCCATGTCCAGTAGACTGTACCGGCACCGAACACCAGTGCGCCGCTCGGCGCACGATAGAGCGTCAGATTGTGGGTCGCGGTCGCGTTGCCGGTCGTGTTTCCGTAATCAAGCAAATAGGTGCTGACCGGAAGCGTCGTCGACGACAGCTTGACGAGGCCGGCGGGATCAAAGCCGTTGTCAGGCGCTTCGTCCCATTCGTAACCAAGATAGTTCTTGGTCAGCGTTGCCGTCTGGCCGGGCTGAAGATTGGCGACGCTGGTATTGCGCCAGAAACGCAGGTTGGCATCATCATATCCAACGGTGATCGCGCTGAGATTGCTGCCGACATCATCGACCTTGAACAACTGTCCGGTCAGCGAGTTTTCCGGGTTTCCGCCGCCGATCGCGGGTGGGCTGAGACGCGGATCGCGGAAGGTACCCGTCCACTGGTTGGAAGGATCGATGCTGGCGCCGGGCGACCAGGTCTCCTTGTAGGAAATCAGGGTCCGATAAGGCGTGCCGTCGGCGCTGTAGGCATTGCCCCAACGGGTGCGCCAATAGACCTCGTTACCGCTCCAGAACATCAGGTTGACGCCCGCATCACGCGCGGCTTCGACATTCGTCCTCTGCTGACCGGACCAGTATTCGTCATGCCCGGCATCAATATAGGTTTTGTGATTGAGCAGCAGGCTGCCATAGCGGTCGACGTCCACACCTGACAGGTACGAAACATCGTAGCCGTTCTGCTCCAGCCAGTAGATGCCTGCATATTCAGCGCCGAACAGGTAGTCCTGCGGACCGGCATACGTGCCAACCCCGCCACGGGTCGCAATCGGCCTGTTGTAACTGACAGCATAGGCGCGACCAGCGCCCTGCCCCGTTGCCGGACCATTGCCGCCGTAGAAGTTTGCACCACCCCAGCCGTTATAGGCTTGCCAGGTCTGGTCAGCGGTCTGGAAGACGATATCGCTGTGGCTGTCGTCGTCGCGCACGATGAACGGGATCTGATTTTCGCCGAAGGTGCCGTCCTGTCGCACGAGCTTGGCGATATAAACGCCTGAAACGGCATCTTCAGGCACGGTCCAAGAGGCCGACACGGCCCAGTTGCCGGCATCCACGGTGCCGGTCGTGGCATTGCGCAACGGATTGGGTTGGTTCTGCACGCCGGTGTGCTGAATGGTCGTGACCTTGCGCGCACCCATGCCGCCATAATAGCCGAGGCGGTAGATATCGATCCGGTAATTGTTGGAATCGGTGTCGATCTTGAAGCTGATCGTCTTGCCGTTATCGACGCTGATATCGGTCGCGAATCCCTCGATATTGGAGCTGCCGGCGCCGTCGATGCCCCACTCGCTCTCCGGATTGCCCTGCAGCAGATTTTCCGCCACGACCTTGTTGGCGGGCGCCGCTGCCGCCGCCAGACTTTGCGTCGCCAAAGACCGCTGCGTGATCGGTGGGGTGGTGACCGAGCCGGAAAGGATCCCTCGACCCTTGGTGCCGGTTAACGTTCCCATTTCTCCGCCGCCGGGCAACGATCCGTTGAAGTTCGACAAATTCGTCGACGTAACGGTCGCCCGCCAGTTCGAGAGCGGGGATAAGTTGCGATCGAGAAGCGGGTCGCTGACCGATGCGCCGATGGCTCGCTTGATCGTGGCTACATAGTCCGGCCCTTCGGTCAGCCTTGTCCCCGGCAATTGACCATCCTGCTGAAGCATGGCGCCGCCATGGGCCCAATCGAGAATCCGCGTGGGGGATGTGAAGTAGCCACAGCCGCAGACACCAAAAGGCATGCCGAACGCCAGTGAATTCGATCCGCCGTGATGTGCAGCCACCGCTGCTGCCGACGGGCTCGATTCGAGAATGACCACCTTGCCGGAGTGAGAGCGCCCGCCTGCTACGGCAGCGGAACCTTGTCCTGATACTGCCGGTCCGGGGCTCTGCGGCAGATACGGGGCCAGGGGATCCTCGCCCATGGTGCCAATGCCGGCATAACTGCGGTAACCATTCGCGTTCTGCCCAAAAGCTGCAAAAACCGGTCCATGGGCCGACAGGACAGACGCGGCTAAGCCTCCGCTTCGAACGCCCGTTTCGCGCGCGGCCGCGAAAGCCTCGGCCAAGGATGGGGACACGGGGTCCAGATCGCTCTGAAGATCTGCTTCGCCGATCGCGTCCGCTCTTGATTCTTTATCGTGTCCGCCGAGCGCAGGATTGTCGTCGGGATTGCCGACAAGGGTGCTGCCCGTGGTTTCGCCCGTTGTCTGCACGGAGGTGGCAAGCTGAGCACTATCCTCGGGCCGCTCGGCGTTCTTACCATGCTTTGCCTTTCCACCGACACCCAACCAACGGGGAGCCCACGAATCCAGCAGAAGTGAGCGCGAAGCCCACCGGCGAGCGTTGCGATACATGGCGTGCCCTCTCGCGAAATTGTCAGGACCAAATCTATGAGGATCGTTCGATACGCGGACCTCCAATTATAATCGAAAATGGACGAGTATATCCTACCCATTTTGACCTACAGGCGGCATCCTTTAAGGCAAACGGGCTTTCGCGCAGAGCCGTGACTTGCCTTTCGCCGAGCGAAGAGCGGTGCGACCGTCGGATCTGCTTCGTATTACGAATCGTTGCTGGCAAACTCGGCAAAGCTTGCTGCCTTGGAGACTTAGTAACTGRCAATCAGTCGCTCTCCATTGCCAACTCCTCTTCTTCCGCGCAACGGGCACCGAGATGATGTCGGAGGCGGGTTCGAACGCTGTGTTGCGGATCCCTTCCTCCGAGACGCCGTCCAAAATCGATGCACGGCCTCAAAATTGAGCACGTCGGCAAACCCGGGGTCTTTCCCATCCGAAAGAGCTATCGTTTGGCGCAATCTTCGCCCGTTCGGAGTATTGATGCTGAGCCGTAACGATATAGGCTCTGCGCCGCCGTGACAGCATGCCGAATCGAAAGATTTCGGCTGCATGGGAGGGAGCCCTAGCGCGGTCAAAATCTGGAAAAAGCGAGACACTGACATGAGACAATCCATGGAGAGGATCATGGAGCGGCGATTGAGTGCCATCCTCGCTGCCGATGTGGTCGGATACAGCCGGCTCATGGGCATAGACGAGACGGGCACGCTGCAGGCTTTGAACCGCCATCGCTGCGAACTGGTCGACATCCGCATATCCGATTACAAGGGCCGTATCGTCAAACTGACCGGCGACGGCATCCTGGCCGAGTTTCAAAGCGTCGTGAATGCCGTGGCCTGCGCCGCCGAAATCCAGCGCACCATGGCCGTGCGCAATGAAAACGTGGCCAAGGAAGAGCGCGTCGAATTCCGCATCGGCATCAATCTCGGCGATGTCGTCGTCGAAAATGACGATATCTTCGGCGACGGCGTCAACGTTGCCGCGCGTCTGGAAGGTATTGCTCCGGCCGGCGGCATTGCGGTGTCGGCAATCGTGCGGGATCAAGTCGGCACACGCCTCAATCTCGGCTTCGATTTTTTAGGTGAACACGTGTTCAAAAACATCCGGCAGCCGGTGCAAGTCTACACGGTTTCCTTCGACAAGCCGAGCTCTGCCCGCTTCGTCGCGCAGAACCGCAATACCTGTTTCATCGCCGTCCTGCCCTTCACCAACATGAGCGGCGATGCCGATCAGGATTACTTCTCCGACGGCATCACCGAGGACATCATCACCGATCTTTCCAAGGTCTCCAGCCTCCATGTTGTGCCGCGCAACACCGTCTTCACGTACAAGGGCACATCGGTGAGGGTGAAGCAGGTCGCCCAGGAACTCGGCGTACGTTACATGCTGGAAGGCAGTGTGCGCATCGTCGGCACGCGGGTGCGCATCTCCGGCCAGCTGATTGACACGGCGAACGGTGATCATCTGTGGGCCGAACGCTTTGATCGAGACCTCACCGATATCTTCGCCATCCAGGATGAGATCACCAACGCGATCGTCAGCCAATTGAAGGTGCGGTTGCTGCCGGAAGAGCGCAAGGCCATTGCCGCCGAGCCGACGGCCAATGTCGAGGCTTATACCTACTACCTGAGAGGCCGACAGCTCTCCCATAGCTGGACCAAGTCCTATCTGCAGCTTGCCCGGCGCATGTTCTACAAGGCCGTCGAACTGGATCCGGATTATGGCCGTGCCTATGCAGGCATTGCCGATTGCGATGCAGCGATCCGCGACTGGGCCCCCGACGATGTGCCCCTGGAGCGCATCCTCGCCATGAGCGCCAAGGCCCTGGAACTCGATCCCGACCTCGCCGAGGCCCATGCCTCCCGCGGCCTCGCACTGCATCAGAAGGGCGAGGACGACGAGGCAACGGCATGCTTCGAACGGGCGCTATCTCTCGATCCCAACCTCTATGAAGCAAATTTCCACTATGCCCGCATCTTCTTCATGCACGGGAATTTCGCCGAAGCGGTGCACTACTTTAGCCGCGCCGCCGAAATCCGCCCCGACGACTATGTTTCGCCGATCCATCTGATGTCCTCATACCACTCTCTCGGACGGACGGCGGACCGGGAAAGTTGGGCGCGAAAAGGCATTGAAAGAGCCGAGCGGGCGCTCAATCAGAACCCGGAAAATTCCGGCCCCGCCCATCGCGGCGCGCTTGCCCTTGCCCATCTCGGCGAAGCAGCGCGAGCCTGCGACTGGGCCGCTCGGGCGAGCGCCATCGATCCCGATGATATCGTCGCCCAATATAATCTCGCCTGCGTCCACTCCGTGCTCGGCCATGTGGAACGTGCAATCGATATCCTGGAGGGCTTGCTGCCCCGCACCTCGGTCTACCATATCAAATGGTTCACTCATGATTCAGACCTGGACAACCTGCGCAAGGATCCGCGTTTCATGAAACTTGTCGCGAAAGCGATGAAGGGGCGGGAACGGATCGAGGCATAGGTCGCGGTAAAAGGACGCCAAGGGGAGAGCCTAGCGCGCCTGTGCGCTTGGCCGGCAGGCCGTTCCACGGGATATCAGGCAAGCGGCCTTTTCACGGCGAGCGCCTATACCAAGGTCCAGTTGGGTGTCTCCGCCACTCTGATATCTCTCCGGGTTGAGAAGCTCAGAGCGAGGCCTAGCTTCCTTTTACCATTCACCTGAAACCCAGAGCCCGGGAGCCTTTCGATGAAATCCAAAGTAGCTGATGTCCTGACAGAGGTGCTGCATTCGGCCGGCGTCAAGCGGATATATGGGGTGGTCGGCGACAGCTTGAACGGGCTCACGGAAGCGCTGCGAAAGAGAGGCGACATCGAGTGGGTTCATACCCGCCATGAAGAGACAGCCGCCTTCGCGGCCGGGGCCGAAGCCCATCTCAGCGGCGAACTGGCCGTGTGCGCCGGAAGCTGCGGCCCGGGCAACCTCCACCTCATCAACGGCCTGTTCGATTGCCATCGCTCACGCGTCCCGGTTCTCGCCATTGCCGCCCAGATACCGTCGGCCGAAATCGGCAGGGGCTATTTCCAGGAAACGCATCCGGACCAGCTTTTCCGGGAATGCAGCCACTATTGCGAGCTTGTCAGCCATCCCGAGCAATTGCCCGCAGTCATCGAAACGGCCATTCGCACCGCCATCGGAAAGCGCGGCGTTGCCGTCGTGGTTATTTCGGGCGACGTGGCATTGACCGATTTCACGGCGAAGATTTCGACACCAGCCGCACTCACGCTGGCCCAACCGAACGTCGTGCCGGCGAACGATCAGATCGATCGACTGTCGGAACTACTCAATAACAGCTCGAAGGTTACCCTTCTGTGTGGGCGCGGCTGCGAAGGGGCGCATGACGAGTTGATCGCCTTTGCGGACCGGCTGAAGGCGCCTGTTGTCCACGCGCTCGGCGGCAAGGAACATGTCGAGTGGGACAATCCCTTCGATGTCGGCATGACCGGTCTGATCGGCTTCTCCTCGGGTTACAAGGCCATGCTGGAGTGCGACACGCTTCTCATGCTCGGCACCGATTTCCCATACCGGCAGTTCTATCCAACCGACGCCAAGATCGCGCAGGTGGATATTCGACCGGAGAATCTTGGCCGCCGGGCCTCGCTCGATCTTGCAATCGTCGGCGACGTCAAATCGACACTGGCGGCAACGCTGCCGAAGCTGACGGAGCGAACCGACAGGGATCATCTCGATGCTTGCCTTGCCGCCTACAGGAAGGCGCGTGAGGGTCTCGACGACCTCGCCACAGGCCGAGAGGGCGGCAAGATTCATCCGCAATATGTGGCACGCCTTCTGAGCGAGCATGCGTCCGACGATGCGGTTTTCACCTTCGATGTCGGAACCCCCACGATCTGGGCGGCCCGCTACCTGAAAATGAACGGAAAGCGTCGCCTCATCGGATCCCTGGTTCACGGATCGATGGCCAACGCACTTCCTCAGGCGATCGGGGCGCAGGCAACATACAAGGGACGCCAGATCATCAGCATGTCCGGCGATGGCGGCTTTGCCATGCTGATGGGCGACTTCCTGACGCTCGTTCAGCAGAACCTGCCGGTGAAGGTTGTTGTATTCAACAATTCCGTTCTCGGTTTCGTGGCAATGGAAATGAAGGCTTCAGGCTTCCTTGAGACGGGTACCGAACTCAAGAATCCGGATTTCGCGGCGGTTGCTCGGGCGGCGGGAGTCCATGGCATTCGCGTTGAGAGCCCCGCCGAACTCGACGGTGCCATCAGGGAAATTCTGGCGCATCCTGGTCCGGCACTGCTCGACGTCGTCACCAATACACAGGAACTGTCGATGCCACCCCGGATCGAAGCGGCGCAGGTGAAAGGTTTCGGTCTCTGGGCCATTCGCGCGGTGATGAACGGCCGTGGAGACGAACTCGTCGACCTGACGGTCTCGAATTTCCTGTCTCGCTGACGGCGAATGCTGCCGTCGGTCGGTGCCGGAATAGCCTGCGGGAAAGAGCCCATCAAGGGCTCGGCACCGACCGATACGGCCGTAGCTGCTTTGAGCTTGGTTCAGTTCAGATAGGCATCGCGCCAATCACCGTTGGAACCGATCGTCACACCGGCCTCGTTGAACAAATGAACGAAAGGCTCGCGGATGACGATCGGTATTCGTGCGCCGGAGGCTGCCCGGCTGATGCCGCGCAGCGCCACGGTAAAGCCATTTCCGGTCGCAGTCTCGGCGTGGATGATCGTTTCCGATCCAAGGATTTCGGTGTCGCCGACAGTGATCTCCAGGCTGCCCTCCCCGATCTCGCAATGTTCGGGCCTTACGCCGAACGTGACCGGAGCGCCATCAGGCAGATCGACCTGCCGACCGGGCAAGGGAATATGGGTGCCGTCCTCCAGCGTGATCCCCATCAGGCCACCAATGCGCGCGATCCGGCCCGTGAGAAGGTTCATGGGCGGCGCACCAAGAAAGCGGGCGACGAAGAGGTTGGCCGGGCGTGCGTATAGCTCGATCGGCGGGCCGACCTGTTCGATCCGGCCTTCGTTGAGCACGACGATCTGGTCTGCCATGGTCATTGCCTCGACCTGATCATGCGTCACGTAGACCATTGTCGACTTCAGCCGCCGATGCAGGCTGATCAGCTCGCCGCGCATCTTCACACGCAGTTCGGCATCGAGATTGGAGAGCGGTTCGTCGAAGAGAAAGGCCTTCGGTTCCTTGACGATGGCGCGCCCGATCGCGACGCGCTGGCTCTGGCCGCCGGAAAGCTGGCTCGGACGACGGGCCATAAGGTGCTCGATCTGCAGAATATTGGCCGCCTTGGCGACGCGGGCAGTAATTTCCGGCCTGGCGAGCTTCTGGTTTTCCAGGCCGAATTTGAGGTTCTGCTCGACGCTCATATGTGGATAGAGTGCATAGGACTGGAAGACCATCGCCATGCCGCGCGCGGATGGCAGAAGATGGTCGCAGCGCATGCCATCGATCCGGATTTCCCCCGACGTGACTTCCTCCAGCCCTGCCATCATGCGCAGCAGGGTCGACTTGCCGCAGCCTGAAGGCCCGACAAAGACGGTGAACGAACCGTCGGCGATAGTCAGGTCGATGCCGTGTATGACTTCGAGACTTTGAAAGGCCTTGCGGACTGTCCTGAGTTCAATACCGGCCATTATGCCACCGTCTTAAGTTCGATCGACTGGCCCGCTGCGATGGACGTCCTGCCCGCAAGACGATGCGTCAGCCCGTCCACCGAGATTTCGGCGGCGTTGAGGCTGCCTCCGAGCACGGCGAGAATGAGGCCGTCACCTTCGCGGGTCAATGTGCCGAAAGCGCTTCCGGCTGACCAAAACAGACGATAATCGCCCTGCAGTTTCGGTGCGAAGGCGAGCGTGCCCGAGACGAAATCGGCGCTGAGGCCCGAGAAGGCATTGACCAACTGCCAGGCCGACATCGAGCGTGCGTAGTAGGAACCGCACTCGATGTCGTTCCAGGGATTGCGGCGGGAACCGTCATGCCGGTTACGCGCACCGCAGACGATATCCATGCCCTCTTCGACGAGGCCGTGCATGATGAGATGCGAAGCAGCCATATATTCGATGCCGGTCCAGACTTCTTCGGCATAGGGAGCCGCGACCATCGGCTGGCGGATGCCTTCAGGATAGGTTGCGATCAAAAGCCCTGCCTCGTCTTCATAGGCATAGTTGCGGCAGGGATTGAAGTGATCCTCAAGCGTCGGGCGGAAATTGTTCCTGTGCACCGATTTCAGCGCGGTCCTCACCTTGTCTGCATCAAGGAACCCGCCGATACCGGCGACCTCGGCATGCCACTGGCCGAGGATCTGATCGGAAATGCAGCCCTCGCCCATCTGATATTTGAGCTCCTGAAACTCCTCCGACCAGTAGGTTTCCATGAAACCGTCGGCGAGGACCCCGGCCGCGCGGCCGACATCGAAGGGTATCAGCACGCCCTTGTCAGAGAGGTCGACCTTCTGGATGAACCAGCGGCCGTTGAAGAGCTCGGAATTGATGTAGGCCGCACCAGCCTTGCCCATGCGCGCCGTCTTTTCCGACAGTTCCGTGTCGCCGAGGACCGCCGCCATTTCGGAAACACCGAGCAGGGCCGCCACATACATGGAGGCGAGCCAAGAATTCGGGCCGAACAGTTCCATGTCGAGCGTCTGATGCTGGCGGCCGGAGAGAATACCGGTCTGGTCGGGATCCCAGCGGTCAGGGTTTTCGGACGACCAGGCATATTCGATCGCCCGTTTGACACTAGGCCAGTAACGGCCGAGCCAATCGGTATCGCCGCATAGCTTCCAGTCCCGGTAGGTTTTGATGATCGCACCGAAATGGCCGTCTGCGCAGGGGCCGATAATATCGAAGCCGGAGCCCAGCGGCAGCTTCTGGCGGAAGGTCAGCCCCCCGGTCGGCAACTGATTATAGGTGAATTCGGTCTCACGCAGCGTCCGCTCAATGGCGGGAAAGAGGTGCGAGACCGCCTGCTGGTAATTCCAGACATGAGTGCAGGTTCCCTCACAGGAGCCATCCTGGCTATGCTGGCCTTCCCAGGCCCAGAGCGCGCCATTTTCCAGGCGGATGCAGGTGGCGGTACGCAGCAGCGCCAGCGTCGCACTCGCCGCATCCTTGACTTCCGCTGGAAGCGTTGTGTCGAACAATCCATCGCGAAAGGCCGCGGTATTCGCATGCAACGTGTCCCAACGTGTTAGCGCCTCGGTGGCGCTAGCGGTGGAATCTGCCCATTGCGTCGCATAATAGTTCGTCCAGCTCGGCGTCGGCCGATCGGGAATGGCGCCATCCGGCTTGTCGCGATAGGCCCAATAGACATCCCCATGCGGGAAGTTCCATGTGATGACGAAGCGCACCTTCCTGCGTTCGCCAGGGGCGACGGCGAAGCGGGCACCGAGCGTGCCGTGTTCCGGTTGCAGGCTCATGTGTCGAGAGGTGCGAGGCTCATCATAGTGCCGTTTCGGCAGGCGACCGGGTCTTGCAAACTCCTTCCAGTAGACAGAGAGATCATCGAACCATTGGCCCCGATAATGATGGTCCGTATGGTCGACATCGTCAGCGTCCGTTGCGATCGTCAGATCGCCGCGTTGTGTTGCCGACAACGACGTATCGGACGAAGTCAGATGCAGGCTGCTGATGCCGCCTTCCTGCCTGAAGGTATGGATACCGCTGTTCGAGCCGTAATTGCCGAGCGTGCCGGCAAGCGTGTAGGTCAGTTCGTCCGCCGTATCGTTGACGATCTCGAATTCGAACATCGCCACCGGCATCGAGGAATCGCGGTCGTTGTGGGGAATGAAGGGGCTCAATGCCGCCAGCCTGACACCGCCCGGAAAACGCTGATCCCTGAACACGAGATCGGCGGTCGGGAAGCGGCCGTAGAAATCGACCTCACGGAAATGCGGCACGCCGACCAGCGTCTGGCGGTTGGCGCCATGACCGAAGCCATCGAACATCTTGCGCAGCCCCGGCGCTCCGGAAGGGTTCAGGTCATAAGGCCCGTTCAGCACGCGGGCATCGACGAGTTCCCCATTCTTCTCGGCCTTGATGGCGAAATGCGAGTAGCCGTTATAGCCCTGCAGCGCAGGCCGGTTGCGGATTGACCAATCGATCAGCCGGCCGCTGCCGGAGATAGACAGGCCGCCGGAGCCGATGCCGCCGAGCGGAAAGGCGATATAGCGCGTGCGCTCGCCCTTATAGGCAAAGCGGGGTTCGATGGAGGCGAGATCATCCCACATGAAATCAATATCCCTGATGTTAGTTCTTGATACCGCTCATCGTGATGCCTTCGATCACGAATTTCTGGGCGAGGAGAAAGAGGAGAACGACGGGCAGGATGGACATGCTCATTGCGGCCATCACGACCGAGAGATTGCCTGACGCCATGTAGCCGCGCAGCACATCCATCGCGACCGGAAGCGTCAGCGATTCATTCGAGCTCAAAAGCACTTTCGCCTGAAAATAATAGTTCCAGGTCTGGGTGAAGGTGATGATGCCGAGCGCTGAGAGTGCCGGGCGAAGCTGTGGCAGCGATATCCGCCAGAAGATCTTGAAATAGCCGGCACCATCCATAAGCGCCGCTTCTTCCAGTGCCTTCGGCTGACTGAGCATGAACTGCCGCACCAGGAAGATGCCGAAGCTGGAGGTGAGGTACATGAGCGCCAGCCCGATCGGCTTGTCGAGCAGGCCGAGGCGCGCATAACCGAGATAAATCGGCAGGATCGTCACCTGTGCTGGAAACATCAGCCCGATGAGCAGGATGAAGAACAGGGTGTCGCGGCCGCGGAAATTCAGCCTCGCAAAGGCGAAGGCGGCGAGCGTGCAGGTCACCATCTGGCCGACGGTGACGATGACGGCAATCATCACCGAATTGAAGTAGATTTCCAGGAACGGCACACGCGAGGCCAGCACCTGCCGGTAGTTGGTGAGATCGAAATTCGGCGGCAGGAAGCTCGGCGGCAGCTTGTAGGCATCCGAAACCGGACGGAAGGACATCGAGAAAAGCCAGAGGAACGGCAAGAGCATGCCGATCGCCATCACCACCATGGTGGCGATGATCGCCCAGTCGATCCAGCGTCGGGCCGCGCGCGTCTGCATCATATTGTTCATTGCTGCACCCACTTGCGCGAGAGGATCTGCTGGATTGCGGTGATGATGAGGATGATCACGGTCATGACGACAGAGATCGAGGCCGCATAGCCGAGCTGGAAACTGCCGAAGCCTTCCTCGACGATCTGGATAGACAGCGAGCGCGTGGCATCGCCCGGACCGCCCTGTGTCAGGATGACGATCGATTCGAACACCTGCAGAGCACCGATCGAGGCATAGACGATGCAGAAGAAAACGACGGGCGAGATATAGGGCAGCGTGATGCGGAGGAACTGACGCCAGGCCGGCGTCCCGTCCATCACAGCCGCCTCCAGGATGTTCTTCGGTACACCTTGAAGGGCGGCGATGAAGATGATCATGAAGAAGCCGGTATTCTTCCAGACGTCCATGATGATGATCGAGGTCATGGCCTGGCCGGCATCGGTGAGCCAGCGCACGCCAGGAAGGCCAATGAGCCGCAGGTAATAATTGATGACGCCAAGATCATCGCCGTAGAAATAGGTCCAGACGATCGAGACGAAGGCGGCAGCGATGATGACGGGCAGGAAGAAGGCAAGCCTGAAGAAATAGAGCAGCCAGCCCGGCATGGCGCGGTTCAGTGCCAGTGCCAGCACAAGCCCGATAGACACGTTGAACGTGACGGCGAAGAGTGCGAAGCGCAAGGTGTTCCAGAGGATCTGAAGCGAACGCTGATCGGTGAAGAAGCGAATGAAGTTGTCGAAACCGACCCATTGCGAGCCGAGCATGGGATCGTAATAGGCAAAGGCGAGGATCGTCGTGACGATGACCGGCGCGATGACGAAAGTCAGATAAAGCACCGTTGCCGGCAGCACGAAGAGGTAGCCGGTTGCAGCCTGCGCACGGCGGAGCTGCGATGTCTGGCGTCTTTCAATGGTCGCGGTCATGGCACCTGGTTCAGATAGCGGACATGGTTTGTCATTCGCCGCGCCCGGAATGGCAGATGCCGTCACGGCAACCTGCCACCCGGCCGCGACGGCGGGAGGAAGATCGTGAGAACCCTTGATCGATCAGCCGCCCATGCGCTTCTTCAGCCGTTCGAAGGAAGCGTTGAGCTCGGCATCCGCCTGCTTCACGCCGTCGGCGATCTTGACCTCGCCGGCCATCATCGCCGTGTAATAGCGGATGAAGATCTTCTCGACCTCCTGGAAATTGGCAGGAGACGGCACGGCCTTGGTGTTTGGCAGCGTCTGGTAATAGAGCGCGGCACTCGGCGGGAAGCTCAGGAAGCCCGGCGTCTCGGCGGCCGACTTACGGCCGGGAACACCGCCACCCTTTTCGCCTTCCTCCTTCTGCGTCTCCTCGCTCGTCAGTTCGAGGATCAGTGCCTTGGCAAGATCCGGCTGCTTGCTCGTCTTGGCGACCGCATAACCGCCGAAGCCGATCACGGTCGTGTCGGTTGCCTTGCTCGGCGGAATGGCGACATCCATGTTGAGCTTGTTGTTCTTGGCACTCTGGATGATCCAGTGACCACGGCTGATCATCGCCACCTGGCCGGCCATGAACTGATTGTCCATCGTATCCTTGCCGGGGATTGGCGAGACGCCATCGACATGGATGAGGTCATGCAGGAATTGCAGACTTTCGGCGACCTTGGGGTCGAGCATGTTGGACGCCGTCCACTCGTCGTTGATGATGCCCGTACCATTCGAGAAGAACCAGGGCTGGATGAAGAAGTTCTGGTTCGGCACTTCATAACCGAACTGGGTAACGTTGCCGGAGGCATCCTTGATCGTCAGCTTCTTCGCGACATCGCGGAACTCATCCCAGGTCCACTTGCCGTCCTTCGGATAGGCAATGCCGGCCTTGTCGAACAAATCCCTGTTGTAGTTGATCATGATGTTGTTCCAGCCGATCGGGATATAGTTGATATCCCCCTTGTAGCTCGACTGCTTGAAGAGGCTCGGAGCGAAGTCCGAGAAGCCAGGATTGGCGGCAACGAAATCATTGAGCGGCAGAAAGAGGCCGCGCGACGAGAAGCTCTGGAAGGTCTCGATCGCCGTGCCATAGACATCGGCCTGCTGACCGGAATTGAACTGGCTGAAGACCTTGGTGACGTAGTCGCCCCAGCCCGTCGAAATCGGGTCGACGGAAAGCTCGACCTTGACGTTCGGGTATTTCTTGTTGAAACGCGCAATGGCGTTGGTCATGGCCGATAGCTCGGCGTCACCGCCGAAGCCCTGCATCTTCAGGGTCGCCGTGACATCCGATTGCGCGAAGGCGCGCCCGACACTTGCGCCGACGGCAAGAGCGGCAGACGAAATCAGCAGCGAACGCCGCGAGAACTCATGCATGTGATCCTCCCTGATGCGCCTCCTCCGGCGCGTTGCCACGTATCCCGGCCTCCACCGGTCGAAACGTTTCGTGTATTCCTACTGAAATATTGCGGACCCAGTTCCTCCCCGGTCCCGCATGGCGTCATTTGCTTAGTCGAAACGTTTCGTATAAGAGCATCAGAACGGCCCGGTGGCAAGAGGGCCTGAGAAAAAGCTGGAGGATGCATGGCCACCATCAAGGATGTGGCGAAACGAGCGGGTGTCGCCATATCGACGGCATCGGCGGCACTCAATCGTTCAGCGCCCGTCAGCGACGAGGTGATCGCCAAGGTGGAGGCCGCTGTCCGCGACATCGGTTATATCCCGCATGGCGGCGCGCGCAGCCTGCGCATGGGCCGCTCCCGGCTGATCGGTCTGATCCTGCCTGATATCACCAACCCGCATTTTGCCAAGGTCGCCAAGGTCGTCGAGTCCGCTTGCCTCAATGCCGGCTACATGGCGGCGGTCTATTCGACGAGCGAGGATCACGACCGCGAGCAGCAGATCCTGACCATGATGCGCATGCAGCGCGTCGAAGGGCTCATCATCATTCCGACACGCTCGGATGCCGAGCATGGCGCCCGCATGGTCGACAAGATCCATGTGCCGACGATCCTGCTCGACAGTTTCATCGAGGGCCTGCCCTATGACGTGATCAAGCTCGACAATATCGCAGCCGGCCGCATGGCCACGGAACATCTGATCAGCCTTGGCCACAGACGGATCGCCGTCACTGCCGGGCGCGCCAACATCATCACCGGTGAAGATCGTCTTGCTGGCTATATGCTGGCCCATGCCGCCCATGGCCTGCCTGTTGATCCGGGGCTGTTGCTTGAGGGGCGTTTCGACCAGGCGCGCGCGCATGACAGCACGATCCGCCGCATGCGCGAACCTGATCCGCCGACCGCGATTTTTGCATTATCGAACATGATGACGCTCGGCGTCCTGAATGCGCTGCGCGAATTGGGTTTCAGAGTGCCTGATGACGTCTCGGTCATCGGGATAGACGATTTCGATTTTGCTAACATCATGAACCCGCCGCCGACAGTCGTTGCCGCCCCGGTGCTCGATATGGCGCAGCAGGCCATCTCCACCCTTCTCAGCGAGATCTCCAGCAGGACGCCGCCAAGCGGTGCGCGGACGATCTTTTCCCCAAACCTGATCCTTCGTGAATCCTGCGCTGCACCGGCGGGTGAGCGGGCTAAAGCATGAGCTGAGAGGTCCAGAACGAAAGTCGACCCGACACCGCATGCCATTGCGCGCGCGCTTCATAAAAGCATCATGCGCATTTGCAATGAGAAACACCGAACCGCCTGCCATCCCCAGTCATCACACGGATTGTCTTCATGAAATCGTCTTCGACCGCCGCGCGCCTGTCGCCGGCAGCCTCGCCCCGCCTTCTCGTACTCGCCGAAACAGCCCTCAAGGCAGGGGAAACGGCGCGCAATGGCCTTAGACGGCGTACGGCCGCCGAGATGGTCCACAAGGCACCGCGCGACTACCAGACGGAAATCGATGTCGCGGTCGAGCGGATCATCGTCGAGGAAATGATGAGCGCGTTTCCGGCCTATGCGATCAAGGGCGAGGAAGAGGTCGGCAACCGGCAGGGCAGCGCGGACGCGCCGGTCATCTATATCGACCCGATCGACGGCACGACCAATTTCGCCTGGGGCATCCCGCATTTCGGCATGACGATCTCGATCGCCGAGGCCGGCCGCGTCGTCTCAGGCGTCGTCTATGACGCCATGCAGGACGAGCTCTTCAGTGCAGAGGCCGGCGGCGGCGCCTGGCTGAACGGCGAGCAGATCCATTGCGCTGAGGTGGCCGATATCCAGAACGTGCTCGTTGGCGCCGGCCTGCCGATCCCCGGCCAGGTCAAGGCGGTCCCGGAAGAGCTTTATTTCGACGCCGTCAAGCGGCTGATGGCCAATACCGCCGGCGTGCGTCGGCTCGGTTCGGCAGCGCTTTCGATCGCCTATGTCGCCTGCGGCCGACTGGACGGCTTCTTCGAGGACGGCCTGTCGGTCCATGACTTCGGTGCCTCGGCACTCATGGTCGAGGAAGCAGGCGGTGTCGTCACACGGTTTTCCGGCGCGGCTGTGACCGGCAAAGGCGACATCCTCGCAGCAAGCAAGCCACTCTATCCCTGGCTGCGGGAGGGTTTTCAGCCGAAAGCCTGAGACCGTTCAAGCCGTATGGAGCGGCTGCATTATCGCAGCCGCCTGTGCGCCAGCCGACTGGTGAATCAGCGCATTGTCACGGAAGGCGAAGAAGCCCGAGCAGCTGGGAGCGACGGTCATTCCGGCCCGGATCATATCGCCCGGCGCAACCATCGCCTTCAGCCTGATGCCATCGGCGAGATCGATATCGACGATCTTGTGCGTACCGAAGTCGGTGACGCGGTGGACGATTGCACCTGCCGCTCCGCTGGCCGGATGCACAGTCAGGGCTTCCGGGCGCATCGCAAGCATCACGGGACCATTTGCGACCGGAATGGAAAAACCGAAAAGCGGATGCGTGCAGATCCCATCTCGGATCTCGCTCTCGACGAAATTCATCGAGCCAATAAAGCCGGCGACGAAAGCCGTCTGCGGTTCGCGGTAGATGACGCTCGGCGGCGCCACCTGCTCCGTTCGGCCGTCGCGCATGACGACGATGCGGTCGGCAAGCGCCAGGGCTTCATCCTGGCCGTGGGTGACGAACAATGTCGTGATGCCGAGGCGCTGCTGGATGTCGCGCACTTCCTCACGCAGCCGCTCGCGCAGATGCTGGTCGAGACTGGCGAAGGGTTCATCGAGCAGCAGGATCTTGGGCTCGAGGACGAGCGAACGGGCAAGCGCGACACGCTGCTGCTGGCCGCCGGAAAGCTGAGTCACCGCGCGCCTCCCGTAATCTGCGAGACCGACGAGAACGAGGGCGTTCTCGACGCGCTCTCGAATTTCGGTCTTTGGCAGACGCCGCAGTTTGAGGCCGAAGGCGATGTTGTTGAAGACATCCATATGGGTCCAGAGCGCATGGCTCTGGAAGACCATGCCGGTTGGGCGCCGCTCCGGCGGCAGGGTCGTTACATCCTTTGCGTCGATGCGGATGCTGCCGCCGGTCGGCCGCTCAAAACCGCCGATCATACGCAGCAACGTCGATTTGCCGGAACCTGACGGGCCGAGCAGGCAGACGAGCTCACCATCACCGACCTCAAGCGAAAAATCGCTGACGGCAAAGGTATGGCCGAAGCTCTTCGAAACGCCTTCGATCGCCAGATGTGCCATTGTTATATCCTTTCTGCCGGCGCTCAGGCGCCGAAGCCCCGCGCAAACGCGCCGGTCCCGATGACGCGCCGCGCAAACATCAATGCCGCAAAGGACGGCACCCAAAGCATCACGGAGAGAACCGCACCATATTGCACGACGATCTGGTTGTTGATGAAGCTGATCATCAGCACCGGCATGGTGCGGATCTCCGGCGCACCGATCAGCCAGGCGCCTTCCGTCTCGTAAAAGGTGCCGACGAAGGTCAGGAGCAGGGCCGCTGATATGGTCGGAGCGGCCTGCGGCAGCGTGATCGACCAGAAGACGCGAAGCGGCGTGGCGCCGGCGTCGCGCGCGGCCTCCTCCATGCGCCGGTCGACATTCTGGAAAGCCGCGACCGGGATCCAGATCATCAGCATCAGCGTGCCGACGAGCTGGATCAACACCACACCCCAGAAGGTACTGATCAGACCGAGTTGCAGGAAGATGCCGGCAATCGCCACCAGCAGACCGAATTTTGGAAAGGCATGGGAGGCAAGAAACGAGAGAAACAGGATGTTGCGGCCGGGAAAGCGCATCCGAGCAAAGGCATAGGCCGCCGGAAGACAGATGATCGCAGAGAGCAGCGTTACCGTCGCCGTCAGCCGCAAGCTGAGGAATAGCGCATCCCAGACATCCTTGCGAGCGAGCGTCTGCGACCAGAAACGCAGGCCGAACTGCTGGGGAATGACGGAAGGGTAGCGCCAGATCTCGGTGAAAGCCCAGGTCGCGACGACCAGCAGCGGCAACGCGATGAAAAGCGTCAGCAGCAATGCCAGCAGCAGCCCCGTCCAGTCGAATTTCAGAGCTGGCGACTGAGGCATCATCGGCCCTCGCGGTTGCGGGCGATCGACCAGACATAGAAGATGCCGAAGAGAAGGCAGAAGCCGAAGCTGATGACCGCCTGTGTCAGCGCGTTCAGCGGGTCATTCATATCCGCGAAGGTGCGCTGCATGAAGGGTCCCATCATCTCTGGCGAGGCGGGGCCGAGCACGTAGGGCAAGGTGAAAGCCGAGAATATGCCGAGAACGGCAAAGGAAGCGGTCACCAGCAGCGAGTTGCCCATGCGCGGCAAGATGATCGAGATGAAGACCCTCGGGGGCGTCGCGCCGACATCGCGGGCCGCCTCGATGGAACTGTTGGAAACGGACGTGAGCCCGGCCGTCAGCATCAAAACAGTCAAAGGCAGATTGTCCCAGACAAGGCCGATGACCGGCCCCCAGGGCGTCAGATACGGGCTCGGCAGCTTTGGCAAGCCGACGGCATTGAGCAGGATGTCGACCGTGCCGTTCGGTCCGATCGTGCGGATCAGCGCATAGGAGAGAATGATCGAAGGAACGAACATCGGAAAGATCGCGAGACCCTGCACATAGCCGGCAAGGCGACTGCCGGAAAAGCGCAGATAAAGCGCAATCGGAAGGCCGATCGCAAGCAGGAGCAGGCCGCAGACAAAGGTCGTCCAGAGCGTCAGCCAGAGATTGTTCAGGCTGTAGGCGTCGCTGAAGAAGAAATGGTAGGAGGCGAGCGAAAACGCAGTCGTTCCGTCAGGTTGACGCACGAAAATGGTCGTGGCGACCGCCGAAAAGATCGGAAAGATGATCAGCCAGCCGACCAGAAAGACCGGCATGCCGACGAGGAGGAGCCCGTAAAGGCTCCCCCTGCTGAGAGGCTGAGCACGGTCTATGACCGCAGGCTGCGCCGTATCGACCGTCATCAGGTGCGGCTGATACCGGGAGCGACGGTACGGTACCAGCCATCGTTGATCGCCTTTTCCCAATCGCCGCCCGGGAAGGTCGGGATGGTCGCCGGGATGACGTCGGCATATTTCTTGCGCAGATCTTCGGAAATGTGATCCCAGGAAACGCCCGGGAAACCACCGATTTCGGTAATGATAGCTTCCTGCATCTCGCTCGTCAGCATGAAGGCGGCGAGCTTGAGGGCGGCATCCTTGTTGGCGCCGTTGGTGAAGATCGTCATAGCCGAAAAACCGCCGCAAAGCGCGAGGTCAGAAAGCTGCACAAGGCCGGTCGTCTCGGGCAGAACGCCCTGAGAAATCGCCTGCAGGACCTGGTCGGACCAGACCGGAGCCATGGTCACGACGCCCTGGGAGAGCAGCTGGATCGACTGCGTGTTGCCGGCGGTATAGGCGCCCTTCTGATAGAGCGACGGCGCGAGATCGTTGAGGATCTTCCAGGCCGGCGTCAGCGACTRCTCGGCAAAATCGGCAGTGAAGTTGTCGATCTTGAATTTCTTCGGGTCGCGGCCGTTGGCTTCATGAATGGCGCGGCGAACGAAATTGCCGCCCGAACCGCCCTTGTCCGGACGGTTGTAGATGAACTGGCCGGGATTGGCCTTGATCCAGGCCGTCAGCTGCTCCCAGGTCTTCGGCGCATCCTTCGGGTCGAGCTTGGTCTTGTCATAGGCGAGCAGAACCTGCGAGCCGCGATAGGGCAATGAGTAGGGCGTGTCGATAGCGAGCGGATTGACGCGGTCGAAGCCGGGCACATTCTCAGCGGAGAACTTTACCCAGAGACCGGCATCGATACCGCCGGCCGGAAGGCGCGGATCGAAGGATTCGAAGAGGTCGGCCTGCGGATCGGTTTTGGTCTTAAGCGCAGCGAGAGCGCGGTCGCCGATGGCGCGAAGGCCGTTGTTGTCGCCGGCATCGGTAACCTTCAGCGCGACTTCCGGATGCGCCTTTTCGAAAGCCGGACGGATGATGTTGTTCCACAGGTCGATGATATTGGAATCCGACCCGCTGTAGAGGTCGATCGTGCCTACGGCGGCCGAGGCAAAGCGCGGAAGGGCGAGAAGGCTCGCAGCCGCCGACGATGTGATCAGAAATTCGCGTCTATTCATACCCTGTCTCCCTTCACTGTCGAGGCCGCGCCCCTGATGAGTTCTGAGACTTGCTAGCCCCGGCGCGTAACACCGGAATGACAGGAGGAAACAAAATGCACACGTGTGCTAAGCTGCTTTCCGATTTTTGCCAAAGCCACTGATGACGGCATCTGGGCGAAGAGGGCGTGAAATTTTCAGGTCACCTGTTCGGCTGGGGTGGCCCTCGCGTGAGGGCCACCCTTTCGATATTGTCAGCGTACGGACTTGAAAGCGGCTCTTACTTCTTCGGCGAAGAGCTGCGGCTGCTCCCAGGCCGCAAAATGCCCGCCTTTCTCGACCTGATGATAGTAGGTCAGCGAGGGATAAGCCTGCTTGGCCCAGCTTTCCGGCGCTTGATAGATCTCCTTCGGGAAGACCGTGATGCCGACCGGGACCTTGATGTCCTTCGTCTTCTGCGTTTCGGCACTGAAGTTGTTGTTGTTGTTTTCCCAGTAGAACCGCGAAGACGATGCGCCGGAGTTCGTCAGCCAATAGAGCGTGATGTCATCAAGCATTTCGTCCTTGGAGAATACGCGTTCAGGAACGCCGCCGCTGTCGCTCCACTGGGCAAACTTCTCGTAGATCCAGGACGCCAGGCCAGCCGGCGAGTCGGAAAGCGAATAGCCGATCGTCTGCGGCCGGGTCACCATTATCGCGCCATAGGCAGCGTTTCGTCCGAAGAAGGTGCTCAGGGAATTATAGGCGTCCCGCTCCGGCGACGACAGGCTCGCAGGAGCCGGGTCCCCGCTGTTGATAGCCTTCATGAGGTCGCCCGGCACCGTCGCGGGCATATTGAGATGGATTGCCAGCAGACCCTTCGGCGCCTGACGCGCCAACGCATCGGAGATCACCGAACCATGATCGCCACCCTGAGAGACATAGTGGTCATAACCGAGCCGTTTCATCAGGACATCCCAGGCGCGGGCAACCCGGTCCGGGCCCCAGCCCTGTTCGGTCGGCTTTCCGGAAAATCCGTAGCCCGGTATCGATGGGATGACGACGTCGAACGCATCTTCCGGCCGGCCGCCATATGCGGTCGGGTCCGTGAGAGGGCCTATGGTCTTGATGAATTCAAATATCGACCCCGGCCAGCCATGAGTCAGAATGATCGGGAGAGCGTTAGGATGGCGCGAACGAACATGGATGAACTCGATGTCGACACCGTCGATCGTGGTGACGAATTCCGGCAATGCATTGAGTTGCGCCTCGGTCTTGCGCCAGTCGTACTCTGTACCCCAATAGCGAACAAGATCCTGAACGCGTGACAGTTGAATACCCTGGGAGTCGTCGCCGACCRTCTCCTTGTCCGGCCATCGGGTGTCGGCGATGCGCCTGCGCAGGTCGTCAAGCTGCGACTGCGGCACGTGGACCTGAAACGGGCGGACACTTTCGTCCGCGCTCACCGCTGTTGTGGCAACACTCGACGCAAGATCGGCGGCATCGACCGGAAGTGCATAGATCACCGGAACGAGCAACAGAGAGCCAAACGCCATGGCGATCGCTCGATCGGAAACACTACGCCGAATTGAAACATTGTCGGCCTTGGTCATGAAACACTCTCCTTCAATTGCTGCCACATTCGCGGCGCCTGTTAACGGAGAGTGATTTCAGGGGTCCACGTGTCCCAGATATTTCGAAAATCGGCTGAAATGTATCAGCGTGTACCGGCCCCGCGCTGATACGCACAATCAGCAAATTGCCGGCAGCTCTCGGCAAGCGTATCCTTCGAACGATCAGCGATCGAACTCACCATTTCGGCGCCCTGAGGATGAGGGCGGCAAACGAAGGTTGGAGATCCCATTGAAAGATCAAACGGTGCAGGAAAGATTGGAGCGCCATTGGCGGGCTTCGGACGCGAGCGATTTCGATGCCGAACACGAGATCTATCACGACGACGCCTTGCTGGATTATCCGCAATCAGGAGAGCGGATTCGCGGTCGGCACAATATTCAACAAAGCCGGTTTGTTCAGCCAAACAAGAAGCGGTTCACCGTCCGACGAATTGTCGGTAACGGCGATCTTTGGGTCACCGAATTTACACTCACCTATGACGATGTACCCTCATACGTCGTCAGCATCATGGAATTTCGCGACGGGCTGGTGGCCCATGAAACGCAATATTTCGCAGATGGTTTCGAACCATCGCCGTCGCGAGTACATCTTACAGAGCGGATGACGAAATAGTCTTGTCCCTGATAATGCATAAGCGCCGAGAGCAGTTGGGATCACAAATCGTCCGCGATCGCCAACAACTCACCGACGGCGGAGACCCAGCGTTCCCCGCGCGGCTTTCACAACTGCGTCGGTGGTGATGTCGAATTTCCTGTAGACATCGTCGATCTTGCCGGACGCGCCGAAGCTGTGCATGCCGACGAATCGGCCATCGAGCCCGATATATCGGTCCCAGCTATCCTGGACGGCGGCCTCCACCGCGACGCGCGCGGTCCCGTCTCCGAGAACCTCACGCTTGTAGTCCGGTGCCTGCGCCTCAAACAGCAGCTGGCACGGCATGGACACGACCGCGGTCGGAACGCCTTCCGCCTGAAGCCTCGTCCTTGCTTCGACAGCAAGGTGCAATTCCGATCCCGTCGACATGATGGTCAGCTCGCGCGCGCCCCCTTCAGCCTCGAGCAGAACATATCCGCCCTTTGCCGACAGGTTGAGTGGGCTCGGCTGCTTCCTCAGAAGCGGCATGGGCTGGCGGGACAGAGCGATCAGGGCTGCCTGCCGCGGGGCATCGAGAATGGCCTGCCAGCATTCCGCCGTCTCGATCGGGTCGCCCGGACGGAACACGGCAAGGCCCGGAATGGCGCGCAGCGCCGTCAGATGTTCGACGGGCTGATGCGTCGGTCCATCTTCGCCGAGACCGATCGAATCATGCGTCATCACGAAGATCGAACGCACCGCCATCATTGCCGCCAGCCGGATGGACGGACGAGCGTAGTCGGAAAAGGTCAGGAAGGTGCCGCCGTAAGGGATCAGCCCACCGTGAAGAGCAATTCCGTTGATGGCCGCGGCCATTCCATGCTCGCGCACGCCATAATGGATATAGGATCCATTATACTGGCCCGGCGCAATTTCGACCATGGATTTGGCTTTCGTATTGTTCGACGGTGTGAGGTCCGCCGATCCGCCGAGAAGCTCCGGCAGGGCTTCGGCAAGGTGGTTGAGAACAATCCCGCTCGCCTGTCTGGTCGCCAGATCCTTGTCGGCAGACAGAAGCTCCTGTTTTGCTGCTTCTATTGCGCTGGTCCAGTCTGAAGGCAGCTCGCCTTTCATGCGGCGCTCAAAGTCAGCGCGAACATCCGCCTTCGCGGTCTGGACCCGGACCGCCCAGGCCATCCGGGCGTTGCGTCCCTTGGCGCCGATCTTCCTCCAGTCTTCCAGCAGGCCGGACGGGATCTCGAAGGGAGGCGCGGTCCAGCCCAGAATCTTGCGGGCGCCGGCAATCTCCTCTTCGCCCGGCGCGTCACTATGAGCCTTCTGCGTACCGGCGCGCGTCGGAAAGCCGAAACCGATTATGGTCTTGCAGGCAATCAACGACGGGCGATCGGTGACCCGCTGCGCTTCGACGATTGCGTCGCGGATGGCGTCCGTATCGTGTCCGTCAATCTCCTGCACATGCCAGTTCGATGCACGGAACCGCGCCGGCTGATCGTCGGATTCCGCCAGACTTGTCGCCCCGTCGATCGAGATCGAATTGTTGTCCCAGAATGCGATCAGCTTGCCGAGCTTCAAGTGGCCGGCGAGCGATATGGCCTCCTGGCTGATGCCTTCCATCAGGCATCCGTCACCCAGGAACACATAGGTGTAATGACTTGAAAGATCGTCGCCAAACCTGGCGTTCATGATGCGCTCGGCAAGCGCAAAACCGACCGAATTGGCAATGCCCTGGCCGAGCGGCCCGGTGGTCGTCTCGATGCCCGTCGCATGGCGATATTCGGGATGACCTGCCGTCCTGCTGTCGATTTGACGAAAGTTCTTGATCTGGTCGATCGTCATATCCTGATAGCCGGTCAGGTAGAGCAGGCTGTAAAGCAGCATCGAACCGTGCCCATTGGAGATCAGGAAACGGTCCCGATCGAACCAGTAGGGGTCCTCGGCATCGAACTTCAGGAATTCGGAAAAAAGTACGACGGCAATGTCCGCCATGCCCATCGGCATGCCGGGGTGCCCGCTCTTGGCCTTCTCGACGGCATCCATCGAGAGAAACCGGATGCAATCGGCCATGTCGCGAAGGTGCTGATCGCGGGGCGCCGGTACGGATTTTACGGATTCCGTCATGATCGTTTCCTCGGGTCTGGTGAAAGGACAGACCCGAAGATAGTGCCCGATACGAACTGGGCCACTGCGACATGTTGAAATCCGACCAAGAACATCATCATCCGGTCGTCATCTAGCCGCCGAGGCCTCCTGTCCGCATCCTCTCCGGACAGGCGCTGCGATCGCGATCAGCTTTGTTGCAGCCGCCAGGTCCGGATTTCAAACGGCATGATGTCGGCAGGGCCTGCACGTTCGATCGGCTCTTCGAGGATGTTCAGAGGTCCCGAAGACTGCCAGCCGGAGGGCAGGGCAAGCGAAAGCTGCCCGCGGCGGCCTGCCGGCTCGTAAAGCCGCAGGATAAGGCCCTCTCCATCCTCCGCCGCTTTCAGTCCCGAAAAAGCGACCGGTATGCCCTCGACGCCGAGCGGCGACAGCGTGCCTGCCGAGAGCCCGGTTGACTCGCCGGTAACGAGCGGCTGGTTGAGATCGATCGCCTCCTGCAGGACCCCGCCTTCATGCCAGGCGCCCTCATGCGGCATCAGCGCATAGGTAAAGCTCTGCTCGCCTTCGTCGGCGAGCGGATCGGGATAAATCGGTGAGCGCACGAGGCTCATGCCGATGACATTGCCGCGTGCGCTATGCCCGTATTTGGCATTGTTCAGCAGCGCGACACCGAAGCCCGGCTCGCTGAGATCGACGAAACGGTGCGCCGCAGCTTCGAACATCGCCTGTTCCCAGGAAGTGTTCGTATGCGTCTGGCGCTCGACGATACCGAAGGCGCATTCGAAAGTGGCTGTACGGGACCGCACGGCGACAGGGTTCAGTGTTCTCAGCAGAGTGCGCCGGTCGTGCCAGTCGATCGTCGTTTCGATATCGAGCCTGCGGCCATTCGCGGTCAGCACGTAAAGCTGGGTGACCGTCGAGTTCCGGTATCGATGGACGACACGGATCGCCGCGCGATGCGGCCCCTGTTCGACAAGTGTGATGCTTTCGGGCTTGTCGAGGCGGACGGCCTTTTCCGCATAGTCGGCGTCGACATCCCATGCGTCCCAGTTGCGTGGCTTATCGGCCGGATAGACCCAGAGCTGATTGGCGCCGCCTTCGACCGCCTCCCTGCCCGTTGCCTTGTGGACGAGGCTCGAAACGGCGCCATCCTTGCCGATGACGACAGACAGATGTTCGTTCTCGAGGCTGTGCGCATCGGCTTTCAGCATGCCGGCCGGCTTCAATGCCCTGCGATCGAAGACTGCGACGGAAAGCGGAGCGACAATATCGGCAGATGACAAGACCGTTCCATCCGAAAGCCTGGCTGTCAGGGGTCGCGGCGCGAGCGACGGATTAACGGCAATGACCGCGTCCGTCAGTCCGCCTGCCGGAAGCTGGGACGACAGCGCCTTCAAAGCCCTGGCCTGATCTGCCCCGGCATTGACGATCACGCCGTCAAGCTCCTGCTCGGCATCTATATAGACCTCGCGAATGCTCGAGCCCGGCAGGATGTCATGAAACTCGTTCTTAAGGACGACACGCCAGTCCGCTTCCAGGCTTTCCGGCTTACCGGCACCCAGCAGATGCGCAAGTGAAGCGATCGTCTCCGCCGTAATGAGCGCCCGCTCGGCCTGCCGGTGCTTGCGCTTGACGCCGCTTTGCGAGGTCAGCGTCGCACGGTGCAGTTCAAGGTAGATTTCCCCGTCCCATACCGGAAGCTCTTTTTCCTCCGCGGTACGGTGGGCCTTTTCGTAAAAGCCCTTCACCGTGCCCCAGCGCGCACTCGGGATCGCCGGAAAGTCGCGCAGTTGCACTTCGCGCTCGACCATTTCAGGTGTCACGCCGCCGCCGCCATCGCCATAGCCGACTGCCAGGAGCGACGTGTCGTGCTGCGTCTTGCCGCGGAAATTCTTCCAGGTCGGCACGAAGCAATCCGGCTGCACGAAACCATTATAGCCATGCATGGGATTGTCGAATGTGTGTGTCAGAACCTTGCTTCCATCGAGGCCCTTCCACCAGAAAAGATCGGATGGAATATGATTGGTCTCGCTCCAGTTCACCTTGATGGTGAAGAAGCTGTCGATTCCGCCGAGCTTCAGGATCTGCGGCAAGGCGCCCGAAAAGCCGAAACAGTCAGGCAGCCAGCAGACCGTGTGGCGCAGGCCGAAATGTTTTTCGAAATAGCGCTGCCCATAAAGCACCTGCCGCGCAAGACTTTCGCCGGTCGGCATGTTGGTGTCGGGTTCGACCCACATTCCGCCGACCGTTTCCCATTTGCCCTCGGCGACCTTCCTCTTGATACGCTCGAGAAGCTCCGGATCGTCCTCTTCCATCTGCGCATAGTAATGAGCGGTCGATTGGTTGAATCGGAAGTCGTCCGACCGCTCCATCAGCGAAAGCGCGGTATTGAAGGTGCGGCGCATCTTCCGGCGGGTCTCGCGATAGGGCCAGAGCCAGGCAAGGTCGATATGGGCATGGCCAGTCAGCAACAGCTCGCCATTCGGCGGGAATCGCTTCTGAAGCTCTTTCAGACGCGCGACCAGCTGATCATAGGCCGCTGCGGCCGAAGCACTTTGTGTTTCCGTCAGGCCGGCCGGGTTTTCCTGCAGTTCCGGCAGTTCCCAGATCTTCTGCTGCATGACCGCACCGGATGTGCGCGAAATATAGGCTGACGTGTCCGAGGGCCAGTCGAGGCTGCGCAGCACCTGTTCGGCCGCCTCGATGAGGTGCGGCAAGACCTCATGGTTTTCCAGCACATCGGCGGCTTCGCCGAGCTGCCGCAACAGAAGGTGCAGTTTATGGACCGGTTCATCCAGCCAGATCAGCCGCGCCCTGTTGAGCTTCGGCGCCCGGTTCGGCTCACCGAAGGGAAAGCGTGCAACGCTTTCGGTCGCAATTGAAAACTCCCTGCCCTTGATCGGGAATTCCTGATGGTAGGGGTCGAGACCGAATGTCTCGGCCTCACCGCCCGGATATTGCAATGTGATCAAGCTTTCGCCGCCGAGATCGAGCTGCAGCCGAACCTGTTCGACTGGCCAGTCGCGCGGTGTGGCCGCGGATGCCGCGAAATGAACCGTTCCGTTGCGGTGCGGCCAATCCTGATGATGGGCGATCGGCTCGCCGTCGAAGGTCCAGCCGTCGATCACAACGCTTTGCCGGTCGCGCCAATGAGCAAGCTCTGCTGTGCGGACTTTCAGACGATCGAGACGTTGAGCGATAGTGAGAGACATGACGGGTCCTATTGGAAAATAAGCAACTGACGGGCGGGGAGAAAATCAGGTCGCGCAAATGAGCCGCAGGCGCCGCGTCCCGTCTCCTCCAACCGAAACGCGTGGCGGCTCTTAGATTAAGTAACTTTGTTTTCACGTCAAGCGCACAAGAAATAAGTTGCTAGAGTTTTGCCTGTGATACACAAGCATTCAGGTGCTTAGGGAAGACGGTCATGCGGTATCTTCGATCCGGGCCGCGGCGACGTCAGGCAGAGGAAACGGCCGTTACGCGGGGTAAAACAATCGGTCTGCGGTCGGGAGAAATCGCCGACAGAAATATCCGCGTCATCCTGGAAGCGATCCGCCGACATGGTCCGTTGACCCGGACGGAACTTGGCCAGCATTCCGGGCTTACCGGTCCGGGCATCACCAATATCCTGCGACGCCTGAGTGACGGAGGATTGGTGACGTCGCACCGCCGCAACGGCGCGGGCAACAGCGCCACGGCGGCGGAATTTGCCCTGCGGCCGGATGGAGCCTTCTCGATCGGTATCAGGGTTCGCCAAAGCCGAGGCGAAGCGGTGCTGATCGATCTCAGCGGCCAGGTCCATGATCGCGAATATTTTCCCCTCACCCCGGCAACGCGCGTCCCGTCAATCCTTTCGGTAACGGAAAACATGATCGGCCGGCATGTCGGCTTGCCGATCATCGGCCTGGGGATCGGGTCCAATGACTGGACGGCAGCGGAAAGCGATGAACTCGACGCAGCATCGACGCTTCCGGCCAGCCACGTGGAAAACGAGTGCACCGCAAGCCTGCTTGCCGAGCGCACCATCGGCGCGCCTGCCCCCGAAGGCGGACTGGCGATGATCATAATCGATGAAGATGTCCAGGCCGGCTTCCTCGTTCGCGGTATCCCCTATTCCGGTGTTCACGGACGCGCGGGCAGTATCGGCGAAATGCTGACCGGCCCCGACAATGTCCGGCTGAACGCCGTGGTCGGCTTCGGCGCCCTGCGCGCACTGGTCAGCGCGGACGAGTTCGGGCGGCTCGTCGCGGGCGAGGAGCCGTCTTCGCCTCAATTGACGCAGTGGATCCGCGATGCCGCAAGCCACCTGCTTGATCCCATCATCGCCATGGCCGGCTTCATTGCGCCAGGTGTCATCATGATCGGCGGCGACCTGCCGCGAAGCGTCATCGAAGCGCTGATCCACCAGCTCTCCGTCGAACGGCGCGACACATCCAAGCGTCCCTTCCTGACGCCATGGATTTCGCCGATGAAGCCGGCAAGCTTCAGTGGCGGCGGCGTGGCGCTAGGGGCGGCATTGCTGCCCTTCCTCAACACTCTGCTGCCGCCGGTATCAGCCTGAACCGGCCCAAGTCGGCTCAGCCAAGCGCCTCGTCTCCGTGACTGGCATCCGAGGCAAGCGCCTTGTCGAGCACCTTCTGGATATTCGCTGCGCGGCGGAACGACGGTTCCTGCGTCTTGCCCGCCCTCACCGCCTGCACGAAGCGCTGGTAATTGGTCTCGACCGGGTCGAAGGGAATATCGCGCCATGTGGCGGTGTGAACGTCTTCACCAAGGCAGGCGCGAAGCGTCGACTTTCCTGTATCGTAGATCATCTCGACCGAGCCTGTCTCGCCATAGACCCGGAGACGCAACTGATCCATCTGGCCGGCAGCGGTTCGCGTCGCCTGGATGGTGCCAATCGCCCCGGTCGTGAAGTCGACATTCATCGTGAAGCTGTCATTCGCATCGAGATCATATTCACCGATCTTGTGGCCCGGTGCCTTGTTGAAGGTCTTGAGCCGCGCAAAGACATGGGCGACGTCCAATCCCGACCCGTAGGACGCGAAATCGACGATATGGATGCCGATATCCCCGAGCGCGCCGTTCGAGCCGTGCTTCTTGCTGAGCCGCCACAGCCATTTGCTTTCTGTTTTCCAATCGCCCCAATGGCGCCCGACGAGCCAGCTCTGCAGGTGCGATGCCTCGACATGTCTGATCTCGCCGATCTCGCCGGCAAGGACCATCTGCCGGCCTTTCTGCAGGGCGGGAGAATTGCGATAGGTGAAGTTGACCATGCCGACCTTGCCGGCCTTTTCGATAGCATCGGTCATTTCCATCGCCTTGGTGGCGTCAGTCGCCAGCGGCTTTTCGCAGAAGACATGTTTGCCGGCCGCGATCGCCTGGAGTGTCGTCGGGTGGTGAATGCGGTCAGGCGTGACGTTGGCAACGGCATCGAACTCGCCCCACGCAAGAGCTTCTTCCAGCGAACTGAAATGGTTGGGAATGCCGTGTTCCGAACAGAAGGCCGCCAGCCGTTCCGGAACGACGTCGACGCCGCCCACCACGCTGACGCCGTCGATCGCCTTGAAATTTGCAGCATGCTGGTTGGCCATCCCGCCAGTGCCGAGAATGAGTAAGCGCATCTTATCCTCCATAGATGTCAGGTTCGGCCACCTCACGCAGCCGGGCAAAGAACTCACGACGCCATTGCGGACGCCCGAAATGGCTCGATTTTCTGTGATCGGGAAATGCGGCTGGCGCGCGCTAACTTGTGTTGAATGTCGCCGGCATCTCAATCCTCCCAAGCTGCGGCTTGACATCAAATCAAAGTAACTTAATCTAATTAATGCAGCATGGAATTGAGGAGAGGTCAACTGACCACCAGGCTGTATCCGTTTAAAATGGGGAGGAGACCCATCATGAAGAGAGCGTTCATCGGCGCATTAGCGCTGAGCACAATGTTATTTTCAGTGCCTGCCGCATTTGCCCAGGAGCTTGCGACAAAAGACAGAATCGGCGCTGCCGACGCACCAAAAACCCTTGTCGTCCGGCTCACCAACGACAGTCCCAACAATGCCGATCCGGCAATCGCCGAAGGCTATCAGAAACTTTTCGTCGACTTCATAAAGAAGCATCCCGACTGGAAGCTGCAGATGCAGTTCATGTCGGCCGATATCGGCACCGAACAGGCCAAGATGCTGGAACAGGCCAAAGCCGGCAACGCTCCGGATTGCGCCGCAGTCGACTCCTTCGTGCTCTCGCAGTTCATGGTCAACCATGTGCTTGCCGACTTCACCCCCTATTTCTCGAAGGAAGAAGTCGCCGACCTGTTCCCCTTCATCCGCGACGGCATTACCGACAAGGACCAGACGATCCGTGCATGGTGGTGGGATACGGATCTTCGCGTGCTTTACCGCAATAAATCCATCGTTGCCGATGCGCCGCAAACCTGGGACGACCTGAAGAAGGCCGGGCTTTCCTCTGTCGAACAGGGCATGGAGGGCATCCTCTTCAATGCCGGTCGCTATGAAGGTTCCACCTTCGATTGGCTGGCGAACTACTGGGCGCTCGGCGGCAAGCTCGTCGACGATTCCGGCAAGCCAATCTTCGGTGAAGGCGAAAACAAGGAGAAATTCCTCAAGGCCCTGACCTATTACAAGGACCTCGTCGATTCCGGTGCAGCGCCCAAACGCGTGACGACCATCGGCAACTATGACGACCTCAACGCCGCCGCGGCAGCCGGAACCACTGCGCTCTTCATCGGTGGCAACTGGCAATATGCCCAGCTGAAGGTAACGCTCGACGAAGAGGAGTTCAAGAACTGGACCTTCTCGCCGATCCCCGGCCCGACCGCAGATCAACGTTCGACGGGCACCGGCGGATGGACGATCGCCTCCTTCAGCAAGGACAAGGACAAGGTGGAAATGTGTGCCAACCTTGCCCGCGAGGTCTATATGGGACCGGCCAATGCGCTGCAGCAGCAGCTCCCGACGCGCAAGTCGCTCTTCGACAAATATGATGTCTTCGCGACCGAAGCCAACAAGACCTTCGCCGGGGCTCTCGTCGATGGTCAGGCTCGTCCGGGCGCCCCGATCTATCCGGAAATCTCCAACCAGATCCAGATCATGATGGGCGACGTGCTGTCCGGCACCAAGAAGCCGGAAGAGGCACTGGACGGCGCGTTCAACGCGACGATGGAGGCTTACAAGCGTCTCTGACGATTGAGATCATGGCGGCGCCCGTGACGGGCGCCGCCGGTCATGTCAAACCCGGACAGAGAAGCCCAATGAGCCCCATTGCCATCGAGGCTGCCAGCCCGCCTCACAGCAGATCGTTCATGCGCCGTTTTGCCGGGGCGCCTTTGCCCTGGATCATGCCCGTGATTGTCGTCATCGGCATCTTCTATCTCTACCCCGTGATCGACGTTTTTCGCCTGTCCTTCACCAATGCGACGCTGATCGGCGACAATCCGGTCTACACACTCGGCACGATATCGAATGCGCTGAGCTCACCGCAATTGCCCGACATCATGTGGGCGACCCTTATCTTCGTTGGCGGCAGTGTCATTGGACAGCAGATCTTTGGTCTCGCCGTCGCCGTCGTCGTCATCAGAGGTGAAAAACGCGGACTGTTCGGCACGACGATCCTACGCACCACGGCGCTTGTCGCCTGGGTGGTCCCGGGCATTGCCGGCGGCATCATCTGGCAGATGCTGTTTTCGGAAGCTCCGTATGGGGCGCTGAACAGCATATTGCGGCTCATGCACCTGCCGACCGTCGCATGGCTTTCCGATCCGGCGATCGCGCCATGGTCGGCGCTGATCTCGAACATCTGGCGCGGCACGGCCTTCTCGATGGTCGTCATGTACGCCGCCCTCAAATCGATCGACCCTTCGCTCTATGAGGCGGCTGATGTCGACGGCGCGACAGGCCCGCAACAGTTCTTCTTCATCACCCTCCCCCAGCTGCGTGCAGCCATGCTCGTCAACATGATCCTCATCACGATCATGACGCTCAACACGTTCGATGCGATCATCACGCTGACGGGCGGCGGACCCGGACGTGCGACCGAGGTGATCTCGCTTTACGTATTCAACATCGTCTTCCGCAATTACGACCTTTCCGGCGGCAGCGTGCTTTCCGTGCTGATGCTGATCATCAGCCTCGGGCTTGCCGTCGTTTACGCATCGTTCCTGCCGAAGGAGGAAGAGCAATGAGCAGGCGTACCGGCACGCGCTTCGGCGACTTCCTGAGCTACCTCTTCATGCTGGTGATGTTCATCTTCTTCGCCGGTCCACTCTCTTATCTCCTGTCGATGGCCGTGCGTGACAAACGCGAAATCTATCGCGGCGTGGCACGCTACATACCGCACAACCCGACGATCGATAATTTCGTTACGGTCCTCAATAACAGCTACTTCCCGATTTATCTCTGGAACGGCCTGAAGCTCGCAGCACTCAGCGGTTTCGGCGTTCTGGTCGTCGCCCTGCCGGCGGCCTATGCGTTCTCCCGCTTCCAGTTCCGCGGCAAGGGCCTGTCGATGATGGGGCTCTTGTTGTTCCAGATGATCTCGCCGCTCGTGATCATGGTGCCGCTCTACCGCTACATGAACCGTCTCGGCCTGCTCGATACGCATTTCGCGGTGACGATGGTCTATATTGCCCTCGGTGTGCCTCTCGCAACATGGCTGCTGAAGAGCACGATAGACGGCATTCCGCGCAGCCTTGATGAAGCTGCGATGATCGACGGATGCAATCGGTTCTCGGTCTTCTGGCGGATCGTCCTGCCGCTTTCGGCGCCGGGCATTGCTTCCGTCTTCATCATCACCGTCATCGCCGGCTGGTCACAATTCCTCGTGCCTTTTCTTCTGCTGACGCAAAACAATCTGATGCCGATCGGCGTCGGGATCTTTAACTTCCGTGGCATGCAGACCGACTCGTCCATCCAGCTGCTTGCGGCCGCCTGCCTGATCTCCGTCGTACCGGCGATCGTGGCGTTCCTGTCGCTCCAGCGGCTGATCCTCGGCGCCATGACTAGCGGCGCGGTGAAAGGGTAAGGTCGGTTTGCGTGTCCGTGGCTGATAGAGGATCCCGACCATGAATCAGATGACCGGCACCAGACTGTCCCCCGATCTGACGGGGGCCAATGTCGAGGATGCGGGCGAGCACAACAGGGCCGTCGTGCTGCGTTGTGTCCATCGGCAGGCACCGATTTCGCGTGCCGAAATTGCGCGGCAGACCGGGTTTACCAAGCCGGCGATCGCACGGATCGTCGATCGCCTGCTCGACGAAGGCCTGATCATCGAGGCTCGCCGGCGCCATGGGTTGAGAGGCCAGCCGGCAATCGAGCTCGAAATCAACCCCGATGCGTTTTTCGCCATCGGCATCAATATCGATCGCGATCACCTGACGATTGTCGCCGTCGATGCCGTCGGCAACGTGCGCGCCCGCGTTCACCATGAAAAGCGCTATGTGCGCCCTGCCGAATTCATGCAGCTGACGGCCGATGCAATATCGCATTTCCAGCGAAGCCGGCTGATCGACGACGCGCACCTGGCCGGCATCGGGCTCGCCATGCCCGACTGGCTCGGGGAGATCCCCTTCCTCGGCATGCCCGAAGACTATTCGGAATGGATGGAATTCGACGTACGCGCAGCACTCGAAAACCTGACGCAGCATCCGGTTTTCATCGAAAATGAGACCAATGCGGCCGCACTTGCGGAGCTCGACTATGGCCTCGGGGCGGAAAGCCGCAGCTTCTTTTACATCGCCATCAATGCCTGCCTCGGCGGAGGGCTCGTTCTCGACGGCAATGGCCATCGCGGCGCCATGGCGCTGAGCGGCGAAATCGGCTGGCTGCCGATTGCCGACGACCGGGACAAGACCGCACCGAAGGTCGATCTTCTCGGCGAGGTGGTGACGATGTTTTTTCTCTACAAGTTTCTTGGCGAGCACGGCGTCCGTGCAAGCGTGCCTCAGGATCTCCTGACGCTCGATGCGCGCGGCAAGGCTCTGGTGTCGAAGTGGCTGAAGGAAATGAGCGCTCACCTTGCCGTCGCGGTCAAGCATATCGGCATGATCGTCGATCCCGACGCCATCATCATTGGCGGCCGGCTGCCGATCCGCATGATCGATGAGTTGCTGCGCTACGTTCATGAGCATCTGACGGCTGGAGACAACACTCTGCCTACGCTGCATCGTGCCTCGATCGGCGAGGATGCTTCAGCACTCGGTGCGGCGGCAATGCCGATGGCAGCGGCCTTGATGCTGGCATCCGCCGATGCTGTGCAACGCACCCGATCGCCCCTCAAATTCATGGATCGCTTGAACAATTAATACGGCCGGCAGGGCCGCAGGGAGGATTTTGATGAAGATTGGCTTTTATACGTCGACATTCAACGACCGGCCGCTCGAGGAAGTGGTGCATTTCGCGGCCTCTGCAGGTTTCGACGCGATTGAAATCGATGTCGGTGGCCATATCAAGACGCCGGACAAGGTGCAGGCTGCCGTCGCACTTGCCCGCGACCACGGCCTCTTCGTCTCCTCGATTACCTATTTCGGCAACCAGCTCGATGCCGACAGCGGCAAGCGCGGCGCGCTTCGCGTCCGAACGGAGGAATTTGCCCAGGCGATCGGCGAAGCGGGCGTGCCGATCTTCGTGATCTTTCCTGGACGCGACGACAGTGCCGATGACGAAGCCAACTACGATGATTTTGCCGCGTTTGCCAACGAGCTGATTGCCAAGACGACATCAAGCGGTCTCGTCTTCGCAATCGAAAACTGGCCCGGCCCCAAGGATAATTTCGTCGGGACGACGCCGAAGGGCTGGCAGGAGCTCTTCAAGCGCATACCAAGCCGACGCTTCGGTCTTGAATTCGACCCGTCCCACCTCATCCGCATCGGCGTCGATCCCTATGCGGCGATGGACGCGGTCAAGGATCGCATTGCCATTCTCCATGCCAAGGATACCGCAATCGATGCCGCCACCCAGCAGGCCGTCGGCTATCACGGCAAGGGCTGGTGGCAATACAAGCTGCCGGGCAAGGGCCTTCTCGACTGGCAGCGTTTCCTGCGCCAGGCGCGGAGCAACGGCTTCGACGGTACGCTTTCAATCGAGCATGAGGACGCCGCCTACGGATGGCCGGGCAAGGATCTCGAAGCGCGAAAAGAGGGGGAACGCCTCGGCCTCGCCTACCTCAGAAACGTGTTGGACAAGCTCTGAGAGCGACTGGGGAGGACAAAAATGGCTCATGTTAGAGTGAACGATGCGCGCAAGGATTACGGTGCGTTCAAAGCCATCAAAGGTGTGTCGGTCGATATCCGTGACGGCGAGTTCGTCGTGCTCGTCGGCCCCTCGGGCTGCGGAAAATCCACCCTTCTCAGGATGATCGCGGGTCTGGAAGACATCAGCTCGGGCCAGATCCAGATCGGCAAGCATATCGTCAACGAGCTGGCGCCGAAGGATCGCGACATCGCCATGGTGTTCCAGAACTATGCCCTCTATCCGCATATGACGGTCGCCAAGAATATGGGTTTCTCTCTGCGGCTGAAGCGTATGGCGAAGACGGAGATCGATCAGCGCGTCGGCAATGCCGCCAAGATCCTCGGCCTTGAGGCCCTTCTGGAACGCTATCCGAAGCAACTGTCGGGCGGTCAGCGGCAACGTGTTGCCATGGGCCGCGCGATCGTTCGGGACCCTGCCGTCTTCCTGTTCGACGAGCCGCTGTCGAACCTCGATGCAAAGCTCCGCGTCCAGATGCGCACGGAGATCAAGGAACTGCATCAGCGGCTGAAGACAACAACGATCTACGTCACACACGATCAGATCGAGGCGATGACAATGGCGGACAAGATTGTCGTGATGAAGGACGGCCTGATCGAGCAGTCCGGCTCGCCGCTCGAACTCTACGACCGGCCGAGCAACCTCTTCGTCGCCGGTTTCATCGGCTCACCCGCCATGAACTTCATCAGGGGGAACATGACGAATGAAGGTTTCCGGACGACAGACGGGCTTATCCTGCCGAGCGAGCGGCGCCCTTCCGGCGCCGTCACCTACGGCATTCGCCCCGAGCACCTCGCGCTCGATCCCAACGGGATCGAGGTGACGACTGCCGTGGTCGAGCCAACGGGATCCGAAACATTGGTAATTGCCCGTCTTGGCACCCAGACCATCAGCTGTGTGTTCCGGGAGCGGATCAGAGCAGCCCCCGGCGATATCCTGCGGATCGCCCCGCTCCACGATGCCGTCCATCTGTTCGACGAAGGCGAGCAACGCATCACCGTTGGCGAACCGGTCTTGAACTGATTGCATTTGACGGGGCGGACGGCGTGATCGAGCGGACGCCCCCCCGAAATCAGCAATTTGATCTTCTTTCACGGAGCGGTGCCAACGGGCAAAATGAAACTGAATGCAGATTATGCCGTGGAAGCGGCATGACCTCGAGAACCCGGGAAGAATCACAAGCACACAAAAGCCTTGTGTCCGGTGCTTAAAAAGCTCTCGTCAGAGATCGAGAAGCAGATCACCACCATTGTGATCGTTGCCCCCGCTACGAATCTCCCGCTGCTTTTGGCTCGCCGCCTCCTTGCCCTTCCTGGTACCCGTCTTTCTGCCCTTCGGAGGGAGCTCCGCTGATAACTCAAGGAGTTTTGCGGCGGGCTTGGCAGGTCCCGGTATCGTGGTGGCAGTCTGCGCTTCTATCCCGTCGGTTTCCTTCTCAGCAGTAGTGCTGGACGTGTCCGATAGCTCGATCTCGGATCGTGGTCTGACGTTCGGCTTTGCAATTTTGATCGATGGGGCAGCGTCCTGCAGTGTCTTCGGCGCGAAACGTATCATAAATGCGTACCTTTTCATCTGTTCTATTTTTGTTCTCATTGAAAGGCGCATTTGTCAACCTGGCTGGCGGCGCAGGGCGGTCAGAAAATGTTCGACTTCGAAGCGGTCGGAGGGCGTGGCGAGCCCTTTACAGGCCTCCAGATAGAAGGGGGCACCGTTCAAGCCTCCGCGCATCCCCTCCCCGACAGCCAAGCCGCAACCTATATCAAGGCGGATTCCGATCCGCAGTATTGGCTACCCTTGCACGGAGACATGTATGAGCCAAGATCCATACGAGCTTCTCGGCGTGAAACGGGAGGCCACCCAGAAGGAAATTCAGGGGGCATTCCGCAAGCTTGCCAAGAAGCTTCACCCAGACCTGAACCCGGGCGACAAGAAGGCCGAGGCGAAGTTCAAGGAAATTTCTGCCGCCTATGAAATCCTGAGCGACGAGGAAAAGCGGGGCCGCTTCGATCGTGGCGAGATCGACATCACGGGAGCCGAACAGGCGCCCCGTAGCTATTATCGCGACTATGCCTCCTCAAGCGGCCCCGGCAGCGCCTATCACAACGGCGCGGGCTTCGCCGATTTTGGAGACGCCGACGATCTCTTCTCAAACTTCTTCTCCCGCCGCTCTGGCGGCGGCAGCGCCGGCGGTGGTCAGTTTCGCTCCCAGGGCCAGGACCGGCGCTTCTCGATGGAGGTGGATTTCCTCGATGCGGTGAATGGCACGCAGAGCCAGGTGAGGTTGTCGGAAGGGCCGGCGCTCGACGTCAAGATCCCGCCCGGCACGCGGGACGGCCAGACGCTGCGCCTGCGCGGCAAGGGCGAACCCGGTTTCGGCGGTGGGCCGGCCGGCGATGCGCTGATCGATATCCGTGTTCGCCCGCACCGTTTCTTTACCCGCGACGGCGACGACATCCGCCTCGATCTGCCTGTCACGTTGAGAGAAGCGGTACTCGGTGGAAAGGTGCGCGTGCCGACCCCTTCAGGGCCGGTCAACCTGACCCTGCCCGCCAATTCCAGCAGCGGCAAGGTCCTCCGGCTCAAGGGCAAGGGTGTCGCCAGGCGTGGCGGCGACGCAGGTGACATCTATGTTACGCTGAAGATCGTGCTGCCCGAGCAACCAGACGAACAACTGACCGCCTTCGCAAAGGACTGGGCGGCAGCCGACACACAGGATCCGAGAAAGAACATGGAGGCTTGACCATGGACGATCGCGAATTCCGTCTCTACCTGAAAATAGACGTGACCGAGCTCGATCTATGGGTCGAGCAGGGTTGGCTCGCTCCCGATATTTCCGAGGGGCGGCGTCGCTTCCGGGATGCCGATCTTGCCCGCGCCCGCCTGATCCTCGACCTCACGCGCCAGATGGGCGTCAACGAGGCCGGCGTCGATATAGTCATGGAGCTCGTCGATCAGCTCCATGGCATGCGCGGCTCGATGCGCAGCCTTGTTCTCGCGATCAGCAGGCAGGAGCCCGCAATCCAGCAACGTCTGCTCGACGCGCTCGAAGAGCTCGACGACGGCGTCCGCTGATAGCTTCCTTTATGGCCATGAAGATCAGACTTTGCACGGCATGAAGGACGGCTGAGCGGGCAAGCCAGCCTCCCTGTTCTGGCGGAGAGCTTCTCTGCCCTGGCAGGTCCCTCATTGAATAGAAGTAGAAGCAAAGGAGCGCGGGCGTGAGCCGTCTTTGACAAACGTCAATGCCGGTTTGCCGCGATTTCAGCATCATAGCATCATGACGATGAGGAACAGGTCATGAAAGCTATGATCCTGGAAGCGCTTGGGATGCCTCTGCGCCCGGTCGACCGACCGGAGCCCTTACCCAGTAGAGGACAATTGATGCTGAGGGTCGAAGCCTGCGCGGTGTGCAGGACGGATCTTCATGTCTGCGACGGCGATCTTCCGAACCCAAAACTGCCGCTCGTTCCCACACCAAAACCCGTCAGCTCAAAGATGCGAATGCAGCACTTGACGGTTTGCGTGCCGGCCGCCTCAGCGGAGCGGCTGTCCTGACGCCTTGACCGAACGCGGTCCGGTTCCGGCGGCACGTTTGGGAGCCGCTTCCAACGGGCCTTGCCCGCGCTTTCTCAATCCGCTCAGCCGATAGGAGATGGAAGCCAGCATCTGCGCCTCAAAAGATGACTATGTTACTCTTGTTTTTTCTCGGGCAAGCAGGTTATACCGCCGGCACCCTCAGAATCCTCATGTTGGGTTCTCGAAGAACAGGAAGTTTTCATGAAGGTTTTCAAGTCCCTTACGGTGCCCGGGCTCGCAGCCATGATCGGCCTGATCGCGACGCCGGCATTCTCCGCACCGACCCAGTATCCGCTGACGCTCGACAATTGCGGCGCGAAGGTCACCGTCACCAAGGCTCCAGTGCGAGCCATAGGACTTGGCCAGAACAGCGCGGAAATCATGTTGCTTCTTGGCCTGGAAGACAAAATGGCGGGTACTGCGTTCTGGCCAAGCAAAGTTCTGCCTGAGCTCGCCGAGGCCAATGCGAAGGTCAAGCTTCTGTCCGTCGAGTTTCCGACCTTCGAGTCGATTCTGGCGCAAAACCCGGATTTCGTGGCAGCTGCCTTGCCAAGCCTGGTCGGACCGACGAGCAAGGTCGCCAAGCGAGAGGACTTCGACAAGGTCGGCGTGCCAAGCTACATTTCGCCCAGCACCTGCCTCAGCACCGAAAAGGTCAAGGATCAGTATGGCAGCCGTGACCGGCTCTGGAACATGGATCTGCTTTACCAAGAGATCGACGAGCTTTCGCAAATATTTGACGTCGCCGATCGTGGCCAGGCGCTGATTGCCGACTTCAAGAAGCGTGAAGCGGCATTGCGCGCCAACGCATCCAGGGACGGCAAGCAGCTTTCCTACGTCTTCTGGTTCTCCAGCCAGTCCCCTTCCGCAGACGCCTATCTCGGCGGCAAGAATGCCGCCTCCGGCTTCATCGCCGATCTTCTCGGCGGGAGGAATGCCATTAGCGCGGATGCCGAATGGCCGACGCTCGGGTGGGAAAGCATCATCGCAGCCAATCCCGATGTTATCGTCGTGGCCACTCTCGACCGCAACCGCTGGGAACTCGACAAGCCGGAGGCCAAGATCAAGTTCCTGAACAGCGACCCGGCCGTCAGCCAGATGCCAGCAGTGAAAAACAAGGCAATCGTCATCATGGACGGCCAGGCCATGAACCCGACGATCCGCACGATCTACGGCGCCGAACAGGTGGCCGAACAACTGAAAGCGCTCGGCCTGACCAAGTGACCGCCGCAAACCGCCTCCTCCGGCAGGCTACGCCCTTCGCCCTGCTCCTGTTGGCCTCCCTTGCGGCGGTCGGCCTGGTCATCGGCATCAGTGTCGGGATCGGCGATCTGCCGATCCCGCTGACCACGACGTTTGCCGCCGTCACCAACAGGCTGGGATGGACGGCGGTCGAACTCAACCGCATCCACGAAACCGTGATCTGGGATTATCGGCTCAGCCGCGCACTCGTGGCGGCTTTCTGCGGCGCGGGACTGGCGCTTTCGGGTGCGATCATGCAATCGCTGCTTCGCAACCCGCTGGCCGAGCCCTATGTGCTTGGAATCTCTGCCGGTGCGTCCACCGGCGCGGTTGCCATCGTCATCCTCGGCGTTGGTGCAGGTGCGGTTTCGTTGTCGGCCGGAGCTTTTGCCGGCGCATTTGCGGCCTTCTTTTTCGTGGCCCTGCTATCCAACGGCACGCGTGGCGGTACCGACCGGACAATTCTTGCCGGCGTTGCCGCTTCGCAGCTCTTCAACGCCGCCACATCCTACGTGGTTACGACATCAGGCAACGCGCAGCAGGCGCGCGATGTCATGTTCTGGCTGCTCGGCAGTTTCGGCGGCGTGCGCTGGCCGGAATTCATGCTCGTTTCTGCTGTCGTCGGCTTTGGGCTTGTCGTCTGCCTGCTGCATGCCAGGGTTCTCGATGCTTTTGCCTTCGGTGATGAAGCGGCCGCATCTCTTGGTGTCAACGTCGGCCGGGCGCGCATCGTGCTGTTTGCGCTGACCGCAATGATGACGGCCACGATCGTCAGCATGGTCGGCTCGATCGGCTTCGTCGGTCTTGTCGTGCCGCACGCGGCCCGCTTCGTCGTCGGGCCGCTCCATATCCGGCTTCTGCCAGCCTGCGCCGTTGCCGGCGCAATCTTCATGGTCCTTGCCGACATCGCTTCGCGCGCGCTGATCCCGCAGCAGGTCCTTCCGATCGGGGTCGTCACGGCGCTGGTTGGCGTTCCCTTCTTCTCCGTGATTCTCTACCGGTTCCAGCGCGCATCATGAGCATCAAAGCCGAAAATCTCGTCTGGAAAATTGGCAGGAAGACCATTCTTGATGGCGTCTCCTTCGAAGCGAAATCGGGAAAGATGCTCGGCCTGCTTGGCCCGAACGGTTCCGGCAAGACCTCGCTTCTGCGGCTTCTCGCCGGCCTGAAACAACCCAATTCCGGGCGCATCTCACTCGATCTGCAGGATATAGGGACCATCGGACGCCGCACGATCGCTCAACGCGTCGCCTTCGTCGAACAGAATGCGACGACCAACGCCGATCTGAAGGTCATTGATGTCGTCAAGCTCGGACGCTTTCCGCATCGCTCGATGTTTTCCGGCTGGACACTCGCTGACGATCACGCCGTTGAGGAGGCCTTGACGCGAGCCGGCATGACCGACAAGCGTCATGATTGCTGGCAGAGCCTGTCCGGTGGGGAAAGGCAGCGCACCCACATTGCACGGGCCCTGGCGCAGTCGCCGAAAGAACTGATCCTCGATGAACCAACCAACCATCTCGATATCCAGCACCAGATCAGCCTCATGCGGCTCGTCTCCGGTCTGCCAGTCACCAGCATCATCGCGCTGCACGATCTCAACCATGCGGCCATGTTTTGCGACGAGCTGATCGTCATGCAGAAGGGGACGATCGTCGCCTCCGGCACGCCGGCCGAAGTCTTGACCGAAGAGGTTCTCAGGGAGGTTTTCTCGGTGGATGCGCGCGTCGAAGTCTCAGCCTATCACGCCCGGCCGCACATCCACTATCTCCGTTGACGACGCGGCTTCGCCGAGACAGGCCTTCGCATGGCCCGCCTGCAGGGCGATCACGTTGCCTTGCTTGACCTATCGCTCCGATTTCAGCTCGCGCAGAGCTTCTTCAGCGCCTTCTCCACGCCCTTGCGAAGGGCAGCCGAAATTTCGGGTTCGAACGTCGTGACAACGTCGCCGAACTCTCCCCTTGCCTCGATGATATCGATCGAACTTGCGTTCATCGCACAGGTCGTAAGATTTGCCTGCAGGTGAATTCGAGCCTTCGCCGAAAAGCCGCCCTTCAGAGGGGAGCTGTCCGACGTCTTGCATGCGAGCGTGCCGAGTGCGCTTGCCTCGGCCACATCACCAGCCACTCTGATCTCGATCGTGTCGATTTTAACGAAGTCGAGCTTGTCGATACCCAGTTCGACCTTCACGCCCAAAACCGGCTGACTGACCTTCAAAGGCTTACAGGGTTGGGCGGCCTCGATCGCTCGCTCGAGGACATTGGCGGCGGATGCGGGAGAGTTCAGAGATGGGGCAGCGACAAGGGCCATGCCGAGCGCCGTACACGCCAGATGTCTCCAACCGTTCCTGTATCCCTTGCCGCGGTGCTTCATGTTGCCGGGCGAACCAGCCGGCCAAGATACGGTTTTCGAACCGATGTCAAATTGATCGACAGGCATACTCTTCCTCAAGTCGAAGTGTGTCTGGCGACATCAGAATACAGGGTCTCCACGCAAAGGAAAGAACGTTGCATCAGGTCGTCCCCCTGTAGCGCCTTGCCCGTGGTTCGGTCACCCGTTCACAGAGGCACGTCGCCGTTCGGCGAGATCATCAGGATCGGACGCTTCCCGCAGACGAAGGACAGGCGGGCGGAGTAATGCCGCGGGGTTCCGGCACTATCTCCGCCCGTCCTCGGCCAAAGCGGCCGGCCGATTTCGGGCGCCTGTCAAACATTCGCGTAGCGACTGCACGACGCCGGGGCTACCTCTTCCGTCAACGTGCCATTGCAGGCTTCGACTTCTTTTCCGTCCACTGTGGCGGAGCCCCATACTTTGAGGCAAGCGCGCCGAGCAGCCCGGGTGCGCGACCGAACGCATCGCAGGCAGCATATTTTGGCTTTCCGCCAAGCCAGGAGCGAGCGCGTTGCCTCGACGGAAGTGAAAAGTTCAGTCCCTTCGGTTCCTTTCCGGCGATCAGTACCCGTGAAAAATCGCCGGCAAATTTTGTTGCGAGACCATAGGCGTCCCCGACCTCGGAAACGCGGGGATTATCCTGAATGGAGTTTGCGCCACGCGCCCACAGCATTGCGGCATTCTGCATTCCCGTGGCATCGACAGCTTCGGCTTCGATCGCTAGGCCGCCGAGACCGAAGGGGAGGCGCGGTACGCTCACAGGCAGGGCAAAGCCCGAACCGACACTGACGACGGTCGCAACCCCGGCAACGGCCTTGTTGGTGGGAACGATGTCGGCGACGACCGAGCGAACGGTCAGATCCGCAGGCTGGCCGGCCGGGACCATCTGGTATTTATCACTCAGCGCCACGCAAAGCGCCCTGTCGAGAGCATTGGAAACCAGGGACCGGTCAGCTTCGGACTTGATCTTGGACGCAGCACCGAACGAAAAGACGGTCGGGACGATGGCGACGGTCTTCACACGTGCCAACTGCTGCCCATCGACATAAAGCCGCTTCTTGGCAAGCGTCCCCTTCGATGGACCGAGATTGTTGTAGGAGACGAGCGTTCCCGCTTCCTTGAGTGGCACGGCAGCGCATCCGGAAACGGCTGCTGTTGTCAGTAACGCAAAAAACCCCAGGAGCGACACCCTAGACGGCTGATTGAAAAGTGGCTGGCTGAAAAATCGACGACGTGAATGCGAATTGCTGGGCATGTCTCTCGTTGGCCTCCGGTCATGACGATGACCGGACACTCGAATCAAACAATTGCGACACAATTACATTGCCCGCCGCTCACCATATCTTAGCTGTGGATGAACCCGGCGCGCGAGCGCTCCAACGTCCATCCGTCGTTGCCGCCGCTCTTTCGCCTATCGAAAGCATTACAAGCGGAAACGCAAATCCAGTCATGCTTCCGCAATTATCGGAGCCCAAATGAAGAGCCATGCTGGCTGAAAATGGCAGGCATGACCTCATCGGCTTTCAACTAGGAACAACGCATGGCTTCAAAACGAACGGCAAGACCAACCGCGGCATTCGCGGTTATCGCATCCATTCAAAATGCCGTCGTGATCGGCATCGGCACGGCGCGAAGTCTGATCATTCTCTTCGGGAGGCTCGTCGATGCCGAGACAGCAAAGGCGCGGATGGCGGGCACGAACCTGGGACCCGAATTGTTTGAATCCGCAAGACGGATCGGCGTTTAGCCATGAGGCGCAAGACCATGCTTCACCTGCTCGCGAACCTGTTATTCGCGACGATCCTATTCGGTGCACTTCTCGGCGGACCGATCGTGATGCTCATTTTGCTTTCGGAGCGGCTTGCACTGTGAGGATGCCCAAATGATAATTTGAATATCAGATGCATGGCGATCGCACCTGCCTTCGCAATCACGCAGCATGAACCGGCACGTAACGGTTTATGCGGAGAGATAGTGCCGGGCGCGATGGAGAATAGCTCCACAAATCACCGGCGGCATCAGGATATCACCACGTTCTCCCCGCTCACTTTTCTCCTCAATCGCGACCCGCCTGAGAGGGTCATTCTCACACAAAGGAACACCGAATGCGCATAGTTCGCTTGCTGCGCGATTACTCTACTTGCCGATTTTTCATACCATTGATCGCCTTCTCGATTTTCGCCGGCGCGCCAGCGCAAGCCGAAGAACCTCTTTCCAGCGTGATCGCCGACGGCAAACCCTGGGAAATGGTTGTCGTCAAACGAAGAGCCTCGAACATTCTTGTGTTTCGTCCGGATGGCGGCGGGACCATCAGCGACAGCCTGGTGAGCATAAGCCCAACGTGGAGGGCCGCTCCGGGCGGGATTTGCATTAGACCCCGGCCAGGGGATGCCGAGAAATGCCTTCAATTGACGCGGACGAAAGCCGGCATCGAAGCATCGCAGAGCGGCAAGACMGTTTGGGTGCTCAAGCGATGAAGATATTCGCCAATCAGGATTCGATATTAATGGCGGGGGTCCCCATACGCCACCGACGCTCCGTCCCCGAGCCTGAACCTATCCTGTTATGGGTAATGCCGCTTTGACCTCACCCCATCGATCTGCTCTACCGGATCTCCGGCAGATCGACGATGAACAACGGGATTCAGCCGGCTGTTATTGATGACCGGCATCCTAAGAAGGCTTTAGAACCGTTGGCTTGCTCATGACATGCGCTTGCGCTCGTCTTGAAACCTTTAAAAGTCCCGAAGATCCAGATGATTGTTGATCTCGGGAGCGTCTATCCGATAAGTGAGGCGGTCAAATACGGATTCGGTTACTTTGCCATCGGCAGGCGCCCGAGAAAAAGGTAGAAATGCGCTACTTCATTACGGGAACGGCGGGCTTCATCGGCTTCCATCTGGCACGCCGGCTGTTGCAGGATGGACATGAGGTAACCGGCTTCGACGGCCTGACACGCTATTATAATGTCAGGCTGAAGGAGATGCGTCATGCCGCGCTGGCGCAATATCCTGCCTTCCGCCCCGTCATCGCCATGCTCGAAGACAAGGCAGCGCTGGAAGCCGCAATTTCGGCTGCAAAGCCGGATGTTCTCATTCACCTCGCCGCACAGGCCGGCGTGCGTTACAGCAACGAAAATCCGCACGCCTATCTGCGTTCGAATATCGAGGGCTCCTGGAACATTCTGGAGATCGCCAGTCGCATCGAGCTGCGCCATCTCATGCTTGCTTCGACCTCATCGATCTACGGCGCCAATACGACTGTCCCCTTCCGCGAAACCGACCGCGCCGACGAGCCTCTGAGCTTCTATGCCGCCAGCAAGAAGTCGATGGAGGTGATGGCGCACAGCTATTCGCATCTCCACAAGATTCCCACCACGGCCTTCCGTTTCTTTACCGTCTACGGCCCCTGGGGCCGGCCCGATATGGCGCTCTTCAAGTTCGTCAAGAACATGATCGAGAACAAGCCGATCGAGATATACGGCAACGGCAATATGAGCCGTGATTTCACCTATATCGACGATCTGGTCGAGGCCGTGGTCAGGCTGTCCGGTATCATTCCCTCGGAAACCAACCGCGTCGCCGATGCGGGAATTGAAACCCTTTCGCATCAGGCCCCCTTCCGCATCGTCAATATTGGCGGCGGCCAGCCGGTCAGCCTCATGGACTTCGTCGAAAACGTGGAAAACGCGATGGGGCACGAAGCAAAACGTGTCATGCTTCCCATGCAGAAGGGCGACGTGCCGCGCACCTTTGCAAGCCCAGACCTCCTCCACGCCCTGACGGGCTATCGACCGGAAACCTCTTTAGAAACGGGCACCAAGGCTTTCGTCGAGTGGTATCTGGAAGCCAGGCGGGAACTCGGCACGATCGACATCTAAGTCGCTGACGGCCATCACGGTACCCCGATGCGCTTCAGGCAGTAGGAAAAATGCGCGTCAGGCTCGAGCGTCAGAAACTCGAAACGCCAGCCATGCTCGACGCAGAACTTGTTGACCGCCTCCACGACCCCGTAAACCACCGGTTTGACGGTGTTCCCCGTGCAGAAATCGTGCCCGGCAATCCGGCCGTTCTGCTTCACTTTGCGATCTGCGAGCAGAAGCTCCTCCCATGTCAGCGCAAAGGAATGATCGGTATCGATATAGACCCAATCGAAGGTCTCATCATCGAATCGTGACAACATGTCGAGCGACGTGCCCTGTCGAATCACAACACGGCCTTCGGTGATTTCCGACCCGAATTTGCCATTGATGATCTCGAGGCCTTCTGAGTATCGATCCATGTTCCAGGGATCGATGAGGTGGAGCTGCCTCGGCTGGTTCCGTGCCAGTATCTCCTCGCTGAAGGCACCCTCCGCCACACCTAACTCGGCAACGACCCCACCTTTCGGCAGATTGTCGAGAAGCTTGCCACGATCGGGCAGCAATCTCGCATTCTCCGTGTGGACATATTCTAAAAAGGTCCGGGGGGTGTTTTGCCGAAGGGCCGCTCGCTGCTCTCGCGTCGTCATTTTCGCTCCGAATTTTTTCAACCGCACCTCTACAGAGAATGCCAGCGGTGGGGAAGAGCGGCGCCCACAAGCAAATTGCAGAGAAACTCAAAAAGAGGCTTGCGGTTCTTCATCAATATCGTTAGAGACGCTTCACCGAACGATGACACAGAGCATCGAGGGCGATTAGCTCAGTTGGTAGAGCGCCTCGTTTACACCGAGGATGTCGGGAGTTCGAGTCTCTCATCGCCCACCATTCTGGTACTCTCTATCATGGTTTCTTGACCCTGAGCCACATCCTTGGCGGTCGAAGATTTGTCATTGGTCTGGATGCTCGACAGTTTTTATTTGACTAGGAATCAAGTCGTATCGGCTGCAGCCCGAATAAGCGCTCCCGATATCGAAGCGCCGAGCCACGTGGCAGCAGAATTGCGAAAGTTCATGCCAACCTGACTCGAATTCGCTCTTGAAGCTAGGCCTGTGGCAGCGCGTAGTTTTATAGATGCAGGCGAGAAGTCAGATCTGCGATCCAGTCAAACTTTAACCAAGATGAAGGGACATTCAGCTCCCAAATTTCATTAGTGAGAGGATCCGCGTGGCCTCCAGCCAGCAACACTTTTCCATCAAAAACATATGCGGACTGCTCGTGCCTTGCCCGCCAACTATCCGACAAGGATAGGCGTTTCCAATCAACGCCATCATCCGTGTACCAGATGCCGTTGCGGTTGAGCGTCTCCTTGCTCCATCCACCGATCACCCACATAAAGTTATTGTAGGCGATAGTCGAAAACCAAATCCGGCCGTGCCAGGGCGCATTCGAGACTTTCGTCCAGTTCACACCATCCGTAGAGTTCCAGACGTCATTCAAAGCGACATAGTCTGGTGTATAGGACCCCCCGCCCATAACCCATAGCTTCCCTTTATAGGCCACAGCGCCGTGAAACGCGCGCGGCGACCATGCTGCGTGTTCGGTTGCCTTTACCCAATTGACTCCATCAACCGAACTCCATACGTCATTCTTGAGCGTTTGCTTGCCGTTAAACCATTCGAGGCCACCGAGAATCCAGAGCCGACCATTCAGCTCGACAATAGGCGTCGCCGTCCTCGGGCTCCACGCCGCGGATTGCTGGACCTTATTCCAGTTCACTCCGTCTTCGGAATTCCAAACCGTGTTGGTGGTTGGGTTTGCAGGATCAGAAAGTGTCGTGCCACCCATCACCCAAATTCGATCCTTGAAAACAATCGACATCGGCAGGTCGGTGTGATGAAATGGTAACTTCGCCTGAACGAGGTTCCACTTGACGCCATCAACGGAGTTCCAAACATCCCGAAGCAATTCAGGCGGATTGGTTTTCCAACCACCCAATATCCAGAGCTTATTCTTGAATACAAATTCGCCAGCGGAGTCACGTGGTTGCCAATCGGCAGCACCTATTCGCTTCAAACTTGGTAGCGGCAATCCCGGCGCGCCGCTGACAAACCAAACAAGGAAAAGACAGAGTGTAGTAAAAAGGCTCAAAACGAGCAGCTTGCTAATCCTAAAATGCACAGCGGAAACCCTATAAATTAGCGGGGCCGATCGGTCGCAGCCCGTTTGCTTCGAACATTGTAGCTCCAGCCAGTCCGACACGGCCATGTTGAACACGAGAAAGCTCTCGTCACACTAGCAGCAAGCGTTTCGGCAACCATCCCTCAAATTTAAAGGAGTTGGCCGCGTACTGAACATACACTAGCTGCTTTTGGCCAGATCTCGGCTTGCGGATCGCTGAGATCTCAAGCATGTTCCGCATGTATTTCGGGAAGCTTTATACTGACCGGAAATAGCTTATGCTTTCTTAGCAACCGTTTGCTGGTTCGAGGTCGTGAACCCTATCGCGATCGACACGCTGTCGATGAATGCAAACAGCGCGACAAGCGGCAAGTTTTTCACTCCTACCAGCTTCGTCACAGTGCTTTTCCAACCGAAACGCGCCTGTATTGCGGCTTGAAACGAATACACCCAAATCAACGGCGCTGGCAGGCTCCGTTGAGTTTCAACGACCATTCCCGCCTTGCGCAAAAGCGAGCCTAGTCGCTCAAAATTGTATAGATTGAGATGCCGCGGAAAGTAGTAACCTCCCCAAGCACCCTCTGAAAAAAGTTTTCTATCCCAGCCATCAGTATTCGGCGTTTCGATAAGCAGTCGCCCACCATCGCTCAATGCAGCGATAAGCTGACTCAAGCTTTTTTCCGGTTCCCATAAATGTTCGATCAGTTGAAGCAAAATGATGAGGTCAAAGGGGACAGGCGGTAATTCAGCAGTTTCTAGTGCGGACTCGATCAGTTGGATTCCCTTACTTTCAAGAGCCTGACGCGTGGTCGAGGGGAAGTGCCAATCCAAGCCAAAAAGCTCAAGATCCGGACGGGCCTCCCGGAGCGCAATCAAGAGCTCGCCATTTCCACATCCGACATCGAGTATTCTGCCACCCGTCGGAAGCACGGCCAGCACGTTCTTCAGCCGTTTACGATTCACTAAGGTTTTTATCCTGGCGAGAATATTAGCTCGCCCCTGGAATCTATTTGAAAATGTACCGTAATTTGCAGGGTACATAAGAGACAATTGATCAATCGCCGGCCTCGGATTCAAATAGAAATGCTCGCAATCGTTGCATCGTACATACGTAAATGTATCTTCTGTGCCATGATAGATATAGTCAGGCCCCCGCGCGATGATAGAGAAAACTGTACTACCGCAGTTTGAACAAACTGTGGATGAGCATTTCATTTGACCGGTCATGGCAATCGTAAACTCGGATATTCAGAGCGCAAGCGCGTCTTCGACAGAATCTGAGAAATCATCATTCCTGCGGTTTCTTGACAAGTGAATGAACTTAACGAACCCGCTTCGTTGAAGGTTTCCCGGAAACTGATTGTAGAACCCCTTATCGAACAGATGCTTGTGCAATTTTGCCAGATTATGCTGAGGAACCGCTGGGAAAAGGTGATGTTCGACATGATAGTTGAAATTGGCCTGATACATGAGCCATTTTTCAAACCAGATTGGGACGGTTGTGCGTGCAACCGGTACCATCGCCATTTCTTCGCCATCTGCATAGCTCGGATAGTCCTCCGGCTGATGTTCAGCGATTGTGCGAATGATATTGAGCGCTATCGCAACGCCGGCGATGGGGTAACCCCACAGCAAAATATATAGATACCAACGGTCGGCCAATACGCACAGGATCAATAGGACACCGTTGAAAACTAGTGTGACGAGCGGCGCCACCCACGAGGGCGATACCGAGCTTCCTGCAGCATCTTTGCGCGCAGCCCCCCCATACTTGTCCACGGCGAGCCACAGGCCCATGGTACCGCTAAGCGCCTTCACCATGACCCAAGCCAGTGCACGAAACCCCTTGATCGGCTGCCGGTAGGGGTATCCATCTGCATCTTGCTCGCTGCCGAGGTGAGCGTGGTGGCTCATATGACGAAATCGATATGCGGCAACCGACATACCGACAGGCGCAGCGAAAAAGACATCGCACCAAAGATCGTTCTTTCGGCGGCTGGAATACAGATGGAAATGCGATGCCTCGTGAACCCAAAGCAGCATACCTTGCGTGACAGCGCAATTAATGACGAAAGGGAGCCAAACGAGCCACCACGGGCCTAGAAGTGCGACCGCCCAGGCAGCTGTAATCTGGAGCCAGATCAGCGCAGTTGCGGTTACAATCGTAAATGGTTGCGGCTTTCTAAGTGATTCCAACGTAGCGGAATCGACATATTTCCTCGCAACCTTCATGCATTCGTTGAATCGTGCATCCATGCAGAAAACAAATTCTCAAGTCTGTCAGCTAGATTGATGGCATATAAACTGGTTCATGGCGTCTCAAGCAGCATAAGAAGCAGCTCGGAGGAAGAGCAAGATCGACCGCAACACATCGTAGCTACACACGCCTTCCAGCGGAAAACTGCCGTACACCAATAGAAGTGGAAAGTATATAGAGCGGGAGAAGCGGCGCCGCATATCTGGTATTTCCAACTGGAAAAAGAAAAGCCGTGGCGAACGCGATGGTGACGACACACAACATTAAAACGGGCACGATCGGCACCCTCCTGACCAGCAGCGCGCAGCCGAGACAAGACAAAATGATCCAGAGGTCGGGCGGCACTATGCCCAGTTTGAGTGGATCACGGAAATGGTTCGGGAGTGTCGTTATATAAGCGGAAAACGCTTGTCGAATTTGAACATTCGCTGCGCCATCCTCGGCAGCTACAACAGGATCGTTTCCATTTCCATTGTCAAAAAATCTGACGAATAGAGCGCGATAATCGCTGTCATATATCCACGCTTGCCATTGATAATAATAATATTGATGATCGAACAATGCCCGAGCCGTATACCCCCTGAATATCACCCTCTCAGGTCCAGCCATAAGATGCGGAATAATCATCCCGATTGAGGCAAGGCTGTAGAGGAATCGGTTGGCTTGCACGCTAATACCATCGTTGCTGAGAGCCTGGCCCAAAACTATCGCTTGACGGTTAATTGCTGTATTCTCAAGCCCCTCGTCATGCCAGAATTGCGCCAGTTTGAGGACGTCATCCATCGCCATCCCCTTTTCGATCTCCTGGTCTCGCGAGAGTGAAGATGGAAAATCGACGGTATAAAACAGGTTGCGAACATCAATTGATGGATGAGGATTGATCTGGAAACCAGCGACCAGAAAATTCAAACCTCCGGAAGGCATAAAGAATCTTCCAGTCTGCAGGAACCGATAGGCAGGATAGGCCCCAACGGCGGAAATGGAGACGATGATCAAGATAGGCAACCATCGCGACCAGAGCCGCTTCCTGGACAATAAGCAGCAAAATAGCATTGCTGCAACAATAGCTCCCCAATAACTTCGGAATTGTGTTACCACCAATAACGCTGCGAGCGCCGCATATAAACAAGGTCCTCCAAATTCGGCTCGAACTGACAACCGCAAGCAACAAGCGAATGCTATCAAAACCAAAGAGGACGTAACGGACTCTGTCAGAAGTGCATTGTGGAATGACTGGTAGGCAGGCAAAAACAGTAGAACAAACAGCGAGATCAGATGGAGCCGAGATGGCCAGAGCTCGCAAATCGTACGGAAGGCAAATATAAGTGCGGAAGCGGCAAGCGCATGTTGAAAAATTGCAAGTGTCGGCCATTGCCAGGACGAAGGAAAGTTCTGAAGAAAGAGCCAGATTGCTGGCACCCCGGGTCCAAGGTGACTGTAAATCCATTGTCCAGTCGTCGCGTAGAAAGCAGTCAGGGATGCCTCTGATCTCATAGCCGACGCAAGTTCGACATAATCCCTGCCATCAACCCAATAAGTCGCTCCAAAGACTACCAAAGCATAAATATGAACGATAACGATCGCTAGAGACCCAAATAACACATACCTATTTGGGCGACTTGTATTCACTCCGCTATTCATCAACCTTACTTTCCATAAGATGCTTTGATTGGGTTTCGGGCCGCTAAACAGCGCCGGTAAGCTCAACTCCCTTTTGTGAAGCTATGACGTTCATCCCGCCGGACTCAGGAATTGCTTTGCGCACCGCATCAGGACTTCTCGGCAGCTGGCGCCCTGAGTCCACGGAGGAAATCTCGTAGCCAGAGCTCCATAAAACTTGAAGAAGCTCGTCGAATTTTTGCGGTTGCTGATCATATACATACGGTGCAAGTTCCAGCATGATACGTGGTTTGCTACGTTTAAGGACAGCTTGCGCCCCTAACAGAACATCGAGCTCGTTCCCATCCACATCGAGCTTGATGAAATCAATCCTTGGATTGCCAAGACCCATGACATGGCGGTCGACAGTATCCATCAACGCGCCGTCGGTAGACATCAAGCGCCCAAAATGCTCGCCATGCAGATCGTCCGCCTTCTCCAAAGGCCAACTGGAATAAACCGCGGCCGGCACTATGCTTTCCGCACTCGCCATAAGCATCATCTGGTTCGCGCGGATGCGTGATTGAAGGACCGGATTCAAAGCAATATTGGCACATTGCTTCGAGTACGCATGCGCCGTTGGTTCAAAGGAATGTACTCTTCCAGAGTCGCCAACGAGCAATGCAAGAGGGAGGGTGTGAGCGCCAACATTTGCTCCGATATCCAGAATGATATCGCCTGTCTTAATCAGGGTCGCATATTTCCGGAGGGTTCTTACCTCAAAGCCCCCGAGCAGATAAATCGCGAAGTCGATACCATCCTTTAGGTCGAGTGACCACCTAACGCCTCTCCGGACTACCACGACGTCGTCGGGAAGGCCGAAGACGTGTCTGATAGACAAGACGATTGCGGAAAGGCAGCGCGCTATTCGGATCTTCGTTCTTGTTGAAAACATTGCTGATTTTGTTATCCTAAAACTTCGCCAAGCTATTTTCGAGATATCAGTACATTACAGTAGCTGGTCGCAGAAAAACATTTCAGTTCGTCGGGACTGAATTCCTCATCTGGGTATCCTTCGATGCTTACTATCGAAAACCCGAGAGATTTTAAGAGAATGATCACATCATCAGCATTCACGGATGCCTTTTTCAACCCAAAAGGCCAGAATTCCATCAGAATCTTAACATCTGTATTCTCTGTTAATATTCTCTTCGCGCCGAGCAGCACATTCATTTCGTAACCCTGAACATCGATTTTGATAAAATCTATTCGTTGTCCTGAAGGAAAATAATCATCAAGGGCGACCAACGGAACATCGATACTTTTGCGGCCGTCACCACTATCGAATGTCCGATGATCCACATTCATTTCATCTGATGTGTAAAGCTTTACACTGCCAGTACGCTCGCCGACCGCGCTTGGAATCGCCAGCACGTTCCTGAGGCTCCCTACATTCCTCTTAAGCCGATTGAAATTGATCGAATCGGGCTCAAAACAGTGAACCGTGCCTTCCGATCCTACGAGGCGGGAAAAAAATCTGGTATAAACACCAATATTTGCGCCGATATCGACAACTATCATACCTGGTCGCAAAATCAGTTGAACTATCTTCCGCTCCTTGCGGTCAGCGATGGCTTTCCAATGTTTGTATAAAAAATAATAAAACGGGTAATTCGAGGAATAGAGCCAATTTGCCACGCGAAACAGAAACAGCTTCATTTTTCACCCAGGGCAAAAAGACGAACTATGAAAAAAGAAGCGAAAAGCTTTGGCGCTGCGCTGGCCATCGTCTGATCAAGCTTGAAACACATTTTATAGATGGATGGCGGCACGGGAATCCGTCGGGATATGCCACCAGTTGCCATATACGAAAACGCAGAGAAATAGCTCCGCTTTGTGCGGGATAGATCATAGCAGTCCGCAATTTCGTTTTCCCAGTTATTTCGCGAGAAGAACAACATGTGCGGAAGTGCTTGGTTCGACGATGAGAGAGGGCCGTCAATCTTGTCTAAAATCGGTCGCTTGATCGAGAAATCCACAGGCTCGTGATGCAAGAGTTTGTACAATGGGTAAGACATCAGAGAAAAATATGGCTCGACCATATAGACGCTGCCATTCGCACGGAGTTTCCGTGTCGCACCACGGAGAAATCTTATGGGATCACGAAGGTGGTGCAGCACGTTGGTCAGCGTGATCGCATCTAGACTGTTATCCGGAATTTCGGAGAAGGTAGCAATGTCGTGACAATCAAAGACCAAATCCAGATAGTCCAGATTAAGGACGTCCGATGTAATGATATTCGGAAAGTGTAGCTTCAGTGGCGAGGTCCCGCTCCCGATTTCAAGGACGCGCCACGAGCTAAAACCTGGCTCGCTGGCAAACAGCTGGCGATAAAGCTGTTCATACCAGTACATCAGATTAACATTTGCTTTCAACTTGCTTCTGTTGGCAAGCGTCGCCCTAAGGTCGTGTTCGTAGAGATCATCGGCCATCACAAGAACTTTATCTTCCGAGCCGCAAAAACCAGCATCGCCAATAGAATAGCACCATGCCTCCAGCGAGAGATGTTAGTATCGCCGTAGACACGTTCGCGATAGGATATTGGCACTTCAACGATTTTCAGACCCATTCTTGCGGCGCCAAAAATCAGGTCGAAGTCACCAAAGGGATCGAACTCCCCGAAATAGGAGCGGTTGGCTTCAAGCTTCAAATAGTTCGCTCGGCTAATCACCTTGGTGCCGCAAAGGGTGTCTTTATACCTCTGCCCAAGAACGAAGGAGAAAGCGATTGCAAAAAACTTGTTCCCGATAAGATTAAAGAAGCGCATGGCGCCCTTTTCCATCGGATAAACAAGTCTCGTACCGTTGATGAATTCGCCTTTATCAGCGACAATTGCCTGATAGAATTTTGGAAGGTCCTCCGGCGGCACGGTCATATCTGCATCTAAGATCATAAGTATATCTTTCGTTGCCAAACTGAACCCCTTGCGGACCGCCTCCCCTTTTCCCTTCGCATCTTGTTGAGCGGTTATTATTCTGTATTGATCGCCGTAGCGGCTGCTGACCGTCTTTATGGTCTCCCAGGTCTCGTCGGTAGAGTTTCCTTCAACAAAGATGATCTCGTCTTCTGGTCCCATCGCGGGAATACGGCGGACAATTTCTTCGATATTGCCGGCCTCATTTCTAGCTGGAACGACAATCGAAACCGATGGCTTGGATTTGTCAACGACGGCCACTTTGGGGCGAGCGATCGCGATGTTAAGAAGGCAAAAGATCCTGAAGAACGGCAGCGGCGCGATAAAGCGGTTTATGACACTGCTGAATAGAGGGATGTAAAACGGGACTAGAATACGCTGATCTAAGCGGATCAGTTCAAAATCCTCAAGGTCAAGAAGATTGTGAATATCTTCATGCGCCAACCAATTGGCCTCGGGAAGCTTACCTCGCAAGTTGAACCTTGATGCAAGCGCCGCAAAAGGCCGCCACAAGCTACTGTAATATGTCACTATCAGCCTTGTATCAGGCCTGCAAAGCTGCCTCACAGCGGCAAAAAGCGCTTGGATGTCTCGTTCATAGTGGATTAGTCCACTTACAACCAGGAAGTCGGGCGGGTTCCTCCCCACTTCCTCGATTGAAAGAGCATCGGCACCATCAAAACCCTCTTCATGACGCCCATTGCGAAAGGCGATTTTTCCTTGCGGAAAACTCCCAATCAATTGAGGATTGGCAGGATCTATCTCCACAACAGAATTCTGTGGCAGGACAAACAGGGAAACGTATCGCCTCAGAAGGTGATAGAAATACTTTTTCATCTTCTACTCAGTCACTAAACGCCCGAGCCGCCACTGGCAACCAATCACCAGCGCGGGAACTGCGTAAATCACCAGGAACAGGAAATGGATCGCGGTTGCCAATACAATTCCCTCGGAAGAAGATCTTCCAAGCAATATGAATGCAGAGACAACCGAAGCATGGTATGTCCCGACACCTGAAGGAGCGGCGGGTATCATCAAACCTAACGACCCGGCGAACAACACGACAAGCGATTCATCGTAGGATAGGGATATGCCTACAATTCGGCCGACCAATATGTACGCCCAAGAGTACAACAGCACCCACATCAACAAGGTCAATAAACTCGGCAGTGCAACAGCGGAGACTGAAAGACCACGCGCCAAATCCAAGAGCACACGCTCCACCCCCTTCTCGGCGACTGAGGTGAGCTTTAAGAGACGGAGCACTCTGCCGGCAACAGCCGACAATTGTTTTGAAGAAAAGCGCAAACCGATTGCAACCAACAACGCCCCAGCCAACCCAACCGCAGAGAAATAGAGAATGTAACCGTTAGAAAACAAGGTGCGATTTAATACCGCCGCCAGCAAACCAACGAGAAAAATCGTAAGAAAATCCACAAATTTTTCGACAACGAGCCGACTAAAAACTCCTGCATAGGGAATCTCTGCTCGCTGGCCGCTATAATATACCCTTAGCAAATCTCCCCCACGCGCGGGGAGCAGCATATTGCCGCCGAGGCCGATTATCGACGCAGTGAACGAAGCCATCATACCAAGCTCAAAATCGAGAAGAAGTTGCCAGCGCAGGGCATAGACAAATGCTATTGCGCCTGTGAGCAGCAGAAAAAGCGCAAGCCTCTCCGGTGAGATACCAAATTCCATCACCCGAAATGCATCTCGCCATTCAATATGATTGGCCAAAACGAAGATGAAAATTAAACTCACCATCCCTGCAGCGGTCGCTCGGAGAATCTTAGAGTTTCGGATGTAAGGTCGCCTTTCAGTTCGTTTTCAAGCACAGCGTTGCCATCGGGAGTCCTTGGAACTTCCGATGGCGTTTCACTACTAGCAGAATAACCAAATGCTGCAACCACGAGATTATTATCCACAGGGCTATTCGGTCGACCACACTCGTCGCAACTGGGCTACAGCCGTTTCTTCAAAGCGTGAAAATGCCTTTTCCGCATGGGCCGTCCGGCAACCAACGACGGAGTGCTGCGAGGCTCAATCTAAGCACCTGCGCCAGTTGAGGTATAACGGAGGACTCGCGGACGGCCGGCTTCAGTCGGTCGATCAAGATTGACTTTTACAATCGGAACCCGCAATCAGGCGCAAGGTAACAGTCCGCAAGATGCCAAATCTGCGGCATGAGAGGCGATGCGTACTCCAAGGAAGGCTTAACCATCCGCGAGCAAACCATGCGTAAATTTTCGAAAATATTCGTGGCGGGACATAGAGGCATGGTCGGCTCAGCTATTATGCGGCACCTGCTAGCCAGCGGCTGCCCTGCGGATCGGATCGTCACGGCGCCGCATCGAGAGCTAAACCTCATTGAGCAAGCCGACGTTCGCCACTTCTTTGAAAGGGAGCGACCTGATGAGGTCTATCTTGCTGCAGCAAAGGTTGGCGGCATCTACGCAAACAACACTTATCCGGCAGACTTTATTTATAACAATTTGATGATCGAGCTAAATGTCGTCGAGGCAGCGTTCCGAAGTGGCGTAAAAAAGCTAATGCTCCTAGGCTCGAGCTGCATTTATCCAAAGCTTGCTGATCAACCGATCAAAGAAAATGCGCTTTTGACGGGGCCGCTCGAGCCGACCAATGAGCCCTATGCCATTGCAAAGATTGCCGGGATAAAACTTTGCGAGAGTTACAACCGGCAGTATGGCGCCAGCCATCAGGTCGATTACCGGGCCGTAATGCCAAGCAATCTCTACGGGGTCGGCGATTCCTATCACCCACAGAATTCCCATGTCATTCCCGCGTTGATACGACGCTTCCACGAGGCCAAAGTCGAGGGGGCATCAAGCGTAACGCTGTGGGGCAGCGGTACGCCGCTACGTGAGTTCCTCTATGTGGACGACATGGCTGCGGCGAGTGTGCACATCATGAATCTGCCCTATGAAGACTACAAAAGCCTGATGCCTCAAGCTCAGAGCCATATCAATGTGGGATATGGGAGTGATGTCACGATCCTTGAGGTTGCGACCATGATCGGCAAGATTGTCGGCTTCACTGGCGCCATTGAATTCGATAAAACCAAGCCGGATGGCACTCCTCGAAAACTGATGAACAGCGAGGTTGCTAGAAATCTTGGCTGGTCGCCAATCGTTGACCTCGAGCAGGGCCTCAAACTGGCCTACGCAGATTTCCTATCCCGAGAGAAAGTCGCATAAATGAGCAAAGTCGCTTTAATCACCGGCGTAACAGGCCAGGACGGTTCCTACCTCGCGGAATTCCTTCTTGCGAAGGGATACGAAGTGCACGGGATCAAGCGGCGCATGAGTTCGTTCAACACGCAGCGTATCGATCACATCTACGAAGATCCGCATAGCGAGAACACGCGGTTCCAACTGCATTACGGCGACCTGACGGATACGAGCAATCTGATTCGTATCATTCAGGAGACTCAACCAGATGAGATCTACAATCTTGGTGCTCAGAGCCATGTGGCCGTGAGCTTCGAGAGCCCCGAATACACTGGCGATACCGACGCCTTGGGTACGTTGCGGCTTTTGGAAGCGATCAGAATACTCGGCCTCGAAAAGAAGACGCGCTTTTATCAGGCCAGCAGCAGCGAACTCTACGGATTGGTCCAGGAAACGCCGCAGAAAGAGACCACCCCTTTTTACCCACGCAGTCCTTATGCGGTGGCAAAGCTGTATGCCTATTGGATTACGGTCAACTATCGTGAATCCTACGGCATGTATGCATGCAACGGCATCCTGTTCAATCATGAAAGCCCCCGTCGCGGTGAGACATTCGTGACGAGGAAGATTACCCGCGGCATGGCGAACATAGCTCAAGGGCTCGAGAAATGCCTTTACATGGGCAACCTTGACGCATTGCGCGACTGGGGACATGCGAAAGATTACGTGAGGATGCAGTGGTTGATGCTTCAGCAGGAGCGTCCTCAGGATTTTGTCATTGCAACCGGCAAACAGTACAGCGTACGGCAGTTTATCGAATGGGCCGCGCAAGATCTGGGCATCAAGCTCAGATTCGAAGGGAGTGGCTTGAATGAGCGGGGCATCGTAGAATCTGTCTCCGGAGAGCGAGCACCCGTGCTCAAGCCAGGCGATGTCATCGTTAAGATTGATCCACGTTATTTCCGCCCAGCTGAGGTCGAGACTCTCCTGGGAGATCCCAGCAAGGCCCGCGAAGTTTTGGGATGGGTCCCCGAAATTTCCGCCAGAGAAATGTGCTCGGAAATGGTTGGGCACGATCTGGTAGAAGCCCAAAGGCATGCCCTGCTCAGGAAGCATGGGTTTGACGTCAGGGTCAGCGCTGAATAACAACCGACGACAAGGCTGTTGAGGAACTACTCGTGATAAATTTTGCTATTGTCGGTTGCGGACGAATTGCGAAGAGACATTCAGAGCTGCTTGGCCTTTCTCAGATTAAAGGAGCAAGATTGGCCGCAGTTTGTGATGTCGTCCTCGAAAAGGCGAAAGAATTTGGCGAACGCTTCGGCGTTCCGTATCATCAGTCATTTGACGAGATGATGCAGAACGAGCAGATCGACGTTGTTTCCGTGCTGACTCCGAGTGGCATGCACGCAGAACACGTGATCGCGTTGGCCAAGTATAAGCGACATATCGTCGTCGAAAAACCAATGGCACTCACGCTGACGGATGCGGAGGCGATGATTAAGGCATGCGATGACAATGGGGTTCGCCTTTTTGTCGTCAAGCAGAACCGCTTTAACGTCCCCGTTGTAAAAGCGCGCGAGGCACTGGATGCAGGTCGTTTTGGCAAACTCGTCCTTGGCACGGTCCGGGTCCGGTGGTGCCGTGATCAAAGTTATTACGATCAAGACAGCTGGCGCGGTACCTGGGCTTATGACGGAGGCGTCCTGGCCAATCAGGCGAGCCATCACATAGATATGTTGACCTGGTTCATGGGCGAAGTCGAAAGCGTACACGCCCGCGCCACCACAGCACTCGTCAACATCGAGGCTGAAGATACGGCTGTTGCCACCCTAAAATTCCGCAATGGTGCACTTGGGATCATTGAGGCGACGTCTGCAACACGCCCGAAGGATATCGAGGGTTCGATCTCGATCCTCGGTGCCGGAGGCTCGGTCGAAATTGCAGGTTTTGCAGTCAACAAGATTCGGACCTGGCAATTCAGCGACAATCATGTCGCCGACGCCGAGGTCATGGATAAGTATTCGGTCAATCCGCCGAATGTGTACGGCTTCGGTCATCAAGCTTACTATGAACATGTCGTCGATTGCCTAGCGAATAACAGCAAGGCCCTTGTCGACGGGCACGAGGGCCGACAGAGCCTGGAACTCATTATGGCGCTCTATGAATCCATCGCATCCCAGAAAGAGGTCTCCCTGCCCCTGGAGGTCAAATACTCCAAATTGGGAAGTCGATCCTCGTGACGGATCGTTCGCCGACACTCTGGAAGGCGCAAATCCGGGATGTAGTCTGCGGCGATCGCGTGAAGATCGTGGAGCCCGCGAACGTCTATGAATGTACCCTGTCCGATGACTGTTTCGTCGGCCCTTTCGTCGAGATCCAGAAGGGTGTTCAGATCGGCGCCCGCACGAAGGTACAGTCGCATAGTTTCATTTGCGAGCTCGTTGAGATCGGCCAGGATTGTTTCATCGGCCACGGTGTGATGTTCATCAACGACCTTTTCTCCAGCGGCGGGCCGGCGAGAGGAAACCGGACACTCTGGAAGGAGACACGCATCGGAAATCGAGTATCCATCGGGTCGAATGCCACAATCCTGCCAGTAAACATCTGTGACGACGTGGTTATTGGCGCCGGGACGGTAGTGACCCGTGATATCGACGTTTCGGGCGTCTATGCCGGAAATCCGGCGCGGTTTATGCGCCCCTTGAATACCGACCCTGCTCAGAATTGAAACAACGCGAACGCGTCAACATCAATAGAAGTGTCGAGAGCAACATCATGAAAGTCCCCTTTGCCGATCTTCATCTGCAATATCTGTCGATAAAAGATGAGATCGATGCGGCTATTGCCGCGGTCATCAAATCCTCAGCTTTCATTCGAGGGCCATTCGTTCAGAAGTTCGAGGACGAATTTGCGGCCGCGGTTGGCGCGCCCTATTGTGTTTCCTGCGCAAATGGGACGGACTCACTTTACATCGCCATGCATGCGCTCGACGTAAAGCCCGGCGACGAAATCATCACGACCGCACATTCCTGGATCTCCACCAGCGAGACCATTAGCCAGGCTGGTGGCAAGGTCGTCTTTTGTGACACGGATGCCGCGACCTTCACGATCGATGCCAGCAAGCTCGAAGAAAAGATTACCTCGCGCACCGTCGGTATCATTCCTGTCCACCTCTATGGGCAGCCTGCCGACATGAATGCGATAATGGCCATCGCTCGCAAGCACGGCCTTTGGGTAATCGAAGATTGCGCCCAAGCGCATCTGGCACAGGTCGACGGGCAGATGATCGGCAGCTTCGGGGATGCCGCCTCCTATTCATTTTATCCGGGAAAAAACCTTGGCGCCATGGGCGATGCCGGTGCCATCACCTGCAAGGACAAATCGCTTGCCGACAAAATGGCGATGTTTGCCCGTCACGGCGGCCTCACAAAAGGTGATCATCGGATCGAGGGGATCAACAGCCGGCTCGACGGGCTGCAGGCTGCCATTCTGTCGGTCAAGCTTCCCCGCCTCGCCGAATGGACCGCAAAACGGCAGAAGGTTGCAGCGCGCTATGCCGCGGCCCTCGGCAATGTCGGCGGACTGGAACTGCCTGAAACAGCACCCGGCAGGACGCATGTCTACCACCTTTTCGTCGTCAAGCACGAGCGCCGCGACGCTCTTGCCACTCACTTGAATGAACATGGCATACAGACAGTCATAAACTATCCGGTTGCGCTGCCCTTTCTCGCCGCTTACGAACATCTGGGCCATGGTTCGGAAGACTTCCCCAATGCCTTCCACAATCAATCCCGAATCCTCTCAATCCCGTTATTCCCCGAAATGACCGAAGATCAGCTTGCCTACGTGGCTGATGCGATCAGGGGATTTGCTGCGTGACCAAGTCGCAAGCCGGTGGCCGGGGAGAGGCACGCTCGAGCCTCCTCGGCAACTCCGGCTGGAATATGGCGGCCTTCGTATTCACGCTTATCGCGAATTTGGCCACGGTCCCTTTTGTCGTTCGCTGGATTGGATTGCATGATTTTGGCAATGCGGGCATCGTCATTGCGGTTACCGCGCCGCTCACCCTTATCGGCACGGTCCTTGGCCAAGCAACTGTCCGCGAGACTTCCACCAGGACCGGACGCGGAGACTATAGCGCCGCATTTCACGTTGCAGCCATTGCATTGAAGGTCTGTCTGATCGCTTCGGCGATCGGATGTGCTGCTCTCGTGCTGATCGGCCCGTGGATCATGAGAAGCCTTACAAGCGACGAGGCTTCGAACTCCCACAATTTGGCAATTCCATTCCTGATCGCCGCAACCGGTATTTTTGCCCAGCAGTTTTCGCTCGTGCTCCAAGCCATTTCCGTTGGACGGCAAAATTTCAAAAATGTCGCCAAGGCGTCTGCCTGGAGTTCGTTTGTAACGATTTTTGTCACCTTGGGATGCACCTGGTATTTGCCGACGCTGAACGGCTATCTATCCGGTTTCTCCGGAAGCCTTGTTCTGTCTGCAGTCGGATGGCTCCTCGTCACACGTCAGATCCTGCGCCGCCACGAACACCCGGGCCTGAGGGCCGGAGACGAGCTGAACGCTTTGCTGCATTTCGGAAAATGGCAGGGGCTATCGCAACTGGCAGGTATTTTCGGCAATCAGATGGACAGATATGTGCTTGCCTCTCTAGCTCCGGCTGCCTTGGTCGGACAGTACAATATCTGCAACCGCGTTCAGGAGGCCGGCTACATTGCAACAATACGGGCGTGCGAGGTGCTTTTTCCGCGCTTCGGCAGCATGTCCGCGAGCAGTGAATCCGAACGATTTGATTTCTTCCTAAGCTCTTCATGGGTTAATGCAGCGTTCGGCGCAATCATGCTGTCGCCGATTGCAATTCTCTCACGACCCCTGCTCACTCTTTGGGTCGGCAAGGAAACGGCAGAGGCTGCTGGTTATCTGTTGCAGATCCTCATTCTTGGAGGCTTGATCGGCTGTAGCTACAACGTGTTTTTTTACTATGCTGCAAGCATGGGAAAAAATGCCGTCGTGACTTTGGTATCGCTGGCATATTCCATAATGACGGTCATCTTTTCGATTGTTTTCATAGGATATTTCGGCCCTATCGCGGCGGGTAGCGGCCTGCTTGCGGCAACCATCATTCGCTCCGGTCTTACGCTGGCGGTAATCCGCTACCGCTTCTTCACCGCGTTCAATGCCGAGCAGATGTTTGCAAGTACCATTGGACCGACCGCTGTTGGTGCCCTGCTTTCAGTCGCCTTCTATCAGATGAAGTTCCAGTGGATCGACAACTGGTTCTTGCTTGCCCTCGCCTATATCCTGTTCTTCGGCATCGTAGGAATGGCGATTGTGCTTACCGCCATGTCGTCAAAAACCGGACGTATTATCTTGTGGAGGATTTGCAGGTCCGTTAGAAGCACAATCATAGATCGGCATTTGCCTCGGTTGCATGGCCTTACAAAGCACAAGAGAGGGCTTTGAGTGATCACTGTAGTGGACTACGGTGTCGGCAATATTGGTGCGATCATCAATATGGCGGACTATCTCGGGATCGATGCCGAAGCAAGCGGCGATCCGGAAAAGATCAGGAATGCCTCCAAGCTCATTCTTCCAGGCGTCGGCGCGTTCGACAAAGCCATGTTGACCCTGCAAAACAGGGGACTTATCGACCCGCTTAATGAAGCAGCATTGAAGCGACAAATTCCCGTTCTTGGCATTTGCCTTGGGATGCAACTGCTGGCTCGTCGAAGCGATGAAGGTGTTCAGTCCGGCCTAGGATGGATCGCGGCCGATGTGCTCCGGATCACCTTGCCGCCAGAATCCCCTCTCAAGGTGCCCCATATAGGCTGGCTTGAGGTGAAGCCGGCCCGCATGAGCGCTCTTTTCGATCCAGCAGTGCATAACGAGCGCTTCTATTTTGATCATGGCTACTACGTACAATGCGACAGCCCTCAGGACGTTGCGGCCACGATTGACTACGGTGTCGAACTCTGCTGTGCGGTCAACTCTGGAAACGTAAGCGGCGTACAGTTTCATCCGGAAAAGAGCCACCGCTTCGGCATGCGCGTGCTTGAGGCTTTCGGAAAGATCTGATGAGAAAAAGGCTGATACCTGTTCTGCTGGTCGATGAAAAGCATCGGCTCGTCAAAACTGAAGAGTTCGGGGAGCGGACCTACATTGGCGATCCCTTCAATGTTGTGCGGCTTTTCAACGAGAAAGAGGTCGACGAGATATGCATTCTCGATATCGATGCCTCCAGGCAGGGTCGCGGGCCAGATATCGGTTTCATGCGCGAATTGGCAACCGAATGTTTCATGCCGCTGGCCTACGGCGGTGGCATCAGCCAGCTACAAGAATGTGAAGAACTTAATCGCTTCGGCGTTGAAAAATTCGTCATTGGAAGCAGAGCCGCCAATCCGCAATTATTGAAGGCGATTGCCGCGGATATGGGCAGTCAGGCACTGGTTGCCTGCGTCGATGTCAAAGGCCGAGGTTCGGCAGCAAGATGCGTGCAGCCGAACTCCGAGGCACCGCGGGATCCGGTAGAGTTCTGCCTCCGGCTTCAGGATGTGGGCGTCGGTGAAATTATCCTTCAATCCGTCACACTCGACGGAAAACGATCAGGTTATGATCTCGAACTTATAAACTTGGTTACAAGCAGATTGAGTGTCCCAGTCGTCGCGCTCGGCGGTGCAGGGAATTATGATCACCTGGCCGAAGGTTTGCGGGCGGGCGCTTCGGCAGCTGCATCTGGAAGCACCTTCACCTTTGTTGGCCGGTTGCGTGCGGTTCTGGTAAATTATCCCGATCCAGAAATGCTTGAAGGAATGGAGCGTGACGCCCATGCGTAAAGCGCAAAGGATATGTTCTTTCTGTATTATGGATGACTCCAATCCTGCGATCGAGTTCGACACCAACGGACAATGCAATTGCTGTCGTGATGCCGTGGCCAGAAAATCGCACGAATGGTGGCCCGGACCCGAGGGCGAAGTACGAATGCAGCGACTTGTCGCCATGCTGAAGCAGGAAGGCAAAGATAAGCCCTATGATGCAATGGTGGGGCTTAGCGGCGGCATCGATAGTGCCTTCCTCGCACACCTTGCGGGCCGGAAGCACGGCCTGCGCTTGCTCGCTGTTCATGTCGATGGAGGTTGGAATTCCGAGCCTGCGGTCCACAACATAGAAAGACTGGTGCGGAAACTCGATCTCGACCTTTATACCTATGTTGTCGAGTGGCAGGAGATGCGGGACCTTCAAGTTTCATTCCTGAAAGCGTCCGTACTCAATCAGGACATCCCGCAGGATCACGCGTTTTTTTCGACACTCTACAGAACCGCTGCAAAATTCGGCATTCGGCATTTCCTAAGCGGCGTCAACTTCGCTTCTGAATCTGTTGTTCCTCCCGGCTTCGGCTATCCATCCATCGATGGAACACATGCGCGCGCGATCCACAACCGTTTCGGCTCCATAGCCCTATCGACCTATCCATTTATGAGCTTTCCGGAATACATCTGGATGACGCGGCTACGGAAACAGCTGACGATTCACCGCCCGCTGAATTATTTCGACTATGATAAGGAGCAGGCCCAGGAGGACCTAAGACGAGAATATGGCTGGCGCGATTACGGCGGCAAACATAGCGAGTCTCGTTTCACAAAATTTTATCAGGACATTTATCTGCCTGCGAAGTTTAACTTCGATAAGAGGAGGCTTCACCTTTCGAGCCTGATCGTAGCTGGACAGATGACTCGCGATGATGCCCTGGCAGAGATTTCAAAGCCGATAATTCTCGAAAGAGATGCACGTAGAGAGACGAGGTTCGTAGCCAAAAAGCTAAAGTTGACCGAACAACAACTTCAGTCCTACATCATAGCGCCACCGGTCCCTCATGCCAATTATCCCAACGGCATGATGCTACATAAGATACTCATGCGGTTGCGTAGCGTTGCCAGAAAGCTGGCGCCAGTCAGCCGTCGCGCGATCGCAAAGGTAGCCAATGTGGACTAGCCTCGTCTTTTCGATAGCGATCCTCCTCACGACGGTATTCTACCTCCGGCGCATCGGAGTGAATTTTACCCTCTCCTCCTTGTTACTGGGTCTGATGCTCGTTCTGCACGGGCCGCTTTATCTTTATTACACGCGCGTGTGGGGGCCAAAGACCAAATTTTTCGAAAAGATACTCTCAGCGGCTCCTTACGAGGACGTCATAGCAACTCTGGATCTCGCTCTCGCGCTATCGTTCTGTTGTGTATGTGTTGGAATAGCGCTCTCTGATAGAGTTTTTGGTATCAATTACCGGCAAATGCGCGACGCAGTTGGCAATTGGAGCCGTCAACCTGTAAGGGTGTCAACGGGCTTTTCCGAGAGACTAGAGATTATAGCGGCGATTGGCGTTGTAGTTCTGGCGTTTTTCGTCTTCGTTGAGAACAATATACCGCATGTTATGACTTACTTCTTGTCGGACGCGGGTGAGGTCGAGAAGATAGCGATGCGCCGTGAATATGGGGGCAGCCGCTTTTATCTTTTGAACCTCTTTAATTCCAACCTGTTCCCGTTTATCGCGTTTTGCTGTTTCATCGCATTGAGAGAGCGATCCATCAGGCTCCGACCGGTCGCGTTCGCTTTCATTGCGGTCGTGCTTTTCGAAAAAGCTGCAACATTGAGCAAGGCGCCTTTGGCGATATTTATCTTGCAGCTGATAGTGGTCGAGTACCTCCGCCGGTCACTCCAAGTGCGTTTCGGCATGGCTATAAGTTTTATCGCCATTTGCGTTGTGTTGTTCGGAGCGATGACGGCCATCGCCGTGCGAGAAGTCAGCGGCGTGGGCGAAACACTCGATTTCCTCTTCTACCGCATCTTCATGATCGTCAATGAAAGTCTTCTGGAATATTTCGCAGCAATTCCAAGCGTGCTTCCGCATAGCTGGGGTAGCCAGTTCAGTTGGTTGGTTAACTTCCTGCAATCGGAGCCGTCCCCACCCACTTATCTGCTCGTTGGTGCAGTTCACCGTGGAGTGATGGGCTCGACCTCAACCGCGATGTTCGTTGCCGACGCCTGGGCCGATTTTTCTTGGGCCGGCGTCCTGATCTTCTCGGTTCTTGCGGGCTTTCTCGTGCGGTGGCTCGACATCGAGCTGATAGTTAAGCGGGGCAAAACGGCGGCCGCGATTGCTGGTTTAGCACTCGGCCATTATAGCGTCTTCATCATGCTTTCTACCGCATTGCAGACAGGAATGGTCACAGGTGGATTGGTCTTGGTCGTCCCATTGACTGTAGGAATGTCCTGCGCCTTCAAATGGCGGCCTATCGACGGACGTCACGGCAACATACACAACGTAGCTCGTCTGGAGCAGGTGTAAGACGAAATGCGCATTTTCCAGAACTCCGGGGTCTATGCATCCTATCTGCCTCGACTCAATCGCCTTGCCAATCAAGAAACGCAGTTCCTGAAGCGATTGCAGGTCTTCGTTGACGACTCCTATGGGGCATGCCACATCCTCAAGCCCCCGGCTGAGGTGGCGTCTGATATCTTTTTCACGAACGGCGACGATGAAAAGCTTCAAAAATATTGGGCAGCCGAGAATGGTCTTCCAAGCTCGGCCAGCATGGAAGAGATCCTACTTAGTCAGATAGAACATCACCGAACCGAGATCTTTTACAACATGGATCCGATGCGGTACGGCAACGAGTTTTTACAAAAACTGCCGGGCAGTGTTCGTAAATCCATCATGTGGAGGGCGGCTCCATCTGGTAGCGTTGATTTCGGAGCCTATGATCTTATCGTTTGCAACTTTCCACTCATTTTAGAAAGTTACCGCAAGCACGGGTGGCACGCAGAGTATTTTGCGCCGGCACATGATCCCGCAATGGATGACTACGCCGCCAACGGCAACCGGACGGTAGATGTCTTGTTTGTTGGAGGTTACAGCCGCCATCATCGCAAGCGCGCCGAAATCCTTGAGGCGGTCTCTGAGCTTGGCAAGGAATTTCGGGTTGTATATCACCTCGACCGGTCCCGCCTCACCCGCCTTGCGGAAAGCCCGATAGGCTGGTTCCTGCCTCTGCGTCAGCACAAACGGCCGAAGAGCATTCGAGCAGTTTCCCAGCCAGCTGTTTTTGGACGCGACCTGTACAGCGCGATCTCGCAGGCAAAAATCGTGTTGAACGGTGCCGTCGACATGGCCGGTCCAGACCGGGGTAATATGCGCTGCTGGGAAGCACTTGGTTGTGGCGCGGCTATGGTATCCGACGCCGGCAACTACCCACAGGGCATGGTGGATGGCGAAAACATGTTAACCTATGATAGTGCTCAAGCTGCGGTGTCAATCATACGCGACTTGCTCGCTGACCGACATCACCTGCAAGCAATTGCAGCCAAGGGCCACGGTATGATCAGGACCCTCTACAACAAAGATGCTCAATGGCAGCAGTTCAATCGACTGGTCGAGATCGCATGAGGCTCAATCCATCGGCAATAGTTAATATGCTGGTCAGTATTCTGGTGCGGAACAGAAGTCGGTTCGTCGTGGGGCCGCGGAGCAAGGTTCGCTGGCTGGCCTTGCGTTCCATTCGAGGTGGTACCGTCCAGATTGGTCAAGACTGCATTATAAACTGCATTGTCAGTTTCGACGATCCCAATGGACGCGTTTCGATTGGCGATCGATGTTACGTGGGATCAAGTCACCTAGTTTGCCATTCAGGCATCGAAATTGGAAATGATACCATCATCTCCTGGGGGGTAACGATAGTAGACCACGACTCCCACTCGCTGGACTGGAACCTTCGAAAAAACGATGTTCGCGATTGGGGTATAGGTCGCAAGGACTGGTCTGGAGTCGCGATTAAGCCAGTTGTGATCCAAGATAAGGTGTGGATCGGCTTCGGCGCCAGTATCTTGAAGGGCGTGACAGTTGGCGAAGGCGCGGTTATTGGTGCCCAAGCCGTTGTAACGCGTGATGTAGAACCCTATACGGTTGTCGCAGGTAACCCGGCTCGGATTGTTCGCCACATAGCGCCGGAAGCAGCCGTAACTTAGGATTGGTGATGACATCGCAGCATCTCGATACATGGGAGCAAGCCGTTCAATGGCTTCGGGAACAACCCGACCAGCAGAAGCTTGTTGTCGATGCCTACTACGACGACCCTCTTTCGAAAGCTGCCGACCGCTATTGGCGGAGCGACGAGTGGGGCGCCATTCGCAAGTTTCTTCCTGATCAGCGAAGCTGTGCAGTCGATATCGGCGCAGGGAGAGGTATCGCGAGCTATGCTCTGGCTAAGGAAGGCTTCAAGGTTACCGCTCTTGAGCCCGACAAGAGCAACCTCGTAGGATCGGGAGCGATCAAACATCTTGCAGAGGAGACGAAGCTGCCGATTCAGGCGGTGGAAGAGTTCTCTGAAAAATTGCCGTTCCCTGACCAGGCGTTTGACGTCGTGTTTGCAAGAGCTGTCTTGCACCATACATCGGATTTGGCCGCCGCCTGCCGGGAATTCTTTCGTGTTTTGAAGCCCGGCGGTCGCCTCATTGCCGTACGAGAGCATGTAATTTCCTCGCAACGCGATCTCCCAGTGTTTCTAGATCAACATCCTCTTCATAAATTGTATGGCGGAGAGAATGCGTTCCTTTTGAAGGACTACGAAAACGCGATCGTTTCCGCCGGCTTCGGTATGGACAGGGTCCTGGCACCCCTTGAAAGCGAGATTAATTTTGCGCCCTACAGCAGGAATGAACTAAAAGAAGAGATGGCAGCACGCCTCGGTGCTAAACTACCATTCGTCGGAGGAGTCGCTTCCGTAGCCTTGCGTTTCGGCCCGATCTGGGGCGTTCTCTCGCGGATCGCACAGGCATTCGACAACCGACCCGGACGGCTATACTCCTTCATTGCCACGAGGCCTAGATAACGAAGAATGGCTCGAATACTCATCACCGGCGCCCACGGTTTTATCGGGAGATATCTGGCGCGGCATCTCTCGGAGAACGGGCATGTCGTGCTTGGTCTTGGCCATGGTATCTGGCCTCCTTTGCACGCGGAACGGTGGGGACTGACACTGTGGCAGAATGGTGAAATTGATGGCCCCAATCTTCGACTGATCCAACGACAGGCCGGCACTCCGGACATCGTGTATCATCTTGGGGGCGGTTCGTCGGTCGGCGTCGCGATTGCAAATCCCCGCGAAGATTTTCACCGCACCGTCAATTCGACAGCGGAACTTCTTGAGTGGCTACGGCTGGAAGCACCGGACTGCCGACTGGTGGCTATTTCAAGCGCCGCTGTTTATGGCGCCAATCACGAAGGCCCGATCGCGGAAACGACGATCAAAAATCCGTTTTCTCCCTATGGTCATCACAAAAGCATAATGGAATCTCTATGTCAGTCCTATTGCGATACTTATGGACTGAAGATCGCGATTGCCCGTCTGTTTTCGGTTTACGGACAAGGTCTGCGAAAGCAATTGCTGTGGGATGTGTGCTCACAGCTTGAGAGAAATCCGGATCGCCTCAATCTTGGGGGCGGGGGCGCCGAACTTAGAGACTGGATCGAAGTCGCGGACGTCGTGCGCGCGCTATCGTTGATTGAAGCGCAAGCGGACTCGTCTCTCCGGGTCGTCAATGTCGGCACCGGCACTGGCACAAACGTTCGCTCTATTGTCGAAATGGTTGTGGAGGCATGGTTCGAGAAGGCGTCCTCGCGCCCCAATATCACTTTTTCCGGTGAGGCGAGGAAGGGCGACCCCCAGAGCCTGGTCGCGGATTCGACACAGCTCAAATCCCTTGGCTTTGAATTGCGCAGCGATCTAAAGGACGGGCTTTCCGCGTATATTAGCTGGTTTCGGTCGGAAGCTGGCACGGCAAGATGATCAATATCGGCTTCACCATGATCAGCGGTCGCGATTGGACCGGCGGCTACAATTATTTGCTGAACCTCGTCACGCTTTTAGCCCGTTATCGGAAAGACGAGATTTGTCCCATCGTTTTCTTCGGAACCGATGTTGAGGAAGGCGAGGTAGCGCCATTTGCGAGCCTGGATGGCGTAAGGGTTGTACGCCATCCACTGTTCAACAGATCCCGAAGCTTTCGGTCGTTATTGCTTAGTGTTGCAACCGGCGCGGACAGAAGCATCCGCGCGGTGTTTAATAAACACCAGATCGATGTCGTTTTTGAAGTGGCGCAATTTTTTGGCTTCAGGCTCGGCTTACCTGCCATTGCGTGGTTTCCGGATTTCCAACATCGCTACCTGGACCATCTCTTCAGCAGGTTTGGCTACTGGAAACGCGACATTGGATTTCGGCTTCAGATTGCAGCTCGTCGCTCGATCATGCTGAGTAGCGAAGATTCGAGACGGTCTTGCGAACAATTCTATCCGGCAGCTCGAGGGCGCACCCATGTCGTTCGCTTTGCCGTGCCGCCGAAGGGCAAGATTGAATACAGCGAAGCGCGAGCCGTAGCAGACAAGTACCTGCTACCCGAGCACTACGTCTTCCTGCCCAATCAATTCTGGAAGCACAAGAACCACCTCCTCGTGCTTGAGGCGCTGAAAATCCTGCGCGAACGGGGCGTCGAGCTGACGATCGCGGCGAGTGGGAATCAATCCGATCCACGCGATCCGACATATTTTCCGAGTGTGAAGGCAGCGATCACGGAAGCTGGTCTTGACCAGAATTTCCGTCTGCTCGGACTGATCCCCTATCGCGACCTTGCACCACTCGGCACTGCGAGTATGGGACTGCTAAATCCATCGCTGTTCGAGGGATGGAGCACCACAGTCGAAGAGGCTCTATCGTGGGGCGTGCCTTTGATCCTATCGGATCTCGATGTGAATAGAGAGCAGGCTGGCGAAGCAGCAACCTATTTCAACCGGTACGATGCACATTCACTCGCAGATGCCTTGGCTTCTGTTCGCCCGCGTACGGATTCAGCGATCGCAATCAGCGGGGACCTGGCTCAGGCCATGTCCAACGAACGAGTTCTGCGCTTCGTTTCTGACTTCACCTCGCTTGTTCGCTATGCTCGCAATCAAGTGCAATAACAGAGCGACGACCGGGGTCCGTGTCGTGTTCGGTCGACCACCAGAGAACACTAATGAGTGAGCCGAAGATTTCCGTCATTACCGTCGTCTTCAACAATGAAGCGACGATCGCAGATACCCTTCAATCTGTTGCCGCCCAGGATTACTCCAATCTGGAATATATCGTTATAGACGGTCTCTCGAAGGACCGGACGCTTGACAGGATTAAAGAGCGCAAGGAGATTATCAGCAAACTGATCTCCGAAAAGGACACTGGCATTTACGATGCAATGAATAAGGGCATCGCGCTGGCGACGGGCGAGATCATCGGCTTCATCAACGGGGACGATTTCTACCTACCCGGGACCTTGGCTAAAGTGGCCAAAACGTTCAAAGAAGACCCAAATCTCGAAGCGTGTTACGGGGATCTTTGTTATGTGAAGCAAAACGATCCTCAAACTGTCGTTCGCCACTGGCGATCGTCGCCCTTTGTCCCTACCGCATTCGAAAGAGGCTGGGCTCCTCCCCATCCGACTTTCTTCGTCCGTCGCGATGTCTATGAGCGATTTGGTTCATTCGATCTGGAGTATCGGATCGCCGCCGATGTCGAGTTGATGATGCGATTCCTGGAGCGCCATCGAATCCGCGTAAAATACGTCCCGGGCGTTATGGTCATGATGCGCATGGGAGGTACGACCAACCGCAGCGTCACAAATGTGATCAACCAGAACAAAGAAATACTTCGTGCGCTTCGCAGCCACGGTCTGAAGGCAGATTTGTTTCGGTTTATGGGCAGGAAATTTCTTTCACGAGGGCTGCAGTTCGCTCGTGGAAAGTTCAATACTCCGCCGGAGTCCAAGGCGGAGTAACTTGTTTAAGTAAGCCCACCCGATTATTTTTGATTTAGAATGTCCCGGTCGCGTCCACGCCGTGAAACATACAGGGTTCTGATAATTGCGGCGATGACGCCGAGAGCAAAGCCGCCGATCAAACCGACGAGAATTTGCTTCAAGCTGTTTGCAGATACCGGCGAGTGCGAAGCGTAAATTGGGGATAAAAGCGTCGCAGGCTGGTTCAATTGCAGCCGCGAATTCAGATTCATAATTTTCTCGCGAAGAAAATTGGAATCATCCCGCGTAGCCAAATAAATCGCCTTCTGCCAGTCCGAACCTTGCGATGACTCTACCAATTTCAAATTGTCTGCAAGTTGATTTTCGCTGGCAGCAATTTCCGCCTTGATGCTGTCGTTGCTCTGCGAGGCCAAGGACGATTGCTGCTCTTGGATTTGCTGCACAACCGCCGTCACACAACGCTCCGCAAATTCCGACGTGGGTGCACTGAAAGATACCGATATCACGTCATCGGGCGTTGTCGGAGCTGTAATCCTCACGCTTCGTGCCAATTGCTCGCGTGTCGCAGTACCTCCCTCAAAACAGCTGGAGGCGAGCTTCAAGTCGAAAGCAGCTGGTGAACGCATCCGGAACAAGAAGCGATCCCGCGGTTCGATTGGAACTGTCACTATGGCTCCGTCGGGCCCAGGCCTGCTGACCTTCGCAAGAACAAGCTGTGCCGATGCCTCGTAAACCGCTGGTGCTTTGCCTGTAAAAACAGTTGCCCCTATGAGGCCGATGATCGTGAATGCACCAATCACGAGAGCATTTCTCTTGAGGAAGGAAGCCAAAACGAAGAGATTTATTTCTTCATCAAACCGCTTCTCGTACATGATGGCTCCCGATAACGTTCACAAACCAGAACCCGAACGGAGTACAACTCGTTCGGAACGCATGATCCGCTTCAAGCGTATCCTCGCGCTTAAGTCAATGTTCAAAACATCTGATCGCGCGCCGGTAGCGCTTGTTCTCAACATCGCACAACAAAATTTAAGGCAGCCTATAAAATTGCTAGCGTTGCTCGCCATTGGCCAGATCGGATCACGCAAACACCATCATCTGCTGCGGCACCACTGCCAGCATGCCCGCACGGCGGGCAGTGACATATCTAAGAAGCTGTTCCACCACTGTCGGCATGACGGGTTTTTGCACGACACCGAGCGCGCCGTGCACATCATCTACAACGGCCTCGGGATTGGCGGTCATGAAGACGACGGAGATCCCGTGGTCTTCTGCCAGCTGCCGGCCGATCTCAGGGCCGGTTGCGCCATCCGAGAGGTTGACGTCGACAAAGGCGATATCGGCGAGCGGTGCGAGCCTGAGAGCTCCTTCGCGATCCGATGCGAGGCCTGCGACATGCACGCCCATGTCCTCGATCGTTGTTTCGAGATCGAGGGCTATCAGCAGTTCGTCTTCGACAATCAGCACTCGCTGTTCCATGAGATGTTCCCGTTGCCAGCTACGCATGACATTCGTGGCCATGACAGATCCCCTTTACGCTTTACCGAGGAGACTCCGCTTCGTGAAAGGCAGATTGCTTCCACGAGGCTCGCAGCTTAAACGGGCGATGCGACGATATGTTCCGGCATGAAACGCAGTATTTCTCAATTAAACTTTTGTTAATATTGATAAATTCTTAAAATGCCGAGAAGTTATAGTAAAGGCGGCGACCTTAGCCGCCTTTTGAAATTTCGGTTTGAGGGACCTCTCAACCCTTGGCCTTCAGCACCAGAACCGGGTCCTGGCTGTAATCAGCCGGGAATATCTGCTTCAGGTTTTCGATCTTCGGTAGGTCGTTATAGACGATATAGGGGTAGGTCGGGTTCAGCGTCAGGAAATCCTGGTGATACTGCTCGGCCGGATAGAAGCCAGTATAGTCGGTGATCCTGGTGACGATCGGCTGTTTGAAGACATGCGCCTTGTCGAGCTGGGCGATATAGGCTTCGGCGACCTTGCGCTGTTGCGGGTCGGAGATGAACAGCGCCGAGCGGTATTGGGTGCCCTGGTCCGGTCCCTGGAAATTGAGCTGCGTCGGGTTGTGCGCGACCGAAAAGAAGACCTGCAGGAGCTTGCCGTAGCTCACCTCTTTCGGATCGAAGGTTACTTTGACGGATTCGGCGTGGCCCGTCGTACCGGTGCTCACCGTTTCGTACTGGGCGGTTGCGGCTTCGCCGCCGGCATAGCCGGACACGGCGCTTTTGACGCCCTTTACGTGCTGGAAAACGCCCTGGACGCCCCAGAAGCAGCCGCCGGCGAAGACGGCCGTTTCAGTGCCGGACTTGCCCGCCTCGTCGACGGCAGGCGCTGGAATGACGACGGCATCTTCCGCCGCCTGGGTGGCGACGGAACCGAGGCCGAGCGAAAGGGCTGCCGTTGCGAAAAGCGCGGCAAGAACCTTGGCTGATGTGGAAACGGACATGGGGCTACCTCCGGGAACAAACCGGAGAAATCCTTGCCGATCGACGAAAAAGCCGCAAATCACAAGCTGTTCACTCACGCCGATGTGACGATTGCACGAAAGCCAATGCGCGAAACCTGAACAGGCCGGAAGGTGAGTTGACAATTCCCTGGGGAGTGGGGACAGTGCCGCCCGGCTCAGAGCCAGCATCCGGGGGGAACCAATGTCTGTGCGCTCGTTCTTCGCTTTTTCCGTCATCGTTGTATCTATGATTTTTGCGGGCCTGTCGGCTTCTGCAGCCGACGCCAAGCGCGACATCGTTACCGTCAAGGACGCGGATTATTTCGGCTTTGACCTGCGCACGGAACAGAACCTCTCGCTCGATCAGTGTAAGGCCGCCTGTATCGGCGACAAGAGCTGCAAGGCCTTCACCTATAATCCGAAGGTGAAGTGGTGCTTCCTGAAATCCGACTTCAAGACGATGAACGCGGCCCCCGGCGCGATTGCCGGCCGGATCGTGGAGACGACCGCTGCGGCCGCGCCGCAGGAACCGGACATTGGTGCGGCCCCTCGCCTGCCTTTCCTTTCCGATGACCTTGTCCAGCAAGCGCGCAATTTTCGCAACGATCTTGCGCTCGCCGACGATCAACAGGGCCAGGGCGTCGACAGCCTGACGGCAGGCGCCCGCCTGGACCTCACCGGCGGCAATCTTTCCGATGCGCTGAAGGCCTTCCACGGTGCCCTGTCGATCACCCCCGACGACGGTGATCTCTGGATTGAGACGGCGCGCGCGGCCACCTCGCTCGGCGCCGCCGATAGCGGCATCTTCGGTCAGGCGGTGATAGATGCGCTGAACGGCTATCAGCTGACGCGCACCACCGGCAAGCGTGCGGATGCATTGGCCGTGCTTGCCAAGGCGCTGGAAAAGAACGCCAATTACCGCGATGCGTTGAATAGCTACAAGGCGAGCCTTGCGCTCGCCAGCGCCAGGGACGTGCAGGCAGACTACCTGCAGCTCAAGCAGACACAGGGCTTCCGGATCACCGAACATACCGTCGATGCCGACAGCGCCACGCCGCGCGCCTGCGTCACCTTCTCCGAAGCGCTGGTCAAGACCGTCGACTATACGCCTTTCGTAACCCTGAACGGCGAAGCACCCAAGGCGCTGGAGGCCAAGGACAAGCAGATCTGCGTCGAGGGCCTGACCCATGGCGAGACCTACAAGATCGGCTTCCGCACCGGCCTGCCCTCCTCCGTCGACGAGGTTCTTGAAGCGCCTGTGACAATCGACCTCTATATCAAGGATCGTAGCCAGATGGTGCGCTTTACCGGTGACAGCTTCGTGCTGCCGTCGACGGCGCGCCGCGGCATCCCGATCGTCTCCGTCAATTTGGCCTCTGCCAATCTGAAGCTCTACCGCATCGGTGATCGCGGCATCGCACCGCTCCTGACCGCCTCGCAATTCCTGACGCAGCTGGACGGTTACAGCGCCCAGAATATTGCCGACCAGAGCGGCGAGCTCGTCTGGCAGGGATCGATCGAGATCGCCAACGAACTCAACAAGGACGTCGTTACCTCCTTCCCGGTCGATGAGGCGCTGCCGGAGCGCAAGCCCGGCATCTATGTGATGGTCGCGACCCCGCCGACCGGTCCGGTTCAGGACTGGGATTCGCAGGCAACGCAATGGTTCCTCGTCTCCGATATCGGCATTACCACCTATGCCGGCACCGACGGGCTGAACGTCTTTGCCCGCTCGCTCGCCTCCGCCAAGCCGATGGCCGGCGTCGAATTGCAGCTGCTCGCCAAGAACAATGAAGTGCTCGGCACCGCCACGACCGATCAGAACGGCCGCGCCACCTTCACGGCAGGTCTGATCCGCGGCACTGCCGCACTCACGCCTGCCGTCATCAGCGCCAAGAACGGCACGTCCGATTATGTCTTCCTCGACATGACACGCGCGGGTTTCGATCTTTCCGATCGTGGCGTCACCGGCCGCGCGTCGCCGGGTGCAATCGACGTATTGCCCTTTACCGAGCGCGGCATCTACCGCGCCGGCGAGACAGTGCATGCGGCCGCCCTTGCCCGCGATACGGACGGCAATGCGATCGAAAACCTGCCGCTCACCTTCATCTTCTCGCGGCCGGATGGCGTGGAAGACCGGCGCATCGTCAGCCAGACGAGCAATCTCGGCGGCTATGTGGTCGACCTGCAAACGCAGGAAAACGCCATGCGCGGTACCTGGACGATGAATGTCTATACCGATCCGAAGGGCTCGCCGATCGCCACCAAGACCTTTCTGGTCGACGATTTCGTGCCCGATCGCACCGACCTGGAGATCAAGACCGAGTCCAGGGAGATCGGAACCGATACGGCAGCCACGATCACGATGTCGGGTAAATATCTTTACGGCGCACCAGCCGCCGGCCTGACCATCGAAGGTGACGTCGTCGTCAAGCCGACGCGCGAGAATGCTGCCTATCCCGGCTACCAGTTCGGCCTGGCCGACGAGGAAGCGAGCGAGGATTCGCGCCAGACGATCGACGGCCTGCCGGAGCTCGACGAGAATGGCGAGGCCTCGACGGATCTGACGATTGGCGAGCTGCCGGCCACGACGCAGCTCCTCAATGCCACCATCTACCTGCGCATGCAGGAGCCGGGTGGGCGGGCCATCGAGCGTTCGCTCGAGATTCCGGTCAAGACGGATCAGGCAGCGATCGGCATCAAGCCGGAATTCGATGGCGACCTGCCGGAGAATGCGCTGGCGAATTTCACTGTGATCGGCCTTGATACGCAGGGCCAGAAGCAGGAAATGAAAGGGCTGCGCTGGAAATTCTACAAGCTTAGGCGCGATTACCAGTGGTACCGCGAAGGCACAGCCTGGAAATACGAACCCACCTATACGCCCGAAGAGGTCGCCTCGGGCTCGGTGGATGCAACGGCTGCCAATGGCGGCAAGATCCAGGCACCTGTCAACTGGGGTCGCTACCGGCTCGAGGTGGAAAGCCCGAACGCTGACGGCCCGACCTCCAGCGTCGAGTTCGATGCCGGCTGGTTCGTCGCCTCGACATCGACGGAAACGCCCGATGGCCTTGAGATCGCTCTCGACAAGGACAGTTATAAGGTCGGCGAGACGGCCAAGCTGAAAGTCACGTCGCGTTATGGCGGCGAGCTTATGATCACGGCCGGCACGGAAAAGCTTATTGCCGTTGAAAACGCCACGATGAGCGAAACCGGTGGCGAGGTCGATATTCCCGTTACCGCAGACTGGGGGGCCGGCGCCTATGTGACCGCCACCCTCTTTCGCCCGGGCGATTCCCTCGACACGCATATGCCGGCGCGCTCGATCGGCATCAAATGGCTGAAGGTCGATCCGGCCAATCGCGCGCTGCAGGTCAAGATCGACACGCCGGAAAAGATGCTGCCGCGCGGACCGCTCGATATCGGCCTGCAGGTGACAGGTGCCGGCGCGAACGAGGAGGCCTATGTCACGGTTGCCGCCGTCGATGTCGGCATCCTCAATCTGACGCGCTATGAACCGCCGAACCCTGAGGACTGGTATTTTGGCCAGCGCCAGCTCGGCCTCGAAATCCGCGACCTCTACGGCCGGCTGATCGACGGATCGCTGGGCGCGACCGGCAAGCTGCGTACCGGCGGTGATGGCGGTGCCATCGCGCTGCAGGCAAGCCCGCCCACACAGAAGCTCGTCGCCTTCTTCTCAGGTCCGGTCAGGCTCGATGCCGAAGGTAAGGCGAAGGTCAGCTTCGATATTCCCCAGTTCAACGGCACTGCGCGTGTCATGGCAGTCGCCTGGACGAAGACCGGTGTCGGCCATAACGCCAGGGACGTCATCATCCGCGATCCCGTTGTCGTCACGGCAAGCCTGCCGAAATTCCTGGCACCAGGGGACAAGGCCAATCTGCGCCTCGACATTGCCAATACCGATGCACCGGCAGGTGATTACAAGCTGACGCTGACCGGCAACAAGGCGCTTAGTATCGACGGCCCTGCCGAGCAGACCCTGAAGCTTGGCGCCGGCGCCAAGTCCGACCTGACGCTGACACTGGTCGGCGGCGAGCCAGGCGACGGCCACGTTGCGATCAACCTGTCCAATGATCAGGGCCTGTCGCTCGACCAGGTGGTGGATGTGCCGGTGCGGCCATCCTCGCTGCCGGTGACCGAACGACGCGTCATTGCGCTTGCACCCGGCAAGAGCCTGACGATCGACAAGAACCTGCTGGCTGACAGCGTGCTTCCGGGCGCTTCTATCGCAGTCAACGTCACGCGCTCGGCCGCCTTCGACATCCCGGCACTGCTGATGACGCTCGACCGCTATCCCTTCGGCTGCGCCGAGCAGACGACGAGCCGCGCACTGCCGCTGCTCTATCTGGCCGAGGTCGCCAAGCAGGCGGGCATGGAGCAAACAGATGACGACATCCACAAGCGTGTGCAGGATGCGATCTACCGCGTGCTTTCATATCAGGCCTATGCGGGAAGTTTCGGCCTGTGGGGGCCGGATTCCGGCGATCTCTGGCTCGATTCCTATGTCACGGACTTCCTGACGCGGGCCCGCGAACAGAAATACGACGTTCCGGATCGCGCCCTGGTGCAGGCGCTCGAAAACCTGCAGAACTCGCTCTCCTACACGACCGACGTGAAAGGTAAGGGCGATGAGATCGCCTATGCTCTCTATGTGCTCGCGCGCAACAAGAAGGCCGCCGTCAGCGACCTTCGCTACTATGCCGACACAATGATCAACGACTTCCCGACGCCGCTTGCCAAGGCCCATATCGCTGCGGCGCTGGCGCTCTACGGCGATGCAACGCGCTCGAAGAATATCTTCGTCGATGCGCTGCAGATGTCGAAACAGTCGATGGTGACCCGCGTGAATTTCTCGCGCACCGATTATGGCTCGGTGCTGCGCGATGGCGCGGCGATCCTGGCGCTCGCCGCCGAAAGCCGCCCCGTCCCGCCGGTCATTCCGGAACTCGCCAAGGCAGTCGCGCGGGAATGGGATCGCAGCAAATATACGAGCACCCAGGAACAGGCCTGGATGCTTCTGGCAGCGCGTGCCCTCCAGAACGGCGACGACGATTTGAAGGTCAACGTCAACGGGGCCGAGCGGACCGGCGCTTATATGGCGAAGATGACCGGCGATGCGCTGATCGACCATCCCCTGACATTGACGAGCGCGACGAGTGACACGGTCTCGGCCGTCATCACCACGGTTGCCGCCCCCGTCAAGCCGCTGCCGGCGGGCGGCACCGGCTTTACCATCGAGCGGACCTATTACACGCTGGATGGCGAGGAGGCCAATGTCAGCGAAGCGCAGCAAAACGAGCGTTATGTCGTCGTCCTGCATGTGACCGAGCAGAACGACTGGGCCTCTCGCATCGTCATCACCGATCTCCTGCCGGCCGGCTTCGAGATCGACAATCCAAGCCTCGTCGACAGCGCCCAGATGACGAATTTCGACTGGGTCGGCGAGATATCGGCCGCCCATACGGAATTCCGCTACGACCGTTTCGTCGCCGCCTTCAACCGCGACGAAAATTCAGCACGTGATTTCAACGTCGCCTACGTCGTGCGCGCCGTGACACCCGGCGTCTACGATCATCCGGCGGCGACTGTCGAGAACATGTACCGTCCCGATATGTCTGCCCGCACGGCGACCGGCAAGATGGAGGTCGTTGCGGCTCAACAATGAGGCGGTGGCAAAAGTTTGCGATCGGGACTGCGGCCGGCATCATCATTGCCGGTGCAGGCCTCTTCGCGCTCGAAGCCGCCGACCGCGCCTATCCGCCGCCGCTCGATGAGGCAGAGGCGGTCTCGCCCGAAGTGCTGGATGCGGACGGGCAATTGCTGCGTGCCTTCGCAACATCAGAGGGGCGCTGGCGGCTGAAGACGGACGTTTCCGACGTCGATCCACAATTCGTCCGCATGCTGGTCGCTTATGAGGATCAGCGCTTCTACGAGCATGCCGGCATCGATGTCTGGGCACTCGGGCGTGCGGCGCTGCAATTCGTCAGCAATGGCCGCATCGTTTCCGGCGCTTCAACGCTCTCCATGCAGGTGGCAAGGCTGATTGAGCCCCGCGAGAGCCGGTCGTTTTCGGCAAAGCTCCTGCAAATCGCGCGCGCAGTGCAGATCGAGCGGCGGCTTTCGAAAGAACAGATCCTCGATCTCTATCTGACCCATGCGCCCTATGGCGGCAATCTGGAAGGTGTGCGCGCTGCAAGCCTTGCCTATTTCGGCAAGGAGCCGAAGCGGCTGACCGTAGCAGAAGCGGCGCTGCTCGTTGCATTGCCGCAATTGCCGGAGAAGCGCCGGCCGGATAGAAACCTGAAGGCGGCTGAAGCGGCGCGCAAGCGGGTGCTCGACCGTATCGCCGTGGCCGAAGTGGTCGGCGATGGCGAGGCCGAGCGCGCCGAGGGTGTTGCCATTCCTGCCCGCAGGCTGCAGCTTCCGACGCTTGCTGCCCATGTCGCGGAAGCGGCACTGCGCAAGGATCCGAAAGCGATCCATCACCAGACGACGCTGAGGAAGCAGGTCCAGACCGGCCTCGAATCCGTCGCCCGTGCCGCAACGATGAAGCTTGGGCCGAAACTGTCGCTCGCCATGGTGATGGCGGATGCCGAAACCGGTGAGATCGTCGGAGAGGTGGGGTCGGCCGATTATTTCGATGCAAGCCGCTCCGGCTGGATCGACATGACACGTGTCAACAGGTCGCCCGGCTCGACGCTCAAACCCTTTATCTATGGCCTTGCGTTCGAGCAGGGGCTGGTGAGCCAGGAAACCATCATCGAGGATCGGCCGGCCGATTTCTTTGGCTACCGGCCGCGCAATTTCGACATGAGCTACCAGGGCGATGTCACCGTGCGCGAGGCCCTGCAGCTCTCCCTTAACGTGCCGGCCGTCAAGCTGCTCGATGCGGTCGGTCCGTCTCGCCTCATGGTGCGTTTCCGACGCGCCGACGTTCGTCCGGTCTTGCCGCCGAACGAGACGCCCGGTCTGGCGATCGGCCTTGGCGGCCTTGGCATCACACTGAAGGATCTCGTGCAGCTCTATACTGCCCTTGCCAATCGCGGCCAGCCGGTCAGGATCGGAGACGGCGTGACGAACGCCCCGGGCAAGATCGACGGCGAGCCGCTGCTGGAGCCGGTTGCTGTCTGGAATGTCGCCGACATACTTTCGGGAGTCATCCCGCCGGCCGGCGCACCCCAGCGCGGCATCGCTTACAAGACGGGCACGAGCTACGGCTATCGCGATGCTTGGTCGGTCGGTTACGATGGACGCTACGTGCTTGGCGTCTGGGTCGGACGGCCTGATAACAGCGCCGTACCCGGTTTGACGGGTTATGGTACGGCCGCACCCATCCTCTTCGAAGCTTTGGCTAAATCCGGTATCGCCACGACACCGCTGCCGCGCCCGCCGGCAGGCGCCTTGCGCATTGCCCAGACCGATCTGCCGATCAGCCAGCGGCGTTTTGCCGTCAATGCCAACGGGCTGCTGGTCACGTCCGGCCGCGAGCCGTCACCGCAGATCGTCTATCCGCCAGAAGGCGCCCATGTCGATCTTGGGGCAAAGGCGGGCGATCTTACGCCGCTGATGCTAAAGCTGCAGGGCGGCCGCGCGCCTTTTCGCTGGCTTGCCAACGGCAAACCGCTGCCCGATCTTTCGCGTCGGCGCACGCAGAGTTGGATGCCTGACGGCGGCGGTTATTCCAAGCTGACGGTGATTGATTCCATGGGCCGGGCAGCAAGCGTCGGTGTCTTTGTGGACTAATCGGAACAAAAGCGCTTCGCAACCGTTGGAAGAGGTCCCCTCCAAACGGCAAAAATGACCCCATGACGCTTCCCTCCGCGACCTACCGGGTCCAGTTCCGCAACGGCATGACCTTCGATCGCGCCTGCGGGCTTGTCCCGTATCTGAAGTCGCTCGGCATCAGCCACCTCTATGCCTCACCGGTCTTCACGGCCACCAGCGGATCGACGCATGGCTACGACGTGACCGACACCAACGAAATCGATCCGGACCTTGGAGGAAGGGCGGGCTTCGATCGCCTGACGGAGACGCTGTCAGAGGCAGGCATGGGACTGATCCTCGACATCGTGCCGAACCATATGGCCGCCTCCCTCGATAATGCCTGGTGGCGGAGCGTCCTGGAGTTCGGCAAGCATAGCCCGTTTGCTGGCTATTTCGACATAGACTGGAGCGAACGGCTGACCTTGCCCCAACTCGGCAATGGCTTCGATGAGAGTGTCGCTGCGGACGAACTGGCGATCACCGTCGACGAGACCTATGGCAATCTGGCGATCAGCTATTATGGCACCTGCTTTCCCCTGAGCATGGAAAGCTATCCACTGCTCGCGGCGGAACTGGATGATCCCGATCTCGCCCGGATGGCGGAACTGACGGTCTCGGTCGATGGCAATGACCTTCATCGCAGCCTGCGCGATATGATCTTCGAAGTCGGCAATCTTACCAACCTGAGCGGAAAGCTCGGAGAGCTTTCGAAAGACCATGCGTTCATGACGCGGCTGCACGGAATACAGCACTGGCGCCTTCAGCGCTGGCAGGAGGCTTCGGAGCATCTGAGTTATCGGCGGTTTTTTGAGGTGACCGGACTGGTCGGCCTGCGGGTGGAGGACATCAATGTCTTCGAAGAGACCCACCGGCTGGTTCTCGATCTCGTGCGTCAGGGCCAGGTCCAGGGCCTGCGCATCGACCATATCGACGGGCTGGCGGAACCGACAGCCTATCTCGACCGCCTGCGGGAAGCAGTCGGCGTGGACACCTATATCGTCGTCGAAAAGATCCTGGGCCCAGGTGAGGAATTGCCCACAGACTGGCCGGTGCAGGGAACGACCGGCTACGAGTTCATCGCCGCCTTGAGCGGGCTTTTCGTCGACAGCAATGGTTTACAGAGGCTGGACGAAGCCTATCGCAGCCTGGCGGATGGCCATGGCGATTTTGAAATCGGGCGGCAAACAGCAAAGCGGCTGATGGTCGAGCAGAATTTCGCCGGCGAGACGGCCCGACTTGCGCGCATTGCAGCCGGCCTCTTCCCCGAACTGTCTGGGGATGAATTAACCGAGGCGATCCGCGCGCTTCTGATCGCCTTTTCGGTCTACCGCACCTATGGGGCTAATGGCCCACTCGATGCGAGGGATGCGGATCTCCTGAAAAAAGCCGAGATGGCGGCCGCAGGGCATCTGGACTATGCGCAACCGCTGCAAAGCATCGTAGCCATCCTTAGAGGCGCGGTCGACAATGAGGCGGCCCGCGAATTCCGTCTCCGGTTCCAGCAGCTCTCCGGCCCCGTCATGGCAAAGGCAATGGAGGATACGCTTTTCTATCGCTACAACCGGCTGCTGGCGGTAAACGAGGTTGGCGGCGAGCCGGATCATATGCTTGGCGGTGTCGAAGCGTTTCACCAACTCATGCACGAGCGCGCTCGCTCCCAGCCCGCAGGGCTTTCGGCGACATCGACGCATGACACAAAGCGCGGCGAGGATGCTCGGGCGCGGCTTTATGCTGTGAGCGAAGGCGCCGGCGTCTTTGCCAACGCTGTCGAACATTGGCGCAGGCTGAACGAAAGCCATTGCATTGCGCTGCCGGATGGCGAAGCGCCCGAACCCAATCTGGAGTGGATGCTCTATCAGGCACTTGCCGGCGCCTGGCCCGAGGATTTCGACCGCCATCATGCCGATGCGCTGCGCGAACGGTTCACCGCCTTTGCGGAAAAGGCCATTCGCGAAACCAAGCTGCGCACCGACTGGACTGCGCCGAACAAAGAGTATGAGGAGGCGGTCCATACCTATGCAGCCGGGCTCCTCTCACCCGACAACGATGTCTTCACCGAGGATTTCGCTCGCGTTCTGCAACCCTTCATCGAAGCCGGCTATATGAACAGCCTGTCGCAGACGCTGATCAAGCTGACGGCGCCGGGTATCCCGGATATCTATCAGGGGGCGGAAGGTTTCGACTTCAGTTTCGTCGATCCCGATAACAGGCGCCTGCCGGATTTCGAGAGATTGGGCGGCTGGCTTGCCGAGGGTGGTGCGCTCGCGCGGCTGCAGGCCGCGGCATTGAAACAGCGCATCATCCAGATCGGCCTGGGGCTTCGGATGGAACGCGCCCGGCTTTTCACGGAAGGCGATTACCTGCCTCTTACAGTCAACGGTATCAGGAGCGATCATGTCGTCGCCTTTGCCCGCCTGCATCTTGAGAACTTCGCCATCACAGTCGTCCCGCGCCTGATGTTCGGCTGGCTTGATCCCGGCGTGCTCTTTGCCGGACCCGAATTCTGGGAGGATACGGCCGTTCTTGTGCCCTCGCCCCTCCACGGCCTCAAGGCTGATCTCCTGACCGGCAAGATGCTGGAGCCAGGGACGACGATCTCGCTTGCCGCGCTTCTCGGGGACCAGCCGGCAGCATTGATCGTTCCCGCCTGACGGCAATCTTGAAAAATCTGAGCGGGCGAAAAAAAGAGATTGACCTTCCAGTTGCTGGAAGGTTCATAAGGCTGTCCGGATGCCACACAGGCACGAAAGGTACAGCATTATGGACAGCAAGCACGATCATCATCACGACCACGATCATCATGGGCATGGGCACGACCATCACGCCGACGGTGCGCAATGCAGTTGCGGCCACGATGAAAAGGCTGAAGACGTGGTGGTGCGCGATGCCGTCTGCGGCATGACGGTCGATCCGAAAGCCGGGAAACCTTCGCTCGATTATCAGGGTCACACCTATCACTTCTGCAGCGATGGCTGCCGCAGGAAGTTCGAGGCGGCACCGCAGGATTATCTGACCGCCAGGGACCCGGTCTGCGGCATGACCGTAGACCGCTCGACCGCGAAACATTTCCTGAAGCACGAGGGCGAGAAGTTCTATTTCTGCTCGGCCGGCTGCAAGGCGAAGTTCGAGGCCGATCCCGAAACCTATCGCCATGGCAAAAAGCCTGCGGCAGCCGCCATGCCGAAGGGTACGCTCTATACCTGCCCGATGCACCCCGAGGTCGTCAGTGACCGTCCTGGCGACTGCCCGAAATGTGGCATGGCGCTGGAGCCGATGGGCATTCCACCTGAAGACGAAGGTCCGAATCCGGAACTCCTGGATTTTATCAGGCGTCTATGGGTCAGTGCTGTCCTTTCAGTTCCTCTCCTGATCCTTGCCATGGGGCCGATGCTTGGCCTCTCGTGGCCGCGTGAAGCGCTTGGCGAGCCGCTGGCGAGCTATATCGAACTGCTGTTGGCAACACCCGTTGTCCTCTGGGCAGCCCTTCCATTCTTCCGCAGGGCATGGGCGTCGATCGTCAACCGCAGCCCCAATATGTGGACGCTGATCGGCCTCGGTGTTGGCACGGCCTACCTCTACAGCGTCGTGGCGACATTGGTGCCGGGGCTCTTCCCGCACAGTTTTAGCGGTCACGGCGGCTCCATCCCGGTTTATTTCGAGGCGGCCGCGGTCATCGTGGCCCTCGTCTTCGTCGGCCAGGTGCTGGAGTTGAAGGCGCGAGAACGCACCGGCTCAGCGATCCGCGCCCTGCTCGATCTTGCGCCGAAAACCGCGCGCCGCATCGATGCCGATGGCAGCGAGAGCGACGTGCCTGTCGATGAGATCAGGACCGGCGACCGGCTGCGCGTACGTCCCGGCGAACGCGTTCCGGTCGATGGCTCCGTCACCGAGGGGCAATCAACCGTCGATGAATCGATGATCACGGGCGAACCGCTACCGGTCGAAAAGACCAAGGGCGACGCACTAACCGGCGGCACGATGAACAAGAACGGCGCATTGATCATGACGGCCGAAAAGGTCGGTGCCGACACGACATTGTCGCGCATCGTCGACATGGTGGCGAAGGCGCAGCGTTCGCGCGCGCCGATCCAGGGCGCCGTCGACCGTGTTTCGGCGATCTTCGTGCCGGCCGTCGTGGCCGCCGCGATCGCAGCTTTCCTCGTCTGGTCCTTTGTCGGGCCGGAGCCGCGGCTGGCCAATGCGCTGCTCGCCGCCGTTGCCGTCCTGATCATCGCCTGCCCCTGCGCACTTGGGCTCGCAACACCGATGTCGATCATGATCGCCACTGGACGCGGTGCGCAGGAAGGCGTCCTGATCAAGGATGCCGAAGCGCTGGAGAGGTTTTCCAAGGTCGATACGTTGATCGTCGACAAGACGGGCACGTTGACCGAGGGCAAGCCTAAGCTGACCGATGTCGTTGTATCCGAAGGTGTCGAGGAAGATCATCTGTTGGCGCTCGCAGCAAGCCTCGAGCGTGGCTCCGAACATCCGCTCGCCGAGGCAATTGTTTCAGGCGCGGAGGAACGCGGTCTCACTTTCAACGATGTCACAGGCTTCGAGGCGAAGACCGGAAAGGGCGTGCACGGTACGGTGGGTGGCAGGTCAGTCGCACTTGGCAATGCCGCCATGCTCGCTGATCTCGGCATCGATCCAGCAGCGCTTTCGAACCAGACCGAAGCGCTGCGCGGCGAAGGCAAGACTGTCATGTTCGTCACCCTCGACGGTGCTTTGGCCGGCCTCGTCGCAGTCGCCGACCGCATCAAACCGACGACCGCAGCCGCAATCAAGGCGCTGCATGACAGTGGCCTGAAGATCATCATGGCGACCGGCGACAACAGGCGTACTGCCCTTGCAGTGGCGAAAAGCCTTGGGATCGACGAGGTTCGCGCCGACGTTCTGCCCGAGGACAAGAAAGCGCTGGTCGACGAACTGAGAGCAAGGGGCGCCGTCATTGCCATGGCCGGAGACGGGGTCAATGACGCGCCGGCGCTGGCAGCCGCCGATGTCGGGATCGCCATGGGCACCGGTGCCGACGTTGCGATGGAAAGCGCAGGCATTACCTTGGTGAAGGGGGATCTCAACGGGATCGTGCGCGCAAGGCGGCTGGCTGAGGCGACAATGCGCAACATCCGCCAGAACCTCGGCTTTGCCTTCGGCTATAACGCGCTCGGCATTCCTGTGGCGGCTGGCGTTCTCTATCCGATTTTCGGCCTGCTGCTCTCGCCGATGATCGCCGCCGCCGCCATGAGCCTGTCCTCGGTCTCCGTCATCGGCAATGCACTGAGGCTGAGGGTGGAAAAACTGTAAGGAGACAATCGATGAATATTGGCGAAGCCTCGGAACGCTCCGGCCTGCCTTCCAAGACCATCCGCTATTACGAGGATATCGGCCTGATCCGCCCCGACCGGGGCGGAAACGGCTACCGCGACTACGATGTCTCGGATGTACACAAGCTGCGCTTCCTGCAGCGTTCGCGCGGCCTCGGCTTCTCGGTGGAAGAATGCCGCCAGCTCCTGGCGCTCTATGAGGATAAGGGCCGCGCGAGTTCCGACGTCAAGGGTATTGCAGAGGCAAAGCTTTCGGAAATCGACCGGAAGATCCGCGAGCTGACAGAATTGCGACGCACGCTCGAACATCTCGTTCATGCCTGCCACGGCAATGACCGTCCGGACTGTCCGATCCTCGAAGAACTCTCCGATAGCGCCGCCTGACGGCGCGGTGCGCCCTAGGTCCGCTAGGATTTCTCGTCTTCGCCATATCAGGAAAGCGGCGGCTGGTCCTTGCCAGCCGTGGGGCGCCGGTCTTGCTCCTCCGCTTCCTCGTCCTGCTCATCTTCGATGGTGGTGTCGTCCAGCCGGTGCTTGATCGCCAGCGCATAGATGACGTCGAGGATATTGCGATCCTTCAGATGGGGATCGGTCAGCGCCAGCAATGAGGCGCGAACGATCTTCTTGCTGGAGGCCTTCGGGCAGCGCTTGCGGACAAAATCATAAAGCGCATCACCCACTAGGCCTTCCATGGCGCCGTCCACGAGAGCCTCGTAGACCCGCTTCTTCTCTTTCATATTCCATGTCCCGTACAAATCAGCGGGCACATAGTCTGTCATGGAATTGTCATAAACAACCGCCGACATGATGTGTGGACAATTGATCAGCTGTGCAATCGTGGATAAGTGCTATTTTTTGCTTTGTACTTCTTACCCGGGAAAGCTTGGGGCCAGCTTGGCGGGATTACTCCACCAGGCCGGCCCGGCAGCCTATTCAGCCGCGAGCTGCAGTTTCAGGGCCGTGACGCCGACCGCCAGATTGACCCCGACATCGCCTTGAAGCGAAACGGGCTGCAGCGATACAGTCTTGCTCGTTCCACCGACCAGCACGTTGGCGCCGCCGCCGACACCCACACTGGCATCGGCCGTGACACCGGCATAATTGCCCTGGAGGCCGGCCACGGGTTCGCGCGTGGCATTGAAGACGAGCCAGACCATCCGGCCCTTTTCGACAGTGCCGACATCGAGACCGAAATCGGTGATCGTGCCCACATAATGCTGGCTGGAGTCATCGGAAGCGGTTGGCGTAAAAGTGCAGTCGAGATCCTGCTTGGAGCCGACGATGACACCGATGCCCTTGGAAACGTCGCAATCCAGCTTGCCGACATCGGCCTGGGCGGCGTTTGCAACGACAGGGGCGGCCAGCATTCCGGCTGCCAGGAGGGAAAGAAGCGTGATTTTCATGATAGGTCCTGTCCGAGGTTTGAGCTTCGTCATCTGCGGCGCAGTTTGAATGGGAGCTGCTACCGCCGATGCCGTCGACGACAGCGCGCCGATCGAGTGCAAAACTAAGTGCGTCGCCGGACGGGGGAAAATTGCCCGCTGGTCTAGGCGGGCCAATACGTAAGTTTAGTTCCGCAGCCTCCGGTATCGGCGTATCTTCCTCTCATCGCCTGAAGCCTCCTCCCCCCACAGGCGATGAAATCTCGGTTACGGCTTCCCGGTGTCCCTCCCCTCCGCCTGAAGCCACGGATTGCCCGAGGATCCGCAAATGGCCGCCTTCCGCAAACCGGAGGCGGCCTCTTTTTTTGCATTGCGCGATTGCCATCGCGATTGAAGCAGCATGTAAGAATGAAAATGCAAGTCCGGGCTTGGCCGGAAGCAGCCTAGACGTAGGTATGATTCAGCAACGCCGCATGCGCGACTAACCTTTCGACCATCCGGGAACGAAGCCGGTTCGATCATCAAGACGCGAGGTGCCGTCATGTATCAGGATTCGATTGATCACTTTGCCCAGTCGGGCGAAGAGAAAGCCGAAGAAGTCCGCAACCACTTTCCTGCCTTTCTGATCGGGGCGGCCATGGCCGGCGCCTATATCGGTTTCGGCGATATCATCATGTTCACCGCCGGCGCGCATGCCGATCCCGCCTGGGCGCATCTCGTGATGGGCATCGTCTTTTCCTCCGCCCTGACTATTGTCGTCTTTGCCGGGAGCGAGCTCTTTACTGGAACGGCCATGTACATGCCGCTCGCGGTGCTGACGCGGCGCAGCCGCATCTCGGATTTGCTGCTGGTTTGGATAGGTGCCTGGATCGGCAACCTGATCGGCGCCGTGGTGCTTGCGGGTCTCTTTCATCTCGCTGGCGGCGGCGTGCTTCTGGGCGACGGGAGCCAGGCGTTCTTTTCGACTGTCTCGGCCAAGATGTCAGCCGGATCGCTAGAGCTTCTCGCACGCGGCATTCTCTGCAACTGGCTTGTTTGCCTTGCCATCTGGATGGCGGGACGTACGGAAAACGCTGCTGCCAAGATCATGCTGATCTTCTGGCCGATCACGATTTTCGTGGCCGCCGGCTACGAACACAGCGTCGCCAATATGTTCACTTTCTCAATGGCGCTCATGGGCGACCATCCCGCAAACATCACGCTTGCTGCCGCCATTCACAATCTCGTCTGGGTCACGCTCGGCAACCTTATCGGCGGCGGCGTTTTCATGGCCCTTGGCTACTGGCTGCAGGTCCATGGCACGGGTCACGTCTCCTTCATCCCGGCCCCGGTTCGCGTTCGGGCAAGGACTTCCACTGACCGTAGCAAAAAGTGACGGCTGCCATGGCCAAGCAGATCACCATCACCAGTCTTAGTCCGTCCGAGCCCGCCCGCTCGCCTCCGCCACCGGAAGCTCCCGTTCCTCCGGCTGCGCCCTCCCCGGCAGCCGCAGGTTCGTTGAGACGGCTTGCCATCCCCCTCCTCGCCATCGCGCTCGTGGGTGGGGGAGTGGCTATCGTGACCATCGACTGGAACCGCTGGGTGGCAGGTGCATCGCATCAATCGACTGACGATGCCGTGGTCAGCGCCGACGTCTCGACGCTGAGCGCCCAGATCAGCGGCATCGTCCAGAGCACCCCGGTCACGGACTATCAGAAGGTGACGAAGGGCCAGCTGCTCGCCGAAATCGACCCGCGGGAATTTGATGCTGCGGTCGCGGTCTCGAAGGCCAATCTTGCAGCTGCCAATGCATCGCTTGCCAATCTCGCAAACCAGATCGAACTGCAGAAGGCCGTCGTGCAGGTCGCTGAAGCGCAGAACGCATCAGCTCTTGCCCAGCAGACCCAGACAGAACAGGAGTTCCACCGTCAGACCAGCCTCGGCGGTGCGACCTCGCAACAGCTGCTGCAGCAGGCCCAGGCAGCCTATCTGCAGGCCCAGGCTTCGGTCAGATCGACGGCGGCCTCGATCGCGCAGCAAAAGGCACAGTTGAATGTTCTGAACGGGCAATCTCCGCTGCTGCAGGCTCAGGTAGATGCCGCCCAGGCTTCGCTCGACACAGCCCTGATCCACCAGGGCTATGCCCGCATCTACGCGCCTTTCGATGGCGTCATCGGCCGCAAACTCGTCCATGAAGGCGATTTCGTCGCAGCCGGCACCAGCCTCGTGTCTGAAGTTCCGCTTCCAAGCGTCTATATCACCGCAAATTTCAAGGAGACGCAGCTCTCACGGATCACACCAGGCCGATCTGCAGACGTTACCATCGACACGTTCCCGGGTCAGTTGCTGCATGGCAAGGTCATCGGCCTGTCGCCAGCAAGCGGCTCGATCTTTGCACTGCTGCCGCCCGACAATGCGACCGGAAACTACACCAAGGTCGTCCAGCGCGTCCCGGTCAAGATCGTCTTCGATCCCGGCCAGCCGCTGGTTGATAAGCTGAAGCCCGGAATGTCGGCCGTCGTGACCGTCGATACCAAGCCGGACCTGGAACAATGAGTGCGGCTCCGCGCGCCTTTGGTCCACTGACCAGCGGCACGACGACCAGCCATCCGTTTCTCATCGTCACGGCCCTGTTGCTCGCCTCTTTCGTCGTCGGCTTCGACACGCGTGTCTTTGCCGTGGGCCTGCCCGACCTTCGCGGCGCCTACTCGCTTGGCTTCGACGAAGCCTCATGGCTCAGCACCGTCGCCAACGCACCGCAGATCCTCATTTCATCGGCCGTCGCCTGGCTCGTTACCGTATTCGGCGTGCGACGGGTCATGATCCCGACGACCCTGGTCTATGCCTGCATTTCGCTCGTTATTCCCATGGTCCATGACGGCGCGATGCTCTTTGTGCTGCATGCGGCAAGAGCCCTCTTGCTTGGCGTCTTCATCCCGGCCACCATCATGGTGATCTTTCGCAATCTCGACATGAGGTACTGGCTGATCGGCCTTTCGATCTACGCGCTTCGCGTTCCGCTGTCGCAGAATCTCGGCTTCGTGCTCGTCGGCATCTATGACGACTATCTCGGCTGGCAGTGGGCCTATTGGCAGGATGTGATCGTCACACCGATCATCGCCCTTCTCCTCATCATCGGCGCCCCCAGGGAAGAGATCAATTTAAGTCTGCTCAAGGACGCCGACTGGGGCGGCATGATGCTGCTCGGATGCTCGATGACGATGATTTATGTCGGTCTCGATCAGGGTAACCGGCTGGACTGGTTCAATTCCGGCGTTGTCACATCGCTGCTGGCAGGCGGTACCATTCTCTTCATCGGCTTCCTCATCAACGAGAGCGTCGTTGCCAATCCCTGGGCGCATGCGAGCGTGATTCTGTCGCGCAATATCGGTATCGGCTACGCGATCATCATCGCCTTCACCTTTGCCAGTTCCGGCGCTTCGATTGCTATTCCGGGCTTTCTGCAAACGGTCGTCGGATTGCGGCCGATCGCCATCTCTGAACTCTACATTTTCGGCGCGGTCATCCCGGTCTTTCTATTCATTGCATTAGCGATCTTCCTGCTGCGCCGGATCGACGCGCGCCTCTGCATCATGATGGGACTGAGCACGATGGCGCTCGGCTCGCTGCTGGGATCAAATCTCTCCACCGCATGGGCGCCCCTTAACTTCCTGCCGGTCGTGCTCCTCCATACGGCGGGGCAATCCTTCGCCTTCTTCGCAACGGTCGTCTACCTGATTGCCAATTCCGACCCGAAACGCTCGACGGCGGTATCCGCTTATATCCAGGTGATCCGGCTCGGTAGCGTCGAGCTGGCGCTAAGTCTTTTGAACACCTGGCTTCGACAGCGCGAGCAGTATCATTCCAACATCCTGACCGGGCCGATCTCGGGATCGTCGATCAATCTTCACGGTGTCCTGGCAAAGCTGGAGACGCTGTTCGGGACGAGCCATCGCGGCAGTCTCCAAGCCCTCTCGGCAGTTGCGGCTGATATCCGTGCGCAGGCAAACGTGCTTGCCTATGCCGATATGTTCGTCCTGTCTTTCTGTTCCGCGATCGCCGGCCTTGCCCTTGTGGCCTGCATGGGCGCCATGCCCTTCGGACCGCTGCATCCCGATTTCCGCAAGAACCCGCCGGCGGCCGGTGCAAATCCGGTCACAGCCCGCTGACCGGGTAGCACCCAATCTGGCTTTGAAAAGGTGCAGAGAACCGGTTCGAATGCCTTTCACGCCGGTTCTTCTGCGTGCCGCCGCCACCCGGATGCGGGAGCGTATACCTAAGGGGAACGGCAACTAGACCTGCGTATAGATGCGCCAATGCTCGCCCGGACGTAGCCTTCTCGCATTGAATTGATCCGGCAGGACACAGAAGCGCCGGTGGGGTTGCGGATAATCGGCAGCCTGACACCTGGCCTGGGCATCAGCCCTTCAATTCAGGAAACAGATTAATAGGCCGCCAAACGCCGGTGGCCGTTGCAGCGTCGTTCGACCTTTAGCCCATGGAGCCGGCAGTGACATCCATCCGCATCGTGAGTGAACCCCGTCGTCGCCGGAAACCGGCGATCCTCGCTGCCATCGCCGTTCTCGCCGTTGCGGGTGGATCGGCCGCAGCCTTCTGGTTTGCAGGAACGGAGCCGACCATTGCCGCCCCGGAGCCTAGCGCGCCGGCCGTGCCGGTCGAGGTCGCCACACCTACCGTTACCAACGTACCTGTCTATCTTGACGGTCTCGGCACGGTGCAGGCGAACTATACAGTCAACATCACGACGCGTGTCGACGGAGAGCTCCAGAGCGTGATGTTCGTCGAGGGACAGGCCGTCAAGAAGGGCGACGTGCTTGCCATCATCGACCCTCGCCCTTTCCAGGCAGCCGACGATCAGGCTGCCGCAAAGATCAAACAGGACCAGGCCGATCTCGCCAATGCCCAATATCTGCTAATCAAAGACCAGCAACTGTCCCACCCGCAGATCGTCACGCAGGAAACCGTCGAGCAGCAGCAAAGCATGGTGGCAAGTGCGCAGGCACAGCTTGCGCAGGATCAGGCCGCCAAGGAGGCTGCTGACGTGTCGCTCTCTTATACCGAGATCCGCTCACCGATCGACGGCCGCACGGGTATACGTCGGGTCGATCCCGGCAACCAAGTCCAGACGACCGATACGACACCGATCGTCACCGTCACCCAGACGCAGCCGATCACTGTCATTTCCACGCTGCGTGAGGACGATCTCGACGCAGTGCGCAACGCGCTGAAGGCCGGACCGGTCGAGGTGACGGCGATGTCGATGGACCAGTCGCAGCAGCTTGCGTCAGGCACGCTCGCGCTCATCGACAACGAAATCGATCAGACAACCGGTACGATCCGCATCAAATCGATTTTTGAGAACAAGGATGATGCGCTTTGGCCTGGTCAATTCGTGACGCTGAGGGTCAAGCAGCAGACGCTTCAGAAGGCCGTGACCATTCCCTCCGCAGCACTTGAGCGGGGAGAGGACGGCTTCTTCGTCTACGTTATCGATGCTGCCGGCACGGCTGCCGTGCGCAAGGTCACCCCCGGGCCGATCGAGAGCGGCCACGCCGTCATCGAAAAGGGCCTTACCGGCAACGAACAGGTCGTCACGTCGGGCCAGTATCGGCTGGATGTCGGCACTCATGTCAGCATTCAACAGGCGGCCGCCACGCAAGCCGCCAGCAAGGAATAGGTCATGTCGATCTCCTCCTGGTTCATCGAGCGGCCGATCGCCGCCTCGCTAATGATGGCAGGCCTTTTCGGCATCGGTATCGTCGCCTACCCTCTCCTGCCGGTGGCACCCCTGCCGCAAGTCGATTTTCCGACGATCCAGGTCTCGACACAGCTCCCCGGCGCCGATCCGAAGACGATGGCATCGGCGGTAACCCAGCCGCTGGAGCGGCAGTTCGGCCAGATCCCCGGCGTCACCCAGATGACCTCGACGAGCACGCTCGGCTCGAGCGCGATCACTCTGCAATTCGATCTGTCGCGCGACGTCGATAGCGCCGCCCAGGACGTGCAGACCGCAATCAACGCGGCCGGAGGGCAATTGCCGACGGACCTGCCTTCGCCCCCAACCTATCGCAAGGTCAATCCCGCCGATCCGCCGGTCATGGTTCTTGCGCTCACTTCGGATACGCTGCCGCTGACGCAAGTCGACGATTTTGCCGAAAGCGTGCTCGCGCAGCATGTCAGCCAGATCGACGGCGTTTCGCAGGTTCTGATCTTCGGACAGCAGAAGCCGGCCGTACGGCTGCAGATCGATCCCGGCAAGATCGCCGAGATGGGACTTTCCCTTGAGGATATCCGCAGCGCCGTGATCGGCATCACCAGCAACTCACCGAAAGGCAGTGTGCAGGGTGGAGAACACACTTACACGATCTATGACAATGACCAGCTCCTGAAGGCCGCCCCCTGGAACGATTCGATCGTCGCTTATCGCAACGGCGCTCCGGTCCGCATCAGCGATATCGGCCAGGCGATCGACGGACCGGAGAACGATCAGCTGGCGGCCTGGGCCGATGGCAAGAGGGCGATCCTCCTGCCGATCTTTAAGCTCCCGGGCGCCAATATCATCGATACGGTTGGTGCGATCCGCGCTGCCCTGCCGCAGCTTCAAGCGATCGCACCGGCCGCCCTCCACCTCTCCATCCTCAGCGATCGGACGACTACCATCCGCGCCTCGGTGGCGGATGTCGAAACGACGCTTGTCATTACCATTGCCCTTGTGGTCATGGTGATCTTCATCTTCCTGCGAAATGTCTGGGTGACGGTGATCCCGAGTGTCACCGTGCCGCTGGCGCTCCTGGCCACATTGGCGCTGATGTATGTCGCTGGCTTCAGCCTCGATAATCTCTCGCTGATGGGCCTGAGTATCGCCGTCGGTTTCGTCGTCGACGATGCGATCGTGATGGTCGAGAACATCCATCGCCATATGGAGATGGACAAAACGCCGAAACAGGCGGCAATCGACGGTGCACGCGAAATCGGCTTCACCATCATTTCGATCAGTATCTCGCTCGTCGCCGTTTTCATTCCGCTGCTCCTGATGGGCGGCATTGTCGGCCGGCTATTCCGGGAGTTCGCAATCACCGTGACGATGACGATCGTCGTCTCGGCAATCGTCTCGCTGACCATCACACCGATGATGAGCTCACGCTTCCTGAAGCCGGAAAAAGACGCCAACCATGGTAGGCTCTATGCAATGAGCGAGAAGGCGTTCGACGGGCTTCTTGCCGCCTACCGCTACACGCTCGATATAGCGCTGCGCCATCACCGGCTGACCATGACAGTCTTCATCGCTTCGCTTGCGGCAACCGGCTTCCTGTTCGTCAATATTCCCAAGGGCTTCTTCCCAATCCAGGACACCGGCCTGATCACCGGCACACTCGAAGCCGCACAGGATATTTCCTTCGCTGAAATGTCGCGCCTCCAGATCGAGGCTGGCAATATCGTTTCCAGCGATCCCGGGGTTGCGACCGTCGGCATGGCCGTCGGCAGCGGATCTGGCCAGACCGTCAATAACGGCCGCATGTTCATCACGCTAAAGCCTGAAGACCAGCGCGATGCCTCGGCAAGCGAAATCATCAACCGGCTTCGTCCTAAACTCGCGCAGATGCAGGGTGCAGAACTCTTCCTGCAGCCGGCGCAGGATATCAACGTCGGCGGACGGGCCTCGGCCACGCAGTTCCAATATACGCTGCAGGACGGTAATGCCGACGAGCTCGACGACTGGGCAGCCAAGCTGCTTGCCACATTCAAGACGCTGCCGGAGCTGACCGATGTCGCCACCGACCAGCAGAATAGCGGCGCTACCGTGACGCTTACGATCGACCGTGACCAGGCATCGCGCTTCGGCATTGCGCCGCAAATGATCGACGATACGCTTAACGATGCTTTCGGCCAGCGCCAGGTCACCCAGTATTTCACCGATCTGAACAGCTACCATGTGGTTCTCGAGCTTGCGCCGCAGTTCCAGAAGTCGCCGCTGGCGATCAACGGTCTCTATATCAAATCGCCGCTGACCGGCGAGCAGGTTCCCTTGAGCGAGCTCGTCAAGCAGACGACGGAGCCGACAGCCGTGCTTGCCGTCAACCACCAGAGCCAGTTTCCGGCCGTTACACTCTCCTTTAACCTTGCAAAGGGGACCGCACTCAGCCAGGCGGTTGCCGCGATCAACAAGGCTGAGGCCGATCTCGGCAAGCCGGCAACCGTCATCGGCACGTTCCAGGGCAATGCTCAGGCCTATCAGAGCTCGCTCTCAAGCGAACCGCTGCTGGTGCTTGCAGCGATTGCCGTGATCTATCTGATCCTCGGCGTACTCTACGAGAGCTATTTCCACCCGCTGACGATCCTGTCGACGCTCCCCTCCGCGGGCCTCGGTGCTCTCGTCATGCTCTGGGCCTTCGGCTTCGACTTTACCGTGATCGCGCTGATCGGCGTGATCCTGCTGATCGGCATCGTCAAGAAGAACGGCATCATGATCATCGACTTCGCCATCGCCGCCCAGCGCGAGCAGGGACTGTCGCCGGAAGACGCGATCCGTCAGGCCTGTCTCCTGCGCTTCCGCCCGATCATCATGACGACAGCGGCGGCACTTCTTGCCGGCCTGCCGCTGATGCTCGGCCACGGCACTGGTTCGGAACTGCGCCAGCCGCTCGGCTATGCCATGGTCGGCGGCCTGCTCATCAGCCAGGTGATGACGCTCTACACCACTCCGGTCGTCTATCTCTACCTGGAAAAGCTGAGCGAATTCGTCAGCCGCAAACGGCACGCCACCACCGACGCCCCAACCCAAGCCCCGGCGGAATAACCCTCCCAATCGAACGAAAGGAAAAAAACATGGAACCTCTTTCTAGACGCACGGTTCTAGCGCTCGGAGCGATGGGCGGAACGGCACTTGCGGCGGGTGCGGCGCATGCAGCGAGCTTCGGCAATCCCGATCAGCCGGCAGAAGGCGCAATCAACGCCAATCCTGCCGGGCTCTCCGATCCCGGTCCGAAGAACCCCGCCCTTAATGACCAGTTCCCCTCATTCGGCAATCCGCCGGCAACCGATGTTGGCGATATGCAGCTCTTCTGGGGGTCGTTCAACAATGCGCCGAAGCGCATTCAGAACGGCGGCTGGGCACGGCAAGTGACGCAATCCGATTTTGCAATTTCCGAAGCGGTCTCCGGCGTCAACATGCGCCTTGGCCCCGGCGGCATCCGTGAGATGCATTGGCACCGGGCTGCCGAGTGGGCGATCATGACAAACGGCCGCTGCCGGGTGACCGTACTCGATCCGCAGGGGCGGGCCTATGTGCAGGACGTCGAGGCCGGCGATCTCTGGTATTTTCCGGCAGGTTACCCGCACTCGCTGCAGGGTCTCGGGCCTGAAGGCGCCGAATTCGTCCTGGTCTTCGATGAGGGCGAGCAGTCCGAATATGGCACCCTGCTCCTGACCGACTGGCTGGCGCATACCTCGCCGGAACTGCTCGCCAAGAATTTCGGCGTGCCGCAGGACACGTTCAAGAACATCCCGTTGCAGGATCTCTGGATCTTCCAGGGCAAGGAGCCGGGTCCGCTTTCGGCCGACCAGGAGGCCGTGGCTTCCGGCGGCCTGCCACCCTACCCCTTTACCTATCGGCTGACGGCGTCGGCGCCGCTGAAGCAGAATGTCTCGGGCACGATCCAGCTTGCCGACAGCAACATCTTCAAGGTCTCCAAGACGATTGCCGCTGCGATCGAGACGATCAAGCCGGGCGGCGTACGCGAAATGCACTGGCATCCGAATGCCGATGAATGGCAGTACTGGATGAAGGGCGAAGGCCGCATGACGGTGTTCGATGCCGGCCCGCGCAGCCAGACTGCCGATTTCCGGCCCGGCGATATCGGCTATGTCAAAAGGAGCCAGGGCCACATCATCGAAAATACGGGCAAGACTGACCTCCAGTTCGTCGCCGTCTTCAAGGTGGCTGAATATCAGGAAGTCGGCCTCTCCTCGTGGCTCACCCATACGCCGGCAGCCCTCGTTGCCCAGCACCTCAATATCAGCGTGCAGGATATTGCGAAATTCCCTGCCGACCAGCCGGGCATCATGCCCAAAAGCGGACCCCGGGGGATCACGCTCGAAGACTGACCCTAAGGGATCATGTCAAGGCTGATCCTTCGTATCGAGACTGCACGAAACCCACCTCCGCCGTGACAAATGGCGGAGGTTTTTGGCGTTTTCCGTATAGCGGCACGCCCTTTCCGGCAGATTCGAAAAAATTCTGCATCGCCGCGGAATAAAATCCGCGATGCTTTCGTATACTCAATCATGGAACGGAAAGATCGCCCCTTCGATGTCATTGGTCAGCTCGCAGCGCTTCGGCGCTACGCACGCTCGCTGGTGCGCAACTCGGACGAGGCGGAGGATCTGGTGCATGATACGCTGGTCCGGGCTTTCGAGAAGCGCAAGAGCTTCCGCAGCGGCGGAAACCTGCGCACCTGGCTGCTTTCCATCCTGCACAATGCGCATATCGACCGCGTGCGGCAGATACGCTCGCTGACGCGCCGCCATGATGAGGCGGCGGTCGAGGCGGAACAGTCGCTGCCGGCCGCACAGGAACATGCGGTACGCCTGCAGCAGGTGCGCAACGCCTTTTTCGATCTGCCGGAGGAACAGCGCGAAGCGCTGCATCTCGTGGCGATCGAGGACCTGTCCTATCAGGAAGCGGCCAATGCACTCGGCATTCCTGTCGGCACGCTGATGTCGCGCATTTCCCGCGCCCGCGCCCAGTTGCGCGAGTTCGAGGAGAAGACACCGCGCGTTTCGCATCTGAGATTAATTGGAGGGAACGGCAATGAAAGCGATTGATCCAATCATCGATGCCGATCTCGACGCCTATGTAGACGGCGAGCTCGATGTCTCACGGCGCATTCAGGTCGAATCCTACCTCTCAGAGAATCCGGCGATTGCCGCAAAGGTCATGGCCGATCTCAGCATGAAAGGTGAATTGCGTCTTGCGCTGGCAGGCGAAAGCGCCTTCGGACGCGCCGAGACACGCGATGCGGCCCGCCGGCTGGAACGTGGCCTTTCTTATGGCCGTATCCTGCACTCCATGCAGCGCATCGCCGCCGTCGGCGTACTGCTTGCCGCCGGCTGGGTGGCTCATAATTCCTTCGGCGCCTTCACGGCAACGGAAGTCAATGCTTCGGTTCCGGCTCCGGCCTATGTCGAGGATGCGGTGCGCGCCTATCGCACGGCCGCCCTTCGCGAAACCATCCCGTCGCAGAGCGTTCGAACCTACAGCGCCGAGGATATCCGTGCTGCGACCGCAATCGTCATGCCCGAGCTACCCAAGGACTGGAAGGTCGCCGATGTGCAGGTCTTCCCGTCGGAATTCGGGCCGAGCGTCGAAATGGCAATCGAGGAAGCCGACGGTAAACGCCTGTCGCTCTTCGCCGTCAGACCAGGCGCCTTCGAGGTGAAGCCGGTCAGCCATATCGCGCTTGAAAAAACAGAAGCCGCCTACTGGCAGATCGGCGAGGTCGCTTATGCGCTGATCGCCGACAACAAAGGCACCAATCTCGATCAGGCGGCCGAACGGCTTGCCCGATCGCTCTACTAGTTTAACCGAGGAGATCAGTCATGAATCCGATCAATCCCCGCTATGGTACCGGCTCCGCCGCCAATACCCAGGTCCTTTTCGATGAAGGCCTCCGCCAGCACATGCTGCGCGTCTACAATTACATGGCGCTCGGCCTGGTCATCACCGGTATCGTCGCCTTCGTTGTCGGCTCTACACCGGCACTCTACGTGCCAATCTTCCAGTCGCCGCTCAAGTGGGTGGTGATGCTGGCGCCGCTCGCCTTCGTCTTCTTTTTCTCGTTCCGTATCCAGACCATGTCATCGAGCACCGCTCAAATGACCTTCTGGGCCTTCTGCGCCGTGATGGGCCTGTCGCTCGCCTCCGTCTTCCTGGTCTTCACCAAGACGAGCATCGCCCAGACCTTCTTCATCACTGCGGCCATGTTCGGCACTATCAGCCTCTACGGCTATACGACGAAGCGTGACCTCTCGAAGATGGGTTCGTTCCTGATGATGGGCCTGTTCGGCATCATCATCGCCTCGATCGTCAATATCTTCCTCGGTTCGTCTGCCTTGCAGTTTGCGATCTCGGTGATCGGTATCGTCGTCTTCGTTGGCCTTACCGCCTACGACACGCAGAACATCAAGGAACAGTATTCAGAAAACTACGATCAGGAATCGAACCAGAAGCTGGCCGTCTTCGGCGCTCTCTCGCTCTACCTGAACTTCGTCAACATCTTCCAGCTTCTGCTCAACTTCACCGGTGAGCGGGAATAGCAGGAATAGGGACCGCGCTTCTGGGGGCAATGGAAGCGCAGAGCGCCCGGTTCGAAATCTGTGACAGGATGGCGGATCGGGTGCTCACTCTTAGGAACCGGCCGGGCTTGATGCCCGGCCGTTTTCATTTGCCCAAATCTTGGATGGTCGGCTCAGAGAATGCCCCAGGCCCGGTAGCGGCCGCGACCGGTGATTTCCCGGGTGCCGATTTCGTTGATCAGGTTGAGTGCGCCGCGCTGCGTCACGCTAAGTTCGCGGGCAACCATGGCGGCCGACACCATCGGCCGCGACAGGATGAAATCGGCAAGCTGCGGCAGGCTGCTGTTCGAGCGTCGGCCGCGGAAGCGTAGCTCCATTTGCGTGCGCGCCAGCGACAGGCGATCGAGCTCCTTGAGGCCGGTGACGGCACTTTCCCGCATTGCATCGAGAAATGCCTGCAGGCGCGTAATTCGGTCGCGCGAACGTCGGCGTTCGTGACGGATCTGTTTCAGCCCCGTGTTGAACGAAAAGAGATGCGAGGTGACCTTGCCTCTCGCACGCAGGCTGCTGGCTATCAGCAGACCACCCAGCCAATGCTGGCGGCGCAGGGGCTCGATGCGCTCCCAGGCGTCGAAGAGGATGGCGGCCGTGAGGCTCGGCGGCAGTTCGTCGGCAAGCGGGATCAGACCACGCCACTCCTGAAGCCGCTCTTCCTCATTCCATTCATCGTCGCCGAACAGGCCGAGCGGATCCTCATCGCGCGGCGAAGGGATGGCCTCCGCCAGCTCATCCACAACGCTCTTGCCCGCGTGGCGATCGAGAAGTCTTTGCGAGCGGGCAAGCAGAGCGTCGAGCTCGGCGATTTCGGCAGCAAGCGGCGCCTCGTCGTCCTCGTCCTCAGGCTCGCTCTCGATGGGCTCTGCGCCGTCCGCGTTGGGCGCCCTCTCCTGCCCTTCCAGCATGCTGGCGGTCAACACGCCGAGGCCCGCCGGGCTCAGGGCCCAGCCCGGATCGGCCGTCTCGATCCTGCGGCGCGTCCGCAGCACGGAATGGGCGATCGTCAGCTCATGGCTCGGCGCGCGGCTATCCATACGAGCGTCGTGCAGAACGAGATCTTCGACATGCACAAGCTCGCCCGCCACCCACAGGGCACCGGCCGCATCGAAGAAGTGGCTGCGCTCGGCAAAGCCCTGCCCCACTGGGGAGCGTGCCACCCGCTCATCGAGCCGCGCCAGCGCATCTTCCGCCCCGGCAATGGCCGGAAGCAGCGTCTGGAGCATTGCGGCATCAATTTCGTAGCGCATTGTTAGGCTTAATGGATTCTCACAAAGGGAAGCGAAATCGGCATTCTCTTCCGTCAGTTATCTCACTGCGCGAAGACACGGACAACATCACCGATACCGTTGCAGCAGTTTTCACCCGGTTTTTCGGATCGAATCGCTGCCCACATCCTGATCAACAGCAAGATCGGAGCACGCGGAAGGCTCCGATTGCTCTGCCTCAGTCGGCTTTCCCCGCCTTATAAGCCTCGTAGAGTTCATCGAGACGACCGGAAATATAGGCACCGAAATCCGGCGCATCACCGGTCTTGAGGGCGATGGTGAAGGATGTGCCGGAACTCTTGATACGACCGGCGATCCTGCCGCCGTTAGCGGGCCGCCATTCGTATTCAGTGCTTTCGGCCTTGACCTCTTCCTTCTTCGAAAGTTCCGCGACAACGAGTTCGAAGCGCCGGTCGCTCTCGACGGCATTGAAGGTGGAAGAGCCGATAAGCTTCGTCAGACGCGCTGCGCCTGCATCCGTCCAGTCCTGGGCTAGTGCCATCCAGCGTCTGCGACCGATGCCCGGAGCGGCACCCACGGCCTGGACGATATCGGCGGGAATGGCCTTTGCCACGGAGATGAGTTTCGACAATTCCGTCTTGTCGGTCGAGAGCGCCTTCATGATGACGGGACGGTCGAACCTCTTCAGTTGGAGATTGAGCGCGAAGACGGCTCGCTCGATATAGGAGAGATTACGCCGCGCAGAATTTTCGATGCCCTGGGCGATGACCAGATCGGTATCGTCGAGCTTGCGGATGACGGCCTGCACCTTGCGGCCGAGCAGCTTGACGGCCTGAAGACGACGATGACCATAGGCGACCTGGTAGCGGCCGTCATGATGCGGGTTTCGCCGCACAAGGATCGGCACTTCCTGGCCGTTTTCCGCAATCGACTGAACCAGCTCGTCTTCCATGTCGAGCGGCTCATCGGCGAGGCGATCACGAATGAAGGAAGAATCGATCAGATCAGGATCGAGTTCAACGATGTGTTCGCCCGATAGCAGCGCCTCTTCCATCGCCCTGCTCTCTTCCTCCATGCGGCCGAGAGTCAGTGCCATGGTACGCACCGGGCCGGCAGCACCACGCACGGATGTCTCCTCGAAGTTGGCCGCGGCCAACTCCTGCGCCGTGTCGGTGAACAAGCCCTTCAGTCGATCTCGTCTGCTCATGTGCGGCCCCATGCTTTATGGATGCTGGCAAGAATCTCGCCATTGGCGGCGTTAACCGATTCCAGTGCCCGGTCATAGGTGGAGCGGCGAACCTGCCCCTTTTCAATTTCGTAAAGGGTCTGCTTGGTCAGTCCCGCATCGGCAATCGCCGTCGATTTCAGGATCGTTGCCGTCAATACGTCATCGCCAAAAAGGCTGCGCAAGAGCGCCACGATCTGCGACTGCGGTCCGTCGAAAGGCTCATGGCGGGTGACGACATATTTGATGAAATCATGCTGCAGGTCGCCGCCGGCCTTCCGCACGACCGAAAGAAGATCCGAGGTCATCAACAGGAACTGCGACATGGACGCGACATCGACCATCTGCGGATGAATGGTGATCAGGAGCGAGGTGGCAGCGCAGACGGCACCGAGCGTCAGGTAGCCAAGCTGCGGCGGGCAATCGATCACGACGATATCGTAATCCTTCTCAACCTCCGCAATCGCATTGCCGACGCGACGGAAAAACAGCTCTTCCGGCTTCTGGCGATCGTTCAGCGCCCGCGGCGTCTCATGCTCGAATTCCATCAGTTCGAGATTGCCGGGCACCAGATCCAGACCATCGAAATAGGTCTTGCGGACAATATCCTTTAGCGGGCGACGATGCGCGTCATAGCGGATCGCACCATAAAGCGTATCGCCATCGGCCAGGTCGAACTCCGGCTGGACGCCGAGCAGGGAGGAGAGCGAAGCCTGCGGATCGAGATCGATCGCCAGGACGCGGTAGCCTTCCAGCGCCAGATGCTGAGCCAGATAAAGCGTGGTCGTCGTCTTGGCCGAGCCACCCTTGAAATTGGTGATGGCAATGGTCTGCAGCTTCTCGCCATCGCGCCGCGATGGCAGGTAGGAAAGAGCATCCTTCGGTTTGATCTTCGCCATGTGCTGGCGCAACTCATTGATCTGGCCGAGCGTGTAGGAACGGCGACCATTCTGCGACACATCGGGTTGCGGACCTTTGCCATCAAGCGACAGTTGGCGAAGATAGCCGTCGGAGACACCGATCATCTGGGCTGCCTCTCCTGACGTGAAAGTCCGGAGCGTCTTTTGCGAAAGCGGTGGGAAAAGCTTGTCACGCAGCAGCTTGAGCTGACGCGAAAGCTGCGTGGCATGCCGCTCGATGCGAATATCTGTAGTCGATACGCTAATGTTGTCCAAAACACTTGCCCCTTCTTAAAGCGCTTTTTCATCAACATAGCGTCAAAAAGCGTATCGAAGATGACATGATTCGGGGCGAGGCGACAATAAAGACGCTGATAACCATGTGGATAGAAAGTTGGCCGCGGCCAACTCAGTCGCCACACTTGCGAAAGATCCGCGTTAGCGGCAGAAACCTCTGGAATCCGAGGGGAGATAACGTGCGGCATATTCATATTATCGGCATCGGCACAGGCAATCCCGAGCATCTTACCATTCAGGCGATCAACGCGATGAACGCTGCCGATGTCGTGTTCATCCCGACGAAGGGTGCGGTGAAGTCCGATCTCGCCGAAGTGCGCCGGGAAATCTGTGAGCGGTATTTGACCGGCAAAGGCGTCCGCATCGTTGAATTCGAGGTACCGAAGCGCGCAACAAAGGACCGGAGTTATGTCCAGAGCGTGGACGACTGGCATGCCGCGATCGCCCATATCTATGAAGGGCTGATCGGCGACTTGTCGGAACACGGGGCCGGTGCCTTCCTCGTCTGGGGCGATCCGAGCCTCTATGACAGCACCATCCGTATTATCGAAAGAGTGCGCGGTGCCGGTGCCTGCTCTTTCGACTATAGCGTCGTTCCCGGCATCACCAGCATCCAGGCGCTCGCAGCCAGCCATCGCATTCCTCTCAATCTCGTCGGCAAGCCTGTCGAAATCACCACCGGCCGGCGACTGACTGAAACGGGGCTGACACATGAAAGCACCGTCGTCATGCTCGATGGCGAGCAGGCCTTTGCGAAGATCGCAGATCCCGATGCCGAGATTTTCTGGGGCGCTTATCTCGGCACGGAGAACGAAGTGATCCGTGCGGGCCGGCTTGGCGATATGGCCGACGACATCCTCCGGCTCCGGGCCGAAGAGCGAGAGCGACACGGCTGGATCATGGACATCTATCTGCTGCGCAAGGGACGCGATTTCGAGGACTGATTGTTCCGGTCGACGAACCGATCTCGCTTTGCTGCGTCAGGCGCGATCATGTAAGAGATGGGCCAAAGGATGGACGAATGCGCAGCGCTGCCGGCAAAATCTTGGACGCAGAGAGGCCTGATGTCGTGGGCATGCAACGCGGCGCCTGCCCGACGCTTGCAACTCCCATGCAAACCGGCGATGGCCTGCTCGTCCGCCTGCGGCCGGCGGGCGGCGCCCTCACGACCTTGCAATTTCGTCAGTTGACTTCGGCAGCGGCGCGACATGGAAACGGTATCGTTGAAATCACCGCCCGCGGCAATCTGCAGATCCGGGGCCTTCACAGCGAGTCCGTCGGGCCGCTGGCTGCAGAAATCAATGCTGCAGGCATCATCCTACCTGATGGCGTGGCGATCGAGATATCGCCACTGCACGGCATCGATGGCAACGAGATCGCCGATGCGGCGGACATGGAAGCAATACTGCGGAGCAAGCTCGGCGACCTTCTCCGCTCTCCACACCTTGCTCCGAAACTCTCAATCCTGATCGATGGGGGCGGTCAGTTTTCATTGTCCGCTCTTATTGCCGATATCCGCATCGTCGCACAGCCCGAAGGGCAATGGCTGGTTTCAATAGCCGGCGATGAAGAGGGCGCAATCCCACTGGCCTTCGGCATCGCGGATGCCGCTGTCGACGCGGTAGGCGATATGCTCCAGATGCTGATTGCACACGGCAGGCGGGCGCGCGCCCGCGACATCGATGCGGCAATGCTGCGCGCGCATTTTCCGCAGATCGATAGCATTCGATCTATCCGTCCTGCGCCAAGGAAATCATCCTTCGTTGGCATCACGAGACTGCGGAATGGCGACGCGGTACTCGGGGTGCGCCTGAACTTCGGCCAGGCAAAGGCCGCCGAACTGATCTCCTTTCTCAGTTCAGCCGAAAGCGTCGGCGCAAGGGAAATCCGGCTGGCTCCGGATCGTGGTTTCGTCCTGATTGGATTGGCCGAGGCGGCAATCCCGGACATTCAAAATGCAGCCGTCGATAATGGCTTGAGCGTCACGGCGAACGAGCCGGCCGAGCAGATCGCTGCCTGCGCGGGGGCGGGGGCCTGTGCCTCGGGCTTCTACGATACCAGAGCTCTCGCAGGCCAGTTGATCGACCAGGTTCCCGATCTCTTTGACGGCTCGCTGAAGCTTCACCTCTCCGGCTGTGCGAAGGGCTGCGCGCACCGGCGCGCCGATCTGGCGATTGTCGGTTCGGCCGAAGGCTACGACCTTGTCGTCAACGGGCTCGCTTCAGACGGACCGGCCGCAAGGATTGCTGGCGGACAGATCGATTTCGCTATAGAGAGGCTCGCCCGACTGATCGAAGACAAGAGAGGCGCCGGCGAGTCGAGTGCCGATTGCCTGAGAAGGCTTGGGCCTATTTGTCTCGCCAAGGCGCTGCAACAGGAATAGCAATGCCAGACTACGATTATATCCGCAGCGGAGACGCGATCTACGAGCGCTCCTTCGCGATCATTCGCAGCGAAGCCGATCTCTCGCGTTTTTCGCCTGAAGAAGCCGACGTCGCCGTGCGCATGATCCATGCATGCGGCCTTGTCGAGGCGGCGCAGAATTTCGTCTTCTCGCCCGATTTCGTTCACGCTGCACGCATCGCCTTGCAGGACGGCGCACCGATCTTCTGCGATGCCGAGATGGTGGCGCATGGCGTGACCCGTGCGCGCCTTCCGGCCAAGAACGACGTGATCTGTACGCTACATGATCCGCGCACCCACGAGCTCGCCCATCAGACGGGCAATACCCGCTCGGCCGCCGCCCTGCATCTGTGGCTTGATCGGCTCGAAGGCAGCGTCGTGGCGATCGGCAACGCGCCCACGGCACTCTTTCACCTTCTCGAACTGTTGGGGGATGGTGCGCCGAAGCCTGCTGCCATCATCGGCATGCCGGTCGGCTTTGTCGGCGCCGCCGAATCCAAGGATGCGCTTGCTGAAAATTCCTATGGCGTTCCCTATGCGATCGTGCGCGGCCGGCTCGGCGGCAGCGCCATGACGGCCGCCGCCATCAATGCACTGTCGAGGGCAGGCCTATGAGCGGCCGTCTGATCGGCGTCGGCACCGGACCCGGCGATCCCGAGCTTCTGACCGTCAAGGCGGTGCGCGCCGTTGAGAGGGCGGACGTCATTGCCTATTTCGCCAAGCAGGGCAGAGGCGGTAACGGAAAGGCGATTGTCGAGCATCTCTTCAAGCCGGGCATCGAACTGTTGCCGCTCTACTATCCTGTCACGACCGAACTCGACAAAGGTGACCCGCTCTACAAGAGCCGCATCACCGAATTCTACAATACCTCGGCCGATGCCGTTGCCCGTCATCTCGAAGCGGGTCGCACGGTCGCGGTGCTGAGCGAAGGCGACCCGCTCTTCTACGGCTCCTATATGCATCTGCATGTGCGCCTGTCGCAGCGGTATCCGACCGAAGTCATTCCCGGCATCAGCGCCATGTCCGGCTGCTGGTCGCTGGCAGGCATGCCGATCGTCCAGGGCGACGACGTGCTCTCCGTGCTGCCGGGCACGATGGGCGAGCAGGAGCTGACGCGCCGTCTTGCCGATACCGAGGCTGCCGTCATCATGAAGGTCGGCCGTAACCTGCCGAAGATCCGGCGCGCGCTGGAAGCAGCCGGCCGTCTCAAGGACGCGCTCTATGTCGAGCGCGGCACCATGGCCAATGCCGCCATGGTGAAGCTTGCCGAACGAGGCGAGGGCGATGCGCCTTATTTCTCGCTGGTGCTGGTGCCCGGCTGGGAGGCCAGCCGATGAGCGGGCGCCTTTTCGTAATCGGCACCGGTCCCGGCAATCCGGAGCAGATGACGCCGGAGGCGATGGCCGCCGTCGAAGCCGCCAGCGATTTCTTCGGCTACGGTCCCTATCTCGACCGTCTGACGCTGCGCGCCGACCAGCGCCGCCATGCTTCCGACAACAGGGAGGAACTCGACCGGGCAGGGGCCGCCCTTACGCTTGCCAACAACGGCGCCGATGTCTGCATCGTCTCCGGCGGCGATCCCGGCGTCTTTGCCATGGCCGCTGCCGTCTGCGAGGCGATCGACAACGGACCGGCGGAATGGCGTGGAGTCGATCTCACCGTCCTGCCCGGCATCACCGCAATGCTTGCGGTTGCCGCCCGTGTCGGCGCACCGCTCGGCCATGATTTCTGCGCCCTGTCGCTCTCGGACAATCTGAAGCCTTGGGCCATCATCGAAAACCGCCTGGCTCTTGCGGCACAAGCCGGTTTCGTCATCGCCCTCTATAATCCGATCAGCAAGGCTCGCCCCTGGCAGCTCGGCACCGCCTTCGAGCTCTTGCGCCGGCATCTGCCGGCCACGACACCGGTCATCTTCGGCCGTGCGGCCGGCCGGCCCGACGAGCGGATCACCGTGCAACTGCTCAAAGGGGCCGATCCTTCCGTTGCCGACATGGCGACCTGTGTCATCATCGGTTCGCAGGAGACGCGGGTGATCCCCCGCGATGGCCAGCCGGACCTGATCTACACGCCGCGCTTCTTGGCCGGGGAGACGAGATGATCGATCGCTTCGAGCGCCGCTTCCACCGTTTCGACCGACGTCATGATGGCAGCAGGCGCGCGCGCGATCACGACGACCTTGAGCCCAAGCAGGCGTGCCGCCTCGATCTTCGCATAGGCCGCCGGGCCGCCGCTGTTCTTTGTAACGACGGCATCGATACGATACTGCCGCATCAGGTCGATTTCGCCTTCGAGCGTGAAGGGACCACGGTCGAGGAGATATTCGACATCGGCAAGGGCAAGCGGCGGATCGACGGGATCGACGCTACGGACCAGATAGAAATGCTGTGGAGCGATTTCGGCATGATGAGCGCCCTGCCGGCCGGTCGCCAGGAAGACGCGGCGCGGGGCCGGCCCAAGTGCGGCAATCGCCGCCGGAATGTCGGCCACGATATGCCAATGATCGCCAGGTTCCGGGACCCATTCAGGACGGCAGAGCGCGAGCGCAGGGATACCGGTGCGTTCGGCGGCAGCCGTGGCATTTGCCGAAATGCGCTCGGCGAAGGGATGGGTGACATCGATCAGGAGATCATAAGCTCCTTCCGTCAGGAAGGTCGCAAGACCCTCTGCCCCGCCGAAACCCCCAACGCGAACGGGAACCGGCTGCTGGGCGGGAGCCTCCGTGCGGCCGGCCAGCGACAGGAGAATGTCGAGGTCTTCCCGCGGGGCAAGCGCGGCGGCCAGCCTGCGCGCCTCGCTGGTGCCGCCGAGGATCAGGATACGGGTCTTCTCCATGTCTGACAGCTCCCCCTCCGTCCCGCGCTGGCTCACTCTTATCGGCATCGGCGACGATGGTCCAGACGGGCTCGGCGAGCAGGCAAAGCGTCTGATCGCCGCCGCACCGGCCGTCTTCGGCGGTGCACGTCATCATGAACTTGCCGGCACACTGATCACGGGCGAACGTTTCGCCTGGCAGAGCCCTTTCGAAAAATCGGTCGAGGCGATCGTCGCGCGGCGTGGTACGCCCGTCGTCGTCCTGGCCTCGGGCGATCCCTTCCTCTACGGCGTCGGCGCAACGCTGTCGCGTCGCATCGCTGCTGACGAAATGCTCACCATCCCGGCCCCCTCCGCCTTCAGTCTGGCGGCAGCACGGCTAGGCTGGCCGCTGCAGAGGACAGCCTGTGTCTCGCTGCACGGACGCCCACTCGATCTCATCCGCCCGCATCTGCATGCCGGCAGGCAAATTCTGGCGCTGACTTCGGACGAGAAGGGCCCGCAGGCGCTCGCCGATCTGCTTGTCGCCAATGGCTTTGCCGAGACGCAACTGACTGTGCTGGAAGCGCTCGGCGGCGGGCGGGAGCGTATCCGCAGCGCTATAGCCTCGGGCTTCGATCTCGACGCGATCGACACGCTGAACGTCTGCGCCCTCGAGGTTGTGGCAGGTCGGGGCGCGCGTATCCTGCCCTATTCCCCCGGTATCGACGACGAACTCTTTGAGCATGACGGACAGATTACCAAGCGGGAGATCCGCGCCGTCACGCTATCGGCGCTATCGCCACGGCACGGTGAACTCCTCTGGGACATCGGCGCCGGCTCAGGATCTGTCGGTATCGAATGGATGCTGGCTGATCCGTCGCTGAAAGCAATCGCGATCGAACAGGCGCCGGAACGCGTTGCCCGCATCGCCCGCAATGCCACTGCCTTCGGCGTGCCGCAGCTTGCCCTTGTCGAAGGCACGGCACCCGCAGCACTCACCGGCTTGCCCGCGCCGGATGCGGTCTTCATCGGCGGCGGCGGCAGCGAGGCCGGCGTCATGGATGCCGCGATCACGGCACTGAAGCGGGGAGGGCGGCTCGTTGCCAATGCCGTCACGCTGGAAATGGAAGCATTGCTGCTCAGAGAATATGGCGCGCGCGGTGGCAGGCTGACGAAAATCGAAATTGCCCGCGCCGCTCCCGTCGGCGGCATGAGCGGCTGGCGACCGGCCATGCCCGTCACGCAGTGGTGCTGGATCAAGGAATAGAAGAATGACAGTTCATTTCATCGGCGCCGGACCGGGTGCAGCAGATCTCATTACCGTGCGCGGACGCGACCTGATCGGCAAATGCCCTGTCTGCCTCTATGCCGGCTCCATCGTCTCGCCCGAGCTTCTGCAATATTGTCCGCCAGGCGCGCGCATCATCGATACCGCGCCGATGTCGCTTGACGAAATCGAGGCCGAATATCTACGCGCCGCCAATGCCGGTCAGGATGTCGCCCGACTGCATTCCGGCGATCTTTCCGTCTGGAGCGCAGTCGCCGAGCAGATCCGCCGGCTGGAGAAGCACGGCATCGCCTATACGATGACGCCGGGCGTTCCGGCCTTTGCAGCGGCGGCCTCAACGCTCGGGCGTGAACTGACGATCCCGGCCGTGGCGCAAAGCCTTGTGCTGACGCGCGTATCGGGCCGCGCCTCACCAATGCCGAACGAAGAAACGCTGGACAAATTCGGCGCGACGGGAGCGACACTGGCAATCCATCTCGCCATCCATGCGCTGGCCGAGGTCGTGACGGAGTTGACGCCGCTCTATGGCGCCGATTGCCCTGTCGCCATCGTGGTGAAAGCCACCTGGCCGGACGAGCGTATCCTGCGCGGCACGCTCGCCGATATCGAAGCAAAGGTGGCGGCCGAGCCGATCGAGCGCACGGCCATCATCTTCGTCGGTCGCTCGCTCGGATCGGAAGATTTCCGCGAAAGCTCGCTCTACGATCCAGCCTATCAGCGTCGTTTCCGCGGTCGCGAATAGGCTTTTTCAGGCTTTCGCGACGAGATAATCCATGCTCGCCTTCACGGCTGCGCCGGGATCCTTCAGTGCATGCACTTCGGATGCGAAGGGCTCGAAGGAGAAGGGGCCTTTGTAGCTTGCCTGCAGCAATGCGCGGATCTGGGCGGCATTGCCGAGCCGGTCGTCGGCATCGACCAGAACACGGTGAGGATCGCGCATATCGGAAACGGAAACGGCGGGATCGCTGACGCCGGAAATATGCACCAGCCCGGTCAGATGGGGGAAGAAGGGTGTTTCGCCCGCAAGGTGATGATGGAACGTGTCGTGCACCAGCCGGAAGGTCGGCTGCGCATTCAGCGTCTCGATCGCATCGGCTGCTTCCGCCTTGGAGCGCAGCGAGCAGATTTGAAAACCGAGCGGCTCGACGAGACCGACGATACCGGCCGCATCGAGCATCGGTCGGAGTGCCGTCAGGGCCTCACGCAGATTGGCCTGTCGCTCGCCATCGGCTGTTCCCGTGCCGTCATTCTTCGGAACCAGAACCAGCGCCTGCGAGCCGACCGCCCTTGCATAATCGATCAGCTCGCGGGCTTCCCGCTCGCGCGTTGCGTTCCATTCGTTGAAGCGCTGCAGTGCGTTGATCGAGATGATTGCGACGCCGTGGCGGGCAGCCGCCTCCTTGATGACATCGGGCTTTGTCCCGTCGAGAATGGCATTGCCCGAGAGATCATTGCGGATCTCCACCGCATCGATGTCGAGCGAGGCAGCAAGTGCAAAGAAATCCTCGATCGAAAGCGAAGGTGCCGCCATATGGTTTAGCGCGAAACGGATGGATGCCATGCGAAATCTCCTCCTCGCTCCTCATGCGTGAGAAGCATTATGACTGTCTGATCGAATCTCTACCGGAATTTCGCGTTCAAGCCATAGGCCGCGCGGCCACAGACTCTATCATCGCTGATATATTTTCGGGCCAATGATAGAATTCCATCATTTAGATATTCTCCGGCAGGAAGATCTCGAAGGGCAGAAATGATTGGCCGGGAACGGCAATCTCGCCCTGTTCGAGCGCACCCGTCATCAGTGACACTACTTCCTTGCAGAGTGCTGGCAGCGGCGTGCCGATCGCCATGGTGACGATGCCGTCGGCGAGACCGGCCTTGCTGTCTGCCGTCAGCTCGTTGACGATAAGCACGGTGCGGCCGCCGATCCCCTCTTCTCGAAATGCCGAAATCGCCCCCTCCATGCCACCTCCGCAGACATAGAGGCCGACGAGATCGGGGTGTTTCTGCAGAAGGGTCAGCGTCGCCTCATGGGTGATCTCAGGCGTTTCGAGATTGATCAGCGTTTCGACCACTTCGAAGTCAGGCGCTTCCTCGCGGAAATAGGAGCGGAATCCCATCTCGCGCAACTCGTGACCATGAAAACGATGGCTGCCGACAAAGCAGGCTACCTTGCCCGACCGGTGGGCCGCCTTTGCGATCATCCAGGCTGCGGTGCGCCCAACCTTGCGGTTGTTGACGCCGACATAAGCGTCCCTGACGCCGGTCGCGAGATCCGAAAGCAACGAGAACACCGGAATACCGCGTCCCTTCAGTTCCTCGACAGCAGCTGTGACAGCCGGATAATCCGGGCCGACAAGCGCCACCGCCTGGTTTCTCGCGCCGAGCAGCTTGATCTTTTCGATGATGGCGGCAGGTGTTGCGGCGGACGGATATTCCACCTGCGTCTGGATGCGCGCGCTGGTCACGTTGCGCGCCGCCGTTTCAATTTCGCGTGCGAAGGCCTGGTAGAAGGGCTGGGTCGGCTTTTGCAGCAAGAAGGCCAGCCGATATTGCGGCAGATCCTCGAAGACGCGCTGCCGGATCAGGCCGACGGCGTGATAGCCGATCGACTGGGCCGCATCATAGACCCGCCGCGCTGTTTCCTCCCGCACCCGATGGCGCCCGTTCAGAACACGATCGACGGTCGCAACGCTGACGCCGGAGGCTTGGGCGAGATCTGATATGGTCGGGCGACGCATGGTTGGTCCTGATAGTTTTCAATCATGAATGAAAGCCGTTTCTGATGGCTTTTGAGAGAATATATCAAGCCTGCATTGAGGGCTCTGCGAAGTCAACCTATTCTCCGGACCAAGAACTGGTGAGGAGGAAAGCATGGCTGGCGAAGCAACAAAGCGGGATTACAGCCTCTTGGGGGCGAGCGGCAGGACGGCGGTCGAAACCGGTCTCGCGGCTGCGGAATGGTATCATACCGATGTTGCCCGTAAGGAGATGAAGGCGCTGATGCAGCGTTCCGACAATCAGGCGATCCGCGACACGGCGCTCTGGCTCGGCAGTATGGTGATCTTTGCCGCCCTCGGCATCTATTTCTGGGGCTCCTGGATCGCCGTGCCGTTCTTCCTGGCTTACGGCGTGCTCTACGGCTCGGCCTCCGACAGCCGCTGGCACGAATGCGGCCATGGTACCGCCTTCAAGACGCGCTGGATGAACGATGTCGTCTACCAGATCGCCTGCTTCATGATCATGCGCAATCCGGTAACCTGGCGCTGGAGTCACGCCCGCCACCATACCGACACCGTCATCGTCGGCCGCGACCCCGAGATCGCCGTCATGCGCCCGCCGGATCTCTTCCGCCTTGTGCTCAATTTCTTCGGCATTCTCGATGCCTGGCATGCCGTGATCGACATGATCAGAAATTCGGCCGGCATCATCAGTGGGGCGGAAAAGACCTTCATCCCCGAGATGGAGCAGCCGAAGGCGATCCGCATTGCCCGTATCTGGCTTGCGATCTACGTCGTCACCATCGCGCTCGCCATCTATATGGGTTCGATCCTGCCGCTGATGCTGGTCGGCCTGCCGCGCCTCTATGGCGCCTGGCATCATGTGCTGACCGGCCTGCTGCAACATGGCGGGCTGGCCGATAATGTCATCGACCACCGGCTGAACAGCCGCACGGTCTATATGAACCCGATCAGCCGCTTCATCTACTGGAACATGAACTATCACGTGGAGCACCACATGTTCCCGATGGTGCCCTACCACGCGCTGCCGAAGCTGCATGCGATGATCAAGCACGACCTGCCGGCGCCCAATCCATCGATCTGGTCCGGCTACCGGGAAATGATCCCGGCCTTCCTGCGCCAGCTTCGCAATGAAGACTATTTTCTCAAGCGGGAACTGCCGGCAACGGCGCGGCCCTATCGCGAGGAATTCCACGCCGAACTGGCACCCGCAGCCCAATAGAACAAGATCGAGGGAGGAAAAGAGATGAGCGGTAACTGGATCGAAGTTTGCGGCAAGGACGAAATCGACGAGGAGGATGTCATGCGCTTCGACCATGGCGGGCGCACATTCGCTATCTATCGCAGCCCGGACGATGAGTTCTTTGCCACCGACGGGCTTTGCACCCATGAGCAGGTCCATCTCGCCGACGGTCTCGTCATGGATGAAATCATCGAATGTCCCAAGCACAATGGCCGCTTCGACTACAGGACCGGTGAGGCCAAGGGCGCACCCGTCTGCGTCAACCTGAAGACCTATCCCGTCAAGATCGAAGACGGCGCCGTCTTCATTGCGATCTGAGGTGCGCCATGGCCCATTTCGTCATCATTGGCGCAGGGGAATGCGGGGCGCGTGCCGCCTTCGCACTCCGGGACAAGGGATTTGACGGCGACATCACGCTTGTGGGTTCCGAGCCGCATGCGCCCTATGAGCGCCCCCCGCTCTCCAAGGCCGGCCTTGCTGGCACTGTCGACCCGAAACTCATCGCCGCACGAGAAACTTATGAGGCTGGCAATATTCACCTCCTGACAGGTGTGACGGCAACCGGTCTCGATGCCGCAGCTCATACCGTCGCCCTGTCCGACAGCAGTCTGCTTGCCTATGACCGGCTGCTGCTTGCGACAGGCGCCAGTGCGCGTGCCTTTCCCAATGTGCCCAGTGAAAGCAGCTATATCCGGTCGCTCCGCACACATCATGATGCGGTGACACTGCGCGCGGTGCTGCAGCCTGGCAAACGGCTTGCAGTCATCGGCGGCGGCTTCATCGGCCTGGAGGTCGCGGCAACCGCGCGCCAACTCGGCGCCGATGTCATCCTCGTCGAAGGGCTGGAGCGGGTGCTGAAGCGCGGCGTTCCCGAAGACATCGCCCACCTCGTTGCCGAGCGTCACCGCGCGGAAGGCGTCGATCTGCGCTGCGGTGTCTCGATCGAAACCCTGACGGAGCAGAACGGCAAAGCCGTCATCCGGCTTGCCAACGATGAGGTGGTCGAAGCCGATCTGGCGCTTGTCGGCATCGGCGCCCGGCCGAATAGCGAGCTTGCCGAGGCTGCCGGACTTGCGATCGACAACGGCATCGCAGTCGATGACCGGCTGCGTACCTCCGCCCCCGATATTTTCGCGGCCGGCGACTGCTGCTCCTTTCCGCTCGCCCTCTATGGCGGCCAGCGCGTGCGGCTGGAATCCTGGCGCAATGCGCAAGAGCAGGGCACGCTTGCCGCCGCCAATATGCTCGGCGCCGATGAACCGATTGCCGCCGTGCCGTGGTTCTGGTCGGATCAGTATGAGATGACGCTGCAGATAACAGGGCTTGCCGATGGCCCGGCCAGGCATCTGCGCCGCGATCTCGGCGAGGGGGCCTTCATCCTCTTCCATCTCGATGCCGAGGGCCGGCTACTTGCCGCAAGCGGCATCGGGCCTGGCAATGCGGTCGCCCGCGACATCCGGCTGGCGGAAATGTTGATTGCCGCACGCGCGCATCCCGACCCGGCCGCACTGACCGCCACCAATGTCAAGCTGAAGTCGCTGCTCGCTGCCTGATAGTTTTCAAAGGATAATGCGATGAAGAAACATAATCGCGCCACGGTCGCCGACCTCCTGGCGCTCAAGGGAAAACGCCAGCTCACAATGCTGCGCGTCACCACGCTTGAGGAGGCGGAAGCAGCAGAAAAGGCCGGCATCGACATGGTCTCGGTGCCACCGTTCCTGCTCGGGCCGGTCTTTCGCGAGGCGGCACCGACGCCCTTTGCCGTTCCCGGTCTGGAATATGGCGATCATGTCTCGGCTGAAGAATACATGCGCGAGGCCTTCAAGGCGCTGAAGGCAGGCGGCGATGCCGTCTATTGCGCCGCCAGCCTGCAGACCATCCGCCGTATGCGCGATGAAGGCATTCCCGTCTGCGGCCATGTCGGCCTCATCCCCTCAAAGGCGACCTGGACCGGCGGTTTTCGCGCCGTGGGCAAGACGGCTGCCAGCGCTCTCGATGTCTGGCGCCAGACGAAGGCGCTTCAGGATGCCGGCGCCTTCGCAGCCGAGATCGAGGTCGTCCCCGGCGATGTCGCGGCGGCGATTTCCAACCGCACCTCGATGCTAATGATCTCCATGGGCGCCGGGCGCGGCTGCGATGCGCAATACCTCTTTGCCGACGATGTGCTCGGTACGACCAGAGACCACACGCCGCGCCACGCCAAGGTCTATCGCAACTTCGCAGCCGAACATGACCGGCTGCAACGCGAACGCATCGCCGCCTTCAACGAATTTGCCGAGGATGTCCGCTCCGGCGCCTATCCGGAAAAGCGCCATCTTGTCGGCATCGACGAAGCCGAGTTGCGCAATTTCCTGCATCGGCTGGAAGCTGAAGGATAGGCTGCAGTATCTTCCTTCCCCCGCCGGGAAGAAAAGGAAGGTCCATTGGCATCAGCGCCAGCCTATGCCAGAGAATAGAGCCATCAGAAACAGATTCTCAGGCGCTGGTGACGATAGGCTTTGCACATGCGGAACTGATCGCGGTCCTCGTCGCGGTGACCGGGGATGAGCCGCGCGTCATGACGATCGGCAATGGCGATGCGCTGCCGTCTGGCCCTTTCGAAATGGGCCACCGCACGCTGCAATCGGGCCTGCGCGAATGGATCCAGGAACAGACTGCCCATCCCGTCGGCTTCCTCGAGCAGCTTTACACCTTTGCCGATCGAGACCGGAACAACGATATCCAGGGCGGTCGTACCATCTCGATCAGCTATCTCGGTCTCGTCAACGAGCAATCAGGCGCCGGACGACCGGGTTGGCACGGCTGGTACGAATATTTCCCCTGGGAGGACCATCGCGACGGGCGTCCAGAAATCCTCGATGACCTGATCGCGCGTCTGCGCCTGTGGGCCGATGCCGATCCCGTCAGGCGCGAATATCGTCATCGGCGCGCCGATTTCACTTTCGGGCTCGACGGCGGCGGCTGGAACGAGGATCTGACGCTGCAGCGGTATGAACTGCTCTATGAGGCGGGTCTCGTCTGCGAAGCCGGCGCCAGCAAGGACGATAATCTCGGCCGGGCGATGTTTGCCGATCACCGGCGCATCCTTGCAACGGGCATTGCGCGGCTTCGCGCCAAGATCAAATACCGCCCCGTCGTCTTCGAACTCATGCCCGAAAGCTTCACGCTTCTGCAGTTGCAGCGCGCCGTCGAGGCGCTCGCCGGCCTGACCCTGCACAAGCAGAATTTCCGCCGCCTGATCGAACAGCAGGAACTGGTGGAGGAAACGGGCGGAGCGACAAGCGAGACCGGCGGCCGGCCGGCCAAGCTTTTCCGCTTCCGCCAGACCATTCTCGAAGAGCGCGCGCTCGCCGGAACGAAATTACCACTCTCCCGCAATTGACATATGCTCACAGTGAGAATATCTCTTTGCACACGATATGCTCAAATCGAGCATAATTAATGGAGCCGGCCATGAACCATCTTGTATCCGCGTCTTCCCTCTATGATCGCGTCAGCCGCGTCATTCCCAAAGCCGAATGGATGATGTTCCAGGACGATGTCGATGCGATCCTGGAACTGAAGCGCAAGCGCAATGCCGTTATCCTCGCGCATAACTACCAGACGCCGGAAATCTTCCATGGCGTGGCCGATATTGTCGGCGACAGCCTGGCCCTGGCGCGCAAGGCGATCGAGGTGGATGCCGACGTGATCGTGCTTGCCGGCGTGCATTTCATGGCCGAGACGGCAAAGCTTCTGAACCCGGAAAAGACAGTGCTGATCCCCGATCTCGGCGCCGGCTGTTCGCTGGCGGATTCGATCACGCCCGAGGATATCGCGCTGTTGCGCCAGGCCCATCCGGGCGTGCCTGTCATTACCTATGTCAACACCTCGGCCGCAGTCAAAGCCGCCTCCGATATCTGCTGCACCTCGGGCAATGCCAAGCAGGTGGTCGAATCTCTTGGCGTACCACGCGTGCTGATGATCCCGGATGAATATCTTGCCCGCAATGTCGCCAGGGAAACCGATGTCGAGATCATTGCCTGGCACGGGCATTGCGAAGTGCATGAGCTCTTCACTGCCGACGATGTGCGCCAGCTTCGCGAAAACCATCCTGGCGTGACGGTGCTTGCCCATCCCGAATGCCCGCCTGATGTCGTTGCGGAGGCCGATTTTGCCGGTTCCACCGCCGTCATGTCCGATTATGTCGGCCAGAAGAAACCCGCCCGCGTCGTGCTGCTGACCGAATGCTCGATGAGTGACAATGTCGCCGTGCATCATCCGGATGTCGAGTTCATCCGGCCCTGCAATCTCTGCCCGCATATGAAGCGCATCACGCTTTCCAACATTCGCACGGCTCTCGAAGAGAACCGCCATGAAGTGACGGTCGATCCGGCGATTGCCGTCGCAGCTCGCCGCGCTGTCGAGAGGATGCTGTCGATATGAGCGATATTGCCGACCAACTTGCCGGCCGCCCTGTCATCGTCGGCAGCGGCCTTGCCGGACTGATGACGGCGCTGACGCTTGCGCCCGAGCCCGTTGTTATCGTCACTCGCGCTGCTCTCGGCGCTGAAACGTCGAGCGCCTGGGCCCAGGGCGGCATAGCCGCCGCTCTCGGCGCCGATGACAATGCCGAACTGCATCTGGCCGATACGCTTGCTGCCGGTGACGGGCTCTGCGACCCCAGCATTGCTGTCGGCATCGTCGCTGAGGCGCCGGCTGCGATCACCTCACTGGAACGGGCGGGGGTCCATTTTGACAAGACGGCAGATGGCAGCTTTTTGCTCGGGCTGGAGGCTGCCCATAGCCGCCGCCGCATCGTGCATGCGCAAGGTGACGGCTCGGGTGCGGCGATTGTTCGTGCGCTGGTCGAAGCCGTCATCTCCACACCCTCCATCACCGTGCTCGAGGGGCTGGAGGCGCGCCGTATCCTGACGGATGAGGACGGCGTCATCGGCCTCCTCTGCGTCGGCGAAAATGGCACCACTATCCTGCCGACACGGCGCATCGTACTCGCCACCGGCGGCATCGGCGGTCTCTATGAAGCGACAACCAATCCGATCGGCAATTTCGGGCAGGGCATCATGCTTGCAGCACGCGCCGGGGCTGAGCTTGCCGACATGGAATTCGTGCAATTCCATCCGACGGCGCTCGATTCCCGCCGCCGTCCCTTGGCGCTCGTCAGCGAAGCAGTCCGCGGCGAAGGTGCGGTACTCGTCAATGAGCATGGCGAACGCTTCATGGCGGGCATTGCCGGCGCAGAACTTGCACCGCGCGATGTCGTGGCCCGCGCCATCAGTGCCGAACTCGCCCGTGGCGGCAAAGTGTTTCTCGACGCGCGTAGAGCCCTTGGCGATCGTTTCGCCACACGTTTTCCGGTTATCAACGCACTCTGCCGGGAGGCTGGCATCGATGCCGCGTCCCAGCCGATCCCGGTGCGGCCTGCCGTCCATTATCACATGGGCGGAGTAGCAACCGATGCCGTCGGTCGCAGCTCAGTCGCCGGGCTCAGGGTTGTGGGCGAAGCCGCCTCCACCGGCCTGCACGGGGCAAACCGGCTTGCCAGCAATTCCCTGCTGGAAGCAGCCGTCATGGGCATGCGGGCGGCGCGCGACATTCTTGCAACCCCGGTTGCAAAATCCTCGACAGCCGAGATTGCAGGGATGCTGCCTGCGGCAACCGACCCTTCGCTTGTCAGGCCAATCGTCTCACGCCATCTCGGCGTACTGCGCAATGCGGGCGCCATCCATGGCGCCGTCGCAAGCTTGCTGCCGCTCGCAGAAAACGACGGGCCGGCCTCGGATCCGGCGGTCGTTGCGCTGCTGATTGCCGTCTTCGCCAGCCTTCGGGCGGAATCGCGCGGGGCGCATGCCCGCACGGATTACCCGCTGAAACGGGCGGAAGCCGCGCGGCACAAGATGACACTGGCTGATGCCCTGGAAATTGCCCGGGCGACCGCCTCCCATCCTCTTGCAAGGAGTGCCTGAGATGAACCTCGCTTCCCTTCCGCGCGTCATTGTCGAGCCGCTGGTGCGCGCAGCCCTCGCAGAAGACCTCGGTCTTGCCGGCGATATCACCTCTGCGGCCGTCATCCCCTGGGATCATCGCTCGACAGTCGTCATGGCCGCCCGCCAGCCGGGTGTGGTCGCCGGTCTCGATGCTGCGGAGCTTGCCTTCCAGCTCGTTGATCCCACCATTATGCTTCGCCGGCATCTGCCAGATGGTGCGGCCGTGGAACCGGGCAGCGTGATTGCCACCATTGAAGGGCCGTCGCGCGGCCTTTTGACGGGCGAACGCACTGCCCTGAATTTCCTCGGCCATCTCTCGGGCATCGCCTCGGTGACGGCCGGCATCGTCACAGCGATCCGCGACACGAAAGCCTCGGTCGTCTGCACCCGCAAGACGACACCAGGTCTGAGAGCGCTCGAAAAATATGCCGTGCGGGCGGGCGGCGGTATGAACCATCGCTTTGCGCTCCACGACGCCGTGCTGATCAAGGACAATCACGTCGCCATTGCCGGCAGCGTTTCGGAAGCCATTCGCCGCGCCAAGGCCGGCGTCGGCCATATGGTCAAGATCGAAGTGGAGGTCGATACGCTCGAGCAGCTGCACGAGGCAATGGGCCAGGGGGTCGATGCCGTCCTCCTCGACAATATGACGCCTGATCAGCTGCGCGAGGCCGYCAGGATCGTCGCCGGTCGGGCGATCACCGAGGCCTCCGGCCGCGTCACACCGGCAACGGCACCGGCCATTGCCGCCTCTGGCGTCGACCTGATCTCGGTCGGCTGGCTGACGCACAGCGCCCCGGTTCTTGATATCGGCCTCGATTTTGTCGAAGCGGCTGCCGAAAGCGCGATACCCCTGCGCCGGGTTGCCCAGGCATTCTAGGAGCGCTCAGCTTTCCGGGATCTCAAACCGCGAGGATGATCTGCAGCCGGCCCCGGCCGGCTGCCATCAGGTCCGAATTCACGCTCGCATTGTCTCCAAACGATCATCAGGACTTGCCCGAAATCCATCAGTGTTTTTCGCTGGACACAGCCCCGGGCTATTGCAAAGCTTCGTGAGCCCACTGGAGGAGTGAGGCGAATTGGAGGAAATAGATTTGCAAAAACATGATGTTATTCCGTTGATAGGATTTGGCACGTTTGGGCGCAACGGCAAGGAGGGTATCGATGCAATCCTGTGTGCGCTCGAAACCGGCTACCGGCACCTCGATACTGCGCAGACCTATGACACCGAATTCGAAGTCGGCGAAGCGCTGCGCCGTTCGGGCCTTGATCGAGACGAGGTCTTCCTGACGACGAAGATTTCGACCGATAATTTCGGCCCCGGCGCCCTCGTCCCGTCGCTGGAAAAGAGCCTTGAAGCACTCAAGGTCGATCAGGTGGACCTGACGCTGATCCACTGGCCATCGCCTAACGGCCGCATTCCGCTCGAGGTCTACATAACCCAGATCGCCGAGGCGCAGGCCCGCGGCATGACGAAGCTGATCGGCGTCTCGAATTTCACGATCGCCCTTCTCGAAGAAACCGAAGCCCTGCTCGGCAAGGGAAAGGTCGCCAACAACCAGTTCGAGCTAAACCCGATCCTGCAGAACAAGAAGCTCGCAAACTATTGCCGGGAAAAGGAAATCCTCGTCACCTGCTATTTGCCGATCGCCCGTGGCCTTCTGTCCGACGAACCGGTGCTGCGCGCAATCGGTGAACAATATGATGCCACACCGGAGCAGGTGGCGATCGCCTTCGAACTTGCCAAGGGCTATTGCACCATCCCGACATCGGGTCGGCCCGAACGCATTCGCTCGAACTTCAAGGCAAGTTCGATCAGACTTTCTCCCGAGGAAATCGCCCGCATCGAGACGATCGACCGCAATCACCGGGTCGTCGACCCGGACTGGGGTCCGAAGTGGGACTGATCTTGCCCGGATCGAGGTGCGCGCGGCGGGATCTCGACCGTTACATCATTGTCTCAATCGCGTCGTAGTTTGCGCGCGGTAACGTGCACGATAGTCGGTCTGACAGAGTAATGAACCGCTGCTGCGGCAGCTGCGGAATTGCGATTGCTTGAGGCTTCGGGCGCGATATCAAAACGCCCGGTGCCTCCCCGGTACCGGAACGCGAGAGTGCCCTCATTGGGCGACGGTTTGGAGATTGGGTGTGAGCGATCGAATCCACGATATTTTCGTCATTGGCGGCGGGATCAACGGCTGCGGGATAGCGCGCGATGCCGTGGGTCGTGGTTATACGGTGGCGCTTGCGGAGATGAACGATTTCGCCTCCGGCACCTCGTCGGGTGCCACCAAGCTCATCCATGGCGGATTGCGCTATCTCGAACATTACGAGTTCCGCCTGGTGCGGGAATCGCTGATGGAGCGCGAGATCCTCTGGGCCATGGCCCCGCATATCATCTGGCCTTTGCGCTTCGTGCTGCCCTATCACAAGGGCGGGATCAGGCCGGCCTGGATGATCCGGCTTGGCCTCTT
>NZ_JBFTME010000020.1:0-106513 GCF_056396805.1 Rhizobium sp. 05N49
TTGCCGCAGCGCAAAGAAGCGGCCGAAATCGGCGACCTTTTGCCGTTCAACTACTCCAAGACAAATGCCCAATAAAGCTGGGTACCGCTAGCATCCGTGCGCGATTACCCCTGAAGAAGCCGTCAAGGCGCATCGAAAATCGCGCTTACATCTCAGGCGCTATGTGCCTGAAGATGATCAGTGGTTCAGAATTAGCTTAGAGCGCGCTTTAGGGAGCGCAAACTGGCTGCAAGGATACGGAAGCGAACCCGCTTTCAACGCATCCGGAACTGCACAGCTAAACGTTCTCTTCGATCGGCAAGACCTGAGCGTTCTCGAACAAATCAGGCTCTCGGTTGGCGATGACCCTATCAGCGAGCTCGTTGTAGTATCACCGTATTGGGATACTCAACTTGAAGGTTTGGCCCGACTGCAGGCAGTCCTTAAGAGTCCAAAAACACATCTGCTGATAGACCGAGAAAATGGGTTCCCGTCCGCCGCGCTCTCCAAGATCGCAGACGTTTCGCTTTTTGATATCAGCGAGAACGCAGCGAACCGCTTCTTACACGCCAAGCTGATCATCGCGCGTGGGAAAGCCTTCGATCACGTCATTTCAGGTAGTATGAATTGCACCTATCCGGCCCTGATGGGGCCAGTTGCCGGAGGCAATGCCGAGGCAGCAATTTATAAACGCAACTTTCCCGGCACGGCGCTTGGCCTGCTGGGCCTGAGTGATTATCGGCAAAACGCGCTAAGGATTGAGGAGGTTGCGAAGCTAGAGCTACCGCTCGCAGAGCAAGAAGCTGCCGAGGTGGCGGCTGATGGTGGCACACTGACCCTTCAATCTGGCGTCCTTAAATGGAAAGCGCCTCAGAACCTGCATGTCGGTGTAGAGCGGATAGAACTCTTCGATAAGCAGGGGAACTATCTTCCGAGCTTGGAGCCCCACGGCGAAAGCATCGCTGCTGCCGCCGTACTCTCTGAGTCAAAGCCGCGCTACGGAAAGACCGTCTTCTCAGGCGGATCTTTTTCTGCACCCATTGCTGTAGTGGATTTGGATACGCTTGCCCAATCAACGCTTCCGCCAAAGCGTGGCAAGAAAAAGCGTCTCTTCGATAAGCTTCTTGAGGCAGACGTCGAGGGGCTCGACATCTACGAGTGTCTTAGCGACCTCGAAGAAATCGAGGATGCCGTGCACGCGGGACAGCAGACTGATCTCGCGCGAGCGGCGCATGAAAAGGCCGACAGCGAGGCGAAAACATATCAGCCGCTAACCTACGATGACTTCATTAAGGCGCGAACTCGCTCGGAACTTAGTGGCAGCCGCTACGGAGTTTATCTTCACAGTTCTCGAGACCGAGCCGTGAACATGCTCAGCATTTGCCTGAACCGAATGATAGATCTCGTTGGCGTGGACCTTGCCGCGATTGAGGACCAGGCGATTGAGAATGAAAACAACATCGACTTGCGTTCGAGAGAGCCCATCTCGACCGAAGACGTGTGCAATATAGAAGAGCCTCTGGCTACAAGTCTTGAAAGCAAGGCGGATGCCGCCGCAAACCTTGCAACCGCTAAGAAGTTTCAAGATGCGGTGGATGCGTTCAGCAGGCGATGTAAGGCTCTGACAGGGCAAAGCATTACAACTTCTGAAATGGTCAGGGTGAGGGCGCTGTTGCAGATCATTTTGGCTCACGCGCAGCCTATCTCAGGAAAAGCTACTTCCTCCCAAATCCTGCCTATTTATAAGATCGACGGCCATGATTGGCCAAGACTTATAGGGCGTCTACTGCTGCTGCATTTCGGTTCAGCGACCAGGGCGCTGCAACACCTGACTGTCCAGCCGGATGAGGCGGAGCAACACCGCGTCATCGAGTACCTCGCTCTAGCGAACTGGGCTGGCCAGGCCGCGCTGCAGGCCGTGAAATCTGAGAAAAAGGCGGCCACTCTCGTGCAGCCTCTATTGCGTGTAACGGCCGACCTCGCGGTGCAGACGAAGGCAATATTGGCGGTCCTGTCGCAAGATCAGCTTTACTACGATCAAATTCAGGCTAAGCTCGCAGAGCGGTTTGCAGCTCGATTGGCCTTGGGGAAATCACCATGAGCGATATAGGCCATGACGAAGATTTCTGGGCCGCGCAGCCATTAAGCCGCGTCGTGCGCAGACGGCACTGATCATGAACCGCTCCGCTTTGGCGCCCTCGACCATTGCAAATGGCCAGCGCGACCTAACGCTTCGCGCTGCGACGGCGGCTTTCGGCGAGCGGCGAATTCGCGCTGACGACCGAACAGGGGGCGCAAAGAGGCGGGGCGCTTTATGGCCGCCTCGCCGCAAACCTGAGGTTGGAAAGCGGAAATTATTGCCGCTCGCCCGCCCGGTTGACTATGCCCAGATCTCTAGGGCACAAAGGTGGCATCCACGGTCGCTCGCGATGGGAAAACAGAGGGGATTTCCAGGCTTTTACACTAAGTCGTTGAAATCATGTAAAAATCCAAGCCTCTCCAGGCAAAAACAATTTGTGAGCGATTTTTTTGTCCAGATTGGCGGCTATCTCGCACACAGAAAAGCGGCGCCTTCTCAACTGCTTGGACGATGTTAACCGCAGTTCCTTAGGCCATTCTTCGTGTAGGGGTGGCTGGTAAATGCTGGCTAGGGATCTTTTCTGGCGCATCCCCAAAAAGGAGCGGCGAGCTACGGCAATGTCACGGCTAACATACTCAACGGCTCCAGTGTAACCGATCCGGAAGCAGACATTTAGTCGGGAACGACAAAAATCTCAAACGGGCTCAAACCTGAGCTGTTTTCCGAAGACAAGCTCTGGCACGACCGCCTCCCATACATCTCTGTGGAGGTGTACCCGGAACTCTTCTTGGTTGTCGGCCTTGCGCCAGCGTACGATCGCACCGACCTCGCCTCGGAGGAAGCTGAGACCCTCGGGAGGTGACCAGCTTTTGGCCATGCGTCCAAGCGCTTGCCCCCTTGAGTTCTGCATCATCCAAGCGGAGCCATCGTGCACGATCTTAATTGGGTCTCCGGCTTTTGCCTCCGAGATTGCGGTAAGCGAGGGGTGACCAGGGCCGAGGCGTCCGGCCCACGACAGGTCCACGGTCTTTAGATTCGGCACTTGGTATAGTGCAGCGTGAAAATCGGCGCCATCGGAGATGGCTGGCGCCGTGCGGCGCAACACATGCTCTTCGTCGCACGCGACGAATGGATGCTGTCCTTCGGCGATGATGGCTAGGCTACGTCGCGCTCTGGTCATGGCGACATAAAAAAGTCGGCGCGGCGCATCGGGATCCTCACCCTTAGAGGGCCTGTCCCAACCGCCATTCAGGATGACAACAGCGTCGAACTCCAGGCCTTTCGATCGATGCGCCGTCAGCAGCAGCAACGCGCGCTGATCCCCGCGCGCATCATGGGTCCACTCAGCGAACCACTCGACGAGGTCAGGTACGGGCATGGTTTTGTTCGCGAGCTCTTTGGCCAGCGCGGCGATGCCTTCGGCGATCAGGTCCGTCCAGCGGTTGGCCGGTATCGCGTTCAGCACATCCACCAGATCGCGGACGCCCAACAGGCGTGTAGTATCGCGGCGCAGGACGTCGATGAACTGCTGCATTTCGCGCAAACGCCAGATGCTGGGCAGGCTCTCATTTGCCATCTCCACCGGAATGCCCAGCGTTTCGGCATAGGCTCGCACCGGAGCCAAACGCCGCCAGTCGCGAGCAATGACCGCGGCGCGCGACCAACTCCACTCCGGATCAAGGTTCGATAGTCGCACGAGTTCATCGATCGCTGTTATCGCCTGTGCCACATCACCCGATGGGCAGTCCAGCACTTGCACACGCCCACGGGCCACCGGATCGAGCGCCTCCATCTCTCCGCCGGGCGGCGCCTTGCTGCGCTTGCGATCGATGGCGATGTCGTGGCCGGCCTTCATACGGGCGGCGGCTGGCGCGATGACTGCATTGGCCGCCGCAACGATGTGTCCAGTCGAGCGATAGTTCTCGACTAGGAACATCGGTCGAGCGCTATAGTCGACCTCGAACTGGCGGATGAAGCGGATGGATGCCCCGGCGAATGCGTAGATGTTCTGATCGTCGTCGCCCACCGCAAACAGGCTGAGCCGAAGCTCCTTATCGTCCAACGAGCGTCCCGCGACGGCGGAAATCAGCGCATACTCCTCCGGGCCAATGTCCTGATACTCGTCCACCAGAATCCAGCGATAGCCTTGAATCAGGGTATCACGTTGTGCCTCTGCCTCCGGTTTGCTCAGTCCTTCGCCGTTCAACTGGCGCACGGCTTCCAAAACGATCCCGTCGAAGTCGTGGGACGTCTCGCTCGCAGTTCCGGCAAAGCTCGCACCGACCAAACGCATCGCAAGCGCGTGGCAAGTGGATATGGTCACGGCAGCCGCATCATCGCCGATCAGGTGCCGCAGCCGGATACGTATCTCGGCGGCGGCATGGCGGTTGTAGGTCAGCACCAGGATGCCGCGGGGATCCTCGCGGCGAACACGGATCAGGTAGGCGATGCGATGCACCAGAACGCGCGTCTTGCCCGAACCCGGTCCGGCCAGGACGAGGACATTTGTCTGGTCCCGGTCGTCAGCGACAATCTCTTGTTGGACTGAATTCTTCAGCGCCTCGACGATCGTCTTCCAAGAGCTACCAGTAGTCTGACGCCGGATTTCCCCGCCCTTGCCGGGCATCCAGCGGCGCAGAAAGGCGTCGCCGTCTAGCACAAAGTAATCCTCGGACAGCCGCAGCGCCTGCTCCATCGCGGCCAGGCCCTTTTCTGCATAGGCCGCCATCACATGGGTCTGGATGGTCTGCTCCGTGTAGTGATCCTCCAGGGGTGTGAAATCCTTTACGGTGAACTGGCCGCCCGAAGGGTTCAAGTGAACCGTCATCGCCTGCCGGAAAATAGTCAGTCCCTTGCCGAGGGTCACAACCTCCTGCTCGTGCAGCCACAGGAGTGCGCGCTCCATCAGTCTTGTCATGTCCTGAATGCCGCTGCCGCGCAGCAGAGCGTCTCCTGTCAGGGTGGCGAGCAGGTCACCCATCGTGGTCTCGACCTGGAGGTCCTTGCCGCGGCTACCCTTCGGCAACTTGCCCAGAAGGTGCCCTAGCAATCGTTCTGCCCCCTGCTGCCGCAGGATTGCTGTCTGTTCCAACGCCTGCCAAGACCGTTGCAGCGTGACCATCAACGTGTTGCGCGAAGCCTTGCGCAGCCGCAGATTTCCCTTACCACCATCCTGATCGCGCCCGTCGCGGCCCATGCTACGCAAGAGCTTCTCCACGATGTCGGGCCGCACTGCGCTGTGCCCCTGATTGCGGAGCGCCTGGCAGGTTTCAGCCAGATGCAAGGGAATGTCTCCGGCGCCTTCAGCATCCGGGGCGGCCTCCCGCATCAGGGCAATCAGCGCCGTTTCAAGCCGCGCGGCCTGCGCCAGACGCTGCTGCGAATGACCATCCACCGCAACATGGACAAATATCGTGACCACAACGTCGTTGCGGGCGATCCCGAGCGCCTCAAGATCGGCCAGCGCCTTGTTCAGCATACCACCTGTGAATCCACTGATCCCGGCCAGCTCGTCGGTGGAAATGCCCTGATCGGGCGGCGCATTCATCAAATGGCGCGTGATATCCAGGAGCTGCTTGCGACGGGTGCCGGTGATCGCGGCCCTGGCCAAAATCGCCTCGGCTTCCTCCAGATTGCGGATCCTGAGCGATGAAGGGAAGACCTGAACCTTGTTCTCCTCGCGGCTCAGCAGCGTGGCTTCCTCCAGCCATGACACCGCGGTCTTCACCCTGGTGTCGTCGGTGTTGGTGTCGCGCTCGAATTCCTGATCGCGTTCAGCTCGCACGACTTCGCCCGACGTGGCAACGACTGTGCCGGTCTTTTTGGACCGCTCGTCAAGCCGCCGCAGGGCCTTCAGGATCGCGCCGATTTCGTGCCGGGCCAGACGCGAGCGTGCCGAAAGCGAAAACTGGCGCTCGACGTCCTCCTCAGTGAAGAGCAGCACGCAATTGGCATGGGCACGGTCACGGCCCGCTCGCCCCGCTTCCTGAAGATAGTTCTCCAGTGATCCGGGAATGTCGCCATGGACCACCAATCGGATATCGGGCTTGTCGATCCCCATGCCGAAAGCGTTGGTCGCAGCAATAATTCGCAGCTCGCCGACGCGAAATCGCTCCTGAATGTCACGCTTTTCCTCAGACGTCAGCCCGGCATGGAACCGTTCCGCGGACAGACCCTGCTGCTTGAGGAACTCGGCTACTCGCTGTGTCTCACTTCGGGTGGCGCAGTAGACCACGGCACCGGAAGCGCCCTCCTGTGGYAGCTTGGTCTCGATCACATCGAGGATGTCCGCCAACTTGGTGCCGCGCTGCGTTGCCCGGACCTCGAAACTGAGATTGGTGCGCACTGCGCCACCGTCCAGCAGCAAAAGTTCGCGTCCAAGCCGTGACTTGAAATGATCTCGTATGTCCCGCACCACTTCTGGCTTGGCGGTGGCAGTCAGGCAGAGCACCTGAGCGGGCGTTTCATCGCCAGAAGATTCCTTGATGAAGCGGCTAACATATCGGTAGTCAGGTCGGAAATCGTGGCCCCACTTCGACACGCAATGCGCTTCGTCCAACACCCAGAGTCCGATCTCGCGCTGTGCCAGGACCGATCTCACCGAGTTGCTGCGCAACTGCTCAGGTGAGATCAGCAGCATCGCAGCCTCTCCCATGCGGACACGATCCAGTGCATCCTGACGCTCGGGCATCGAAAGCATGCCATTAACGGTCACGGCAGAGGATATCCCTGCCCGTGCCATGCCCTGAACCTGATCGGCCATCAATGCGACCAGCGGCGAGATCACCACCGTCAGTGCGCCGGTCTTGTCGAACTTCGAGAGGGCGGGAATCTGATAGCAGACCGATTTGCCGGTGCCGGTCGGCAGAATGCCGAGAACACTTGCCCCGCGCATCGTCTCATCGACGATCCGCTCCTGGAGGGGGCGACCCATGTCATCGACGGGTTCGGCGCGGAAAGCATAGAACCCGAACCAGCGCGACAGCGCGCGCACCGGGTCGTTCCTCTCGCTACACCAGGTGCAATCCGGGCTTTTGCAATTGGCGTCGCGCAAGTACCGCACGATTAGGGAAGCCTCGCGGAACTGCGCCCGCACCCAGGGCGGCATGACGGAATCCCCGCCCGCGACCAGGATCCAGGACAAAGCATAGGCCATCGGCCAACCGAGCTGAGGATTAGAAAGGCGGTCCAGCGTCTGCTCAAGCCTTCTCTCGCAGGCGCGACCCACCAGAAGCCGGAAAATCGCTTCTTGTGCCGCAAGAGGATCGGGCGCGGGAGCCCCGCGAACCTCCCGAAACACTGCGTCGAACCCACCTGAATTCTCCATTCTCGTCGCAAGGAAATGAAAGGCTGCAACGGCATCGGGCTCGTCGGCGTTCTGCTGCGTCAAAGCCGCCAGTTGATTGCGCAGCACCTGAAACACCAGTCGCGCATCCAGTTCAGGATCGTTGACATGACCCGCCTGCAGACGCCCGTCATGGTAATGCTTGACCAGGTGATGATAGGGATTGCGCGGAAATGCGAGGGGATTGAGCCATAAAGTGTCTATCGGTGATCGCAGGACATTCGCCAGCCCAGGCCGCACGGCAAACAAATGAGGCAAGTCATGCCGAAGTATGTTGTGGCCGAGCAGATGCACGCCCTCGGTTGCTTCTGCCTCCAGGCGGTCGAGGGCTTTCACGAGATCGCGCTTTTTTGCCAAGATGGCGGGACGAGTATCATCTCGCACTGCTGCAAAAGCGAAGATGCTTGCGGTTGCAGGATCAACTTCCAAGTCGATCGAAACGCAACTCTGCAGCAGGAGTTGGAAAGGCTCAGCCATATGCATCAAGTTTTATTCACGTCATGAAACGATAAGCGATCATGATCGTGTGTTTGGCGAAAGGTCAACGTTCAAGTTGTAGCACACAAGAACTTTGCCGGATGGCCACGTGTACAAGTCAGTTCCGTAATGTGACCTGACAAAATCTGCGTTGAAGGCCCGAAGTCGCCGGGCGTGTTATGACCACCTGACCACAATCATCAGGCCCGCACGCGGAAATTATTGCCGCTCACCTAGCCCGTTGACTGATGCCCAAAGCCAGGGCACAAAGGTGGCATCCACGGTCGCTCGCGATGGGAAAACAGAGGGGATTTCAAGGACCTTCCATTAAGTCATTGGAATCACGTGAGAATCCAGGGTCCCTAGGCAAGTCGTTTTTTGACTGATTTTTTGATCCAAACTGGCTACTATCTCCGCACGGAAAAGTGAAGTCCGTTGGCTATCCGTCGTGCTCGAAGGCGGCTAGGAAAATTGGCTGGGGACCCCGTTTGGTATCTAGGGACATCCTTGTTTAACCGTGGCTTATTCTGCGGCCACTTTCCGGCCTTCCCACTCCTGTGGCGTCAGCGTCTTGACGTCGAACTGGTCGCGCGTACGGGTGTAGGTGTGGCCACCCATGCGGCCGACGGCGTCCATCATTTGCTGGTCGATGTGCAGATTTGACGCATTAATCGCGTCGCTGCGGACGAAGACGCCGACGACCTCGCCGAGGATGATCTCACGGGCGGGGCCGACTTGCAGAGTGGTGTGGCGGCGGCATTCCAAGGCTGCCGGCGCCGCAAGGATTCGCGGGCTGCGGACCATCTGTCCGGGCACGGTAGCGAGGCCCGCCTCCTCCATCTCATCAACCTCGGGGCCGAATTTGATGGCGCAGACCTCCATCTGGTCGACGAGGGCATTATCGCAGATGTGGACTGTGAACTCGCCAGTCTCCCGGATGTTGCGGGCGGTATCCTTGAAGCGCATGTCGGCGTAGTTCTCGACGCCGATGGCGACGATGGCCGGATCGTGGGTGAGCACATTGAAAAAGCTGAAGGGGCCGGCGTTCGGCTGGCCGTCCTTGTTGACGGTCGTCACCAGCGCGATCGGCCGCGGGATCACGGTGCCGATCAGGATCTTGTAGCGCTCGCGCTCGTTGAGGCTGGAAAAGTCGAAATGGGTATGATCGTACATATCAGGCCTCGGCTGCGATGCGGTGGGTTTCAAGCGGGGTGTGGCGGGAGAGGTTCTCGAAACCATCCTTGGTGACGACATACATGTCGCCGACATTGCACCCGGCCGACAGCGGTTCCAGCCATTGCGTATGAAGCACGAAGACCATGCCCTCTTCCATCCGGTCGTAATTGTGCGAGGAAATGTTGAAGCTGTTCTGCCCACCGGCCATGCCGACCGAGTGGCCGAGATTGGGGTTATGCGGCCCGTGGGTCGCCGGGTAGACATGCATCAGCTTGCGGCCCTGCGCCTCCCAGTCGATGTTCTTTACGTATTGGCGCGGGATGAGACGGGCGCTGCCGTCGTCCATCGGCGCCCAGTTGTAGGGCATTGTGCGGGCCTCGGGTGAGGCCAGCATGCCACGCTCGATCATCGGTTCGAAGGCCGCGTTGTTGACGTCACGCATCAGGGCGCCGGGGCGGATCAGCTTCTCGGCGCGCTTGACGCCTTCTGTGCAGGCGGCCAGCACTTCTTCCTGTCGCGTGGTGATTTCGCCGACCGCGATCATGCGCGCGGTCTGGGCCGTATAGCCGCGATAGGTGATGTTGGAAACATAGAGGTTGATCAGGTCACCCGGCCGGACGATATGGCCATAGGGCTTGCCGCAATGGGTGCCGAACTCGTTGATGCCGATCTGGTAGCCGTCGCCCGTCTCGCCGCCATAGGTGAGCTGCGCCTGCGTGAACGCGGCGTATATTTCATGGTCGATCACGCCGGGCTTGGCGACATGACAGGCCGCCTGCGTGGCGATGCTGATGAGCTGGGCTGCGGCGCGGAACATGGTGATCTCGCGCGGCGAGCGGACCTTCTGCATCCGGTCGAGAATGGCGTTGTCGGCGACGAATTTGGTCTTCGGCATCAATTCCTCGAGCGCCGCCCAGAAGGTCAGCGACGTCCGATCGCCGATGCGGCCGATCTGGGCCTTGGCGAGCCCCATGCCCGCCAGGAGTTCGGCACATTTCTCCGCCGTCTTGACGACGCTGTCGCCCGGACGGTCGGCATATTCGCGGCCGATCGGGCCGATCTGCCAGATGTCCTCGACCAGAACCGGCTCGCCGCCGGGTGGCAGTAGCACCGACTGGGTGAAGAAGGACAGAAGCGTCAACGGCTTGTCGCTGTCGGTCGGGATAATCAGCACACCCTCCCGCATCCAGTCGCAGATATAGCGCAGATAGTGATTGGAGGTATGGAACCAGCCGACGCCCCCAGTGTGGACGATTAGCGCATCGTGCCCGGCTTCCACAGCGTGACGGCGGATGCGGCGCAGGCGATCCTCGAACTCCTCGACCGGCAGCGGCAGAGGTGCATCGAAATCGAAGTCCGGCTGGAAATCGGCGAGCAGTGAACCGACGCGATAGGAGCCTGACTTGGTTGCGCTAGGGGTCATGGGTGTTTCCTTCCAGATTATTATTGGAGTTTGATCAGGCCTGCCGCGGCGCGAGAACGCGCCTTGCGACGAGCATGACGATCAGGGTGAGGCCTATGAGGATGCCCGAGATCGCGGCGACGCGAACGTCGAGCGACTCCTCGATCAGCGCGAACATCCGGAGCGGCAGGACCGTGGTCTTGGCATCCGCAAGGAAAAGCGAGATCGAGACATTGTCCAGCGACTGGATGAAGACGAGAAACGCGCCGGCGAGAATGCCCGGCATCAGCAGCGGCAGCGTCACCCGGCGAAGCGTGGTGAACCAGGATGCGCCCATGACGGTCGATGCTTCCGCGAGCGATGGATTGAGTCCTTGCGCGACGACGGAGGCCGCGCGGTACATCAGCGGACCGAAGACCACGACATGGCCGGCAACGGTCAGCCAGAGCGACGGCTGGAAGCCGATGAAATTGGCGACGATCAGCGCCGCCAGACCGTAGACGAGGCTGGGCAGGACGAGCGGCGACAGAAGCAGAGGCTCGATGGCGCCGACGGTGCCCTTGCGCATCCGGCTCATGCCGATGGTGGCCGGCACCGCGAAGAGCAGCGATCCCAGAACCGCAAGGCCTGCGATCTTCAGCGAGTTGAAGGCAGCCGCATGTTCCGTCGCCGAGCGAACGGGATCGAGCAGCGCCTCGTACCAGCGAAGCGAGAAGCCCTCGGGGGGATATTTCAAAGTCTGACCCGAGGTGAAGGACATCATCAGGGCGATGACGATCGGCGCCACAAGATAGATCACGGCGAAGGTGCCGAAACCGAAGACGAAGAACTTGTAGAGCAGGCCTGGGATGGGGTTTTCGCGTCTGTTAGCCATGGCCGACAAGTCTCCTGTGACGGGAAATCATGGTCATTGCAACGAGCAGGCAACCGGTGGACAGCAACAGCACGACGGCGATCGCCGATGCCAGCGGCCAGTCAAACAGCGTGCCGACCTCGCGATAGATCAGTTGCGGAACATAGACATTGCGCGCACCGCCGATGACGGCCTGCGTGACGAACGAACTGCTGGTGCTAGCGAAGACCAGAATCCAGCCTGCCAGCAGACCCGGCAGCATCAGCGGGATGAGCACCGTGACGAAGATGCGCCAGGGACCGGCACCGGACACCTGCGCCGCCTCGGTATATTGAACCGGCGTGCGGGACAGGATGGCGACGAGAGGCAGGATGATCAGCGGTAGATCGATCTGGCACATGGCCATGACGAGACCGAGTTCGGTGAACATCAATGATATAGGTCCGCCGATGAGTCCGAGCCCGAGCAGTGATTCACTGATCGGCCCCTGCCGTCCGAGGATGACGATCCAGGCGAAGGTGCGCACGACATTGCTGGTCAGCATCGGAATGAGCGTCAGGAAGATGATGACCTGACGCGCCGTCCTGCCACTGTGCCAGTAGAGAAGCGCTATCGGGACGCCGAGCAGCGTGGTGGCCGCAACGGTTAGCAGACCGAGCCGTGCCGTGTTGAGGAGGACGCGGAAATTGAACGCGTCCCCGAAGAATCGGCCATAATTAGCCAGCGTGGCCCCGTTCGGCCCAGTGAAGCTGAAACCGACGAGAACGGCGAGCGGCGTCGCAAAGAACGCCACCGACAGCAACAGCATCGGGATAACGTATGGAAAACCGCCCGCCTTCATCGTGTTGCCCTCAGCCGGCGACGAGAGCGTCGAACTGGCGGATCCAGTCCGCGCGGTTCTTGTTGATGGCAACCCAGTCCGGACAGACCATGTTGCCGAGCTGCTCGCGCGTCACATAGGCCTCGATTTCGGGGGTGAGCGCGACGTCCTTGTTGGTCGGGAACATCTCGGTCGGCGGTAGTTTCAGTTTGTCCTGCGCGGTCTTGGAGATGGCGGCGTCCATATAGGCATAGGCCGCATCAAGGTTCTTCGCGCCCTTGGTCAGGTGGATGTTGACAGGGGCTGCCGGCGCGCCGCTTTCCGGTGCGACATACTCAGCCTTGAGGCCCATCGACTTCAGTCGAGCGACGTTGCCGGTCGAGCACATGAAGACCGCGATTTCGCCCTGCTGGAACAGCGTCATTTGGTGATTGGTGCTGTCGACCACGCCCTTCAGTTGATCCGGATGCTCCTTGAACAGCTTGAAGACCGCATCCATGTCGTTCGGGCCGGTGCCAAAGATCTTCGCCATCTCCGTATAAGCCATAACGGCCGTGTTCGAGCCGAAGCCGGTCCAGGAGACAAGGCCGCTATAGGCCGGGTTTTCGAACAGGTCACGATAGCCCTTCGGGCGCGGCACGAGGTCGGGATTGTAGGCAATGCCGTTGACCTCGATGGTCACGGTGGGGCCGTATTCCCCCTGGAAGGCAGGATCCAGCATGTTCCAGTTCTTTAGACGGCTTGGATCGATCTTCTGGATGATGTCGTTCTCGATGGCGACTGCCACCTGGCCCGGCGACATCAGCAGCGTGTCGTAAGGCGGGTTGCCGGGGCTCGCCATGACCTTGGCGAGCTGATCCTGCGCCATCGACGGGGCGATGGTCAGGCCATAGCCGGCCTCCTTGACAAGCGGGCCCAGAACGCTGCGATAGCCATCTTCCCAGTTGCCAGGAAAGGTCGCGGCGATTGCGGTTTCGCCCGCTGCAGCACGAGCCGCGTAGGGCATTGCGGAGGCTGCGGCGACGCCGGCAGCGAGAAGGCCGAAATAGCGGCGTGTCATGTTGAAGTCGTTCATGCTGTCACCTCTGTTGGTTGTTGTTGATGTCATTCCGTTGTTGGCATTCACTGGATGCTTTCCGGTTCGGCCGGAAATGCGTGACACCTGCGGGTGTCGATCTCTGCGAAAAGCTGGGCCCCGATTTCAGGGATTGCCGTACTGGGACCGCGAACCTCGGAGGCGCGCAGGCCTGTGCCGTCGCGAAGAACGAGGTCGTGGATCAGCGTCGGGCCGAGCGGCACGGAAACAGTGACGCGCGCGGCGAGCGCATTCACGCCCGGCTGCGTCATCAGGCGGACCTCTTCGGGCCGGAAGGTGATGGTGACATCCGAGCCCGTGGTGAAGCTCAGGCGGCGCGGCAGGACGAGGCGTTCGCCGCTCTTCAGGGCGATGACCGTGCTGCCTTCGCCCAGTTCGGCAACGGCCCCCTGGAGAACGTTGGTCTGGCCGATGAAGGTGTTGACGAACAGGGTCCTCGGTCGGTCGTAGACGGCCATCGGTGTGTCGATCTGCTCGACATTGCCCTTGTTCATCAGCACCAGGCGGCTGGCAAGGCTCTGCGCCTCCTCCTGGTCGTGGGTGACGATCAGGGTGGTGATTCCGAGCGTCTTCTGCAGATGAAGGAGCTCGACCTGCAGGTCGAAGCGCAGTGCCCGGTCAAGCGCGCCGAAGGGTTCGTCGAGAAGCAGCAGCGACGGGCGGCCCGCGAGGGCGCGAGCAACGGCGACACGCTGCTGCTGGCCTCCGGAGAGTTCGCGCGGCAGGCGGTTGCCATAGCCGTCGAGCCGGACAAGCGCGAGCATTTCGGCTATGCGTGCGTTTCGCTCGGCGCGCGGCACTTTTTGGCAAGCGAGCGGATAGGCGATGTTTTCTGCGACGGTCAGATGCGGGAAGAGCGCGTAATTCTGGAAGACCATGCCGATACCGCGCGCACGGGCGGAGACATTGGCGAGGTCGTCGTCGCCGAGCACGATCCTGCCCGCTTTCGGCTGGATGAGGCCTGCGATCGCCCTCAGCACCGTCGACTTGCCACAGCCGCTCGGTCCCAGAAGTGCGACGATCTCGCCGGCCTCGACATCGAAGGAAATGTCGTTGACGGCATTCTGCCCGCCATAGCTATGGGTAACGCCCCGAACACTGAGCTGCTTGCGATCGGCAGTCTTTGCGATGTCCAGCATATGGCTTCCCTAATCTCGCGTGGTGGCAACGAGCGCTCCAACACCGGAGCACGTTCATGAAAAGAGAGTTGCAAGGGCCGTGCCAGATTCAGAGACCGCAAAGCGACACAGTTTCAAGTGCCTGATTATAAGTCGATTTTTATGATTTATGAGGTTTCGAAACTTTATTATTATAAAGTTCCGCCATTTATTTCGGAATGTTATGTGTCTAAAGTTTTGCCATGCAGGTTCGATGTCGTGCAGAATTCTGCACATTTATCGACCGGATATCTGCAGCGTCTGGCGAGAAACAGGCAATTTCGCCGGCCACTAGCCATCATGAAAAGAATAGGAATAAGGGAAAAGACGAGACTTAAGGCAGTTTCGCTCAGTAAATCGACGCAAGGGCGACTTTTTAATCACTCTTATTGCGAATAATTATGCGAAATAATATTCGAAACTTTATTCGGACCAATGCGGAGGAAATTTAGCCGTTCATATTCAATTGCTTGATGCCTCGAAAACAAAACTGGCACGGTGATTGCTTGGGTATTCCTGAAAATTCACGCACAGCAAAAATCGAAAAAAAGGGGATCCCATGAAAAACGTGCAGACAGTTCTGAAGACCGGCATCGCCACGGCACTCATCACCCTCATGTCACTTTCCGCCCATGCAGCGGAGAGCGCGGCCGAGAAGATGGAAGCGGCTGACGTCAGCAAGCTCCCAGGCGTGGTGCTGACCCAAAAGCTGGCGGATGGTCTTCCCGCGTCCATCAAGGCATCAGGTGTTCTGAAGGTCGCGACGGATCTGACGCCGCCGATCAGCTTCCACGGTGACGACGGCAAGCTTGTCGGCATCGACGCCGATATCGCCGCGGCCCTCGGCGTCATCCTCGGGCTCAATGTCCAGATGACGGATGTCGGCGCCGGCGCCGCCATCGTTCCCGCAATCCTCTCCAAGCGCTTCGATATGACGATTTCCGGCATCAACGACGATGTCGAGCTGGAGAAGCAGGTCGATGTCATCGACTACATGTATGACGCCACCACAATCATGACGATCAAGGACAACCCGCTCGGCATCAAGAGCATGGAAGACCTCTGCGGCAAGAAGGTTGCGGTTCCGGTCGGCACCTTCCAGGGCAAGATGGTCGAGGCCGCCTCGGCAAAGTGCAAGACACCGATCGACATCATGGCGATCCCGAAGATGCCTGACGTGCTGCAGGCCGTGCGTACCGGCCGCGCCGACGCCACCGTCAACGGCTATGCGACCAGCGTCTACACGACCGAACACCAGACCGGCAACGGCAAGGGCCTGCAGGCGCTTCCGGAAATCCGTCTCGCCGTCGGCTACCTCGGCATGCTGATATCGAAGGACAATCCGGAACTCCGCGACACCGTCGTCGCCGCCCTGCAGCAGATGGTCGACAGCGGCGCCTACGAGACGATCATGAAGAAGTGGAGCCTCGGCGCGCTCGCCGTCAAGACCGTCAAGGTCAACGACGCCGCCAGCATGCCCGCGGAGTGAACCCCATGGCACTGTTCACCACGCCGACAACGACAATGAGCCTGCCGCCACCGGCCATGCGGTCGATCAAGTGGGGACAGTTCGCAACGGCTGCCAGCGCGATCCTCGCGCTGGTGCTTCTCGCAGCCACCGTGGCACAGAGCCAGAGCGTGCAATGGTCGGAGATTCCGCGCTATCTCGTGAATCCCTCGATCTTGCGCGGCGTCCTGCTGACGCTGGAACTGACGGCCGGCGCCATGGTCTTCGGCATCGCCCTCGGCTGCCTTCTCGCCGTGATGGCAACATCGACGAACATCGTTCTGAAGGCGATTGCCGCAGGCTTCGTCTGGTGGTTTCGCGGCGTGCCGCTGATCGTCCAGATCTTCCTCTGGTTCAATATCGCGCTCTTCATTCCGCAGGTCGGGATGGGACACTACAGCATCTCGATCAACGACCTCGTCACGCCGGCGCTCGCGGGCTTCCTGGCGCTCGGTCTGCACGAGGCCGCTAACATGTCGGAGATCATTCGCAGCGGCCTGCTTGCGATCGACCGTGGACAGCGGGAAGCGGCGACAGCACTTGGACTGAAGCCCCGGCAGACATTCCGCACCGTCATCCTGCCACAGGCGGCGCGCCTTATCGTGCCCCCGACTGGCAACCAGGCGATCGGCATGCTGAAAGCCAGCGCCATCGTCTCCGTCATCGGCATGCAGGACTTGCTGACGCAAGCGCAGGTTATCTACGCCCGCAACTTCCTGGTGATCGAGCTGCTGTTCGTCGCCTCCATCTGGTACCTCGCGATCACCACGGTGGCGTCGATCGGCCAGCATTATCTCGAAAAGAGCCTCCAACCGAAATACCGCAGGGGCGCTGACGGATCCCGCACCGCGAAACGCGCCTGAGGGCCAACCAATAACCGAGGGCCTCGCCGAAGCAGCGAGGCCTCTCAGGAAACGACAAGGAGCACATCGTGAAGCTTGGCATAGACAACATCAAACTGCCGGAATCGAAGAAGCGCGGCCCACTCGGCAGCCTCCACCACGTCAAGGAGCTCGGCCTTTCAGGCATCTTCTTCTCCACTGCGCTGGACATGAGCCCGACGCTCGACTTGGGTGAGCTGCGCGACATCAGGGCGAAGGCAGATGAGCTCGGCCTTTACCTCGAAAGCGGGGTTGGCAAGATCAATCCCTATTGCAGCGCCGAGGAGCCAGCCCTTCGCGCTGTCGGCGACGGCGACATCATTGCCGGCTTCACGCGGATGATCGAGGCGAGCGCCGCTATCGGCTGCTTCGAGCTTTGGGTCGCGCCGGGCAATTTTAAGTCCGAGTATCGCGGCCGTCTCGCCAATGACCGCTTCCGTACCGACATCACCTGGGAAGACCAGTTGATCGGCATCGAGAAGGTGCTCCACAAGCTTGCGCCCGTTGCCCGTGCGCATGGCGCGCATCTGAACATCGAGACCCATGACGAGATCACCTCCTTCGAAATCCTGCGGCTGATCGAGAAGGTCGGCGCCGATTGCGTCGGCGCGGTCTTCGACACCGCCAATGGCCTGCAGCGCGCCGAGCATCCGGTCTTTGCGGCCAAGCGCCTAGCCCCCTTCGTCCGCCAGACGCATATCAAGGACGCCTATGTCGGCCACGCGCCCGGCGGCCTCGACTTCCAGACCCGCCCCGTCGGCGGCGGTATCGTCGATTTCGAGACGATCCTGCCAATCCTTGCCGAAACAAACCCCACGCTCAACCTCTCGCTGGAGGTGGCGGCTTCCGTCGCCGACAAACCGCGCAAGGCAAACCCGCGCCAGTGCATCCAGATCGACGATCCCATCTGGCGCGCGGGCCATCCCGACCTCACAGCCGAAGAGCTCGACGCTTACATGGCGCTGGTGGATGCCTACGAACAGCGTGTGGCATCCGGCGAGGTCCCGAACTGGGAGGCCTATGAAGCCAGCCAGTACGGCTATCCAAGCTACGAACACCAGTCCTACGGCTTCAATGAAGCAATCGTGTTCATCAAGCAGTCGGCACGTCACATCGAGACGATCTGCAAAGACAAAGGCATCGCGCTGAATTCGGCAACAGCGGACAAGAAGGCAGCCTGATCGGCTGAAATGACGGCGGCTTCGGCCGCCCGATATCATCAGCTTATGGTGGAAACATCAAATTGCGCACAAACATTCTTATGGAAAAAATTACGGCGCACCGATATCGGATATGTCACGACTTCCGGTGTGAACCGGCGGCGGCTGCAGAACCCGGAGAGGAATGATGAAGAAGACGCGTCGTCAAAGCCTGAAACCGTCCACAACCTCCAACGGGGCGACGGACACCGTTGACAACGACGACGTTTCCGAACGCATCCGCAACACGCTGGCGGCGGCGATCGGCGAAGGCGCGCTCAAGCCGGGGACCAAGATTCTCGAAGAAGCGATTGCCGAGCATTTCGGGGTCAGCCGAACCGTCGTTCGCGGTGCGCTTGGCGTGCTGGAAAGCGACCACCTTCTCGAACGCAAGAAAAACCGCGGCACCTTCGTCGCCGAGCCGAGCATCGAGCAAGCCAAGAGCTTGTTCGAGGCGCGGCGGAAGCTGGAGCGACTGCTTCTCGAACTCGTCATCATGCGCGCGACCTCGGAGCAACTTGATGCGCTGGAGAGGCTGACGGACGAGGAGGAACACATCCACCATCACGGCGACGAAAAGTCGAAAACGGTACTATCAGGAAAGTTCCACATCGTCCTCGCCGATCTCGCAGGCAATCCCGTGCTGACGGAAATGCTCTCCAAAATCGTCGCCCGCCTCWCCCTCGTCATGTCGCTCTACGAAGAAGACCGCAAGGACGACTGTGGTGCCGACCATCACCGTATGATCGTTACAGCGCTGAAGGCAAAGGATCTCACCAAGGCACAGGATCTAATGGATCATCATCTGGCGGACATCGAGGGGCGGGTGCGGCTGACCGAGGGACATGGTGATCGGCACACGTTCCTCGCAGTACTGGAGAACTTTTCCTGAGTCACTCCAACGAGGTCAGCAGCGGAAATAATTGCCGCTGGGTCCTCCTGTTGACTGAGGCCCAAAGCCAGGGCACAAAGGTGGCGTCCACGGTCGCTCGCGATTGGAAAACAGAGGGAATTTCAAGGCAATTTCGCTAAGTCATTGAAATCATGTGAGAATCCAGGGTCCCCAGGCAAGTCGTTTTTGACTGATTTTTCGATCCAAACTGGCTACTATCTCCCGCACGGAAAAGTGACGTCTTCTCAATAAGTTGGGCGATCTCCGCCGCAGTTCCGTTGGCTATCCGTCGTGTTCGAAGACGGCTAGGAAATTGGCTGGGGACCTTGGTATCCGGTCGGCACCTGAAATTCGCTCAACTCAATTTGATCCACGCTGCCGAAGAGCGTCCACAATTACCGCCATGGCAGGCGACATCTGACGTCTGCTGGGATAGTAGAGATGGTAGCCGGTGAATGGGTGGCTCCAGTCATCTAAGACAGCTTGCAAACGGCCATCGGCAATATGCTCCTCCACAAGGTTGTCAGGAACGTAGGCGATGCCGAAGCCTGAGACCGCGGCCTCTAGCTGCGAAATCGAGGAGTTGAAACTTAACTGGCCATCCACCCTCACCCGCAGTTCCCGGCCGTCTTTTTCGAACTCCCACGCGTAGAAGCCGCCGAGCGTCGCCTGACGCATGTTGATGCAGACGTGACCCACTAGATCCTGAGGCGCCTGAGGACGCCCGCGTCTGGCGAAGTATTTTGGTGAAGCGACTGCGCGGAGCCGCCAATCAGGACCGATCCGGACGGCGATCATATCCTTGTCGACGTTTTCCCCAAGGCGAACGCCGGCATCGAAGCGTTCTTCCACGATGTTGCGCATTCCATTGTCGGCGTAGAGCTCCACCTTGACGTCGGGATATTTGTCGAGAACGACAGATAACTTTGGCCATACGGTTGTCTGCAGAGCATGATCGGACAAGGTCAACCTGACGGTGCCGGAGGGCTTCTCGCGGAATGCGACCAGATCTCCAAGATCCGCTTCAATGCCTTCAAACCGAGGTAAGATCGATCTGAACAGGCGTTCTCCAGCGTCCGTCGTCGCGACGCTGCGGGTCGTTCTTGTAAGAAGACGGACGCCGAGGCGGGCCTCCAACTGCTTGATTGTATGACTGAGGGTAGACTGAGACGTCGCAAGGTTTGCGGCTGCCTTGGTGAAGCTCCCTTCCTTCGCGACCTCCAGGAACCACAACAAGTCCTTCATGTCCTCGCGTTGCATCTGCGCATCCTATTCATGTTGAAAATCGATAGGTCCATGCGGATTGGTCCGTCTAATCCGAAAAGTAGATGAGGACTATCTTCAGCGCAACGTTGAACAGTGAAGGTCCAGGACAAAGCCATGACGCTCACCTTAGACAACATCGAACGGAAACCGTCGGCATGGGGGGCCGTTCTATCCATGACCCTGTGCGTGTTCGTGCTGATCGCGTCGGAGTTCATGCCAGTCAGCCTGCTGACCCCTATCGCTCTCGACCTAGGCGTTTCGGAAGGAAATACGGGTCAGGCGATTTCGATCTCCGGGATCTTCGCGGTGATAACGAGCCTGTCCATCGCCACCCTGGCAGGTCGACTTGACCGGCGCCTGCTCGTGCTGGCCTTGACCGCGCTACTGATGTTGTCCGGCATCCTCGTCACCATCGCACCGTCCTACTCGGTCCTGATGCTCGGCCGAGCGCTGCTCGGCATCTCGATCGGCGGCTTCTGGTCGATGTCGACGTCGATCGTGATGCGCCTCGTCGACAGGGATCAGGTACCAAAGGCGCTCGCGCTGCTGAACGCCGGCAATGCCATCGCCGCGACGATTTCGGCTCCGCTTGGCAGCCTTCTCGGCGCCTACATCGGCTGGCGCGGCGCCTTCTTCCTTGTCGTACCGATCGCGCTGCTCGCTCTTATCTGGCAGTGGATAAGCCTGCCCAGCCTTTCGCCACGCGGAGAAGCATCAGGAAACGTGTTCCGGCTTCTTGGACGGCTACCCGTCGCGCTCGGCATGGCGGCGATCCTTCTCCTGTTTATGGGTCAGTTCGCGCTCTTCACCTATCTGAGGCCGTTCCTGGAAACGGTCACCAGACTGGACATCGAAACCCTTTCCATCGCCCTTCTGGTGATGGGTCTGGCCGGAGCGGTCGGCACATGGGTCATCGGAAAGCTTCTATCCCGCCGACTGTTCATCATTCTCGTCGCCATTCCGCTGCTGATGGCCTGCATCGCTGTCGCGATGATCGGTTTTGGCGAGATGAAACTCGCCGTGATCCTGTCCCTGATAGGATGGGGTTTCCTCGGAACCGCCGCTCCGGTCGGCTGGGGCACATGGTTGAGCCGGGCACTTCCCAACGACGCGGAAGCGGGCGGCGGCCTGCAGGTGGCCGTTATCCAGCTTGCGATCACGGCTGGCGCATCCCTCGGCGGCCTGCTCTTCGACACGCTCGGCTGGCGCTCGACTTTCACGCTCGCCGCCGTGCTGCTGCTCGGCTCGTCGATTATGTCCATTGCCACATGGCGTGCCATCAGGAGGTCCCGATGAGCGTGTCGCGCATAGGTTCGACCCGCCGCGGCCTTCTCGTCTCGGCGGCGGCAGCCGCAATCTTACCGACAAGAGTGTTCAGCCAAAACGGCCCTAACGATCAGGAGCGCACCGACGTGAAGATCAGATTGATATTCGACACGCACACGATGACCGCGACCCTCTACGACAACCCGTCGGCACGCGACTTCGTTTCGATGCTGCCACTGCAGTTGGAGATCGACGACTTCGGCTCCAACGAGAAGATCGCCTACTTGCCCCGCAAACTGACGGTGGACGGGCACGGGTCGTTCTCGAACGAGCGGCCTTACGACCTCTGCTACTACATGCCCTGGGGCAATCTGGCGATGTTCTACGCCGACTACAAGCATCCGGGCCTCGTGCGCCTCGGCCGCTTCGACGAGGGCTACGAGGCGCTGCACGTCCGGGGGAAATTCCCGCTGCGCATCGAACGCATCCAGTAAGACAAAACTTCTATCCAAGGAGATCACGGATGAACAGGAAGACCGACAATACCGAAGGATTCGACGCCGGCCGGCGGAGCCTTATGAAGGCGACAGGCGTCGCCGTCGCAGCACTCGGCGTCATTCCAGTGGCTGCCGCAACGCCGGCGTTCGCACAGACGAGCTCGTGGGACAAGGTGTTCCCGAAGAGCGACAGGGTCGACCACCAGAAGGTCTCGTTCAAGAACCGGTATGGCGTCACGCTGTCGGGCGATCTTTATCTTCCGAAAGAAAGGGGAAGCGGCAGGCTCGCAGCAGTCGTCGTCGGCGGCCCGTTCGGCGCCGTGAAGGAGCAGTCTTCCGGTCTCTATGCCCAAACGATGGCCGAGCGTGGTTTCGCGACCCTCGCATTCGACGGATCCTTTACCGGTGAAAGCGGCGGCGAGCCCCGCAACATCGCCTCCCCCGACGTCAACACCGAGGACTTCAGCGCAGCCGTCGACTTCATCGGCCTTCAGTCCTTCGTCGACCGCGAGCGCATCGGCATGATCGGCATCTGCGGCTGGGGCGGCATGGCACTCAATGCAGTGGCTGTCGACAAGCGGATCAAGGCCGTCGTCGCGAGCACCATGTACGACATGACCCGCGTCATGTCGAAGGGCTACAACGACAGCGTGACGCTCGAGCAGAGGACGAAAGCGCTGGATCAAATGAGCCGGCAGCGCTGGACCGATGCGGAGAAAGGCGCCCCTGCCTATCAGCCCCCTTACAACGAGCTCAAGGGAGGCGAAGCGCAATTCCTCGTCGACTACCACGACTATTACATGACGCCGCGCGGCTATCACGCCCGCGCCGTCAACTCTGGCAATGCCTGGTCGCAGACAACCCCGCTTTCGTTCATGAACATGCCGATCCTGACCTACATTGCTGAAATCTCGCCACGACCGATCCTGTTCGTCCATGGCGAGAAGGCGCATTCCCTCTACTTCGCGGAAACCGCCTTCGCCGCGGCAGCGGAGCCGAAGGAGCTTATGATCATCCCCGGTGCGAGCCACACAGACCTGTACGACCGGATGGACAAGATACCATTCGACCGGATGGCCGACTTCTTCGGACAGCATCTGGCATAAGCCCGCTTCGCCGGACGTCGTCGAGCCGGTGGCTGCGAGGACGCTGTACTACTTGAGAAGGATTTGAAGATGAAGAATATCGCTGCATCCATCGCAATCTCGGCGATCGCCGCGACAGGCGTCGAAGCCCAGGAAGAACGCCGCAGGATAGCTCCGCCGGCTGTATACGACGTCGCACCCGGCCTCGGCCACTTCACGGACGAGGTCCTGTTCGGCGAGGTCTGGGAACGAAAGGAACTCGCCCCGCGCGACCGCAGCCTCGTCACGGTCTCGGCAATCGTTTCTACCGGGAAAACGGCGCAGATCGCGGCACATGTCGGCCGCGCCCTCGACAACGGAGTAAAGCCTGCGGAGATCGGCGAGCTCATCACCCAGCTCGCCTTCTATTCCGGCTGGCCGAATGCCATCTCCGCGGTCGAGGAGACGAAGAAGGTCTTTGATGCTCGACAGATCGGAGCCGTCCGGAACAGCGAAGACGCACGCATGGAACTCGAGGCCACGGCCGAGGCTGCCCGCAAGGCCACCGTCGACACGACCGTCGCGCCAACGGCGGCGGTACTTTCCGATCTCACCAATCGCGTTCTGTTCGGCGACCTGTGGCGGCGGCCGGATCTTTCGGCGCGTGACCGGAGCCTCGTGACCATGTCGGCGCTGATCGCCATCGGGCAGCCCGAACAACTGCCCTTCCACGCCAACCGCGCCATGGACAATGGACTGACGGCCGCGGAGACCTCCGAAGTCCTGAGCCATATCGCCTTCTACGCAGGATGGCCCCGAGCCATGTCCGCCGTGCCCGTGCTCAAGCATGTCTTTGAGAAAAGGAAGGAAAACACTATGACTACACCGCAGCAGGACATCGAGATCACCCAGGCGGGCAGCGGCAGGACGCCGGGGCCCCTACAGTATTTCTCCGGACAGGTGGAAATCTCGGGACTTTACCAGGCCGAAGCGCCGGCCCGCGTCGGCGGCGCGAGGGTCTCCTTCGAGGCAGGCGCTCGTACCGCCTGGCACACCCATCCCCTCGGTCAGACGCTGTTCATCGTGAGCGGCCGCGGCTGGGTGCAGAGGGAGGGCGAAGAGGTCCAGACGGTTGGGCCGGGAGACGTAGTTTGGATTCCGCCCCATGTCCGACACTGGCACGGAGCGGTAAGTACCGAAGCGATGGCGCACTTCGCCGTGGCCGAGGCGATGAACGGAAGTTCCGTGACATGGATGGAGAAGGTGTCAGACGAGGAATACGAAAAAGGTTCGCTCGCTGATTGAAAGGCGTGTCACGATGGGATCTGTTTTCCCGTCGTCACTTTCCAACGTCCTCTATTCTGCCGCATAATTTCCGCCCAGTAAGCGGAAATTATTGCCGCTCGACCGTCCTGTTGACTGATGCCCAAAGCCAGGGCACAAAGGTGGCATCCACGGTCGCTCGCGATGGGAAAAGATAAGGAAAACAAAGGTGATTTCTCTAAGTCATTGAAATCATGTGAGAATCCAGGTTCCCCAGCCAAAATTTCTCTCCCGCTAAACTCTGCGATCTTCAGTTCATATCTTTTCTGCGCCCAATTTGCGCCAACCGCAGTAGCAAAACCTCAACCTTCCGCCGCTAGAATCACCCCAGCTCCCTGGAGACGATTCGAGCCATGAAGACCTTTTCTGCGATATTGCTGGCGGCACTTCTCCTTCCGGCCACCGCCCGAAGCGAGACGACCCAGAGCGAGACAGAATGGATGGGCGAGGCGCGACAGTGGTCGGTCGGGTTCGTCGGTGAGAAACCATCTTATTGCCGGCTGGTCTGGAACAACGAGCTCGGCAAGACGGTCGAATTCCGCCAGAGCCTCGATAGTGCCATGTGGCTGGTTTCGAAGGATGGCTGGGATATTCCCGAGGGCACGACGACCAAGGTGACGCTCATCGGCTATTCCGGCACCAAGGCTGTTGCGGCCGAAGCCTTCGACAGCAAAACGCTTCGCATCCTGCCGGCAACCGAGAAGACGGGCGTGGCTCAGATCAAGAAGGTCCTGAAGAATTCCTTTGTCGGCACGCCGGATATCGAGCTGGATTTTGCCGGAAATGAAGAGCCTTGGGTGGTGCCTTTCTCGCGGTTGCAACAGATGTATACGACCTATGTCAACTGCCTGAACCGCCTCGTCCCGGTCAATCGGGCCAGCCAGGTTTCGGACAAGACACAGCCGTTCTAGAGCGCGTTGCGATCACGCGGATTCGCTTGCCAGGCTTTACCTCGTCATCTCCCCCGCAAAACCGCCGAACACTTTTGCGCGATATGCTTTCGATGCCCGCGTTCTGCGTCGCCACGCCGCAGCAGCGCGCCACAAATTCGGCCTGCGCCACAATGATCCTCACCGTCGTCCCCGCTGCACTTGGTTCGTGCGGACAGTTGGATTGGTGTTCTTCCCATCTCAGGAGGCCCTTATGCAAAGGCTTCGTATCGCATTTCTCATGAGCGCCGCGGCAATCGCCGCCGCGCTTACCGGCCCGGCTGTGGCCGAGAGCCTCGATCACAAATCACCCGATACCCATGTCCTCGTCGTGCGATTACCCGATGGTTCGCTCGAGCGCATTCGCTACGCCGGTGACCGACCGCCGCAAATCCGGTTCGACAGTGAGCCGGATTCGGGCCTTTTCGATCCCTTCTGGCCTTCCGCTCCCTTTGCCGATCTGGACCGAATATCCGCGGCCATGGACCGCCAGGCTGCCGCGATGATGCAACAGGCAGACAGCATGATGCGGACATCGCCGGGCAATCAGACTGATGTCGACCTCAATGGGCTGCCGGCCGGCATGCAGGGCTATTCGATGGTTTCGACGATGTCCGGCAACGGCGTCTGCACCCGCAGCGTCCGTTACTTCGGCGGCGCTGACGGCAAACCGCATGTCGAGAGCAGCACGTCCGGAAATTGCTCGGCCGGCAAGGCAGCGGGCGCACCCTTGCCCGCCAAGGCGGCGCGACCGACCCTGAAGCCGAAAACCTCTGATATCATCGAGGTCAACGCTCAGCCGCCGGAATCGGATGGCGGCGCATCACGGACAAATCTTCTGCTTGCCAAGACGGCGAATTGACGGATGACGGCCAGAAGCCGTCAGCTGCTCGTCAGACGGAAATCTTGCTCCGTACCGCATCGGCGATCTCGGTCATGCGGTCTACGGGTGCGTGGCCAATGAGCATGAAGGCATGGGTGGCGTTCGCCCAATAGACGACATTCATGCCCTTGCGGCCTTCGATATCGGGGGCCTTCGGGCCGCCGTCGGAGGCGACGATGCAGAGCGCCATCGGGCCGGTCTCGGGATCCAGATAGGCGATCTGGGCGAGCGGCTTGCCATCATATTGCAGGATCTGGGCGCGCTTGAAATCGATGTCCGGCAGGGCGACCTGCTCCGGCGAGAGTTGCAGGCCGAGGTTGCCGTCCAGGCTGGCGAGCTGCGCTGCCTGCACATCTCTGGCCGGAACGGGACCGGCGAGCGTTTGAGGCGTATAGAGCGAGATATATTCGGCAACGACGGCGCGCCATTCGCTGTTTTCATCCTTGCGCGAGAAACTTGCTCCGACACCGATCATGGCGCGGTCGACGGCGACGCCGGCAACGACCGACGCGGCAAGCGCGCCGAGAAAGCCTCGACGGCTCACGAAGGCAGCCGGCCTTGCAGGTCGGGCGGCGGGAATGGCTGATAACATGGCTACGAGCCTTGCCCGCGGAGCAGCATCGAGCAGCGGCGCAAAGGCTTGCTTGTAAGGCAGGCTTGCCCGCGCCAGGAATTCCAGCCGTTCGACGACAGCCTCGTCTTTCTCGACCATGGCCTCGATCCGGGCAGCTTCTTCAGGCCCAAGTTCACCGTCGATGAAGGCGGTCAGTTCCTCGTCGGAGGGCATTGAGTGCTTCGTGTTCATTCAAATCCCCCCTACCGGTACGGCCTCGGAGAGCTTCGCGCGGGCAGCTGCCAGCCGGCTCATCACGGTGCCGATCGGAACATCGAGTATGGCGGCGACCTCGCGGTAGGAAAGCCCTTCCACATAGGCGAGGAAAACCGCCGAACGCTGCGCCTCGGGCAGCGCGTTCACCTGTTTCAAAACCTGGTTCGCCATGACATGCGTTTCGGTGTCGCGGGCGCCGTCAAAGGTGAGCGCCTCGTCTGCATCGACGAACCCTTGACCCTGGCGCACGCGACGGGCGCGGATTTCATTCAGCCAGATCGAATGCAGGATCGAAAACAGCCAGCGGTCGAGCCTTGTGCCTGCTACGAACTGATCGACCCGCTCCAGTGCGCGAACACAGGTTGCCTGCACAAGATCGTCAGCCACGTCGCGCTGATGCGAAAGGACGAAACCATAGCGCCACAGACGGTCGAGATGTTCCGCCAGGCCGCTCCTGATATCCGCTTCGCTCGCGATGGTCGCCTCCGCGCTGACTGGCTGTTTCAGAATCGCCGGTCGGGCCGGCGATTCTGTTCTGGCGCGACTATAGGCAGGAAATGTGGTATGTGCGACCGACATCCGGAAATACCCTTCAATCAACCTTGCCTCTCTCCTGCCTCGCGCAAGCTCAGATCTTCGACGGATCGATGATGGCAGCGTTGAGGTCCTGATACTCCTCGCATCCGGTGCCGCAGATCGCCTTGATTGTCGTCAGTTGCTCCTTGGCGAGGTCGAGCTCACCCTTGATGACATAGGCTTCGCCGAGATATTCGCGGACCTTGGCGTATTGGGGATCGAGCTTCACCGACTGCAGATAGTAGGAGATGCCCTCGTCCGTGCGGCCGAGCTTGCGGGTGGCATAACCGCGATAGTTCAGCCATTCGGCGTTGTTCTTGTCCTGGACCGTGTCGAGCATGGCGAGCGCTTCTTCATAGCGGCCGGCCTTGGCGAGCGAGTAGGCGTAATCGGTACGGTTGTCGTCCGTTACATTGGCGCTCTGCTGCTTGACGCATTTCTTTGCCTTCTTGTCGTAGATCTCGCCCTTCTTGCAGACCGGCATGGTGCTGCTGTCGTCGCCGATCGCGAAGACGGGGCCGGAGAAGACAGAAGCGGCAATGCAGCTGCCGAGCACGAGGGAAGCAATGCGGACAGTCTTGGTCGTCATGGGATAACTCCTCGGAAAATGACGTTGCGAGGAGTGAACACCGCTGCCAGCAGCTTTATTCGGCCGTCTCCAGAATTTTTCGGATCACTGCTTCGTGAAATGCATCAAGTCGAATAAACTCGCCAGCCGGCGTGTTTTCCGCTTGTTCCGCCGGGAACGACCAAGGAGAATATTGTGTCGCAATCCGTTAGACTCTTAAGTCTTGTCACCGCAGTTCCAGACCATATCATCCCGCAGAGCCAGGCTGCCGAAGCCTCGGCCCGCCTGTTCGCCGACCGCTTCAAGGAATTCCGTCACCTCGCGCGCGTCTTCGAGAATGCCGGCATCGCAAAGCGTCATGCCGCCCGCCCCCTCTCCTGGTTCGAAGAGACGCATGGCTGGCAAGACAGGATGGAAGCCTATGAAGAGGTCGCCGGTGCGCTGTTCGTTGCAACGGCAAAGCGCGCGCTTGATCAGGCCGGGCTAACCGTCGATCAGGTCGATTGCGTGGTGACGGTCTCCTCCACCGGCATTACTACGCCCAGCCTCGATGCGCGGCTCGCCGGCCGGCTCGGGTTTCGCGCGGATATCGAGCGCGTGCCCGTCTTCGGTCTCGGCTGCGCTGCCGGCGTTTCCGGTTTCGGCATCGCCTCGCGGCTGGCGCGCAGCCGCCCGGGTGCTGTCGTGCTCTTCGTCGCCATCGAGCTTTGCACGCTCGCCTTCCGTCTGGACGAGCTGACCAAACCGAACATCATCGCCACAGCGCTTTTCGGCGATGGGGCTGCAGCCTGCGTGCTGCGATCGGGCGAAGGCGGCGTGGCGGAAGTGGAATCGGCCGGCGATCACCTGTTTCCCGATACGCTCGATATCATGGGCTGGAAGATCGACGATACCGGGCTCGGCATCCTGCTGGCGCAGGGACTACCGCCTTTCGCAGAAAAGGAACTCGGCCCGGCAATCGATGGCATTCTGGCGCGCAGTGGGCTAAAGCGCGGCGATATCGACCGTTTCATCTGTCACCCCGGCGGCACCAAGGTGCTGACTGCGATGGAGAGCACGCTTTCAATGGCGCCCGATACGCTCGACATCGAGCGTTCGGTGCTTGCAGATTACGGCAACATGTCCTCGCCGACAGTGCTCTTCGTTCTCGAGCGCGCTATCAACAAAGGCCTGCCCGACCGGGCGGCTATGATCGCCATGGGGCCGGGATTTACGGCAAGCTGCGTAACATTGCGGAGGGTCGCATGATGTGGCCTTCCATCGCTCTCCTGACCTTCGTGACCGCCCAGAGGCTCTTCGAACTCGTCATAGCGCGCCGAAACACGCTGGCACTCTTTGCAAGGGGAGCGCGCGAGATCGCGCCCGACCATTACCCCTATATGGTGGCGCTCCATACGGGCTGGCTCGTCGGGCTCTGGATGCTGGCGGCGGGACAGCCGATCCAGTTCTTCTGGTTCTGTGTTTTCATGCTGCTGCAGGTGTTGCGGCTATGGGTGCTGGCGACGCTCCGGGAGCGCTGGACGACGCGCATCATCATCCTGCCTGGCGCCCCGCTCGTCGAAGGCGGCCCCTACCGCTTCTTCAAACACCCCAACTACATGATCGTGACAGGCGAGATCGCAGCCCTGCCTCTTGCCTTCGGCATGCCGTTTTATGCGCTGGTCTTTTCACTCCTCAATGCCGCCATCCTGACGGTGCGCATCAGGGCTGAAAATGCCGCACTGAAAAGCGCAATGATTTTGAAATGAAATGCGATTTTTCGTTTGCGCCGCCGCATCGAGATGGGCATTTTAGCTCTCAAAATGCAGTGGAATGCAGGCGAAAATGACCAAAAACGCAATCGTGCTCGGCGCTGGTATCGTCGGGGTTTCGACGGCCATTCATCTTCAACGCCGCGGTCGGCAGGTGACGCTCATCGACCGCAGGGAGCCGGGTAACGAAACCTCCTTCGGCAATGCCGGCCTGATCCAGCGTGAAGGGGTCATGCCCTACGGTTTTCCGCAGCAGCTCGGGCTGCTGCTGCGCTATGCGCTGAACAACCGTATCGATGCGCATTATCACCTTAAGGCACTGCCGAGCCAGCTCGCCTTCCTCGCCCGCTACTGGTGGAACTCCAATCCGAAGCGGCACGAGATGATTACCAAGGCCTATGCGCCGCTGATCGAGAATTCGATCATCGAGCACAAGGACCTGATCGAGGCGTCGCATGCCGAGGCTCTGATCCGCAGGGACGGCTGGATGAAGATCTTCCGCACCGAGGCCAAGCGCGATGAGGCCTTCGTGGAAGCTGCCGGCTGGAAGGATCAGTTCGGTGTCAGCTACGAGAGCCTGACATCTGCCGATATTGCCCGTCTGGAGCCGAGCATCACAGGGAATTTCGTTGGCGGTTTGCGCTGGGTCGATCCCTGGTCGGTTCTCGATCCGCATGCGCTGACACGCGCCTATCGCAGTTACTTCGAAAGCCTCGGCGGCCGGTTCCTGACCGGCGATGCGGCATCGCTCGGGCCGGTCGGATCCGGCTGGAAGATCATGACGTCAGAGGGCTCGCTGGAGGCCGATGATGCCGTACTGGCGCTCGGTCCCTGGGCAGCCGTCGCAACGCGCCGTCTCGGCTATTCCTTCCCGCTCGGCGTCAAGCGCGGCTATCACATGCACTACGGTGTGCAAGGCAATGCGGTGCTCAACAACTGGACGCTCGATTCTGAGCGCGGCTACTTCCTGGCCCCGATGAACCGTGGCGTGCGCCTGACGACGGGGGCCGAATTCGCAACGCTGGAGGCATCGAAAACGCCGGTGCAGCTCGACCGGGCCGAAGCCGTAGCGCGGACGATATTTCCGTTGGGTGAGAGGCTGGATCCGGAACCGTGGATGGGTGCACGGCCCTGCACGCCTGACATGATGCCCATCATCGGCAAGGCACCACGCCATCAGGGCCTGTGGTTTGCCTTCGGCCATGCCCATCATGGGCTGACTCTCGGGCCGGTGACCGGACGCGTGCTGGCCGAACTGATGACCGGAGAGACGCCGTTCATCAATATCGCGGCCTATTCGCCCAATCGGTTCAACCCGTAATGCCAATGGCGGCGAGAGCCTGCAGGGCCTTCGCCGCTATATCCTCGATCGTATCGTCGATATCGACGGTTACGACACCCTTTTCGCCTGTCGGCACTTCCAGTGTCTGCAGCTGGCTTTCCAGCAACGACGTCGGCATGAAGTGACCCTTGCGGTGCGCCATACGATCCGTCAGCAGTTCTTTCGAGCCTTCGAGATAGACGAAATAAAGGTTGTCGCCAGCTGCCGCCCGCAAACGGTCGCGGTAGATACGCTTCAGCGCAGAGCAGGAGACGATGATGCCTTCGCCCTTGGCAAGCGACGCGTTCATCGTCTCGCCGATACGGTCGAGCCAAGGCATCCGGTCCTCATCGGTCAGCGGAATACCCTTCGACATTTTCTCGACATTGGAAGCGGGATGCAGCGCGTCGCCTTCGACGAACGGCAGGCCGAGGCCTGCCGCTATCTTTTCGCCGATCGAGGATTTGCCGGAACCACTGACACCCATGACGATGACTGCATGGAGGGTTCCGTTATTCTCGGTCATCGCTGATCTCGCTCATCGTTGCTGCGTGGAATGCCTACGGGTTTATGAAGCCGCAGGCAACGCAGCATTCTTGCGTGCAAGACGCGCCCTGATCGTTTCGACATCCGCGCGCGGCGTCGCTGCAAACAAGGTCTTGGTATAGTTGTGCTGCGGGTCGTTGAAAACCTGTTCCCGCGTGCCGTATTCCACCGCCTCCCCGAAATACATCACCATCACTTCGTCCGCCATGTAGCGCACGACCGAAAGGTCGTGGCTGATGAAGACATAGGTGAGGTTCAGCTCGTCCTGCAGGTCGGCGAGCAGGTTCAGCACCTGTGCCTGCACCGACAGGTCGAGTGCGGAAACCGGCTCGTCGAGAACCAGGAGGCGCGGCTTCAGCATCAGCGCGCGGGCAATCGCGATACGCTGGCGCTGGCCGCCCGAGAACATATGCGGATAGCGATTGAAGTGGACGTCCTGCAGGCCGACCTTCTTCAGCATCGCCATCGCCAGATCGCGGCGTTCGGCCGCCGGCGTATTGGTGTTGATGAGCAGCGGCTCCATCAGGATATCGCCGATCTTCTTGCGCGGGTTCAGCGATCCGTAGGGATTCTGGAAGACGATCTGGACCTTGCGGCGGATTTCCGGCGTCAGGTCGCCCTTGAAGATATCGACCTTCTTGCCGTCGATCAGAAGATCACCCGAGGTTGCCGGGTCGATCATCGTTACGATACGGGCGAGCGTCGACTTGCCGCAACCACTTTCGCCGACGATTGCCAGCGTCTTGCCCTGCTCGACGGAGAAGCTCACGCCCTTGACGGCATGGACCGTTCTCGCCTTCTTGAACATGCCGCCCGGCAGGTAATAGTCGCGGACGATGTTCTTTGCTTCGAGGACTGGCGTCATCAGGCCGCTCCCTCCACAGTCTTGTTCGGATTGAAAAGTTCGCCGATGGTCGGCAGCCGGTCGCCCGTCGCATTGTCGGGAAGTGCTGCAAGCAGGGCCCGCGTGTAATCGCTCTTCGGGGATTCGAAGAGCGAGAGAACATCGGCCTCTTCCATCTTGCGGCCCTTGTACTGAACGATCACCCGGTCGGCCGTTTCTGCAACCACGCCCATATTGTGGGTGATCATGATCAGGCCCATGCGATGTTCCGTCTGCAGGCGCATCAGCAGATCGAGGATCTGCTTCTGGATGGTCACGTCGAGCGCGGTGGTCGGCTCGTCGGCGATCAGAAGCTTCGGATTGCAGGCAATTGCAATGGCGATCATGACACGCTGGCACTGGCCGCCCGACATCTGGTGCGGGAAATGGCCGAGCCGTTCTTCCGGATCGGGAATGCCGACCGCCTGGAAAAGCTCGATCGCGCGCTTGCGGCGGGCCGCCTTGTCGAGGCCGAGATGGATTCTCAGCACTTCCTCGATCTGGAAGCCGACCGTGAAGCAGGGATTGAGGCTGGCGATCGGCTCCTGGAAGATCATCGACATATCCTTGCCGATGATCTCGCGCCGCTTGGCGCCGGACATGCCGAGCAGGTTCTGGCCGTCAAAGAGCATCTTGTCGGCCGTCACCTTTGCCGTCCAGGGCAGAAGGCCCATGGCAGCAAGCATCGAGACGGACTTGCCCGAGCCGGATTCGCCGACGATCGCCAGAACTTCGCCGGCATCGACCTTAAGCGAGACGCCGTCGACGGCGCGGAAAGGCCCGGTCGAGGTCTGGAATTCGACGACGAGATTTTCGATTTCGAGAAGCGCCATCTCAGGACCTCTTCATCTTGGGATCAAGCGCATCACGCAGGCCATCGCCCATCAGGTTGATGGCGATAACGGTAATCAGGATGGCAAGACCCGGAAATGTTACGACCCACCAGGCGCGCGAAATGAACTCGCGGGCTTCGGCAAGCATCGTGCCCCATTCGGGTGTCGGCGGCTGGGCGCCCTGCCCAAGGAAGCCAAGGGCGGCGGCATCGAGGATCGCCGCGGAGAAGGCAAGCGTCGCCTGGACGATCAGCGGTCCCAGGCAGTTCGGCAGGATCGTCTTGAACATCAGCCGGAACGTGCCGGCGCCTGCGACGCGGGAGGCGACCACATATTCCTTTTCACGCTCGGCCATGACGGCAGCGCGCGTCAGGCGCACGAAATGCGGCTGGTTGACGATCGAGATCGCGATCATGGCATTGAGCAGGCCAGGCCCGAGAACCGCAACGAGCACGAGGGCCAGAAGCAGCGACGGGAAGGCCAGGATGATATCCATGAGGCGCATGATGACGATATCGACGCGACCACGGAAATAACCGGCAACGAGGCCGATCAGAACGCCAGCAACCACCGACAGCGTCACGACCACGACGCCGATGAACAGCGAGAAGCGTGCGCCGAAGATCAGACGCGACAGGATATCGCGGCCGACGGCATCCGTGCCGAGCGGATAGGAGAAGCTGCCGCCATCCATCCAGAAAGGGACGGAGAGCAGGAGCTGGCGGTTCTGCTCGTTCGGCGCATGCGGGGAGACGAGCGGTGCGAAGATCGCCAGCAGAAGGATGATGAGGAAAACGAAGAGGCCGATGACGGCGCCCTTGTTTCGCGAGAAGTAGTACCAGAATTCCGTGAGGCCGGAGGGCTGGTCGGATTTTGCAGTAACCGTGCTCATGAACCGCTCCTAGTGCCTGATACGCGGATTGATGAAGCCGTAGGCCAGGTCGACGATCAGGTTCACCAGCATGATGATGCCGGCGATCAAGAGGAGACCACCCTGGACGACTGCATAGTCGCGTTTGAAGACAGCATCGACCATCCACTTGCCGATACCCGGCCAGGAGAAGATCGTCTCGGTCAGAATGGCGCCTGCGAGCAGCACGCCAACCTGCAGGCCGATCGTGGTGATAACAGGGATCATGGCGTTTCTGAGTGCATGAACACCGACGACACGGAGCGGCGCGAGACCCTTGGAGCGGGCCGTGCGCACATAGTCCTCGCCGAGCACTTCGAGCATGGCCGAGCGGGTCTGGCGGGCGATCACCGCAAGCGGAATCGTGGCAAGCACCACGGTCGGCAGAATGAGATAGCTGACGGCCGAGGCGAAGGCGCCCTTCTGGCCGGACAGAAGACTGTCGATCAACATGAAACCGGTGACCGGCTTGAAGAAATACATCAGCGAGATGCGGCCGGAGACCGGCGTCCAGCCCAGATAGCCGGAGAAGAAGATGATGAGCAGCAGGCCCCACCAGAAGATCGGCATCGAATAGCCGATGAGGGCAACACCCATTACACCCTGGTCGAACCATGTGCCGCGTTTGACGGCTGCAAAGACACCCGCCGGCACGCCGAGAAGGACGGCCACCAGGATGGCGCAGAGCGACAGCTCGAGCGTTGCCGGGAAAAGCGTGAAGAACTCGCCGAGTACAGGGCGCTTGGTGACGATCGAGGTGCCGAGATCGCCATGCAGCACTTTTCCGAGATAGTCGAAATACTGCGCATACATGGGCCGGTCGAAACCGAGATCGTGCATGATCTGTGCATGACGTTCGGGTGCCATGACACGTTCGCCCGACAATAGCATGACGGGGTCGCCAGGAAGCAGGCGGATGAACGAGAAGGCAATGAGCGAAACGCCTAGGAAGGTCGGTATCAGGACTGCGAGGCGCCCGATGAAAAATCGCAACATAGCAGGTTGTCCAATAGTTTCCGGCGGTCAGGTAGAACCTGACCGCCGGTCAAGCCCGGTTTTGCCGGGCAGTTTATCATTTTTCTTATTCGGCGATATCAACGCCGTCGAAGCGGTGAATGCCGAGCGGGTCCATGAAGAAGCCCGACACCTTCTTGCTGACCGGTACGAAAACCAGCGAGTGGTCGAGTGCTGCCCAGGGAGCTTCCTTCTTGAAGATCACCTGTGCTTCTTCGTAGAGCTTCGTACGCTCAGCAACGTCAGCCGTCTGCTTGGCCTTGGTCATCAGAGCGTCGTAGTCCTTGTTGCACCACTGAGCGCGGTTGTTGCCGCCGACAGCGTCGCAGCCGAGCAGCGTGTCCATGAAGTTGTCCGGGTCGCCGTTGTCGCCGGTCCAGCCGAGGATGACGGCGCCATCGCGCTTCACATCGGAGGAGAGCTTCAGATATTCAGCCCATTCATGGGTGACGATCTCGACGTTGACGCCGATCTTGGCAAAGTCGGCCTGCATCAGTTCGGCGGCGCGGCGAGCGTTCAGCATGTACGGACGCGAAACCGGCATTGCCCAGATCTTCATCGACAGATCCTTGACGCCAGCGGCTTCGAGAGCCTTCTTGGCACCGTCCGGATCGTACTTGTCGTCCTCGACCTTGTCGTTATAGGACCACATGGTCGGCGGGATCGGGTTCTTGGCAACCTGGGCTGCGCCCTGGAAAACGGCGTCGATGATCGCCTGCTTGTTGATCGCCATGTTCAGCGCGCGGCGAACTTCCGGCTTGTCGAACGGAGCCTGCTGGGTGTTGTAGGCGAGGAAGCCGACGTTCAGACCCGGCTGTTCCATAACCGTCAGGTTCGTGTCCTTCTTCAGCTCGGCAACGTCGGCTGCGTTCGGATACGGGATCAGGTGGCATTCGCCGGCCTTGAGCTTCTGGGCGCGAACAGCAGCGTCGGGGGTGATCGCGAAAACGAGATCGTCGATCTTTTCCTTGCCCTTGAAATAGGCTTCGTTGGCCTTGTAGCGGATAACGGCATCCGGCTGATAGGCGACGAAGGTGAARGCGCCCGTGCCGACCGGCTGCTGGTTGAACTGGGCCATCTTGCCGTCAGCAGCGAGCTTGTCGGCATATTCCTTGGAAACGATGGAAGCGAAGTCCATCGCGAGGTCAGCCAGGAATGGCGCTTCCGGATGGTTCAGCGTGAACTTGACCGTCAGGTCGTCAACCTTCTCGACCGACTTGATGAGATCGGGGAAGCCCATGCCGGCAGCGTATTCGTAGGAACCGCCTTCGACATACTTGTTCCACGGATTGTCGGACTTGATCTGGCGCTCGAAGGAGAAGACGATGTCGTCAGCGGTCAGATCACGCGACGGGGTGAAGAAATCGGTCGTCTGGAACTTCACGCCAGGATGCAGCTTGAACGTATATTCCTTGCCATCCGGGGAAACCGTCCAGCTGTCGGCGACGCCAGGCTCGATCTCCGTACCACCGTGCTTGAACTCAACGAGGCGGCTGTAAACCGTGCGCGAAGACGCGTCGAAGGTCGTGCCCGCCGTGTAGAGGCTCGGATCGAAGCCTTCCGGCGATCCTTCGGAGCAGTAGACAAGCGTCTTGGAATACGCGGCGGTGGCCATGACCGAAGCCAGGGCTGTCGCTGCGAGCAGGACAGAGAACTTTTTCATGATGTCGTTTCCCAGGTTTGTTCTTTTTTGATCTTTAGAGATCGGGAGCTCATTACCCCGATCAGCGGGCCGATGGAACGATATTTATTTGCTGAAAGCAACGGCATCCGCAGAAAATTTTTCCAGAAAAGCAATTTTAGAAATTTTCGGTCAAAAATAGGCCAAAATTTGCAAGATTGAGGCAGATTTCATCCGATTCCCGTCGCTTTTGGTATAATTTCGCGTCGCGAAACGGCTTTGAAAGCGGTTTCAAGCCGGCCTGATATATCACTACTCCGTGAGCGCCAACAAAAAAACCACGGCCATCGAAAGCGACCGTGGTTCATAAGGCAATCGGAATAATTCTGATATCAGGCAGCTGGTGCCGGAACAGCCGGTTTGCGCAGATCACCGGTGAGGCCAAGCAGAAAACCGATCTGCGGCCGCGCCTTGACCAGATCGTCAATCGAATATTCGGTCAACACGTCGAAGAAAGCATTCAGCGCCTTGCGCAGCGCAGAGTTGAGGCCGCAACTGTCCACCAGAGGGCATTCGATGGCACCATCTTCAAAGCATTCAGCCATGGCGAAGCTGTCTTCGGTGACCTTCACGACATCGAAAAGGCTGATATCAGTCGCCGGCCTGCCAAGGCGCACGCCGCCGTTGCGGCCGCGCACGGTTTCGACCAGGCCCGCCTTGTTGAGAGGCTGCAGGATCTTGAACAGGAAGAGCTCGGAAACACCATATGCCCTGGCAATCTCCGGGATCCGGCTCAACTGTCCTTCATTGGCTGCACAATACATCAACATGCGAACCGCATAGTTGGTCTGCTTCGTCAACCGCATGCCAATCTCCTGAATCGTCTTTGCAAGGGGTATATAGTGGCATTCGCAGTTTTGAACAATTCCAAAATATGAAATTCACATTCAGCTTAACTGAGGCCGATTGCCGCTGGCTTCAGCCTTGTGAAAACCGCGAAACTACAATCAAAGAAAAAGAGGGCCTCTCGGCCCTCAATTTCTGATTTCAGGTCTCTTTAGCCTTACTTCATCGTCGGCATGACGAATTCGGCGTCGCCCTTGATACCCGAGGGCCAGCGCGCGGTGATAGTCTTGGTCCGGGTCCAGAACTTGATGGAATCCGTACCATGCTGGTTGAGGTCGCCGAAGCTCGAAGCCTTCCAGCCGCCGAAGGAATGGTAGGCAAGCGGTACCGGGATCGGAACGTTGATGCCGATCATGCCAATATTGATGCGGGAGGCGAAGTCGCGGGCCGCATCGCCGTCACGCGTGAAGATCGCAACGCCGTTGCCGTATTCATGCTTCATCGGCAGGGACAGCGCTTCTTCATAGTTATGGGCGCGGACGACCGAGAGGACCGGTCCGAAGATCTCGGTCTTGTAGATGTCCATCTCGGGCGTGACGTGATCGAACAGGCAGCCGCCGACAAAATAGCCGTCTTCATAACCCTGAAGCTTGAAATCGCGACCATCGACGACGAGCTTGGCGCCTTCTTCGATGCCCTTGCTGATCAGGCCCTGGATGCGGTTATAGGCATCCTTGGTGATGACGGGACCCATGTCGGCCTTGTCGTCGGTGTAAGGGCCGATGCGCAGGGACTCGATCTTCGGCACCAGCTTTTCAACGAGGCGGTTGGCAGTTTCCTCACCGACCGGGACGGCAACGGAGACGGCCATGCAGCGCTCGCCGGCCGAACCGTAGCCGGCGCCCATCAGGGCGTTGACGGCCTGGTCCATATCGGCATCGGGCATGATGATCATGTGGTTCTTGGCACCGCCGAAGCACTGCGCGCGCTTGCCGTTCGATGCAGCCGTTCCATAGACGTAACGGGCGATCGGCGTGGAGCCGACGAACGAGACGGCACCAATATCGGGATCGGTGAGGATCGCATCAACGGCAGTCTTGTCGCCGTTGACCACGTTGAGGATGCCAGCCGGCAGACCAGCCTCGATCATCAGCTCGGCAAGGCGGATCGGCAGAGAGGGATCGCGCTCGGAGGGCTTCAGGATGAAGGCATTGCCGCAGGCGATCGCCGGAGCAAACATCCACATCGGGATCATGCCCGGAAAGTTGAAGGGCGTGATGCCCGCGCCAATGCCGACCGGCTGGCGGATCGAATACATGTCGATCGCAGGACCGGCACCTTCGGTGAACTCGCCCTTGGCAAGATGCGGGATGCCGCAGACGAATTCACAGACTTCGAGGCCGCGGATCACATCGCCTTTGGAATCCTCGACCGTCTTGCCGTGCTCGCTGGAGAGCAGCGTCGCAAGCTCATCCATGTGCTGGTTCAGGAGATCGACGAACTTGAAGAAGACGCGTGCACGACGCTGCGGGTTGGTGGCAGCCCATTTCGGCTGCGCGGCCTTGGCGTTTGCAACGGCGGCGCGCAGTTCCTCGACGCTTGCGAGCGCCACCTTTGCCTGCACTTCGCCGGTCGCCGGATTGAAGACGTCGCTGGTGCGGCCGCTGGTGCCGGCAACCTTCTTGCCGCCAATGAAATGACCAATCTCACGCATGGGTATTCCTCCTGATATTCTGGATCGCACAACAATCGCACTTCAATTTTCACAAATCAATGCGCTATAATAAGCAACCGTTGTGCGTAAATTGTAGTTCTACGACTGCAGTGAGTGCTCCTGCTACAAAACTGGCACCACATAGGAACAAGTCAAAGGGAAGATCGAACCGATGAGTGAGAAACCTATTGTCAGAATGGCGGAGCTGGAGATCGATCCAGATACGATCGAAACCTACCGGGCGCTGCTGATCGAGGAAATCGAGGCATCAGTCGCGCTGGAAGACGGTGTCCTTTCTCTGAATGCCGTCTCCATCAAGGATCATCCGAACATAATCCGTATCCTTGAGGTCTACGCCGACCGGGACGCATACGAGGCTCATCTGCAGACGCCGCATTTCCTCAAATACAAGAAGGAGACATCAGGCATGGTGACATCGCTGACGCTGATCGACGTCGATCCGATTGCGATGCGCTCAAAACCATGAACTGGGATGACGTACGAATTTTCCTGGCCGTCGCCCGCACAGGGCAAATCCTAGCCGCATCGAAGCGGCTGGGGCTCAATCACGCCACGCTCTCGCGCAGGCTGACCTCGCTGGAAGAGGCGTTGAAGACACGTCTTTTCATCCGCCGCACAAATGGGTGYGAGCTGACCGCAGAAGGCGACATATTCCTTGCCTCGGCAGAACGGATGGAGACAGAAATGCTCGCCGCGCAGGCCAATCTCGGCCACACCGATACGGCCATTGCGGGAACGGTGCGCGTCGGCGCGCCTGACGGCTTCGGTGTTTCTTTTCTTGCGCCACGCATGGGCAGGCTGATCGAGCGCCATCCGGCACTGAAGATCCAGCTGGTGCCGGTGCCGCGCTCCTTTTCGCTGTCTCAACGCGAAGCGGATATCGCCATCACGCTGGAACGACCGGAACAGGGCCGGCTGGTTTCCTCCAAGCTTACCGATTACACGCTTGGGCTCTACGCATCGGCGGAATATTTGACGCAACACAAAAAGCCCGGCGATATCGATGACCTGAAAGCGCATCCGCGCATCGGCTACGTCGAAGACCTGATCTTCACTGCTTCCTTGAATTTTTCGGGCGAAGTGATGCGCAGCTGGGACGCGGGTTTCGAGATCTCGACGGCGATAGGCCAGACGGAGGCCGTGCGCTCGGGTGCGGGGATTGGCATTCTGCATGACTATATCGCCCGGCAGCATGAGGAACTCGTACGAATCCTGCCGCTGGTTTCCATTCGCCGCGCCTATTGGACGACCTATCACGAAAGCGCACGCGATCTTGTGCGCGTGCGCAGCGTCATCGACTTCCTGCAGGAACTCGTCGACGAGGAGAGGCAAATCTTCCTTTGAAGCCTTTTCTGGTTCGAAGATGCTTCGCCGGTTCCTCGTTCTCATCAGGATTGGGAAGCGGTGTTTCATCCGGCAACCGGTCAGGCTCCGGCTCCTTGATCGGCGGCACCGGTTTCCAGCCCGGTGAAGGCATCGGCGGGTGGTCGGGAATGGGTTCGTTCGGGACGGACATGGCCGGCTCCTTTACGATAACAATATCCGGTTATTTATCTTGGCTGACGGCTTCGGCAGCGCGCATCGGCATGCTGTCGATGATGGCGAAAAGTTCCGATGATGTGATCGGCTCGCTGACGTTCAGCTTCACCGTGCCGTCCTTGCCGAACAGGAAGGCGGCGAATTCACCCAGGTCAGGCGCACCGAGTTCTTTCCGGAGCGCTTCGCCATCCAGCCCGTCGCTGCTTCCGAAGACCGGTTTTATGCTCGATCCAACGAGCTTGAGGACGACCATATCGCGTTCGTCGAGCGCATCGCGATCGGCAAGTAACTGGTTTTCCTGTCGTGCTGCGCGGGAATTATCCCGGTCGGCAATCACAACGAAGACGCGGTTCTTCCACTGGAACTGTTCGAGGCTGGCGACGGCTGCGTAAGCCGCATTGGTCTCGTCGATCTTCGTTGCGCCGTAAAGAAGGGTCTTGGACATACATATACTCCCGTCACCGGTGAACGGTGCGGGAGCCGCAAGAGTTCCAACCATGTTGCTTTAAAAGGGACGACGGCCGATCAGAAATTGCTGATCGGCCCCGTCGCTACGTCAGATATGCAGAAACGCAGAAATCGGAACCTGCAGGGCTGCAGCAATACGCCTCAGCTTTGCGGGATCGGTGCTTTCGCCGTTTTCAATTTCGAGGATTTCGCCATTGGCCAGACCGCAGGTCACTGCGAGGTCTTCAATACTGTAGCCAACCGCACTGCGTGCGCCCTTAACCGCAGCTGCCACGTCGATCGGGGAAACAGCGGTCGATTCCTCTATATTCTGAACAGAAATGGACATCAAATTCTCCTTAATGCCTCGGTGGACTGTCCCTACCCCCAGGCGGCAAGCCGCCAGCATTTCGCGACGCAACGAAAACATTGGGCAATTGCTGCATCGCACCGCACATAAATAGGTAAACTAATGTTAACGGCAATAGCAAAATGCGAGGAGGCATCATTTTGACGTCAAAAAGCGCCGATGCCGTGCACTGCCGAACAGGAATACCTACTTATGGGAGAGAATGGTACGGTTGGGGGGTCTCGAACCTCCGACCTCAGGTGCCACAAACCTGCGCTCTAACCAACTGAGCTACAACCGCACAATTGCCGCGCTCGGCGCGACGGGGGTCACATACGAGGACTTGAACTTTAATTCAAGCCCCGATTTGCCTTCAATATACAAAAAGGCCAAACACGCGGTCCAGCCTTTATTGCATATGGCGATTGTCGATCAGGCAACCTTGAAGGATGCCATGGCCTTTTCAGCTGCTTCCTTGGAAGGCTTTGCAACCTTCTCGGCAACCTGCTTGGTGGTTTCCTGCAGCGCCTTCGCCTGCTCGACGGTCACTTCAGCCTGCTTGCGCAGGAAGGAGGTCTGCAGCTCGAAGAATTCGGCGACGGACTTGACGCCGAGAAGCGCTTCCATGTGGGAGAGCGAGCTTTCGGCGTTGACGCGCAGCGCGTCGATCGCCTTGAGGCCGATTTCAACGCTGCCGGCCTGCGCGGTCTGCACCGTTGCTTCCAAGGTCTTGCCGGCTTCTTCGCCTGCAGACTTCAGCTTGGCATAGGCTTCCTTGGACTGCTGAGCACCCTTTTCGGCGAAGTCACGGAAGGACTCAGCCAGCTTGCTCGGGTCGAAAGAGGCAATTGAAAAAACGTCATCGGTCTTTATGGTAGCCATCGGATCGCGTTCCTTTAAGATGGGCAAAGCTCCTGCCCGCGATAAATTGGATGGATCTTATATAAGGCATTCCGTTGTGCATTGCAACATTATTGTGCGACGCACAATACGTTAACCTTTCCGGCCGAAAGCTCCCGGCTCTTCTGGACCGGTCGCAGACCTGCAGTTATTAATAAGCAGTTAATTTGAAGAGGCCGAAAGCGACAGGTTCGATCATGCCCGCAGTCCAGTATCCGTTCATCGATATTGCCGTTCATGCGCGGGTTCGTGAACGATTTTCGCGTGGCGAGGCCATGGTCCTGTTCTCGGGCGACCTTTCCCGTCTGCTGTGGGCAAACGGTGCGGGAGCCGAGCTTTTTGGCCATACTGCGGTCTATGATCTGCTCGACCAGGGCATCAGCCACGCCGATATCACCTTTCGCCAGCTCGAAGCGACTGCCCGCCAGCTCAGCGAAGTCGGCGACCAGAAAACCTTTGTCATCCGCATCGCCAAGGGCTTCCAGCGCGTTCAGGCTCCGGCTTCATCGGAGCTCATCCGTCTCGCCTCGGGCGAGAAGGCAATCCTGTTTTCCGTCCCGGTCTCCACTCGTCCACTGACAGCGGGCGCAAGCGCTGCGCAGATGCTGCAGGGACTCGATGATCCGGACACGCATATGGCGGTGATCGGGGCCGAAGGTGACGTCATAGCCGCTTCGCCAGGTTTCGCCTCGCTCGGCATCACTCAGCAGGCGGCAAGGACACTCATCACGCTTGCCGGAGCCCATCCGGACCGGCTGGTGAAGCGACCGGTCGCAACCGGTCGTGGTTATCTGCCGGCTGCCGTCGGCAAACTCAACGACGAGCCCGCACTCCATCTTCTCTTCGCCGTCGAGACGGCAATCGGTCATCTCGACCCGATCGAGCCCTCCGCCAATGTCGAAGAGCCTGCGCCGCAGGAAATTCCACCGGCAGAAACCGCAGTGGCTGATATCGCTGGTGTCGCGGCGCCTGCGGCCGGCTTTACCGAAGCCGAGGCGATCGATGCCGTTTCCGGCATCGAAGAAGTCGAGGAAACGCTGGAAGACATTACCGGCGAGACGGAGGACCCAGTCGAGGTCAGCGAACCGGCAGCAATCGAAGCCCAAGCCGAGCCGCAGGTGGATGAAGGCGTTTCCGGTCCTGAAGTCGACGTCGAGAATACCGACGGGCAGATGGAGCAGCCGATCGAGGCGTCTGCTGCAACCGAAGCAACCGTGGAGACAGATGCAGAAGCTCCGGTTGCCGAACAGATCGAGCCGTCCGCTTCCGTCGCCGAAAACTTCGCGGCAGCACCCGTGGTTCCGGATGAGCCTGACAGCGCCCTGAAAAGCAGCTTCGTCTTCAAGCCGAACAGCCGCGCCACCCGCTTCGTCTGGAAGATCGATGCGGAAGGCCGTTTCAGCGAAGTTTCGCATGAGTTCGCCGAAGCTGTCGGCCCGCACGCGAGCAACATCATCGGCAGCGCTTTCTCGGACATCGCTGCCCTCTTCAACCTCGATCCGGAATCAAAGCTCTCCGAGGCCCTGGCACGTCGCGACACCTGGTCCGGCAAGACGATCTACTGGCCGATCGAGGGCACGAGCCTCGTCGTACCGGTCGATCTTGCCGCCCTGCCGACCTACACACGCAACCGCGACTTCGATGGTTTCCGCGGCTTCGGGGTGGTGCGTCTGTCGGACGCGCAGGAAGATCCTCTGGCGCTCGGACTGACGCTGGGGCCAGACGGCATCGGCCATGATGCCTCCTATCTTGGACCGGCCAACGAAACGGTGCCGGAAGAGGCTGAACTGCCGCGAGAGCAATCTGACGAGGTTGCCGAGGCTGCGCCACAGGGCGAAGATGCAGTAGCTGCCGTCGACGAAAACACCGGCTCGGAAGTGGAAGCAGCAGAAGAAGAAACCGTCCCGGAAGAGACGGTTGCTTCGGAACCTGTCGACGAGGAGCAATCTGCCGCCGAGCCAGTTGCCGAGCATCGTCACGAGCCGCGCGACGGGCAGGACGAGCCGCCAGCGCTGCGTCTTTCCGAGACGCCGAGCCGCCGCTTCACCGACAAGATCGTACAGTTGCACAGTGCGGGCAGCGGTCTGACGGCTGCCGAGCAGGCAAATTTCCGTGAAATCGCCAAGCGCCTCGAGGCCTTCGGCGCGCGCAACGACGAGCCGGTCACGCCGCCGCAGCCGGAGCCTGATGCCGAACAGGCATCCGCCCCAGAAGAGACAGTTAACCAGCCTTCCGTCTTCGAACCGACAGTACCTCAGGAAGCAATCTACGAAGCCGCGGCAGAACCGCTGGCGGAAGAGGCTGCCGCCGAAGTGGAAGAAATTCCTGCAGCTGAAGCGGAAGACGAGGTGACGGAAGGTCTGCAAGAGACGGTCAGCCAGATCGAAGTCTTGACCAGCTTCATTCCGCCGCGCGTGAAGATGACGGACGGGCTTTCGGCTGCGACCGTCGATCTGCTGCCTGTTGCGGTACTGATCCATGCCGGCGACCAGCTGATCCATGGCAATCCGGAGTTCATGCGGCTGACGGGCTATAATTCCGTCGAAGCCCTCTCCGAAGTAGGCGGCATCGACGCACTGCTGCAGCGCCACGACCTCGAAAACGGCACGGGTACGATGATGCTCGTCAAAGCCGATGATAGGTTGGTACCGGTCACGGCCCGCCTGCAATCGGTTCGCTGGGAAGATTCCAACGCCCTGATGCTGGCGCTGATGCCGGTCGAAAGCCGCGAAGAAGGCAAAGGCGAGGTTATCCGCCTCGACCAGCGCACCGACCGGATGGTGGAGAAGGTCGCCAAACTGCAGGTCGAGGTGGAGGAATTGCGCTCGATCCTGGAGACGGCGACCGATGGCGTCGTGGTCATCGGCACGGAAGGCGATATCCGCTCGATGAACCGTTCGGCAAGCGCCCTCTTCAACTACGACGAACAGGAAACGCGCGGCAAACCCTTCGTCATGCTGTTTGCCCATGAGAGCCAGAAAGCGGTGCTCGACTATCTGCACGGGCTTTCCGGCCACGGTGTCGCAAGCGTGCTGAATGATGGGCGCGAGGTGATCGGTCGCGAGGCTGCAGGCGGCTTCGTGCCGCTGTTCATGACCATGGGGCAACTGACCTCTTCCAACGGTTATTGCGCCGTCATCCGCGATATCACCCAGTGGAAGCGCACCGAGGATGAGCTGCGCAATGCCAAGGGCGCAGCCGAAACCGCCAATGCCCACAAGACGGATTTCCTTGCCCGCGTCAGCCATGAAATCCGCACGCCGCTCAACGCCATCATCGGCTTTTCCGACATGATGGCGAGCGAGCGCTTCGGGCCGATCGGCCATCCGCGCTACATCGAATATGCAAACGACATCGGCCGTTCCGGCCGCCATGTTCTCGATATCGTCAACGACCTGCTCGATATTTCCAAGATCGAGGCGGGTGAGATGGATCTCGACTTCGCCTCCGTCGGCCTCAACGAAGCGATCTCGGAAGCAGTGGCACTGGTGCAGCCGCAGGCAAACAGCCAGCGAGTCATCATTCGCACCGCCTTATCGCAATCGGTTCCGGATGTGGTCGCCGACCTGCGCTCGATCAAGCAGATCGCACTGAACATCCTGTCGAACGCCATCCGCTTCACGCCATCAGGCGGGCAGATCGTCGTTTCCACATCCTATGAGACGAACGGCAGCGTGGCGGTGCGGGTGCGCGATACCGGCATCGGCATGACGCGCAGCGAACTCGACCAGGCAATGAAGCCATTCCGGCAGGTGTCCTCCACGCAGTCGCGTCATCGCGGCGACGGCACCGGTCTCGGCCTGCCGCTCACCAAGGCAATGGTCGATGCCAACAGGGCGATTTTCTCGATCAATTCTGCGCCGAATGAGGGTACGCTGGTGGAGATCACTTTTCCGTCACAACGTGTGCTGGCGGGTTAAAGCCTCGTTCTCCGCGCAATTTCAAACGCAGACCCGCTTTGCGTCTCTTCTGGAAACGCTCGCCAAAGAAAAGGCAGCCGATGGCTGCCTTCGAGAGTTGGTGCTGGTAAAACAAGAGCTTAGTCTGAGAACGTCATGTTTCGGGAACCGCGGTTCCAGACCATCTCTTCATGTATGGTCTCCAAGTTGGCTTCACCTTTGACAAACCTTTCTTAATGAAAGGTTTCCAGTACGCGGAATTGATCAACGGCAAAAGCTTGTAGTTTAGCAGCCGCTATCAGACCTTCAGTTCGTCCAGTCCAGCAAAAAGCTTGAGTGCTTCGGGGTTGGCGAGTGCCTCCTGATTTTTCACCGGCCGGCCGTGGACAACCTCGCGCACGGCAAGTTCGACGATCTTGCCGGACTTGGTGCGCGGGATATCTGCCACCGCAATGATCTTGGCGGGCACATGGCGGGGAGAAGCGCCGACACGGATGCGGGTCTTGATCGCCTTGATCAGATCTTCACCCAAGGCGACGCCGGAGGCGAGGCGGACGAAGAGGATGACGCGCACATCGTCATCCCAGTCCTGGCCGATGCAGAGCGCCTCGGCCACTTCTTCCATCTGCTCGACCTGATTGTAGATTTCCGCCGTGCCGATGCGCACGCCGCCGGGATTGAGCGTCGCATCCGAACGGCCATGGATGATGAGGCCTCCATGTTCGGTCCATTCGGCGAAGTCGCCGTGGCACCAGACATTGTCGAAGCGCTCGAAGTAGGCGGCGCGGTACTTGGCGCCATCTGGGTCGTTCCAGAACATGACCGGCATTGACGGAAATGCCTTGGTGCAGACCAGTTCGCCCTTTTCCCGGCGGACCGGCTTGCCTTCGTCATTCCAGACGTCGACGGCAAGGCCGAGGCCCGCCCCCTGGATCTCACCGCGCCAGACGGGCTGGAGCGGATTGCCGAGCACGAAGCAGGACACGATGTCCGTGCCACCGGAAATCGAGGCAAGCTGGACGTCTTCCTTGATCCCTTCATAGACAAAGGTGAAACCTTCAGGCGACAGTGGCGAACCTGTTGAAGTAATCAACCGCAGGCTCGACAGATCATGGCTCACACGCGGCGTCAGTCCGCTCTTGCGTACTGCGTCGATATATTTGGCCGAGGTGCCGAAGATCGCGAATTTCTCCTTGGCGGCGTAGTCGAAGAGCACGTTGCCATCAGGCGCAAAAGGCGACCCGTCGAAGAGGCAGAGCGTGGCGCCGGAGGCTAGCCCGCTCGCCAGCCAGTTCCACATCATCCAGCCGCAGGTGGTGAAATAGAAAAGCTTGTCCCCCGGCCGCAATCCGCAATGCAGGCGATGCTCTTTCAGATGCTGGAGCAGTGTGCCGCCGGCCGAGTGCACGATGCATTTCGGTACGCCTGTCGTGCCCGAAGAAAACAGAATATAGGCCGGATGAGCGAAGGGGAGTTGCACGAAGTCGATCGGCTTCGGTTCGTGGGGAGCGATGAACTCCGAAAGCGTCACGCCGCCGGCGGTTTCGCTCGCAACGTCTTGCGCGTTGCCAGCATAGTGGACGACCAGCGTCGGCACGCCGAGGCTCTTTGCGACACTTGCCACCTTCGACTTCACGTCCTGCAGCTTGCCATTGTACCAATAGGCGTCGCAGGCGATGAACAGCTTCGGCTCGATCTGGCCGAAACGGTCCAGGACACCCTGCTCGCCGAAATCCGGAGAACAGGACGACCAGATGGCGCCGATCGAGGTTGCCGCCAGCATGGCAGCTACCGTTTCCGGCATATTCGGCATCATGGCGGCAACACGGTCGCCCTCGCCGATGCCGAGCACGCGAAAGCCCTGCTGGAGCTGTGATACAAGCGCGCGCAACCGATCCCATGACCAGCGGTCTTCGACCTTGTCCTCGCCGCGGAAAATGATGGCATCGCCCTGCCCGCTTCCGCTCAGCAGGTTTTCGGCGAAGTTCAGGCGCGCCCCAGGAAAGAAGCGCGCTTCCAGCATGCGGTCGCCGTGAACGAGAATATCCGCGCCGCGCTCTCCCTTCACGCCGCAGAAATCCCACAATGCCGACCAGAAATTTTCCCGATCGGCAATCGACCAGGCATGCAGATCCTCAAAGCCTTTCAGGCCGAGACCGAAGTCTGCGTCACAGCGCTGCATGAAGGCATGGATCGGGCTATTTTCGATCCCATCTTCCGTGGGTTGCCAAAGCGGCTGATTCTCCTGCATTCAATCCTCCTCCCCAATGCAGAACTTATATCATGCTGCATTGCATTATAAAGTGTGCAACGGCCCGATCCGCTGCGCGTTGGATTTGCATATGCCCGGTATTTCATATATCCGGCAAAATCAGAAAATAACCGGTAACCGACTGAAATTCCGGCGGAGCTCATGGGTACGTCAAGAGAAGGCAGATGGCGAAAAAGGATTGGCCCCGCCTCGCGCTGGCTGCCGGCCTTTGCCCGTGTCTCCACCATCGTATTGCTAGCCGGCCTTGCCTTCTTCCTCGCGCTCAGGATCGCCGCGCCCTATCTTATTTCCACCGGCTTCGTGCGCTCCGGCATCGAGGACGCCCTGTCGAAATGGACGGGCTATCACGCCGAGATCAAGGGCAATCCGGTTCTCGAATTCTGGCCGACGCCGCGCATCACGCTAAATGACGTCACCATCCGGCAACCGCGTGAAAGCGGCGACAAGCTGCTCGGCCGCATCGAAAGCCTTTCAGCCGATTTCAGCCTTATCGATGCGCTGCGCGGCCGAACACGCTTCCACCAATTTCACCTTCTGCGGCCCAGCCTCGCGCTGACGCGTGATGAAAACGGTCTGATCGACTGGAGTTACGCCGGCCTTCTGGCGCGGGCCATCGGTGGGGTGCGGGACGAAAGCGGCACCGAGGTTCTTGATCCGAAGCTCGACGCCGATATCGGCGCCGTGACGGTCGAGGACGGCATGCTGACCTTGACCGACACACAGACGGGCAATGTCTACCGCTTCGACGACGTCGCAGCCGATATCGCCTGGCCGAAGCTGTCGAGAGCGATTTCGGCCGTCCTTATTGCACGGCTCAACGGTCAGGACCTGAAGGTCGATTTTTCCTCGGCTGCGCCACTGCTCGTCTTTGCCGGCAAGAATGCAGAGATGAAGGCCTCGATCGCTTCGAACCTGATGACCGCGCGCTTCCAGGGCGTCGGCAGCATGGTGAGCCTCTCGTCGGTCTCAGGCAATATCAACGCCAGCTTTCCGGACGTGCCGGCCCTCTTGCAATGGTCGGGCCGGTCGATCCCCGGCATCGAGTCGCTCAAGAGCGCATCGGTGACCTCGGACGTGGCGTCGGTATCCAACGGTTTCCGCTTCAACAATGTCAGCATGACGCTGAACGATGCAAGCGCCACCGGAGTGATGGATCTGACCGTTGCACCTGGTAAGCGGCCGAAGATTGGTGGGACGCTTGCCTTCGATCAGATGAACCTCAAGCCGTTCCTCGATGCCTTCGCGCTCAGACTTGCGGCCGGCGGCCTGGGCGACATGCTGCTACCGAGCCCTCTCGGACCGCTGCAACTTCTCGATCTGGACGTCCGGCTTTCCGCGCGACAGGCGCAGATGGGGATCTTTTCGCTCGCGGATGTCGGGGCCAGCGTGATCGTCGCCGGCGAGGAAGCGAAATTCGATATCGGCGACAGCCAGTTCGAGGGCGGCGAAATGACTGCCCATCTGGAGGCGACCCGCCGCGATTTCGACGGTGGCGGCAAATTGCAGCTTTCGATCCGCAATGCGGATTTCAATGCTCTTGCCGAAAAATTGCAGCTCAAGGGGCCGCTACCACATGCGACCGGCTCTCTCGACCTTTCACTGCAGACCCCGAAAGCGATCTGGACGACGGGACTTGCCGATGTCACCGGCAAGCTGAAATTCTCGGCGGGAGCAGGATCCATTCCCGGCGTGGATATTACAGCATTTCGTACTCAGGCTGCGCAGAAGCCTTTCTTCGCCCTCAGCTCTGCCTCAAACGGGTCTTTCGCCTTCAACAAGCTCGATCTCCAGGCCGACTTCACCAACGGCACAGCAGAAATCCACGACGCGCGTTTTGCCGGTTTGGATCAATCGCTGACGCTGTCGGGTCTCATCACTTATGAGTCCAACGGACTTGCGCTCTCCGGCTCACTGGAAGCGACCGACCCGGCCAAAGTGGCCGATCTGCCGCTGCTACCCTTCTTCATCGGCGGCTCGTGGCCAAACCCGGTCATTTCGCCGGTGCCGCTGTTCAACACACCGACGAAAACCCAGCCCTAACGCAATTCAGCTTTAAGCAGTCGCCGCCGCAGCCCTCTCATCGCGCTCGCGCTGAACCTCGCGACGCTTGGTGACGACGGATGCACAGATGACGCCGACCGCTACGATCGCGATCAGGATGGTGCAGACCGCGTTGATCTCCGGCGTCACGCCGAGGCGTACCTGGCTGTAGATCTTCATCGGCAGCGTGGTCGCGCCCGGCCCGGACGTGAAGCTTGCAATCACCAGATCGTCCAGCGACAGGGTGAAAGCCAGGATCCAGCCTGAAAAAACTGCCGGCGATATGATCGGCAGCGTGATTTCGAAAAAGGTGCGCACCGGCGGTGCACCGAGATCCTGGGCCGCTTCCTCGATCGACTGGTCGAAGCTCAGAAGCCGCGACTGCACGACGACGGCGACGAAGCACATGGTCAGTGTCGTATGCGCCAGCGTAATGGTCCAGAAGCCGCGGTCAAAGCCGATCGCGACGAAGAGCAGCAGCAGCGACAGGCCGGTGATGACTTCCGGCATGACGAGGGGCGCGTAGACCAGCCCTGAAAAAAGGATGCGGCCGCGGAAGCGCGTGAAACGAACCAGGGTGATCGCCGCCATCGTGCCGAGGATCGTCGCGAATGTGGCCGACAGCAGGCCGACACGGATCGTCACCCAGGCAGCATCGAGCAGGGCCTGATTGGAGAGTAGCGAGACATACCACTTGGTCGAGAAGCCGCCCCAGACGGTGACGAGCTTCGATTCATTGAAGGAGAAGATCACCAGAAGCGCGATCGGCAGGTAGAGAAAGGCAAAGCCGAGCACGACGGAGATGATGTTGAAACGGGTCCATCTGAGCACGGCTTATCTCCCTGCCTCATCGGCTTTCGCCTGCACGTTCTGGAAGAAGACGATCGGGATCACGAGAATGAGAAGCAGGATCGTCGCCACGGCCGAGGAAACGGGCCAATCGCGATTGGAATTGAACTCGTTCCAGATCGTCTTGCCGATCATCAGCGTCTGCGAGCCGCCAAGCAGATCCGGGATAACGAATTCGCCGACGGCCGGAATGAAGACCAGCATGCAGCCGGCAATGACGCCGGGGATCGACAGCGGAAAGGTGACGCGCCAGAAGGCCCGGATCGGCGTGCAGCCGAGATCCTGCGCCGCCTCGATCAGCGTGCCGTCCATCTTTTCCAGCGCCGAATAGAGCGGCAGCACCATGAAGGGCAGATAGGAATAGACGATGCCGATATAGACGGCGGTATTGGTGTTGAGGACGATCAGCGGGTTGTCGATGAGATGCAGCGACAACAGAAGCTGGTTCAGCAGCCCCTCCGGCTTCAGGATGGCAATCCAGGCATAAACGCGGATCAGGAAGCTCGTCCAGAAGGGAAGGATCACCAGCATCAAGAGCGTCGGGCGCACGTTGCGAGGCGCCTGCGCCATGCCATAGGCGATCGGATAGGCGATCAGAAGCGTCAGCAAGGTGGAGATGCCGGCGATGACGACGCTCGAGATATAGGCGTTGAAATAGAGCGGATCGTCCGTCAGGTAGCCGTAATTGTCGAGCGAGAAGGTCGAAATCTTGTCCCAGAAACCGGCCCAGCCATCAGCGAGCGCGAAGACCGGCTCATAGGGCGGCATGGCGATCGCCGTCGCCGACAGCGAAATGCGGAACACGATGAAGAACGGCGCCAAAAAGAAGAGGAGCAGCCAAGCATAGGGAATGATGATGACGAGGCGGTTGTAGAAGCGTGCGGCCAGCGTTCCCATGGTCTCAATCCTTCAGCAGCACGCCGCCGTCCTCATCGAAGGAGACCCAGACTTCCTGATCGTAGGTGAAGGGGTCATCGACGGAGCGCTGTGCGTTGAGAGAGGAGGCCTTGACGACATTGCCGTTCGACAATCTGACGTGGAAGACCGTCATGTCGCCGAGATAACCGATGTCCCAGAGCTCGCCCTTGGCGGCATTGATCGAGGCATTGGCGGGCGCCGTGCGCGTGACGCGGAGCTTTTCCGGGCGGATCGCGAAGCCGAGCGCGGCACCGATGGCAGGCGCATCGGTCGAGGCAGTGCGGACCGTGAAGCCGCTGTCGACGGCAATCTCGACAGCACCGTTTGCGGTCGTGGTCACCTTGCCGTCGAAAATGTTTACGTCGCCGATGAAATCCGCAACGAAGCGGCAGTTCGGCGCTTCGTAGATTTCCGCCGGCGTGGCAACCTGCACGACCTTGCCATGGCTCATGACGGCAATGCGGTCGGCCATTGTCATGGCTTCTTCCTGGTCGTGGGTGACGACAACGAAGGTCAGGCCGAGGCTCTGCTGCAGGTCCATCAGTTCGAACTGGGTTTCCTCGCGCAGCTTCTTGTCGAGCGCGCCAAGCGGTTCATCGAGCAGCAACACCTTCGGGCGCTTGGCAAGAGAACGGGCAAGGGCGACGCGCTGGCGCTGGCCGCCGGAAAGCTGGTTGGGCTTGCGGGAAGCGAACTGCTCGAGCTTCACGAGCTTCAGCATCTGCGAGACACGCTCGGCCATTTCGTCCTTCGGCATGCCGTCCTGCTTGAGCCCGAAGGCGATGTTCTTCTCGACCGTCATGTGCGGGAAAAGAGCGTAGGACTGGAACATCATATTGACCGGCCGCTTGTAGGGCGGCGTACCCGAAAGATCGGTGCCATCGAGAATGATCTCGCCCGATGTCGGCTGTTCGAAACCGGCCAGCATGCGCAGAAGTGTAGACTTGCCGCAGCCGGAGGCGCCGAGCAGCGCGAAGAACTCGCGGTGATAGATATTCAGCGACAGATCGTTGACGGCGGTAAAATCGCCGAAGCGCTTGGCGACATTCCTGAAGGCAATGAACGGTTTTGCTGATGGATCGGACCAGGGTGCGAATGCGCGGCGAATATTGCCAAGAGACTTCATATTATTCCCCGAAAATACAAGGTTTCAGCCGGCCTCGACCCGGGCCGGGAATGGAAAGGCCCGGACGTTTCCGTCCGGGCCGAAATCTCGTTACTGGCCGGTGACGACCTTGGTCCAGATTCGTGTCACCAGTCGCTGCGTTTTGGGATCGAGCGGCGGCACCGTGAAGAGCTTGGCCATGATCTCCGGCGTCGGATAGATCGCCGTATCGTCGATCACTTCCTTGTCGAGGAACTGCTGCGAGGCCTTGTTGCCGTTTGCGTAGAAGACGAAGTTGGATGCCTTGGCGGCGACTTCGGGCTTCATCATGTAGTTGATGAATTCATGCGCCTCTTCGACATGCGGCGCATCCTTCGGAATGCCGAAGACATCGAAGAAAATCTGCGCACCCTGGTTCGGAACCGAATAGTCGACATTCACGCCGGCCTTTGCCTCGGCTGCGCGATCCCGCGCCTGGAAGACGTCGCCCGAAAAGCCGAGCGCAATGCAAATATCGCCGTTGGCGAGCGCGCTGATATATTCAGACGAGTGGAACTTGCGAACGAAGGGACGAACGGCGAGCAGGGCCTCCTGCGCCTTGTTCAGGTCCTCCTGCTTCTTGCTGTTCGGATCGAGGCCGAGATAGGCCAGAACGGACGGAATGACGTCTGTCGGAGAGTCCAGCATGTAGATGCCGCAATCCTTGAGCTTGGCGGCCTTTGCCGGATCGAACAGCGCATCCCAGTTCGGCTTTTCGTCCGTGCCGAGTGCGGCCTTTACCTTGTCGACGTTATAGCCGATGCCGGTCGTGCCCCACATATAGTCGACGGAATATTCATTGCCCGGATCGAAGGTGGCGACGCCCTTCGTCACGACGTCCCACATGTTCGACAGGTTCGGCAGTTTCGACTTGTCGAGTTTCTGGTAAACGCCGGCAGCGATCTGGCGCTGCATGAAGGAAACTGTGGGAACGACGACATCATAACCGGTGCCGCCGGCCAGGAGCTTGGTTTCCAGCGTCTCGTTGGAATCGAAGGTGTCGTAGACGACCTTGATACCGGTTTCCTTGGTGAAGTCTTCGAGGATCGAGCTGTCGATATAATCGGACCAGTTGTAGACGTTGACGACACGCTCCTGGGCGAAGGCCGGCGCAGCGGCAAGAAGAGCGACAACGGCAACTGCCGTCAGGTTAGTTATTCTTGACCTCATGATATCTCCTGTTTTTTAAAGGTATCGCGCCCCCGGACACCTCTTATTCCCTCTGGTTTGGCTGCAGACTAGAAAGGAATTTCTACGCCTACAAGCTCAAAATCCTGCGGCGTCAATGATTTCACAATCACTGGAAATCGAAGCTTCCGAGACCGGCAGAGGTCTCGTCCAGAGCGAGTGGACGTGTCAGTGGCGGCTCGGCCCGGAAAAGGCATCCGCGCCTTTCACAAAGACGGCAGGCGGGGCCGACCGCGACCGATAGAGCATCGCTTCTGCCATAGACCAGACTGTCGCGCAGGGCGGCATCGCAGCCGATCAGCAGAGCCGTGCGCCGCGCCCGTTCGCCGTACTCCACAACCGGCCCTTCGAGCGTGCGCGCGATCGTCAGGAAAGCCGACCCGTCAGGCATGGTGACCGTCTCGGACAACACCCTGCCCGGCTCAAGAAAGGCGGTGTGGACATTGAGCTTCGGACAGTTGCCGCCAAAGCGGGCCTGCGGAAAACCCTGGGCGCCCGTTCTGCGAATGACATGGCCCGCAGCATCGGTTTCCATCAGGAAGAAGGGAATGCCGGCAGATCCGGGACGCTGCAGCATGGCGAGGCGCGAGGCGGCCTGGCCGAAGGAGACAGCGAAACGGGCGCGGATGAGATCGATGTCGTATCGGGTATTCTGGGCGGCAAGAAGAAAGGCCCCGTAGGGCATCAGTAGCGCGAGCGCCGCAGTCCGCGTCAGCTCGAAACGGGCAATGCGCCGCGCCTCGTCGGATGACAACGGCAATTCGTCAAGCGCGGCTTCGATTTGAGATCTTAGCGCGAGCCTTGCGACTTCGATGGCTATTTCCTGCGCCTGGTCCGCCCCCGATAGACGCTCGGACAGAAAAAGACGCATCGAGTGACGATCGAAACGCCGGCGCAGGTCCGGCATGACATGGACAGGCAGAATCCGGACGCTGATCCCCCGTTCGCTCTTCAGCCAATCCTTCAGACCGGGGCCACCGGCGAGTCCGTTGGCAAAGCCTTCCGCCGCCGCGTCTATCTCGCCGAAATAGGCGGGGCGGCGCTCCAGCACTTCCCTGACTTCATCCAGAGGCAGGCGGCCGGAGGCGACGGGCGCAGGGCCTTCGCCCGCCATCAAGGCCGTCAAATCGGAAAGCCGGGCAGTCTGCTCGCGATAGGCCCGGTAGAGCTTGATCATACCGCCAGCCGCATTGGGCGCGGCATCAGCCACTTCGACAAGCTCCTGCTCACCCGGCAGTTCACCCGACAGCAACGGATCGGCGAACACTTCCTTCAACTGGCCAAGACCGCCGGCGGTTTCGCCCTGTAATTCCTCAAGATCGATGCGGTAGACGGAAGAGAGCTTGAGCAGCAGTTGCACCGTCAATGGGCGCTGATTGCGTTCGATCAGATTCAGGTAGGAGGGGGAGATTTCCAGCGCCTCGGCCATGGCCGTCTGCGTCAGTGCCAGCGCATTGCGGATGCGCCTGACTTTCGGTCCCGCAAATATCTTCCGCTCCGCCATGTCACATCCTTTACATGCCGCAATTTACAATCTTTTACAAAGTTACAAATTCATCCTGTAAATCCTTCTCATTCTAACCTCTTTCCTCGTCTGAAATCAAAGGTTTTTCTGGCCATTTTGTTCGTTTCTGTAAAATCTGTCATCAGCGCTCAAGCATTGAAAGCCAAAGAGGAGATTGGCATGACAGATTTTTACAAACTCATCCGTAATGCCCCCGAGGGACGTTTTGCCGGTATCGAGCGGCCCTATTCCGTTTCCGATGTCGAACGCCTGCGCGGCTCGGTGGCACTCCGCTACACGCTGGCCGAAATGGGAGCTCAGCGTCTGTGGCTACTTCTGCATGAGGAGGACTTCGTCAACGCGCTTGGCGCGCTTTCCGGCAACCAGGCCATGCAGATGGTGCGCGCCGGGCTGAAAGCGATCTATCTTTCCGGCTGGCAGGTCGCCGCCGACGCCAATACCGCCTCGTCGATGTATCCGGATCAATCGCTCTACCCCGCCAATGCCGGGCCGGAGCTTGCCAAACGCATCAACCGCACGCTCCAGCGCGCCGACCAGATCGAGACATCCGAAGGCGACGGGCTTTCGGTCGAAACGTGGTTTGCACCGATCGTCGCCGATGCCGAAGCCGGTTTCGGTGGGCCGCTCAACGCTTTCGAGATCATGAAAGCCTATATCGAGGCGGGAGCAGCCGGTGTTCATTTCGAGGATCAGCTTGCCTCGGAAAAGAAATGCGGCCATCTCGGCGGAAAGGTCCTGATCCCGACCGCCGCCCATATCCGCAATCTCGACGCGGCGCGGCTTGCGGCCGATGTCATGGGTGTGCCGACGCTCGTCATCGCCCGCACCGACGCAGAAGCCGCCAAGCTTCTGACCTCAGATATCGACGAGCGCGACCAGCCTTTCGTCGATTATGATGCCGGGCGAACGGTCGAGGGTTTCTATCAGGTGCGCAATGGGCTGGAACCCTGCATCGCGCGTGCCGTCGCCTATGCACCGCATTGCGACCTCATCTGGTGTGAAACGTCGAAGCCAGATCTGGAGCAGGCGCGCCGCTTTGCCGAAGGCGTACACAAGGTGCATCCCGGCAAGCTGCTTGCCTACAATTGCTCGCCGTCCTTCAACTGGAAGAAAAATCTCGACGATGCGACGATCGCCAGGTTCCAGCGCGAACTCGGGGCCATGGGCTACAAGTTCCAGTTCATCACGCTCGCCGGGTTCCACCAGCTGAACTACGGCATGTATGAGCTCGCCAGCGGCTATCGCGAGCGGCAGATGGAGGCCTATTGCGAACTGCAGCAGGCGGAATTCGCAGCGGAGCCACGCGGCTATACCGCCACCAAACATCAGCGTGAAGTCGGCACCGGCTATTTCGACGCCGTGTCGCTGGCGATATCCGGTGGCCGCGCCTCGACGACGGCCATGGGAGAATCAACCGAACACGCCCAGTTCAAACCGGCTGCCGAGTAGAGGAGGAAACGACATGGCATCCATTGCGCGCGTCCGCGAACGGACGGAAGAGCAGGCAAGCAGCATGACGGACGATCAGCAAACGGTGATCCGTATGCTCGCCAACGATCTGCACAGGCTGAATCTATCGGTGATGAAGGCGGTCGAGTCCGGTGTTTCGGTGGAGCTGGTGCGCTCCGCCCGGCATCATGGCGGTGACGGAAACTGGGGAGATCTGCTGATCCCCGTCATCGTCGCCAACAGAAATTAGGCTTAAGGTCCGGTGACACAGACCACCGGACCTACGCTATTTGACGCAATTGTCAGCAGAACGGAGTCGCGGCATAATTGAGCATATCTTCGAACGGAACTGCATATGCCCGGTTCGCCGCACGCAAAACTCGAAGTTCTGACCGATCTGATCTATGGCGCGCTCTTCGGCGAGACGTCGTGGCAAGCCTTTCTCGATGCCTTGGCCGCGACGATGCCGGATGCCAAGTCGACGTTGTTTTTCCACGATGCCATCGCGCGCACCGGCGGCCTCTCGCTTTCCTCCGGTCTCGCGGAAAAGGAAAGCGAGGCCTATAACCGCTACTACGCTGCCATCAATCCCTGGATGCCGCGCGCCGCCACCCGGCCGATCGGCCTTGGCGTGATCGCCGACCAGATGCTGCCGCGCGAGCAGCTCCTCAAGACGGAATTCTACAGCGATTACCTTCGCTGGATCGGCTGCGAAAGCAGTGTCGGCGTGACGATCATGCGTGAACGCGGACGCTCCTTCAATCTTTCGACGCTGACCTCGTCTTCCGATCCGGATTTCAATCGCAGCAATGCCGAACTGCTCAGCGACCTGGCGCCGCATCTGCGCCGAACCTTCGATTTCATTCGCCGTGAGCACCGCGACCCTCATAATAATGAAAACGGATTGGCGCTCTTCGATGCGATCGGCGTCGGCATCGTCTATATCGGCGAGGATCAGAATATCCGCTCCATCAACAGTGCGGCTGAGAGGATGATCGCAGAGGGCGAGGCGATCGGCGTCACCTCGACCGGGCGGATCATGATCAATGACGGCGAGCTCGCTTCCCGTCTGTCGGTGCTGCTGCGCCACCGCTTGCAGGCAGCTTCGCCGGCGAGCACGCTGATCAGGATGAAGAATTCCAGCTTCAAATGCACGCTGGTGAAGATGCAATCGGATTTCATCACCCAATTTCTCGAAGGACCGACGGTGGCAATGATCATCGAGCGGATGAGCGTGCCACTGCGGCCCGATCTCAACGACGCCCTGCCGCGCATCGATCAGCTGACGGCAGCCGAAATGCGGATCGCAGCCGGCATCGCGGCGGGCCTGTCGCTGCGCGAGGTCGCACGGACGAACGATGTCAGCTACGAGACGGCGCGCTCGCATCTCAAGAACATCTATTCGAAGCTCGGGGTGAACAGCCAGGTGGGGCTCGTGCGGAGGCTGATGCCGTAGCGCAATTCCGGCTAGCTGCGGCTGGCGCGCTTGCCGGCGAAGAGGTCGGTGTAGCTTTTCAAAAGCTTCGTCATACGGTCGGCGACCGTCCGGATTTCCGGGCGGTGACGATCCTCGGCATTCATGACGATCCATTGGCGATGACGCAGTTCCGGCAGTTCACCGCCGCACCGTTCCAGTTCGGGATCGAGATCGCCGACGAAACAGGGCAATACCGCCTTGCCCGCCCCCGCACGCACCAGATCCGGCAGGGAACGCGGACGGTTGACGGTCGCGACGATGGCCGATCCTGCATTCTGATAGGGCCAGCGCAGGTAGGAGGAGATTGCATCCTCCGCGCCGACTGCAATCCATCTGGCATCGTCCCGGCTGGCATTGCGCCTCACATAGACCGCATAGGCGACTTCCCCGAGCAGGCGGGCAGCGAGATTGCTTTCGTCGGGCTCGAAGGCGCGGATGCCGATATCGCTTTCCCGGTAATTCAGGTTCGCCCTCGCTTCGCCGATGGTCAGCGAGATGCCGAACGCGTCCGCCGGCATGCGGATTGCCGAAAAATTCTCCGTCAGCAGCCAGGAGATCCATGTACCGGCCGTGATCCTGACGGTGCCCCCGCCCTCAGACGATTGCCGCCATGCGTCGACCTTGCGAGCGGCGGCCTCCATCTCCTGCAGATGATCGACCAGGATCTGGCCATCTGATGTCAGGCGGTAGCCTGTCTGGCTGCGGTGAAAGAGTGCGCGCCCGAGCTCCTGCTCCAGATCGAGCATACGCCGGCCGATCGTTGCCGGGCTCAAAGCAGTGGCGACGCTTGCGCCCGTCAGGCCGCCAGTACGGGCGACGTGCAGGAAGAGCTGATAGGAATCCCAGTTACTGTTTTTCATGAGTGAAAAACATAATGGGATTTCGCCTGTTTAAGAAGCGAATTTTGATGTGTAGATCAGTTGATGTCCACAAACCCTGGTGCGATTTGCAGCCTGGCTGACGCTGCCGGCGGAGGCCGCCGGTCGCACGAAGGTGCGGCCCGGCAAAGCCGAATGTGGGCGTCAGGCCGCCTGTCTCACACGGCCATGAGCGGCAGCGCCCTCGGCCAGCCGGAACTGCTCGATCAGCGCCATCAGCATGTCGGCCTCTTCCGCCAGCTGGCGGCTCGCCTGCGTGGCTTCGGCAACCATCGAGGCATTCTTCTGCGTCATCTGGTCCATCGCATTGACGGAACTGTTGACGTCCTGAAGAGCGGCGGACTGGTCGCGGCTTGCCGTGGCGATAGTCTCGACATGACCGCTGATTGCGATGATCTCGTGGCTGATCGAGGCGAGCACGCTGCCGGTCTTCTGCACCAGTTCCGAACCTGCATTCACCTCGCGGGTCGACTGGTCGATCAGCGTCTTGATCTCCTTGGCGGCATTGGCCGAGCGCTGGGCAAGTTCACGCACTTCCTGCGCGACGACGGCAAAGCCCTTGCCTGCCTCACCGGCACGCGCTGCCTCGACGCCGGCGTTCAAGGCCAGTAGGTTGGTCTGGAAGGCGATGTCGTCGATAACGACGATGATCTGTTCGATGCGCTGCGAGGCATCTTCGATGCGGCCCATGGCAGCGACCGCGTCGCTCACGACAGCACCGGAACTGTCGGCCGTCCGTTTGGTCGCGGCAACCACATTGTTTGCCTCATGGGCGCGTTCGGCCGATGAGCGGACCGTGACGGTGATCTCTTCGACGGCAGCGGCCGTCTCTTCAAGGCTTGCGGCCTGCGATTCCGTGCGTTTGGAGAGTTCGTCCGCCGAGGCCGAAACCGAACCGCTGTTGCGCTGGATGGAAGCGGCACTGGCGCGAATGCGTGTCAGCGTATCCTGAAGGCGCTCGAGCGACGTGTTGAAGTCCATGCGAAGCTGTTCGAGCCGGCCGACGAAAGGGGTTTCTATCATCTGCGAGACATCGCCCTGTGACAGGCGTCCCAGCCCCGCGGCAAGCTGATTGACGGCAAAATCGATCTGGCCGTCGAGCGTGCGCTTCTCTGCATCGTTGCGGCTGCGTTCGGCATCGTTCAGGGCCCGCTGTTCGGCTGCCTGCGTTTCCAGTTGCTGGCGAGCGACTGCGCTGTCGCGGAAGAGAGCAAGCGCGCGGCCGATCGCACCGAATTCGTTCTTCTTTTCGACACAGGGAATAGCACTGGCAAGATCGCCCGAGGAAATGGCATGCACGCTCGATGTCAGCGCCTGCATCGGCTTTACGGAGCGACTGATCGCATAGAAGGCGAGCACACCAACGAGCAGCATCACCACCGCACCGACACTGAGAACCAGCATCTGCAATTGGTTCATCCGCTCATAGTAGACTTCCATGGGTATGCCGATGAAGAGGATGCCGATCGTGGCACCGGAGGGATTCTTGACCGGGAAATAACCGGTCATGAACTTGCGGCCGAAGAGGTCCGCCGGCCCGTAATAGGCATTGCCCTGAGCAAGCACGGGCTGGGCCGGATGATCGGCTGCGAGCTTCGTGCCGACAGCACGGTCGCCATTTTCCTTCTTCACATTGGTGGAGACGCGGACGTAATCGCCTCCCTGTTTTTCGAAGATGGTGGCGACACCGGCAATCGACTGCGCCGTGCGGTCAACCAGTGAATAGTCGCCGAAAGCCGGGATCTTGTCTTCGGTTACGCCTGCCAGCGCGTTGTTCATCAGATCGACGCGGACATCAGCGTCGCTTGCGCCATAAAGAACCGCCATCGAACGGCTCGCATCCTTCGCATCGGAGACCGCACTCTCCATGACATAGGTGCCGAGATTGTAATAGGTCACGCCGACAATGGCCGCAGTACTGACCGCAAGCAGGAACAGCGTGATCGCAACGATCTGACGCACGATGGACGTTGAGAAGAAGAGCGGCATCTGGAACCCCTGACAAACACAACCGGTATCGGGTTCATAAGAATGCGTTAGGGAAAATTTTCCCTTAACGCAGGGGTGCCGGAGGCTCTTTACTTGGCTTTTTTCAAATTTAGTATGACTTGATGGGCACACAAGTCGCCGGAAGGGAAGAAAAATTTCAATCTTCCGATTTTTTGCACAATCTATGCGCGATTTTCGAAACGAAAAACGGCCCCGAAACCGGGGCCGTTGGTCTTGCAGGCTGAATGTCGGATCAGGCGGCGCGATACATATGCATATCGCTGTCGCCGTCGATCTTGAACTGCTGCACGAGGTGCAACAACGCGTCTGCCTCGTTTGCGAGCTCGCGGCTTGCTGCAGTGGTTTCTTCCACCATTGCAGCGTTCTGCTGGGTCATCTGATCCATCTGGTTGACAGTGGAGTTGACTTCCTGCAGCGCGCTCGACTGGTCGTGGCTTGCGCGGGCGATCATTTCGACGTGCTGGCTGATCGTGACGATCTGGGCGCTGATCTTCGCAAGAACCGTGCCCGTTTCCTGTACGAACTGCGAACCGGAATTGACCTCGTTCGTCGATTTGTTGATGAGACCCTTGATCTCCTGCGCGGCAGCGGCAGAGCGCTGGGCAAGTTCGCGCACTTCCATGGCGACGACGGCAAAACCCTTGCCGGCTTCACCGGCGCGAGCCGCCTCGATACCGGCATTAAGTGCGAGCAGGTTGGTCTGGAAGGCGATCTCGTCGATGACGCCGATGATCTGCTCGATCTGGCGCGATGCGTCTTCGATGCGGCCCATCGCATCGATCGCATTGTTGACGACGACGGCGGAGTCGTCGGCGCTGCGCTTGGCCTGACGGACGATCTGATCGGCATCCTTGGCGCGTTCGGCGGAGGAGCGGACCGTGACGGTGATCTGGTCGACGGCGGCGGCGGTTTCTTCCAGTGATGCAGCCTGCTGCTCGGTACGCTTGGCGAGATCCTCGGAGGACTGGGCCATCTGGTTGCCGTTGCCCTGGATCATCTGCACGTTGTCGCGGATCTGGCTCATGGTGGCCTGCAGGCGCATCATCGAGCCGTTGAAATCCTGACGGAGCTGTTCGAGACGGCCGATGAAGGGCGTGTCGATCGTCGTCGAGATATCGCCCTGCGACATGCGCTCGAGACCGGCGGCAAGCGCGTTGACGGCATACTCGATCTGACGGTCCATCTCGCGCTTTTCGGCATCGTTGCGCTGACGCTCGTGCTCGGCGGCCTGACGCTCTTCGTCGCTCTGCTCCTCGATGCGGATCTTGGAGATGGCATTTTCCTTGAAGATGCCGAGTGCGCGGGCCATGTCGCCGATTTCGTCGTAACGCTTCTCACCTGAGATGCTGGTGTCGAGCGCTCCTTCGGCGATGCGGCGCATGGCGGCGGTGATCTGGGCGATCGGCCGCTGCAGCGTCAGTACCAGCGCAATGCCGCCGACGATGGAAACCAGGATGCCGAGTGCGGTCGTGCCGACGGAGATGCTGTTGGCCTGATCACGCTCGGTACCGGCCGACTGTTTCTGCTCTTCCGCGAAGCTCGTCAGCTGACCCCAGACACCATCGAGTTGCTGGCGTGCGGCGACGTAATCGCTCGTACGCTGATTGATCACATCGACAAGGCTCTGTGCGCCCTTATCCATCGAGGCGAGAGCGGGCGTGATCGCGTCGACAATATCACCGGCGAAATTCATGCCCTTGGCGCTGGCCTGAAGGGTATTGAGCATGGTGTTGAGCGTGGCGATTTCCTGGTTCAGGCGAACGCGATTTTCCTTGCTCGGCTTGGCATTGAAATCGGCAAGCACGAGCTGCAGCGAATAGATGGAGCTTTCAAGGCGCCGTGTATCTTCCAGAACCGAGTTGGTCTGGGCGATGCGGCTGTCGAGCTCCACGAACGTCGTCGTCGCTTCACGCATCATCTGCGTGGCGGTGAGCTGAGTGTAAGTCGACATCTGGCGGAAGCGGGAAACAAGACGGCCGAGATTTGCAACGCCGTCGTCCGTGCCAGCCTCCGGCGCCGCCGCCTGAGCCTTCAGGTCGCTAACGGTCTGCGCCATGGACTGCGTCATGCTCTTCTGGTTCTGCGGGACGGAGATTTCGATCATGCGCTGCGCCTTGATGATCTGAGGCAGCGCATCGGTCACCACCTTCAGCTTGTCAGGCGAAGTCTGGGCCTTGTTGAAATCATTCATGGCGGCTGCGAGCGCATCGCCGCCCTTCAGCAAACGATCGGCAGCGCGCAGCGTTGCCGTCGCGTTGCCTTCGTCGGTACGGATATTTTCTTCCAGCTGCTTGGCATCGTAGCTGACGTTGAAGCGGTTGGTGATCATCACCTTCTGGGCGTCATCGATCTGCTTGCGAAGAGCCATTTCCTGTTCGTGTAGGGTCCAGAGCTTGCCGACGGTATCCGAAATGCCGTTGGTTCCCTCGATCGCCGCCTGCAGGTTATCATGGCCGGAATTGTCGCCGATCTGCGCCATGGTGGCGTCCAGCGTCTGTCCCTGCGCCTTGATGTCGGCATAGAGCTTGTCGCGCGCTTGTTCGTTGGTGGTCTGCAGGAAGTCGTCCATCGAGGCGTAGAGATCCTTGAACCCACTCAGCGACTGGAGAACGCTGTTGGAAATCTCCATCCGGCCCTGCAGCAAACCGGATGCATAAAGGCCGGTCAGACCGACGGCGGATATGGTGACGACGAAAGGCAGAACAAAAATCAGAACCTTTGTCTGAATCTTGAAACGAGAAAGAATCTTGTCAATGAACATGGCGCGCCGTGCCTTTCATACACCACTCCTCCCGCCGGCAGCCTTCTGGCGCCAGCCGGGTGCATATCGAGCTGATCTACTAACAGTTGGGAAGACCCTGGAACGGGCGGCAATCATTGCCAGTTCATTTCCGGCGGGGCCGGAAATACCCAAATATTCGTCTACAATGTGTCAGATTAGATATTAATTTTCGGATAAGCGGTGAGAGCGCGTTAGCCGTGATCGCACAATAGTTGCAAATTGCACGCTGCGGAATCGCGATATATCAGTCGCGACACCGAACATTTCCATTTCAAGCTGCGGAAAGATCAGATGAAGTGGGAAAGAAGAACTGCAATGCAGGCGGCGGTTGCGCCGGCGGCGAGCATCAGATAGCGCAGAGTTACGAGCTTCGTATCAGGCTTTGCCTGGGCAATTGCAATGGCGCGGGCGCGTCGAGTGTTTCTGTTCATTGCGAAACCTCACTTCTGTCTAAACACAACAATCCAACAAAACGGCTTGTCGGTAAAGCTTAATTTAGGAACGACTTTGCCAACCTGCCATTGAGACAGGATGGCGCAGGCAATCTTAAGAAGTCTTGAATCGGCAAAAAGGTTTCACGCCTACAAATATTGGCATTTACAATGTCTCACCGGCGGCAAATCCGGAGGCCCAGGCCCACTGGAAATTATAGCCGCCGAGCCAGCCGGTCACATCGACACATTCGCCAATGAAATAAAGGCCGGGAACATCCTTCGCCTGCAGGCTGCGTGAATCCAGGGCGGCCGTATCGATGCCGCCGAGCGTGACTTCCGCGGTGCGGTAGCCTTCGGAGCCGGAAGGCTTCAAGGACCAGTTCTGTGCCGCATCTGCCAGCCTGGTCAGCAGCTTGTCGGAGAGGTCGGCCATGTTGCTGGTGACGCCCTCGCGCTCGACGATATGTTGCGCGAGGCGCTTCGGCAGGATCTCGCCGAGCGCGGTCTGCGCGGACTGACGTCCGTTTACCTGTTTCGCCTTTTTCAGGTGCGCGGCGATATCGATATCCGGCTCGATATCGACAGTGATCGCATCGCCCTCCCGCCAGTAGGAAGAAATCTGCAGGATGGCTGGACCACTGAGGCCACGGTGAGTAAAGAGCAGGGCTTCGCGAAAGGCGGTCTTGCCATGACGGATTTCGGCTGGCGCGGAAATGCCTGAAAGCGGCGCGATGCTTTCGAGCAGCATTGAATCAAGCGTCAGAGGCACAAGGGCGGGGCGCGTCTCGGTAATAGCCAGGCCGAACTGCTCGGCAATGCGATAGGAAAAGCCGGTCGCTCCCATCTTCGGAATGGATTTTCCGCCGGTTGCGATGACGAGCGAGGAGGCTTCGAACAGGCCTTCCGATGTCGCGACGCGGAAGCCGCCCTCAGTCTTTTCAACGCCCGATATTTCCACGCCGAGATGCCAGGTAGCGCCCGCTGCGCGCATCTCGTCGAGAAGCATGAAGATGATGTCCTTGGCGCTGTTGTCGCAGAAAAGCTGGCCAAGCGTCTTTTCATGCCACGCAATGCCGTGACGATCGACCATGGCGACGAAATCGGCCGGGGTGAAACGGGCAAGCGCCGACTTGCAGAAATGCGGATTGGCGGAGAGGAAGTTCTTCGGGCCGGCATTGATATTGGTGAAGTTGCAGCGGCCGCCGCCGGAAATTCGGATCTTCTCGCCCGGCGCGCGGGCGTGGTCCAGCACGGTGACGGATCGACCACGCTGTCCGGCGCGGATGGCGCACATCATGCCCGCGGCACCCGCCCCGATGACGATCACATCGCTCTTGTGCCGCACAATCCGTTTTCCCTGCTGAAATCGCGTCTTCTTTTTCCATCAGAGGGCGAAAGTCAACGCCTTTGCCCCCCTCGCCAATTGCCAAACTCCGGTTATGATGGCGCTACGATCAACGCAAACCGGTGTGTCATGTCCCCAAAAAAGACGACGCTGAAGCCTGCCAGAAACGTACCCGCCTCGAAGAAATCCCCTCCCGATCCCGGATCTCTGCGCGGTGTTGCGAACTGGAAGGAAGCGGCGCAGTGGCTGAGGGCACGCGGTATCGAAGACATTGAATGCATCACGCCGGACCTTGCCGGCGTGCCGCGCGGCAAGATGATGCCGTCCTCCAAGTTCACCTCAAACACATCGCTCGCACTGCCTTCGGCGATCTACCGTCACACGATATCGGGCGAATATCCCGAGGAGACCGAAAGCTTCCGCTATGAGCCGCGCGACAGCGACCTGAAGCTCGTGCCCGACCTTTCCACCCTGTCCGTGGTTCCCTGGGAAACCGACCCGACCGCGCAGGTCATCTGCGACATCGTCAATTCCGACGGCCAGGAAGTTCCCTACACGCCGCGCAACGTATTGAAGCGCATTCTCAGCCTCTATGCCGAGCGCGGCTGGAAGCCGATCGTAGCGCCGGAAATCGAATTCTACCTGGTCGCCACGAATGACGACCCGGACTATCCGCTGCATCCGCCCAAGGGACGTTCAGGTCGTTCAATTCTCGGCGGCCAGGGCTATTCGATCGCCGGCATCAACGAGTTCGACGAACTGATCGACGACATCTACCACTTCTCGGAGAAGCAGGGCCTCGAGATCGATACGCTGATCCACGAGGAGGGACCGGCGCAGCTCGAAATCAACCTCCGTCACGGCAATCCGATCGAACTTGCCGACCAGGTGTTTCTCTTCAAGCGCACGATCCGCGAGGCAGCGCTGAAGCACAATATCTATGCCACCTTCATGGCAAAGCCGATGCAGGGCCAGCCGGGTTCGGCGATGCATATCCACCAGTCTGTCGTCGACATCGCGAGCGGCAAGAACGTCTTCTCGAACAATGATGGTTCAGCCTCGAAGGAATTCTTCCACTTCATCGGCGGCATGCAGAAATACGTGCCGAGCGCGCTTGCCATGCTGGCGCCTTACGTGAATTCCTACCGGCGCCTGCAGCCGGATATGTCCTGCCCGGTCAATAATGCCTGGGGTTACGACAACCGCACGACGGCCTTCCGTGTGCCGGTCTCCGATCCGCAGGCGCGGCGCGTGGAGAACCGCCTGCCGAGCTCGGATGCCAATCCGTACCTGGCGCTAGCTGCCTCGCTTGCCTCCGGTCTGCTCGGCATCATGAAGGAAATCGAGCCCACGGCTCCGACCGAGGATGCCGCCAACGAAGGCTCGATCGACCTGCCGCGCGGCCTCCTGGAAGCCGTGGCACTGCTGGAAGACGAGCCGGCTTTCGAAGAGGTCTTCGGCGCAGAGTTCATCGGGCTTTATGCCGGCGTGAAGCGGGGCGAGTTTGAAACCTTCATGCAGGTGATCAGCCCCTGGGAGCGGGAATTCCTCCTCCTGAACGTGTGAGGCTTCGCCATGACGCAAGAGACATGGCAAAGCCCCATTGCCCCAGGCGTCTCCTGGTATCAGGCAACGGTCGGCGAGCGGCCGGATTATCCGGCACTCGATGGCTCCAGGCAGTGTGACGTCGCCATTATCGGCGGCGGCTATACCGGCCTTCAGGCCGCCTATAGTCTCGCCAGGGCTGGCGTTTCGGTGACGCTCATCGAGGGCAGCAGACTTGGCGACGGCGCGTCCGGGCGCAATGGCGGCCAGCTCGGCACCGGCCAGCGCTGGTGGCCGGAAGAGATGGAGGAGAAGATCGGCTACGAGCGCTCCAAGGCGCTCTTCGATCTCGCGGAAGACGCCAAGCGGCACCTCATGGATTTTGCGACCGAGCACCAGATCGATATGGACTATGTGTCCGGTCAGCTCAGCGTCGCCCACAAGGAAAGCTACAAGCGGTACTATTACGAGAATGCGGAAATCGCGGCCTTCCGCTACGACTATCCGCATCTGCGTTTCATGGACCGCGAAGAGACGCAGGAGCGGCTTGGTTCCAAACGCTTCTATTGCGGGGTACGCGATACCGGAACCGGCCATATCCATCCGCTGAAACTGCTGATCGGCCTTGGCAGGGTGGCGGCCAATGCTGGGGCCGATATTTTCGAAATGACCAAGGCAAAGTCGATCGAAGAGCGCAGCGGCAAGGTCGTTATCGAAACCGAACGCGGCACGATCACTGCCAACAGGGCGCTGATTGCCTGTAACGGCCATATCGGCAATCTGGAGCCGATCACGGCCAGCCATGTCATGCCGATCCGCTCCTTCATCGGCGCGACTGTGCCGCTTGACCGGTTTCCTGATGTGATACCGGGCGGTGAAGCGGTGGCGGATTCGCGGTTCGTCGTGCGCTATTTCCGCAAATTGAAGGACGGACGGCTGCTCTTTGGCGGGCGGGAGGCCTACACGGCCGACAATCCGCGCGACATTTCGCAGCATATCCGCCGGCAGATCGCCGAAATCTACCCCGCGCTCAAGGATATCGAGATCACCCATGCCTGGGGCGGCTCGGTCGGCATCACCATGCCGCGCCAGCCCTTCGTGCGCGAAGTCATGCCGGGCGTCACCTCGATCGGCGGTTATTCCGGCCACGGCGTCATGTTGTCAAATTACTGTGGCAAGCTTTACGCAGAAATGGTGCTGGGGAAATCGGCCGATCTCGATCTGTTCAAGGCGCTCGATATCCCTGCCTTTCCGGGCGGCGCGCGCATGCGGGCGCCGCTGCTTTTCCTTGCCTTGTCGTGGTTTGCCCTCCGCGACAAGTTTTAGTTCGATTGCGGATTTCCTCACCGGACAATTCGCTCTAAAACCGATGTCCGACAGATTCATTGCACCGCACACTGGCTTTTTTAAATCGATTAGATTAAAACGGCCACCAACCAAGCCTGATTGAGAGACAAGCTCATGAGCAGCCAGATCATTCCCGTTGAGCCTTTTGATTACGTCGTCTTTGGCGGCAGCGGCGACCTTGCCGAACGCAAGCTTCTGCCGGCGCTTTATCATCGCCAGATCGAGGGCCAATTCTCGGAGCCGACCCGTGTCATCGGCGCTTCGCGCAGCCCGCTTTCGCATGAAGAATACCGCAAGTTCGCCAAGGATGCGCTCAAGGAGCACCTGAAGAAGGGCGAATATGACGAGGCCGAAGTCGAGAAGTTCTGCTCCCGTCTCTTCTATGTTTCCGTCGATGCCCGTACCGATACCGGCTGGGACGTGCTGAAGAAGCTGCTCGACGAGGGCAAGGACCGCGTGCGCGCCTTCTACCTCGCTGTTGCTCCGGGCATTTTCGGCGACATTTCGCAGAAGATCCACGACCACAAGCTGATTACCAAGTCGACCCGTATCGTCGTCGAAAAGCCGATCGGCCGCGATCTAGCTTCGGCCCTGCAGCTCAACGACAATATCGGCCGCGTCTTCAAGGAAGAGCAGATCTTCCGCATCGACCACTATCTCGGCAAGGAGACGGTGCAGAACCTGATGGCGCTGCGCTTCGCCAACGCGCTCTATGAGCCGCTCTGGAACGCCAATTATATCGACCATGTGCAGATCACCGTTGCCGAAGCCGTCGGCCTCGAGGGCCGCGCCGGTTATTACGACACCGCCGGCGCGCTGCGCGACATGGTACAGAACCACATCCTGCAGCTTCTCTGCCTGACCGCGATGGAAGTCCCCTCCTCGATGGATTCGGAAGCCGTTCGCGATGAGAAGCTCAAGGTTCTGCGCGCGCTGAAGCCGATCAACGCGTCCAATGTCGAGCAGGCGACGGTTCGCGGCCAGTACCGCGCCGGCGCTTCCGGCAGTGGCCCGGTCAAGGGCTATCTGGAAGAGCTGGAAGGCGGCGTTTCCAACACGGAAACCTTCGTCGCCATCAAGGCCGAGATCAACAACTGGCGCTGGGCGGGCGTTCCCTTCTACATCCGCACCGGAAAGCGCCTCGCCGGCCGCGTTTCGGAAATCGTCATCACCTTCAAGTCGATCCCGCACTCGGTCTTCGACCAGGCCGCCGGCCGCATCAGCCAGAACCAGCTGATCATCCGCCTGCAGCCGGATGAAGGCGTCAAGCAGTCGCTGATGATCAAGGATCCGGGCCCGGGCGGCATGCGCCTGCGGAATGTCTCGCTCGACATGAGCTTCGCCCAGGCCTTCAACGTGCGCAATCCTGATGCCTACGAGCGTCTGCTGATGGACGTCATCCGCTCCAACCAGACGCTGTTCATGCGCCGTGACGAAGTCGAAGCGGCATGGCAGTGGGTCGATCCGATCCTCAAGGGTTGGGAATCCACCGGCCAGCAGGTGCAGGGCTATACGGCCGGCACCTGGGGTCCAAGCCAGGCCATCGCGCTGATCGAGCGTGACGGCCGCACCTGGCACGACGACATCTAAGTCCAAGGGTCCGAAGATATGGCATCGACACTGCATTCCTTCGCTAACGCCGCCGAACTTGCCGCCAGCCTTGCAGACAAGGTCTCCAGCGTCCTTTCGGCAGCCATCGCAGCGCGCGGAGCGGCAAGCATCGCCGTTTCCGGCGGCTCCACGCCGAAAGCCTTCTTCCAGGCGCTTTCGACGCGCGATATCGACTGGGCCAAGGTGACGATCACGCTTGTCGACGAACGTTTCGTTCCCGCCGACAATCCGCGTTCGAACCACCTGCTGGTCGATGCCAATCTTCTTCAAAACAAGGCGAAAGCTGCACGTTTCGTGCCGCTTTACCAGCCCGCCGCCTCCGTCGAGGAGGCTGCGAAGCTTGCAACGGTAAAGAGTGCGGAGATCGGCATCCCCTTCGATGTCGTCATTCTCGGCATGGGCGGCGACGGCCACACGGCCTCGTTCTTCCCCGGTGGCAACAATCTGAGCGTTGCGCTCGATGCCAGGACACCGCGCTGCATCATCACCATGGACGCGGAAGGGGCTGGCGAACCGCGCCTGACCTTCACGTTTTCCGCACTGCAAGATGCCAAACTGCTCATTCTCCACATTGAGGGCGAAGGCAAAAAAGACGTTCTCGCCAAGGCAGAAGGCACAGGCGAAGAGGCAGACATGCCGATCCGCGCCATTCTGCGCCGGGCCACTTCCCCGGTCGAGATCTACTGGGCTCCCTGATAGGGCCTTACAGCCGCCGAAGCCGGCGAACAGAACATTGACGAACCAAAACAAGGCAGGGATTTTCCATGTCCGCTCACGCACGCATTGCTGCGATCACGAATCGCATTGTCGAACGCTCGAAGCCGACCCGCGAGCGCTACCTGGAACGCCTGCGCGCTGCCGCCTCAAAGGGCGTCAACCGTTCGGTTCTCGGCTGCGCCAACCTCGCCCATGGCTTTGCCATCTGTTCCCCCGCCGAGAAGGATGCGCTTGCGGGCGACCGTGTGCCCAATCTCGGCATCATCACCGCCTATAATGACATGCTCTCGGCCCACCAGCCGTTCGAGACCTATCCGGCGATCATCCGCGAAGCCGCTGCCCAGGCCGGCGGCATCGCTCAGGTCGCAGGCGGCGTGCCGGCAATGTGTGACGGCGTCACCCAGGGCCAGCCCGGCATGGAGCTCTCGCTCTTCTCGCGTGACCTTATCGCCATGGCAGCGGGTGTCGGCCTGTCGCACAACATGTTCGATGCCGCCCTCTTTCTCGGCGTCTGCGACAAGATCGTCCCCGGTCTGATGATCGCCGCCCTCTCCTTTGGCCACCTGCCGTCGATCTTCATTCCAGCCGGCCCGATGACGACGGGCCTGGCGAACGACGAGAAGTCGCGCGTGCGCCAGCTCTTCGCCGAGGGCAAGGTCGGCCGTGCCGAACTGCTGGAAGCTGAATCCAAGTCCTATCACGGCCCGGGCACCTGCACCTTCTACGGTACGGCCAATTCCAACCAGATGCTTATGGAGATCATGGGCTTCCATATGCCCGGCTCCTCCTTCATCAACCCAGGCACTCCATTGCGCGAAGCGCTGACCCGAGAGGCCACCAAGCGGGCGCTCGCCATCACAGCACTCGGCAACGAATTCACGCCGGCCGGCGAGATGATCGACGAACGCTCGATCGTCAACGGCGTCGTCGGCCTGCATGCGACGGGCGGTTCGACGAACCACACGATGCACCTTGTCGCCATGGCTCGCGCCGGCGGTATCGTGCTGACCTGGCAGGATATTGCCGAGCTTTCGGAACTGGTGCCGCTGCTTGCCCGCGTCTATCCGAACGGGCTTGCGGACGTGAACCATTTCCAAGCAGCCGGCGGCATGGGCTTCCTCATCAAGGAACTGTTGAAGCAGGGCCTGGTGCATGACGATGTACGCACCGTCTTCGGTCACGGCCTGCAGGCCTATACGGTCGATGCGCAGCTCGGCGAAAACGGCGCCGTCGTGCGCCAGCCCTCGCCGGAAAAGAGCCACGATCCGAAGGTGCTCGCCAGCATCGAAACGCCTTTCCAGGCGAATGGCGGCTTGAAGATGCTGCGCGGCAATCTCGGCAAGGCGGTCATCAAGATCTCCGCCGTCAAGGCGGAGCGCCATATCATCGAGGCGCCAGCAATCGTGTTCCATAGCCAGCAGGAACTGCAGGACGCCTTCAAGGAGGGCAAGCTCAACCGCGATTTCGTCGCTGTCGTGCGCTTTCAGGGACCGAAGGCCAACGGCATGCCGGAACTGCACAAGCTGACCCCACCACTCGGCGTGCTGCAGGATCGCGGTTTCCGCGTGGCGTTGCTGACCGACGGGCGCATGTCCGGTGCATCCGGCAAGGTTCCGGCGGCAATCCATGTCACACCCGAAGCTGTCGATGGTGGCCCGATCGCCCGCATCAAGGACGGCGATATCATCCGTCTCGATGCGATCAGGGGCACGCTCGAAGTTCTCGTCGATGCTGCTGACATGGCCGAGCGCGAACCTGTGACGATCGATCTTTCAGACAATGAATTTGGCATGGGCCGCGAGCTTTTCGCGCCGTTCCGTCACGCGGTCGGACCGTCCGACCAGGGTGCCAGCGTGCTCTTCCACGCGCACTGACATCCCCTCATCGATGCAAAAGAAAAACCCGCGGCCGAAACTGCGGGTTTTTCATATCCAGCGAGACGCGAGACTGTTACGCGCGGATATCGAGGACGTAATCCTTGTGCGCCGGGTGCGTGCTGTAGACGAAGATCTTGTTCAGTTCTTTCTGCGTCAGCAGGCGCAGGAAGCGAACCTCGATGGTGTTGTTCGGGAAAGTCTTCATCAAGAGGCAGCCAACCTTGGTGATGCGGGCATCCGGAATATCCAGGTAGAACTGTTTTGGCAGCGTATACTGCGTGAGGATCGCCAGGATCGCGCTGCTCATGGATATACGGACGATATCGCAGCGGCGCGAGGCGGCATGCATGACGCCCTTTTCCGTATATTCGATACGCGCGGCGTTCATCGTGTCTTCCATCTTGAACCGCGATTCGCGGTCGTACATGAAAGATTCTTCCTTCGCCAGGAAGTGCGATTTCGCAGGTGTTGGATTCGATGCGGCCATGGCCTTAGTCCCCTCAGTCTTGATGAGAAAAAGGCTAGCACCGCATGTTTAACAGAAAGTGAGAATCCTTCCCCTTGGCAGTATCAGGAGGAAGGATTCCACCAAAAATGGATGATCATTTCCTGTAGGTGTGACCGGCCGCATCGAAGAGGTGCAGTTTCTGCCGGTCGGCCACGAAATGCATCTTCTGGCCGCGCTTTACATCGAAGATTCCGGGCAGCTTGACGATGATCGGCTCACCCTGGACCAAGCCTTCGATGTAGAGAAGCGTCACTTCGCCGAGCTGCTCGACGATCGAGACTTCGCCCTCGAACAGATAGTCTTCGCTGGGATCGGCGATGCGCAGGTCTTCCGGGCGAACGCCGAAGCTTGCCTGCTTGTCCTTTTCCGATGCCGCAGTGGCGATATCGAGCGTCACGGACTTGCCGCCGGTCAGCGTCACCGTCGTCGTAGCACCGGCATCGGTAATCGTTGCCGGGATGATATTCATGGCCGGTGAGCCGATGAATTTGGCGACGAACAGGTTTGCCGGTCGCTCGTAAAGCTCCAGCGGTGCGCCCACCTGCTCGATATTGCCGGCGGAAAGGACGACGATTCGGTCCGCCAGCGTCATCGCCTCGACCTGGTCGTGCGTGACATAGATCATCGTCGTATCGGCCATCTGCTCGTTGAGCCGCGCGATCTCGATACGGGTCGCGACGCGCAGTGCCGCATCGAGGTTCGAGAGCGGCTCGTCGAAGAGGAAGACCTTCGGATTGCGGCAGATGGCGCGGCCGATCGCCACGCGCTGACGCTGGCCGCCCGAGAGTGCCTTCGGCAGGCGGTCGAGATATTTCGTCAACTGCAGGCTTTCGGCGGCAGCCCGCACGCGGCGGTCGATCTCCTGCTTGCTCTCGCCGGCGATCTTCATGCCGAAAGCCATGTTGTCGAAGACAGTCATATGCGGGTAGAGCGCGTAGGACTGGAACACCATGGCAATGCCGCGCTTGGACGGCGGCACGTCATTGACGAGCATGCCATCGATATACATCTCCCCGCCGGTGATGTTTTCCAGGCCGGCGATCATGCGCAGCAAGGTGGACTTGCCGCAGCCGGAGGGGCCGACGAAAACGATGAATTCGCCCTGGTTGATTTCCAGATCGATGCCGTGGAGCACGTCCACGGAGCCGTAGGATTTGCGGATATCCTTAAGCGTCAGTCCAGTCATTTTCCTCTCCCCTCCTGATCCTTAAGCGAGGCGGGCGAAATACGCCCCCCAGGCCGGAATATCGATCTTGTCGCCGTAGTTGTTGCTGTTAAAGCCGTGCCCCGTCAAAGCTTGCCACTCGCCCGCCGGCAGGGTGACATTGGTTTCTGCCGGCCCCATGTTGAAGATGCAGAGCAGCGTCTCATTGCCGTATTCGCGTGTGAAGACCAGGGCATCGCCCTGCGGATCCTCGAACTCGATTTCGCCCTTGGCGAAAGCCGGATGCTGCTTGCGAAAGGCGAGGAAGCGGCGGTAGTGCTCGAGCACGGAATTCTCGTCGCCCTGCTGCACGCTGACGGCGCGCAGGATGTGCTCGACCGGGACCGGCAGCCAGGGTTTCACCGTCGAGAAGCCGCCCTGTGCGACCTGGCTGTCCCAGACCATGGGCGTGCGGCAACCGTCACGCCCCTTGAACTCCGGCCAGAACTGGATGCCGTAGGGATCCTGCAGATCCTGATAGGCGAGATCAGCTTCGGTGAGAGCGAGTTCCTCACCCTGATAGAGGCAGACCGAACCGCGCAGTGTCATCAACAGCGAAGCGTAGAGCTTGGCAAAGGCATCGTGGTCGGCAACCAGCGCGCCCCAGCGGCTGACATGGCGCATGACGTCATGGTTCGAGAAAGCCCAGCAGGCCCAGCCATCGGGAGCGGCGGCGTCGAAATCCTTCATGACTTCCTCGACGCGCTCTGGCGTCAGCGGATCGGGCGCCAGGAATTCGAAGGCGTAGCACATGTGCATCTTGTCATTGCCGGAGGTATATTCGCCGACAATTTCGAGGCCACGCTGGCTGTCGCCCACTTCGCCGACGGCGGCAATGGCGGGAAACTCTTCCAGCACGGCGCGGAAGCGCTTCAGGAATTCGAGGTTCTCAGGGCGGTTCTTGTCGTAGAGATGCTCCTGGAAATTATAGGGGTTCACGGCCGGCGCGGTGGACGCGTTGCGGCGTTCCGGGGCAAGCGCCGGGTTGTCGCGCAGAAGCTTGTCGTGGAAATAGAAGTTGATCGTGTCGAGGCGGAAGCCGTCGACACCGCGCTTCAGCCAGAAACGGACGACATCGAGCAGGCGGTCCTGAACCTCGGGATTATGCAGGTTCATATCGGGCTGCGAGGTCAGGAAGTTGTGCATGTAATATTGCATGCGCGTCGGATCCCACGCCCATGCGGAACCGCCGAAGATCGACAGCCAGTTGTTCGGCGGCGTACCGTCCGGCTTTGCATCGGCCCAGACATACCAGTCGGCCTTGGCATTGGTCTTGCTCGTGCGGCTTTCGACAAACCAGGGATGCTGGTCGGAAGAATGCGAGATGACGAGGTCGATCATCACCTTGATGCCGAGACGGTGGGCTTCCGCTATCAGCGTGTCGAAATCGATCAATGTACCGAAGATGGCGTCGACGTTTTCGTAGTCCGAGACGTCGTAACCGAAGTCGCGCATCGGCGAGGTAAAGAAGGGCGAAATCCAGATGGCGTCGGCACCGAGGCTTGCCACATGCGGCAAGCGGGCGGTGATGCCCTTCAGGTCGCCGATGCCGTCGCCGTTCGAATCCTGGTAGGAGCGCGGATAGATCTGATAGATCACCGCGCCGCGCCACCAGTCCTTGTCGGCGGTCAGATTGGATTGGGAAGCCACACTCATGGAATATCCTGTCTAAGCTTAAGTCTTGGGATGGATCAGCCTCCCTTGACCGACCCCGCAAGCAGGCCGCGCACCAGATAACGCTGCAGCGAGAAGAAGACGAGCAGCGGTATGATGATGGTGACGAAGGCGGACGCCGTCAGGATTTCCCAATTGCCGCCGCGCGAGCCAAGCAGCGCATTCAGCGCTCCTGTCAGCACGAGGTGATCCTTGTCGGTGCCGAGGAAGACCATGGCGACAAGCAGGTCGTTCCACACCCACAGGAACTGGAAGATCGCGAAGGAGGCGAGCGCGGGGAAGGAGAGAGGCAAAACGATGCGGGTGAAGATCTCGAAATCGCTCGCGCCATCGACGCGGGCGGATTCGATGATCTCCTTGGGCAGGCCGGCAATATAGGCCCGCAAGAGATAGATGGCGAGCGGCATGCCGAAGGCGGTGTGCGCCAGCCAGATGCCGGGATAGGTTTTCGACGGCTGGCCGATCGCGGTGCCGATCTCGTTATAGAGACGCAAGAGCGGGATGAGCGACATCTGCAGCGGCACGACGATGAGGCCGACGACGAGTGCAATGAGAAGCGCGCGGCCGGGGAATTCCATCCAGCTCAGCGCATACGCGGCGAAAGCGGCGATCAGGATCGGGATGATGGTCGCCGGAATGGTCACTGTCAGAGAGTTGATGAAGGACTGGCCGATACCCTCGCTCGTCAGAACGGTCTTGTAGTTCGCGAGCGTGAATTCCGGCGGAGCCGATGCCGCGACATAGATGCGGCGCGGACGTTCATCAGGCGAAAAAGCGACATTCTTCATGTAGCGGTAGCTGCCGTCGCTGTTGATGACCAAGCTTTCGCCGTCGCCTAGGTCGGCGGTCTGACCAGCCTCAAAAGCCGAAGGTTGCTGCACACGTACGCCGAACGCCTTGACCGAGCGGCCAGGCTGATCGGCCAGCACGTTGCCCGTGATCACGTAGATATCGCCTTCCTGCTTTGCCTGATCTGGGGTGCCGAGGCGCGCGGCCACAGTCTGCGTGGAACCGGCAAAGGCGGTCCACCAGCCGGAAACGGTGATCTGGTCCTTGTCGCGCAGCGCACTGACGAAGATGCCGAGGGTCGGCACCAGCCAGATGATGACGATCACGAGAACGCAGAAGTGGACGAAAAGACGGGCCGGGCCGATCTTGAAGTAGCTTGCAGCTCTCGTCATCTCAGCGTCCCTTCAGTTCGGCATTGGCGCGGCGCACGTTCCACACCATGATCGGCGTGACGGCGAGCATGATGATGATGGCGATGACAGCGCTTCGGCCGGAATCGCCGCCGCCACGGAACAGCCAGTTGAACATCAGGTTCGCCAGCACCATGGTCTGCCACTGGCCGTTGGTCATGGTGAGCACGATGTCGAAAACCTTGAGGACGAGGATGGTGATCGTCGTCCAGACGACGGCGATCGTGCCCCAGATCTGCGGCACCATGATGCGCCAGAAGATCTGCCAGCCATTGGCGCCATCGATGACAGCTGCCTCGATCGTCTCCTCCGGGATACCGCGCAATGCGGCCGAGAGGATCACCATGGCAAAGCCGGTCTGGATCCAGACCAGGATCACCATCAGGAAGAAATTGTTCCAGAAGGGAACGGAAATCCAGACCTCAGGCGTGCCGCCGAATGTCTGCACGATGGCGTTCAAAAGGCCGATCTGCACATCGTTGCCGCCGCGGTATTCATAGATGAACTTCCAGATGACGGAAGCGCCGACGAAGGAGATCGCCATCGGCATGAAAACGATGCTCTTGGCGATATTGCCCCACCAGATGCGGTCGGTCATGACGGCGATGACAAGGCCGAAGAAGGTGCAGCAGGCGGGCACGACGGCCAGCCAGAGAATGTTGTTGAAGATCGACTGGCGGAATTCGCGGTCGTTCAGGGCCCAAAGGTAGTTCTGCGCACCGACGAACTCGTTGCCCGACCGGTCGTAGAAGGACAGGATGAAGGTCGCGACCACAGGATAGACGAGGTAGACGACCAGCAGAAAAAGCGCTGGGAAGAGAAACAGCCAGGGCCGGATCATCGCGCGCCGGTTCAGGTTGCGTGAAGCCTGACGGATATCACCGTCCTTCACCGGCAAGGCGAGATCGAGGATCTTGTTCGAGAAAAAGAAATAGGCCGAACATGCGAAAACGGCGACGACCACGACGCCCAAAGCGGACACTATCTGCGACAGCATTTCGTCCCTCCCCTGCTTCCCTGTCTTATTTTGAAGGGTTAATGCCGGACACCGTCAATATTGCTTGTGGGTTTGACCACAGGATCCGGCACAACCGGGCTCCCCCTCTGGAGCCCGGCCGTTCATTCCGGTGATGCCGCCGGTCGCCCGGCGGCACGAAATGGCAGGAAATTACTTGATGCCGTCCCAGGCGCTCTGGATTTCGGCTGCGGAGTCCTGAGCGGACTTGCCGCCGACGAAATCAACCATGCCGGTCCAGAAGGCGCCAGCGCCGATCTTGCCAGGCATCAGGTCGGAACCGTCGAAGCGGAAGGTCGTGGCCGAGGTCAGGATCTCGCCTTCCTTCTTCATCTGCGGGTTGGCGTAAGCATCGACATTGACGCCCTTGTACGGGGTCAGGAAGCTCGACTGCGCCATCCAGAGTTCATGGGCGACCGGCGTCTTCAGGAAGTCGACGAAAGCGCGAGCGGTCGGAGAGTCCTTGGCGATGGAGACGAGCGTACCAGCACCCAGAACCGGCTTGCCGAGATCGGCATGCGCGGCATAGGTCGGCATGTAGAAGAAGTCGGCATCGGTACCGAGCTTCGTTCCCTCGGGGAAGAAGGACGGGATGAACGAAGCCTGGTGGTGCAGGTAGCACTTCGGCGGAACGGCGAAGAGGCCCTTCGGGCTGTCGCGGAAGTCGGTCGATGCAACGGCTGCAACGCCGCCGTCGACATATTTTTCGTTCTTGGCGAACTTGCCGAATTCGTCGATGGCAGCAACGACGGCCGGATCGGTGAACTTCACTTCATTGGTAGTCCACTTGTCGTAGACCTCGGGCTTCTGGGTGCGCAGCATGATGTCTTCGACCCAGTCGGTTGCCGGCCAGCCGGTTGCGCCGCCGGAACCGAGACCGATGCACCACGGAACGCCGCCGTCCTTGACGATCTGGTCAGTCAGGGCGTGCAGCTCTTCCATGGTCGTCGGGACCTTGTAGCCTGCCTCTTCGAAGTTCTCAGGAACATACCAGACGAGCGACTTCACGTCGGCCTTGTAGGGGAAGGCGAAGTAGGCGTCCTTGCCGTCCTTACCCTTGTAGGTGCCGTAACCGACCCAGCTGTCGCCGGCGCCGTAGTTGTCCTTGACCCACTTGGAAGTATCGTCGCCGAGCGGCGTCAGGTAACCCTTGCTCGCGAGATCGGCCAGCAGGCCCGGCTGCGGCAGAATGGCGATATTCGGCGGGGAGCCTGCCTGCGTATCGATAACGATCTGCTGCTCGTAGTTTTCAGAGGAGGAATACTTGGCGTCAATGCCGGTCGCTTCGACGAAATAGGCGAGGATGCTCTGGAAAAAGGCTTCGTCTTCGCCGCGCCAGGGGCCGAAGATCGTCAGCTGCTGACCCTTCAGGTCGGCATGGGCAGCCTTGAAGTCGTCATAGCTCTTCCAGTTGAACTTGGAGTCCTGACCCGGTGCGAATTTCAGATCCGCTGCCGATGCAGCGCCCGCAAAAAGCGCCGCAAGTGCAACGCCCATCAAGAATGACTTTTTCATGTGATCAACCTCCCATCACAATCGGATAGCGCAGAATTTCATCCAAAGGAAATCTCAAAGCGCTTTGACAAAGCAACTCATTCCCTTTTGGCCGAATGAAGTCAAGCCATTTTGCGAAAACGGCAGGAATACCGCCACTGTATCGCGTCGCAGCAAGGCTTAATGGGGAATATGGAGCGATTTTTCTTGAGTCAAGCGCAGCAGATGCTACATATTTGAAAGCGCTTTGGATGCCATTGGGAGGCGGCGGCCACTATTTTACGGCCACAGGGCAGGCCGGGAGGAAGCATAGCAGGTGAATCTCAAACAGCTATCGGAATTGCTGGGGCTTTCGCAGACAACTGTGAGCCGCGCACTCAACGGCTATCCGGAGGTCAACGAGGCAACCCGGGAACGCGTGCTCCGGGCGGTCAAAGAAACCGGATACCGGCCCAACAAGGCCGCCCAGCGGCTTGCCACCGGCAAAGCCGGCTCGATCGGCCTCGTCATGCCGACAGCGCCCGGCCATCAATCGGACGTGCATTTCGGCGAGTTCCTGACCGGTCTCGGCGAGGAAGCGGTGCGTCATGACTTTCACTTCGTCATCATGCCGGCCGACCCGGACGACGAGGTCGCAGCGCTGCGGCGTCTCGCGATCAGCGGCAATGTGGACGCGCTCTTCGTAGCCTATATGCGCGGCCACGACCCGCGGCTTGCCATGTTGAAGTCGCTTTCCATGCCCTTCGTGGTGCATGGCCGCTCCTTCGGCTCGGAACCGGACTATCCCTATCTCGACATCGACAATGAGGCGGCTTTCTACGATGCGGCGAGGCTTCTTCTCCAGCTCGGCCACACGCGCTTTGCGCTGATGAACGGGCCGCTGCATCTCGATTTCGCCATTCGCCGCAGGAACGGGCTCATTGCCGCGCTCGCCGAACGCGGGTTGGAGCTCGAGGAAGACTGCACGAGCCATACGGTCATGACGGACGAGGAAGGACTGATCGCCATGGAGCGCTTCCTGCAGCTTCCGGATCGGCCAACCGCCATTTTATGCTCCAGTACGGTGCTTGCGCTCGGTGCAATCCGCGCCGTCAATCAAGCCGGATTGAAACTCGGCGAGGACATTTCGCTGATCGCCCATGACGATGTTCTGCCGCTCCTGAAGCCGGAGAATTTCTCCGTGCCGCTGACGACGACACGCTCGTCGCTGCGGGCGGCCGGCGTGCGCATCGCGCAGCGGCTCATCGGTACGGTCAAGCAGGCGGGCCCCTTCCCCGAACAGGAACTCTGGAAGACCGAGCTGATCGTCAGGGCCTCGACAGGCGCCGCGCCCCAGAGTTGATTAAAGGGGGATGATCAGAATACCGGCGGCGTCAGTCCTGCCGAACGATGGGCGGCAATCACCGTATTGGCCATCAGCATGGCGATCGTCATCGGGCCGACGCCACCCGGAACCGGGGTGATGACGGCAGCAACCGGAGAAACCTCGGCAAAGGCGACATCGCCGACGAGGCGGGTCTTCCCCTCGCCGCGTTCGGGGGCGGCAATGCGGTTGATGCCGACATCGATGACGGTGGCACCGGGCTTGACCCAATCGGCTTTGACCATTTCCGGACGACCGACGGCGGCCACCAGAATATCGGCATTGCGGCAGATGCCGGCGAGATCCTTCGTGCGCGAATGGGCAATGGTGACCGTCGCATTGGCATTCAGCAGAAGCTGCGCCATCGGCTTGCCGAACAGGTTGGAGCGGCCGATGACGGTGGCATTGAGGCCGGAAAGATCCTCACCATGGGTGCGACGGACGAAGACCATGGCGCCGGCCGGCGTGCAGGAGACGAGGCCGGTCTTCAGGTCACCGGTCGCAAGCTTGCCGGCATTGACGACACTCAGGCCATCGACATCCTTCTCCGGCAGGATCGACTGGATGATCGCCTCGCTGTCGAGATGTCTGGGCAGCGGCAGCTGCACGAGAATGCCGTGGATCGACGGATCGGCATTGAGCGTAGCGACGAGGGCGGCAAGCTCCTCCTGGCTCGTCTCGACCGGCAGCGTGTGCTGGACGGATTTGAAGCCGCATTCCTTGGCCATTCGGCTCTTGGAGCTGACATAGGTGTGGCTCGCCGGATCGTCGCCGACGATGATGACCGCAAGGCCCGTCCGTACGCCCTTCGCAGCCTCAAGCGCAGCATTTGCCGATTTCACGGTTTCGATTACGGATGCGGCAACCTGCTTGCCGTCGATTACTGTCGTCACGCGTCTTCTCCGCCCAGTTTCGCGCCAGTCTATTCGCCCGCGGCGGGAATGATTTCCCGATAACGCCCTATCCCGTTTAAAAACGGCAAATGCAAGAGCAATCTGCCGTCGGGCGTTCGCCTACCGGGAAGCCTGGTGGGCGTGTAGGCGATCGCGCAGGCTGGCGATCTGCGAGCGCAATGCATCGACCTCGTTCGCCGTCTGCGGGACCAACTCCGGTTCGGGGACCTGGGCAAGTTCGGGCACAGGGGCGAGAATTTGATCCTGGACAGGAATTTCAACCGGCTGGACCGGCACCTGTTCGGGCTGTCGGCGGAAGCGACGCGGCAGAAAAACGAAGCCCAGGCCTGCCACCAGACCTGCAAGGCCGCCCAGCAAGGCATTGAAAGCGAAACTGCTGCCACCGGAAACCGGCAGCACAAGAGCGGGCTTGCGAACCGTGACCCTGCCGTCGCCGATGGCACCTGTCGTGGAAACCTCTTCGTCCAGGCGCGAGCGGGCGGCAGAGGCCTTTTCCCGCAACTCGGTCAGCTTGGCGAGATCGACGCCGGTATCGCGGCTCTGGGCAATGAGCGCATTGCGACGGTCGCTCAGTTGCCTGCGCGCATCGACGGCAGCCTTGGCTGTCCCACTTGCGTTCTGGGCGAGGCGCACAAGTTCCTTGCCGATGCTGTCCTTCAGACCGTCGACCTCGGACTGCTGCTGGAGCAGGCGCGGATGGCGCGGCCCGAGGTCTGCCGAAAGCTGCGCGAGCGCCGTCTTGGCAATCGCATATCTGTCGCGCAGATCCTGCAGGGCGGGTGAGATCATATCCGAAGTGAGCGAGCCTTCCAGCACGTCCGCGAGCTTGGCGGCCTTCAGCTTGTCGGCCTGTTCCTTGGCGGTCAGGATCTTGTCGTCGGCATTCTTGAGATCGGCATCGAGGCCGGCGATCTGACGCTGCAATTGCGTCGCAACCTTGACATTGCCCTCGCCGTTCTTCTGGCCAAAAGCCATGAGCTCTGCCTGAGCCTGATCATTTTCTTTTTTCAAGGCAGTGGCCGTCTCGGCCGCCTTGCTCGCGGCACTGCCGCCGGTCACCGCATCGGACAACCGCATGGCGATTCGTGTCGATTTGTCGCCATCGGCCGTCGTTACCATCAGGCGGATCGTGCCAGTGCGGTCATCGGGAATAATCGCGAGGGCAGATTTCAGCGCGGCCTCGGCGCGCGATGCCGGATCCGCCGCCGCGCCGCTGCCGGAGAGAAGCTCGAAGGCAACACCAAGTGCATTGGCATTGTTGCCGGCAAATTCCGGATCGCGGTCCAGCTTCATTGCTGCAACAGCTGAGGTGATGACAGGTACCGAGAACAGTCTTCTGACAGTTTCCCCGACAAGCGCAGTCCGGTCGCCTGCGCCCGCATCCACGGCAAGCGTCGTTTCTGCTGTGTAGCGCGCTGGTGCGGATGGCATCAGGACCGGGGTGGCAGCACCAACGAACGAGAGGGCAACAATGACGAGGGCGCTCCTGCCCCATTTCGTGCGCCCTATTTCGCGTGAAACCGGCAAAACGGGTGCTTTTTCGACGGGAGCGACGTGATGAACCTGGACGTATTGCGTCGCTGGCTCCGGTGCGGGAGAAGAGGGCTCAAAAGCGGGAGCGGAAACGGAAGAGATATCGTTAGCAGCCTGAAGGCGCGAACCGAGGATCGTTTCGATCCGATCGACCAGCGGTTCAGTCTGCCGCGCCTTCGCGCGCTGCTCATCGAGCAGCCGGCTTATGGCGTGCAGCAGTTCGGCTTCCGAAGGGCGGATCTCCGGTGCACTGGTACTCTCTGCTGCGTGACTTTGCCGCTGGCCGCGCGAGAAGCTGGTTGCGCGATCATGGAAACTGCTTTTCGCCCTGGAATCGTGCATTGGCGTCACATCTCATGCGCATGATAGCCGAGTTCGCTCAACCGCGCCGACGCGGATGATTAAGCTACTCTAAATATATATGGCAAAGAAATGGTTAACCGCAGCCTGCAGAAATCTGTAATCAGCCGGCTTTCTTCATCTGCTCGATTCTCTTCTGTTCGCCCGCAGCGTGCGTCGGTTCAACCGGCTGGCTGAGAATACGCGCGCGCCGGCTGAAGCGATACTGGAAGACCCGGAAGAGGAAAATCGGGATACCGATAATATAACGGCGCCAGAGGCGCGCCGGCTCCTGCACCAGGCGATAGGCCCATTCGAGACGCATCATGCGCACGGTCTTCGGCGCGCGGGGGACGGTGCCGGAAACGAAATCGAAAAGTGCACCGACCGTCAGGACGAGACGCGCGTGATCGGCGCGGATATTCTGGTGAACCCATTTTTCCTGCAGCGGCGTGCCCATGCCGACAATCAGGATATCGAGCTTCTGACGCTCCACTTCGGCGGTAACAGCTTCCGGATTTGCCTTGTCGAAAAAGCCGTCGGAGATGACGAAGAATTCGTGCCAGGGCGTATGCCTGGAAAAGTTCTCGGCCGCCTTCTCGACAACCGCACGCGCGCCGCCGATCAGACCGATACGGCGCGGCGTTTCCATGAAGGTCAGGAATGCCGGCACGAAATCGGTACCGTTCAGATTGGCGGGAAATGGCGAACCATGCGTGACCTGGGATGCGATGTTGAGGCCGATACCATCGGGCAGGACCAGATTATGCGACATGATCTGATAGTATTCGTCGTCGCCCAGGGCGGTCAGCATGTTGTGGGCATTGACGAAGCAAACCACGGTCTGCCCGACAGGGATGGAAGCCAGTTCGTTGATGAAAACCAGCGCGTCGTCCCAGCCGAGATCGCAGACCGGCAGATCGAAAATCGTCCGCCGCGATGCAAGCACCGCGAAGTTTGCAATCAAATTCATTCCAACCTCCTGCCGAGGGTGCGTCATGCGCCCGACATCCTGGAAAACAAGCCCACATTTCCGCAGCGGAGGTCTTGTGAGGACCAGCGGCGTCCCGCCTGAAGCGATTTCCCCCAACCCGTGGCGGCATCATCCCAAGCTTGTGCCGCGTTTATATCAACTCTGCTTCAAACAACCCTTAGGAAAAACCTTTGGATTTTCATGCGCGCATAAGTAGTTCATTAACCAAGACGAGAACGCAAAAAACGGCGCCTTTCGGCGCCGTTTTGAATTGACGGATCAATGGTGATCAGTGACTGGCCGAGGGAGCCGGCGTTTCGGACGCGGGCGCGGTCTCGACGATCTTGACTGGCGCTCCAACCTTCTGCGGCTTGCCGCCGGAGGTTTCCTTTACGTCTTCCTTCGACAGATAGTCGAGCTGCTCCAGCATGACATCGGCCACATATTCGCCGCCGAGACGCTCGTTCATGCCCTTCTTGATCTGTTCGCGGAAAGCCCCGGGATCGAAGGCCTTGATATTGGAGACGTCGATCATCTTGTTACCGACGAGCAGACTGAAGAGTTCGTCGGTCGTCATTTCCGTGATCGGCAGGTTGAGGCCTGCGATCATATCCTTGTGCATCATGAAGGAGATGCGGCCGAGGAAATAACCGTTGACCGCACCGTTGCCGATAACGGGCACGGTGATTGTCTCGCCCTTCACCAGCTCGAGCGCGCTTTGCTTGGTATCCGCTTCAACCGGCGCCGGCGCAGTCGCCATGTTCACCGAGAAATAGACCGATGCCAACGTGACGGCGCAGACCCAGACGCCTGTGAGGACGAGCTTGATCATCAGGCATCCCGCGCGGCGAACTGTTCCTGGGAATAGGTGCCGTCAGCATCGGCATCCTGCACGGCGTTCTTCAAGAGATCGGCAACGGCGCGAACCGCCTCCAGATGCGCTTCGACGCGGCGGGCGTTTAGCGTAAGCTTCTTCTTGAGGCCATGAAGCTGGTCCAGATGCGAAGCGGCAAGCTCGGCCGGATCGGTGTCGCGGAAGAGCATCGAGAGCTCGTACAGGCACCGGCTCTTGTGCGCATTGGAGACCTTGAGATCGAACTGCGGATCGCTGCCGATCCGAGTGTTCTCATTGTCGATTATCATTTCGAGGCGCCCGAGAACGGATTTGATCCTGTATTCGTTCGAAACTATTTCCATTTTATCCTCGATTATGCGTCGCTAGTTGCGGACTTATTGTCGGCAGTCGGAGTGCCGAAGGTCTTGCGTTGAAAGTCGTCGATCATGCTCATTGCAGTCTTGCGGTCGTCTTCATCCGTGGAGGCGTTGACGATCTTGCCTTCCTGGCGGCGCAACTGCTCGGAATACATCTGCTTGGCGATGCCGATGCCGTCGCCCTTGGCCATGACGTTGCCGAGCTGTTCGGCCATCATGCCCTTCCAGATGTCGCCTGTTGCGCCCTTGCCGAAGACATTCTCGGCATCGCTCGGCAGCATGGACTTCACGAAATTCTGCAGAACCATAGCCTCGAACTTCCGGTAGGTTTCCGGCACGTCCTCGGTCTTTTCGCGGTTCTGGATATTGTGCAGGCCGGTCTTCTGCTTGACGTTGTCGAGAATGTCGACTGCGGAAGAAAAACCGTTACCGCTGTCGGCCAGGCTTGTCGCAGCAAAAGCGGCGCGGCTGGCTTTCAGCTTTTCCTGGGCAGCCTGAACCTCCATGGGGTCGGCCGCCTTGACGACGTCCATCACCAGATCGCTGGGGGGTGAAATAGCCACGTTACAATCCTCTAATGTAAGATCGTGGCGATTATTATTTTTGAAGCTTGCTGGAGGCTGGCGTTGCGAACTGCTGATCGATTACATCGTAGACGGCATTGTCATCCGCCTCACGACGCTCGGCCTGAAGGGCATCGAGCATGCTTTCCTCCAGCCGGTCGCCCTTGGCGCGCTCACGCGTCAGGCGCATTTCATGGACCTGCTGCATGCCGGTCAATTGTTGATCCTTGATGCTCAGCCTGCCGAAACGATCTGCATAACTCTGCGAGAAAGCACGATGGACAGGGTCCAGCGAACCGAGCGCTAGAATGGCGACATCCATGGCTGCATTGACTTCGGCGCGCTGGCGGCTGGTTTCCGCCAGATCGTACTCCGCCATTTTTTCGAGATGCCGCTGAACCGTCACCAGACGCTTGAGCTTGTCGGAGCGCTTCTTCTCCATCATCGTCCCTCACTTTCCCACGAATATGCTGCCGAAGGATTGGGCGAACTGGCTGATCAATGCAGCGATCGAGAAATAGAGCAGGAAGAGGCCGCCCATGAGCAGATAGGGCGTGGAGATGAAGTAGACCGGGATCTGCGGCGCGAGCTTGTTGATGAAGCCGATCGAGATATTGAAGATCAGTCCGTAAATCAAATAGGGGCTCGAAAGCCGCAGCATGATGTAGGTGGTCTGCTCCAGCGTATCCGTGAAGGTGATGAGCGTGGAGCGCATCTGCATCAACCCGCCGAAGGGCATGGTCGTGTAGGAATCGATCAGCGCGCGGAAGACGATGTGATGGAAATCCATGATGAAGAGAACCATCAGGCCGGTCATCGTGATAAAGGCCGTCAGACTGATTTCGGGCGAATCTTCGACGATGTCAGACGTGCTCGGCTGCGTGTAGCCGACCATCATCGAGACGATCGTGGCCGCGAACTGCAGACCGAGCGTATAGAGCCGGGCGAGCATGCCATACATCACACCGATCAGTGATTCGCTGAAAATCAGACCAATATAGGTACCGGAACTGGTGTGGACCGACGGATAGACCGTGTCCCAGAGCACCGGCAGAACGGCAAGCGAAAGCGCGCCGGCAATGAAGACGCGCAATTGCTCCGGCACGCGGCCCGACGAAAAACCCGGAAGGGTCAGCACACAGCCGCCGATCCGGCAGAAAACCAGAAACAGCGCCAGAACTGTCCCTTGCGGGTCTGAAATCATGAAATCGAGCCCAGAATCTTGATTTCGATGCCCTTGGCCAGTTCCACATGCGAAAGAACGGGAAGCGTTGCGAAGAGTCGCTCGATGATCATGCGGACATAGGAGCGTGTTTCCGGTGAGGTGACAAGGGCGAAAGGCAGGCCTCTGTCCATGAATTCACGGATAACTTTCGTCGCCTGTTCGCTGAATTCTTCGAGCGTGCGCGGATCAATGTCGAATTCGACGACTTCGCCCTTGGCATCGCGCTTGAGCGCCTGGTGGAAGGCGAGGTCCCATTTGCTGCCGAGCCGCAGCACGCGCAGCACGCCGTTGTCGGCAAGGTCGCCGCAAAGCTGCTGGGCCATGCGGATGCGGACGTGCTCGACGATCTGCTCCGTCTTCCTGACATGCGGGGCAAGTTCTGCGACCGCTTCCAGAATGAGGTGCAAGTTGCGGATCGAGACACGTTCGGCAAGAAGCAGCTTCAGCACCGCCTGCAGGCCCGAATAGGACATGTGGGACGAGCAGATCTCATCAGCGAGCTTCTTGTATTCAGGGTCGAGACGATCGATCAGGATCTTCACGTCCTTATAGGACAGAAGCTGCGGCAGGTTGTTTCTGATCACCTCGCTCATATGCGTCAGCACAACCGAGACGTTGTCAATCGGCTGGAAGCCTTCACGTTTCAGATCTTCGGCGAAGTTTTCGAGGATCGAAACCGCCGGCATGCCGAAAGCGGGTTCGCGGATTTCGTCGCCGGGAATGCTCGGCTTGCGACCGGCGCCGGTGACGACGAGAACTTCGCCGACACGCAGCAGGTTCGAGGCGACAGTCGTGCCGTGGATGCGGATCTGATACGACTTCTCGGGGATGCCGATATCGTCGGTGACCTTGATTTCCGGCACGACGAAACCGTATTGGGTGGCGAACTTCTTGCGCATCTTGCCGACGCGGAAGGCGAGTTCCTGATGGGCGCCGAGCAGGCGGGTCGAAACCATCTTGCCGAGAGCAAGCTCGATTTCGGAGGTGCGCAGAACCGCCTTGACCGAGTCCTTTTCGAGCTCCTTGGTCTGGACGACCTTCTTTTCCTCGGCTTCACGGCGAAGCAGATTTTCGGCTTCGGCCTGACGCGGAATGAACCAGGCGCCGAAGGCGAGAAGACTGCCGAGGATCACGAAGGGTACAAACGGCAGGCCCGGCATCAGAGCGAGGACGAACATCAGCACGGCCGAGACGGAGAGTGCGCGGGGATAGCCACTCAGCTGATTGACTACCGCCTGGTCGGTGGAGCCGGTGGTGCCGCCGCGCGAGACGAGCAGGCCGGCGGCGAGCGAGACGATGAGGGCCGGCATCTGCGAGACGAGGCCGTCACCGACCGACAACTTGACGAAAACGTCAGCTGCTTCGCCGATCGGCATGCCATGGCGGAAATAGCCGATGATGATGCCGCCGAAGACGTTGATGGCGGTAATCAGAAGGCCGGCGACAGCGTCACCGCGAACGAATTTCGAGGCACCGTCCATCGCACCGAAGAAAGAGCTTTCCTCTTCCAGTTCCTTGCGGCGGCGCTGGGCTTCCTTCTCGTCGATGATGCCGGCCGAAAGGTCGGCGTCGATCGACATCTGCTTGCCGGGGATGGCGTCCAGGGTGAAACGCGCGCCGACTTCTGCGATACGCGTCGCACCCTTGGTGATGACGATGAAGTTGATGGTGATGAGGATCAGGAAGACGATCAGACCGATGACGAAGTCGCCGGACATGACCAGGCTTGCAAAGCCGGCGATGACGCCGCCCGCCGCGTCATGTCCCTCGTTGCCGTGCGAAAGGATGACGCGCGTCGTGGCAATGTTCAACGCCAGTCGCGTCATTGTCGCGATCAGAAGGATGGTCGGGAAGGACGAGAATTCGAGAGGTTTCTGGATCCACAGCGCGACCATGAGGATCAGCACCGAGAAGGCGATCGAGAAGGCCAGGCCCATGTCGATCAAAAACGGCGGGATCGGCAGGAAGAGGATGCAGATAATACCGATGATGCCCAAGGCAAAACCGATATCACGCAGACTTGGGGCGGCTTTCGGAAGGGGTAGTGCAGGTGGTTGCGCCATGGCGATTCCGTCTCTTCATGAGAGGAGGCGAACCTCAGAGTCCGCCCAATTCGGATCGACAGTTAAATGGCGAAGCTTGCGCGAAGTTGGCTCAGAAGCCTGACTGGATGCGCGAGAAGACCAGATTGGTGAAAATGGAAATCTGGGAGCCCACGAAGGGGGCCGAAATGCCGACCGTGACCAGAACGGCTACGATCTTCGGAACGAAGGTGAGTGTCGCTTCCTGCACCTGCGTGAGCGCCTGGATCAGCGCGATGACGAGACCGACGACCATTGCCGCAATGACCGCAGGACCAGCGGCAATGAGGACGGTCCAGATAGCAGCCTGGAACAGGTCGAGTGCATCAGCTTCATTCATCGTCAGGCAACCTCATATCGCCTTGAAAGCAGCCAGCCCGGCTTTAACCGGACTGGTATTTTTGGCGTCATCCAAACGAACGAGCGTCAGGCCCTTTCGGCGCCGCCGTCGTCACTTCAGGTATTATCCGAACCGCTATCGTCGCCCGAAGGATTGGTCGGCGCCGAATCAGAAATGGAGATGCCAGCCTGAATGAGGATTTTACCGCCATTGTCCAGCGTTGCAATGAGGCCGTCGGAATAAACCTTGACGGATTCAACCGTACCCTTGGTTTTGCCGTCGGCGCTTTCCATGTACTTGCCGACATAGCTGCTTGCCTGGGTCAGGCTGGAGCTCGTCAGAAGCGTATCGAGCTTCGTGTTCGTCTGGATCGTCTGCTCGACCTGCGAGAAGCTTGCAAGCTGAGACATCTGCTCGCTGGCATCCATCGGATCGGTCGGATCCTGGTTCTTCATCTGCGCGACCAGAAGCTGAAGGAAGTTATCGTAGTTCAGCGTGGCCTTCTGCTGCGCGGCATTGGACGAGCCATATGTGCTGCTGCCGCCGCCTACGCTCTGGGTTCCGTCTACCGCCATGGTGCGATCTCCCTGCGAATCTGCTCGACCATTGTCGGGGGCAGCTCGTGATTGTTGAGAATGCCGTCTTCGATCGCGTAGAGACCGCGGATCGCCTTCAGCGCGTCAAAGGCGCGGCCGGTCGAAACGAGTGCGTCGATCCGCTTCAGTTCGGCGAGGATTTCCTCGTTCTTGAAGCATGTGAGAAGCATCGTGATCGATTTGCGGAACATCGCCGTCGAATGTTCCTTGCCCTCGGGATTGATGAGGATCATCTGGGCAATGAAGTAGAGCTGGCGAAGCGGCGTGGTCGCGCCTTCCGGCTGTAGCACGTGGTTTTCGAGAAGGAACGTCACATCGTTCAGGAATTCCAGTGCCACCTTACGGTCGACACGCAGGACAGCGCCGTTGATGAAGATTCTTTCTCCGGCTTTCAGAGAAATGCGAAGTGTACTTTTCATTTAAGTCCATCCCTGATGATGGTGGTAACGTCGATGATGCCCTGGTAGTTATTCGACTGACGTTTTCTAATTCTGTCGCATTCCTTCAATATCCAGATCGCAATCGAAATAAGGTTCGCCCTGAGCTCGATCTCCAGCTGGTTGTCTGGATGCTTCAAATCCTCAACGAAGCTGATCCAGACCCTGCGGGTATAGAAGAGAGCTTCAATAGCCTCCCGGCTGTACTTCTCTTTATCGCGCGCCGCCGAAAGCAGTTCGATCGAACGTTCGAGAACCTGCCATTCCCGCTCCTTCGCGTCGGCAACCGAGTCTTGCATGACCTCGGCATAAGAGAACTGATACATTCATGCATCCTTCTTTATATTGCGCGCCTTTGATCATCAAAGGTAGTTCACGAGACTCAACTGCTGAATCTTCGATACGATCGTGTAAGCGGTTTCGAGCTGTGTTTCCAAAGTCTTGACAAGGGTCGAGGCCTCGTAGGGATCAACACCCTGGATATCGACGAGCTTGGTCTGCATGATGTTTGCCTGGGCATCGAGGGCGTCATTCGCCTTTTCGACGCGCTCCTGCGAGAGGCCGAGCTGACTGGCCTGGGTAACGAGACCCGTGGTCGCCCTCGTCGTGTATGTGATCGCCTTGGAGGAGACTGCGCTCATCGCATCGGTGCTGAGATTCTGGCCGAATAGCGCGGCCGTCGTCACAGTTGCCAGAGCGAAGTAGCGCATGCCCTCGGAATTGGCGCTGGTCGAGGATTCAACGACTTCCGAATTGCTGATGCGGCTCGTCATGTTCTGACTGGACGCCTTGGACCAGCCGGTTGTCGGATCCGTCCAGGCGGCTTCGCTGAACATTGGCTCGACCTGGGTCTCGATGAATGTCTTCATCTCGTCGCCGGTGAGCTCGTTAACCGGCTTCGGCGTCGGCAGGCCTGCCGCGTAAGCATTCAAGGCTGTAACGATCGCCGCCGAAGTCGCCGCCGTCTTGTCCGTCAGCGGCTGAATGTCGGTATTGATGCCGGCGAAGAGGTATTCGCCGTTCACCATCGAGTTGGACGTGTCCATCATCGTCGAAAGCGCGCTCGTGGCCGACTGGATAGCGACCGTGACGCTGCCCGGATCGTGGCTGCTCTGCAGCGCGGTCAGCTTGGACAGGAAGCCGTCGCCGGCGCCCTTCATCTTGGTGAGCCCTTCCTGCGCCGATTCCATACGGGCATCGACGAGAGCGTTGCTCAGCTTGATCGACTTGATACGATCGACTTCGCGGGTGAAGTCGATGCTCTTGGCTGCGTAACCGCCGAGCGACACACCAATATCGGCGTAGGTGCCGGTGGTCGCCTCCATCGTCGCCTTCGTCATCTGGTTCTGCGCCTGGCGGATCGTCAACCGCATGGCGTTCTGAATGGCCGAACTTGAAATAAATGAGCTCTTCATGGCTTAACTCGCAATATCCAGCAATGCTTTCAACATTTCATCAACGGCGTTCAAAATCTTGGTCGCCGCCTTGTAGGACTGCTCTATGTCGAGAAGGAGCGTCAGTTCCTCGTCGAGGTTGACGCCGGTTTCATTGGAATAAGCTTCATCGGTTCGTGCTGCGGCAGCTTGAGTATTTTCCGCCGCCGTCGTCGCGTTGCTGCGGTTCTGCTCGAGCCAGCCGATCGAATTGGTGGCAAAGGTCAGGATGCTGACATTGGTGTCCAGACCGGTACTCGGATCGAATGCAATCCCTGAATCCATCGACGTATAGAGACGGTCGAGTTCTGCGGTATAACCGCTCGAACCCGTCGGGTTCGCAGCCGTGCTGCTTGCATTGATGTTGCCGTCACGCAACCGCATCGGATCGCCGCCCTTGGAGGTGACGACACGGTCATTGATCGCGATCGTCCCGGCGATGCCCTTGATGACGGTGCCAGCCGGCGGAACCCCGCCTGCGGTGCCGGTCGTCGGGTTTGTCCAGACGAAGAGGCCAGGATTGCCGTCTTCCTGGTAAAGGTTCACGAGGCCGCGAGCGACTTCGTCGAGCTGGCTCTGGAACGTCGGTGCGATATCGTCGCGGATCTGCAGAAGCGAGGCGAGGCTACCCTTGGCATTCGTCGTCGAGCCCGAGCCCATATTGACGGCCACGCCATCGACATAGACCTTGTTGCCGACTGTGTCGGCCGCATAGGACTGCGTCGGCTCGAAGCTGACTGCGCGCGGGATCGTCTCGAACAGCGTCGTGCCGTCGGCTGTGTAGAGCACCATGTCGTTGTTGGCGCGTGTCGCCGTAGACACGCCAACGATCTGGTTGATCTGCTTGAGGACCTTTTCGCGCTCATCGAGAGCGCTCGACGGATCTTCGTTGGATGATGTCGCCTTCTTGACGGCATTGTTGGCCGTTTCGAACTGCTTCAGCAGGCTGTTCAGCGAGTCGACCTGGTTCTTGATCTGCTTGTCGGCATCGGAACGCTGCTGCTGCACTGCCTTGGAGGCATTGTTCAGCGAGGTTACGACGTCCTGCGCCGCCGTAATCGCACCCTGGGCAGCAATAAGGTCACCGGGGGTGGCGCGGAACGTGCCGAGCTTGTCACGGAAGGTGCGCAGGGCCGTTTCGGGCGACGTTTCGTTATCGTTGCCGCCCATGATCGATTTCAGATCTTCAAGGCCGCTCAACAGGGTCTGTTGAGCGCTGTCCTGCGAGGACGCCTTGAGATATTGTTTCAGCAGCGCATCTTCCTGTGCGCGGCTGATCTTGACCACTTGGGCGCCGTTCAGCGAGGTGGTGAGCATCGCCTGCCGGCGCACATAGTCCTTGTTGCCGGCGTTCGAGATATTGTTCGATACGATGCTGCTCTGCGCGCCCGTATTGTTGAATATGCTCTGCGCGGTGTTAAGTGCTGAAGTGAGCGACATGGCTTACCCGTTACCCTGAATTAACGCTTGAGGTTGACGAGGACGTCCATGAGATCGGAACCCGTCTGGAACACCTTTGAGTTGGCGGTGTAGCTGCGCTGGGATTCGATCATTTCGGTCAGTTCGCCGGCGAGGTCGACGTTCGAGCCTTCGAGGGCGCCCGACTGGATCTTGCCGAAGCCGCTGGTCTGCGGGAAACCGGTGACGGTCACGCCCGACTTGCCGTTGGCCGAATAGACGTTGCCGGACATCAGAGTCAGCAGGTCCGGGCTCGGCACGTTGGCGAGCGGGATCTGGAAGACCGGCTTGGTACTGCCGTCATCGTACTTCGAGTAGACGATGCCGTCGGCGTCGATGGTGATATCGACCGGCGAATTCGCGCCCTGACCGTCGACGTTACCTGTGCCCGAGAAATTGTCGCCGACCTGGGAGAGGTCGAGGTTCATATTGATGGTGAGGCCGGTAACCGGATCAGTGATCGTCGCGCCAGGCGGCGACAGCATCTGACCCTTATCATCAAACGAGATCGTCTTTACCGAGACTGCCGCCGAGCTGTAAGGGAAAGAGCTCGTGCCGGTCGGGGCTTTGTCAGCATTGCGGAATACGGCCATTTCCCACTGGTACTGCGTGCCGGTCGGCGGCGTCGGAGTCGTCGCTACCGGAACCTTGGTGTAGTAGATGTCATACATCACCTTGCTACCCAGCTTGTCATAGGTGACCATCGAGTATTTCTGGGTGTTGCTAGTTGCGGCCGTGGGAGTCGCTGCCGGGAGGCTGCCGTTAGCGCTTGGCAGCGCATTGGGGTCGGTGACTACGGTCGCGCCGGGCTTCAAGTTCCCTGTCCAGGTACCCGTCGAAGTCGGAACGGCCGCCAACTTCTGGTCGCCGAGGACGTTGATCGGAACGAGACCGTCAAAGCCGTTGACGACGACTGCCGGAGCAGAGGAACCCCACGGATAGCCCATGAGCGTGAAGCCGGCCGAGTTGACGAGGTTGCCGCTGTCGTCCTTCGTAAAGTCGCCAGCACGTGTCAGGACGGGAACACCATCGCCACCCTGGACGATGAAGAAGCCGTCGCCGGAAATTGCGAGGTCGTAACCGGAGGTCGTGTAGGAAATGTCGCCCTGGTCGGAGACAGCCTGGCGAACCGTCGTCGTCACGCCACCGGAGTTGTAGTTACCGGAGCCCGACGGCAGGACCAGCGACGAAAACGCGGTCGAAACTGCCTTGTAGCCGCTGGTGTTCACGTTCGCGATGTTATCGGAGACGGTGCTGAGGCGGTTTGCCTGAGCGTTCATCCCCGATACTGCCGTCTTCATGCTGCCGAAAATGCTCATCTGAAAACCTCGTTTTACCTGTTAAGTGCAACAGTATTTGGCGGGCCTTGCGTGAAGCTGTCTGTTGTGCCGGGTCGCCGACCGAAATATTCCGGCTTTCCCGCGCGGCACGACCCGCGCCGAAAAATCAATTCCAATCAATGCAGTAGCCAAGGAAGCGCTTGGAATCGACCGGGTCGACGCCGAGCTTCTTGCGCAGCTTCTTGCGCAGCTTGGAGATGTGGCTTTCGACGACGTTTTCTTCGACTTCCTCATCGAAAATGCCGTAAATCGCATTGAAGATCTGGGTCTTGGTGACGCGACGGCCGCGATTGGCAATCAAGTATTCGAGGATGCGGCGCTCGCGGCGCGGCAAGGCGAAGGTTTCGCCGTTGATTTCCGGATCGCGCCCGTCGGAGAAGACGCGGATGGCGCCGATGTCGGTGTGGTTTGCGATCGCCTTCAGGCGACGACGGATTGCAGCGGCGCGCGCGAGAATCTCACGCGGATGTACCGGCTTGCGTACAACGTCGTCCACGCCGCAGTCAAAAAGGGCCAGCGTGTTTTCGAGTGACGGTTGATCGCTGACCGCAATCACCGGCGCCATCGAGCGATCCCTGATCGCACGCGGCAATTCCATGGCCCGCTGCCCCTGGCCGATCAGAAATGCCTCGACCGCGGCGATGTCAGAATCAGCCGCCGTTTGCACCCATTCGCCGAATTCACCGGGATCAAAGCCGGTTGAGGGAATGCCCTCACGACCAAAGAGAGAAGTGTATCCATCCTTCACGAGCTCACGCTCATCAACCACTACGATCATTCGTCCGCCTCCGAATCAGTGTGGCACATCGATGATCTATGGGTACGAATCGCGCGAATCTGCAGCAACTCGTGAAAGTTAATGGCGGAAATTAATAATTGATTAAGATTTGGGTACCGATTTGATCTACATATAGTAGGTCGACGAGGTTATGCACACAAAAATTTCGTGGAAAAGTTAACGTCCGCTTAATTACGCCTTGCAAGCGGGTTTTGTGCCGAATTCTTGCCACACTGTGACACAGTTCGGTCATAATTGGTGAATTCAATTATTAATTGAATTAATTTCCGCAGAAATTGCTCGCATTGGGAGTCCACTTGCCATAGCCGGTGGCAACCAGATTTGCGATGACGCGGCAGACATATTGCTTCTGCGCCGGATTATTGTTCGGCCCCGCGTGGTATCTGGCTACCGCCATCGTCCAGGTCTCATGACGATCGTGAAGATTGCGCAGGAACTTCGCCGCATACTCCACGTTGCGGTGGGGATCGAACATATCCTCCACGGAGCTGAAGTTTTCACCGTGGAAATAGTGATTGATTTGCATACATCCGATATCGATGAGCTTCGCGCCGTCCCTGCTGGCAGTGTCGAATTGACGCAACGCGGCTTGCTCGGAGGCAGGAAACAGCGCCTTGCCTTCGACGTTCATCGCATAGGGATAGAGCGAACCCTTGCGCCCGGTTTCCGTCAAGCCGACCGAATAGAGAATCCCCTCGGGGATCCCGTATTTGGCTGCCGCAGACTGGATCTCGCGCTCGCAGGCGCCTGTGGAGGCGGATGCGCTAGAGGTAAACGCTACCAGGGCGGCTGCCGCCAGCGTCGATAGCAGAAGCGTTCTCAACACCGTTGCCGCCCGCACCATTGAAGCCTCCATCCGTCTGCCGCGCTGTCTGGTTCTGGCGCTCGCGCGCCTCGCCGCCCTGGCCTTGCTGGGCGAGCGACTGTTGCTGCTGCTGGGAAGTCTGTCCCTGGCTGTTTGCCTGGTTGCCGGCATCGGACCGATCCACTGGCGCCATGCTGATGGTCACGTTATCGACCGCATAGCCCTGGCTGCGCAGCGCCTCGAGAATCTTGCCGTGGTCTTCCTTGAGCTGGCGATAGGCCGCGCCGGTCTCGACCTTGAGGTCGACATTCAGCGTATCGCCTGACAGMCGCATCGTCGCCGTGACGAGGCCAAGATCGATCGGGCTCATCTGGATCTTGAGGGTGTTCACCACCTTGCCGGTGCTTGTCCATTCAGCGGCGTTCGACAGAGCAGAGCTCGGCTGCATAGCCTGTGCCCATTCCTTGTCACCTGAAAGTGCCGCTGTCACGTTTGCGGAATTCGGGTTCTGAACCAGGCCGAGATAACGGCGCGATTCCAGGACGGAAACATTTTCGACGCTCGACTTTCCCGACTTCTCGCCGGGTTGCTCGGTACCGATATGCATGTCCATCGACTGGCCACGGCCATCGGCACGGCTGATCCTGAACGTCTTGCCTTCGGTGCCTTCGGCATTCTCCGTTCCCGGCACACGCGCGTCATTGCCATGCGGGGCGACGGCTGCCAATGCATCCGACACGTGCGCACCAGCCTTCGCACCGTTTACGCCTTCGGCGTTGGCGTCCTTCTTGCCGGCCATTGCGTCGTCCGCCTTCGCGGCCGCATGATGAGCCGAAGCCTGCAGGACAGCCGCGGCGTCCCCGGGCTCCTTCTTCAGCAGGCCGAGAACGTCGGTGATATCGCCATCGCCGGGCTCTACGTCCGCGCCTGTATCGACAGCGGTGTCGCCGCCGAGCGCACCGATCTTGACCTGCTTGGCAGGCTTGCCCCCCGCCTGAGCAACGATCTCGGCTGCCTCATCCTTGGCGCCCGGCTTGCCCAGTCCAAAGACAGCTGCGTCCTTCTCCCTTACAGACTTCGCAGGCATCTTGCCGGCGTTTGCGATGGTTTCGGACTGCACGTCCACCTGTCCCTGGAGCGAGGCGTCATTCAGATCGATCAGCGGCTTCGGATTGCGTCCGCGCAAGTTCCGCGCCGCGGCCTCGGCGCTATCGCTGGCGTCCTGCTGGCCGGACTTATCGACGCCATCCGCATCCTGATCGCTGTTGCCGGCCTTGGAGAGGACATCGGAGAAGCCGCCGTTCTGATCCGCGGCGTCGCCTCTGCCGGCCCCCCGACCGGATCTTACGGACGCAGACGCATCCGTGCCGGGCGCTCCGCCCGAGACGCTGATATCCATCATCATCTTACTTGCCTTCTTGGGCCAGGAGACCGTCGATTTCGTCGAGCTTGGATCGATTGGTCGTCACGAAAGAGGTAAATGAAGGGTCGACATCCTGGCCCCCCGTGCCAGCAGAAGCCTCGCCTTCGACAACAGGTTCCGGGGAGACGCTATGCGCTCCTTCCGGTTGCGCAGCCGTGGCGGCTGCAGCCTGTTCAGAAGTAATTTCTTGATTAGTATTATTAGGGGTGGAGCCTTGCGTCAGGCTTGCCGGATCCGGAGCCCTCAATATCTGCTCGGCAACGGAGCGAGCAGCTGCTTGCAGTGCCTGATCCTGCGGCGAGAGAGATGCGCCAGAGATATTGGCGATATATTTGGCCGCCTGGTCAATATCGTCGGTCGGGACGTTTGCCATGCCGTTGTAGAAATCGGCGAGCGGTCCGAATGGATTGTCGGTCCCCTCACCCAGCGACTGAACGCGCTGAGCGGCCATACGGGCGAGATCAGGCTTTCCAGCAATCGCGGCAGCGCGCGCGACGCGCAGATAGACCTCGCGCTGGCGTGGGGCATCCATGAAGGAGAGGATATCGACAACCGTCTGTGGCTTCACATCGTGATCGTGGCTGACAATCAGCTTCACGAAGAGATCGGCGAACTGGCTGGCATAGGGCGAATGGAGGAAGCGGCGGATATAGCGCTGCGAATAGGCAAGCCCCCTGTCGACCTGCCCGGTTTCGACGCAGATGGCGACCGAGCGGCGCAGCGCCGCCTCTTCCACGATCGTGCCGGGTGCGTTGAGGCGCGCCTTGTCATATAATGCAAGGGCATCCGTCGGCTTCGTGGCGATCATCACATTGCCGCCGATCAACGCCAGATAGGGGCCAATCTTCTTGCCTTCATATTCCTTGGCTGTTTCTTCCAGCGTCTTGGAGACAAGAAGGCCCTTGCCGCTCAGATATTTCCGCAACACATCGGTAACGCGATTGTCGAAGTAACCGTTGACGTCATGGGCAACGAGATATTCCAGCGTCTGAGGATTGCCGCCGCTCATTACATAGATCAGCGCGGCATCGACGTTGCGATCGTCATCATAGACGGACGGATCGACATTGCGCAGGCGCTGATCGATCTTGCCAAGCATGAAGCGCTGCATTTCGCCGGCGGAATGATCGCCCGTTACAACCGAGTCCTGAACGAACTGCAGCGAGCGCAGCATCTTGTACGGCGCGAGATCGTCCGCATCTGCGGCATGACCGATGGCTGGCGACATCATCGCCAGGCCGAAGACCGCATATCTGAAATAGCGATGCTGCCTGCGCGTCATGCGACTATCCTTGATCTGCCTGCACGAGAATCTCGATCCGGCGGTTTGACGCGTTGTAGGGGTCATCAGGCAGCTTCAGGCGGCGGTCGGCGAAGCCGGAAACCTGGGAAATACGCTTCTCGTCGAGGCCGCCGCGAACGAGCATGTAATAAGCGCTCTGGGCACGGTCCATCGAAAGGCGCCAGTTCTCGTTGAGATCGCCCTTGAACGGCCGCCCGTCCGTATGGCCGCGGATGGCAACCGCTCCGCCCCTCTGCTTCAGGATCGCACCGATCTTCTGCATGGCGAGGACCATCTCCTGGCGCGGCACAGCAGAGCCGATGTTAAACATGGAATCGTCGTTCTGGTCGGAAATGCTCACCAGCAGGCCGCCCTCGGACGCCGTCACCGTCAGGCCCTCGGCGAGCTTGCCGGCGACACCGGAGATCTGCTGGGCAATCTCCTGCTGCAGTTCCTCGGCCTGCTGCTTTTCTTCGGCTTGCTTAGCCTCTTCCTTCTTGTCGGCGTCCTTGGTCTTGTCCGCCTGCTTGTCCTTGGTCTTATCCGCCTTCTTGTCGGCCTGCTTCTCTGTCGAAGCGGCGACGGCAGCGCTGTTGGGATCTTTGCTCAGCAGGGTGGAAGGCTGGGCATTTTCGGCCTTGGCGAGCTCATTCGGTTCGGCCTTAGAATTGAGCGGCGAAGGCTGCTGTGGCTTGCCGGCGGTCGTAACTTCGACCTGCTTGGTCCAGAAATCCGGATCGAAGGGGTCGCGGTAGGCCTCGCCGCCATCGGCGCCGGTCGCCGGACCCGAATCCGCCGCACCGCCATCGCCCTTGGCGCTGACGTTTGCCTGCTGGCCAACTTCCTGGGCAATCTCGGCAAGAACCGAATAGGGGTTCTCGAAGAAATCGGCTTCCGAGTAATTGGTCTTGTCGCCGGAGGTCGAGGTCTGATCGTCGCCGTCGGCGGCAGACTTGCCCTGGTTCGGATTCTCTTCCTTTTCCTTCGACTTTTCCTGGTTCTGCTCGCCTTCAGCCTGGTCGACCGGCTTCTTCAGACCCTTTTCCGTCGGCTTTTCATCCGACAGTTTGATCGGATTGAAATAGGTCGCGATCGAGGCCTTAGTTTCCTCGTTGGCGGCGTTGACGAGCCACATCACCAGGAAGAAGGCCATCATTGCGGTCATGAAGTCGGCATAGGCGATTTTCCACGCACCGCCGTGAGCGCCGTCATGATCTCCACCGCCATGTTTCTTGACGATGATGATCTCGTTCTTTCCGTGGTGATGGTTTTCGCCGTCGCTCATTCGGAAACTTTCTTCAAGCTAGCCGCCCAGGCGGAAATACGGGTCACGAGTACGGTCTCGCCGATCTCGGCAGCAAGGTCGATGTCATCAGCCTCATGATGGCGGACCAAGGCGGCATGTTCTCCGAGTTCACCCTTGAGGATATCGAAAAGCTTGGCCGGACCGCGCACGACGACCGGCACCGCCGCACCGTCGAGGATCGCCTCGCGCAGCAGAGCGGCAAGATTTTCGGCAGCCTTCTTCGCGAGCGCCTCGGTCATCACAGGTGCGATTGCCGCCGCGGTCACTTCGCTGACGAGCGTCGCAATCTCTTCGGCCATGTCGCGGATGCGGGAAGCGATCACCGCAGCCGCTTCGATTTCGTAGCGAAGCCTCAGTTCCTCGATCTCACCGGCATGCGCCTCGGCGGCGGCCCGGGCCTCGCTTTCGTATTTTTCGGTCAGGTCCGCAGTGGCTGCCGCGAAGCCCTCGGAAAAGGCCTCGCGCCGCTCTGCCTCGACGTCGACCTCGGGCTCCTGCGGCAATTCCGCAAACGCGGAGGCGGTTTCGGTCGCGAAATCATCTACATCGATGATCGGTGCCGAGGGACTCGGCTCACCGAAATCCTTCAAATACCGGGAAAGCATAATGCTCATAAAAAACCGTCCAGTATTCGGGATGCACGCGGCATGCCCCCGCTTGAAAAATGACCATGTCCTTGCCGGCATGCCGTTCCGGTTCGGAAGAGGCCTGGGGCCTGTTGCCGGCATGGATTCGGACGCTGCCTTCATGCCGGAAACTAGAAACCCAAACTTGCGCGAGGATGAATGGTACCGCCCTCGCGCCGATCGTTATTCGAGCAGGATCAGAATTTTGCTGGCGGACGTATTGAGGATGGAGATCGCTTCAACTGCCATCTGCTTCTGAGTTTCAATCGCCTTCTGGCGGGTCGAAGCCTCGTCCATATCGGTGTCGACGAGGGCACCGACACTCTTGTCGATAGCGTCGGACAGGTCGGCGGTGTAGTCGATCTGGTCGTCGATGCGGGCCTTCATGATACCAATCCCTGCCGCCGAATTCGTGAGCTGCTTGAGCATGGAGTCCGTAGCCGTCAGCATATCCATGAGCTGCGAGTCGGTGGTCGACTTGCTGATCGAGATTGCCGTGCCCGTCGCCGGCGTCCCGGAGTTCGCATTCAGGAGATAGTAGTTGCGCACCGGCGTGCCATCGACATTGCCGTTGACATCCTTGGTAAACAGGCCGCCACTGGCATTAGTCTTGTCGATCAGGATGGTCTGGGATGACGGAAAGTCGACGGTCTGGGCCTGATACTCGCCGGTCGGGGCGCGTACGAAGCTGCCGATGATCTTCCATTGCGGGGGCGCCGCAGGCTCGCCGTTCAACAGCCAGTTTTCGCCGGCGAAGGCCGTTCCCTCCACCATCGTCTGAAGCTGGTTCTTGTATTCCGTGATTTCCGCATTGATCTTGTCCTTGTCGGCGCCTGGCTCACGCGCGGCAACCAGCTTGGCTCTGAGATCGCCGAGAAGATCGATGGCGGAGTTCATCGCCGTATAGGTCGAATCGACCTTCGCCGCGCCGAGGCCGAGCGCATCGCCGATGGTGCCGAGATTGGTGCTGTCGCCGCGCATGACGCTCGCGATCGACCAATAGGTCGCATCGTCGGACGCGGTCGCGACCCGTTTTGCCGTGGAAATCTGCTGCTGTACGTCGCTTGATTCTTTGTTGATGCTGCGCAGCACTGCAAGCGCACTCACCGCGGCCGCGTTGGTAATCTTGACGGTCATCGACATGGTCTCGGAAAGGTGAAGGGATCAGGCCGGTTTGCCGGCAGCGACTGAAATGGCATCATGCCGCCGGCGGGTCCCCCACGCCGGTGTGTCGCAAAACAAATCAACTCCCGGCAACGTTAACCTGATATCAACCACTTCCGCAAGAGCGGAAACGGGAATAAAGCAGCGTCGCCAAAGATCCCACAAACCATTGAAATAGAACGAAAACCGCGCCGTTTTGGCGCGGTTTCCAGGCTGCCTCGAAATGACGGCACAAGGTTTGGTCCAGCTTCAGCCGCCGCCTTAGCTGCGGAAGAGCGTGAGGACGTTCTGAGCGCTGGAATTTGCGATCGAAAGTGACTGGATCGCCAGCTGTTGTTGCGTCTGCAGCGCCGTCAGCCTGCTCGATTCCTCTTCCATGTCGGCGTCGACGAGGCGACCGACACCCGAGTCGATCGAGTCGCCGAGGGCCGCGACGAAGTTCTCCTGCAGCTCGATACGGTTGGAGATGGAGCCAAGCTGAGAGGCTGCCTTCGTCATTGCCTCCAGGCCTGCTTCGATTGCCGTCAGCGCCATGGCGATTTCCGGCTGACCGAAGGAGGTGATGTTCATGGTGTAGATCGAGCCGATCGTACCGTTGGAGGTACCGATAATGCCGGTGCTCGAGTCGATTGTGCCCGTCGTGGTCATGCCGAACAGGACGTTACCGTTGGAAGACGAGTCCAGGACATAATCGGTCGTCTTGACCGAGACATTGCCGTTGCCGTCGCGGACGAAGGTGGAAACGACGCTCTTGGTCGTGTTGCCGGCAACCCAGTTTTCACCGGAGAAGGAAGCCGACTGGGAGATGCTCATGAGCTGAGCCTGGAGCTGGCTGATTTCTTCCTGGATCTTGGTCTTGTCGACGCCTTTTTCAGTTGCCGCGACGATCTTGGACTTGATTTCGCTGACGACGTCGATGGCGTTGTCCATTGCCGTGTAGGCCGTGTCGACCTTTGCAGCGCCGAGACCGAGAGCGTCGGAGACTGCGGAAAGAGCCTTGTTGTCCGAACGCATGGTCGTTGCGATGGACCAATAAGCTGCGTTGTCTGCTGCCTTTTCAACGCGATAGCCGGAAGATACGCGATTTTGAGTATCCTGAAGATTATTGCTGATGCCGCGGAGTGTCTGGAGAGCGGCCATGGCCGCGACGTTGGTCAAAATGCTGGTCATGAAATGATTGCCCCTTGTTGGCAGACATTAATAAAAGGGACATTCGGGAATAGCGCCCGGGAACGACGATCAGCCTTCATGCCTGTTAACCCGTTCTTAAATTTGGTTAACTCGTCGTCTCGTTGAGACGCAGAAAATAGCAATATGGTTAATCAATCGTTAACGGAAATTAAAAAAAGCCGCGCTCCATCGAAGCGCGGCTCGATTTCGATAGGACCCGCCGGTTACCCGGCGGGTTATATTTCGCGATCCTATTAGCCGCGGAAGAGCGACAGGATGTTCTGCGAAGAAGAGTTGGCGATCGAGAGAGACTGGATCGCGAGCTGCTGCTGCGTCTGGAGAGCAGAGAGCTTGGAGGACTCTTCTTCCATGTTGGCGTCGACGAGGCGGCCAACACCGGAGTCGATCGAGTCGGAGAGCGAGTTGACGAAATCGTCCTGCATGGTGATGCGGGTGGAGATCGAACCGAGCTTTGCACCGGCAGAGGTCATGGCCTTCAGAGCGTTTTCAACGGTCGTCAGAGCCGTGCCGAGGTCGCCGAGGGTCATGCTGGTGATGTCGAGGCCGTAGACCGAGCCGGTCGGGCCGTAGGAGGTGCCGAGGATACCCGTGGAGGTTTCGACCTGACCGTTGGTCATGCCGAACATGACGTTGCCGACCGAGCTGTTGTCCAGGACGTAATCGGTCATCTTGACGGATACGCCGTTCGAGCCATCGCGAACGAAGGAAGAAACAACGCTCTTCGTGCCGCTGGCGCCAGCAACCCAGTTTTCACCGGAGAAGGAAGCCGACTGAGCGATGCTTACCAGCTGGTCCTGCAGCTGGTCGATTTCTTCCTGAACCTTCTTCTTGTCGACGCCGTTTTCGGTAGCGGCAACGATCTTGGCCTTGATTTCGCCGACGACGTCGATAGCGCTGTCCATGGCGGTGTAGGCAGTGTCAACCTTTGCAGCACCGAGGCCGAGGGCGTC
>NZ_JBFTME010000021.1:0-99818 GCF_056396805.1 Rhizobium sp. 05N49
CCGCGTCACGCACCACACCATGGTGCATGAGCAGATGAGCCGCTTCTTCACCGGCTTCCGCCGCGACGCCCACCCGATGGCCGTCATGTGCGGCTGCGTCGGCGCGCTTTCGGCCTTCTATCATGACTCTACCGACATCACCGATCCGCACCAGCGCATGGTCGCCAGCCTGCGCATGATCGCGAAGATGCCGACGCTTGCCGCCATGGCCTACAAGTACCATATCGGCCAGCCCTTCGTTTACCCGAAGAACGACCTGGACTACGCGTCCAACTTCCTGCGCATGTGCTTTGCCGTTCCGTGCGAAGAATATGTCGTCAATCCGGTGCTTGCACGCGCCATGGACCGTATCTTCATCCTGCATGCCGATCACGAGCAGAACGCGTCGACCTCGACGGTCCGTCTCGCCGGCTCTTCGGGCGCCAACCCGTTCGCCTGTATCGCTGCCGGCATCGCCTGCCTCTGGGGCCCAGCTCACGGCGGTGCTAACGAAGCAGCTCTCAACATGCTGACGGAAATTGGCACGGTTGACCGCATTCCGGAATATGTCGCTCGCGCCAAGGACAAGAACGATCCGTTCCGCCTGATGGGCTTTGGTCACCGCGTCTACAAGAACTACGATCCGCGCGCCAAGATCATGCAGAAGACCACGCATGAAGTCCTCGGCGAACTCGGCATCAAGGACGATCCGCTTCTCGAAGTTGCTATGGAACTCGAGCGTATCGCTCTGACCGACTCCTATTTCATCGAGAAGAAGCTCTATCCGAACATCGACTTCTATTCGGGTATCACGCTGAAGGCTCTGGGCTTCCCCACGACGATGTTCACCGTGCTCTTCGCTCTCGCTCGCACCGTCGGCTGGATCGCACAGTGGAACGAAATGATCGAAGATCCGGAACAGCGCATTGGTCGTCCGCGCCAGCTCTATATCGGCGAGCCCAAGCGCGATTACGTGCCGGTTTCCAAGCGCTAAGCGCTGACCTTTAGACAAAAAAGAACCCGGTCAGGAATGACCGGTTTTTTTGTTGGCGAGAACATCGAGCAATATCTGCGCCGCGTGCTCTCCGGGTGGACTCTTCGTCCGCATGCGCTGCCAGATGAGCTCGTAACCCTCCTTCATCGCCTTGAGCTGGTAGGTGTCGGCCGCCAGCCTTTCCATCCAGCGTGCGAGGCTGGCACCACGAACAATGTCGTTCAGATATTCCGGCACGACGGCGTAGTCGGCGATCAGATTGGGCAATGCGCCGGTCCAGGTCTTGATGCCCGATGTCAGCATGCGCATGATCCAGTCGACCTTGTAGGCGGAAACGACGGGAACATCGGCAAGCGCCAGTTCAAGGATCACGGTTCCGGATGCCGCCATGGCCGCATCGGCTTCAGCGAAGGCTTTCCACTTCGCCTCGGCACCGACGACGATGTCAAGCTTGGCCGACCATCCCGCCGTCAGTTCGCGTACGAGTGCCTCCTTGTGCGCTACCGTTGGCAGAATGAAGCGCATCGCGCCATTGCGGGCAACGAGCTCATGAGCGGCAGCCTCGAAATAAGGCAGAAGCTTCCTGATCTCTGACGAACGCGAGCCGGGAAGAAGCAGGATCGTGCCATTGCCCGGCCTCCGACCGTCGCGCAGGCGGCGGGTTTCCAGAAGCGCGGGATCCGCGACCAGACGATGCCCGACGTAAGTGGTGGTCGGGCCATTGAGGCGCTGCATCGCTTCGGGCTCAAAAGGCAGAACGGCCAGCACATGATCGACGTAGGCGAGCATGCGCTGCGCGCGGTATTCCTTCCAAGCCCAGACACTCGGGCAGACATAGTTGACGACAGGCAGATCCGGTAGCGCCGTGCGCACGCGTTTTGCGACGCGATGGGTGAAATCCGGGCTATCGATGATGAGCAGAATATCGGGTTTCGCGGCAATGATCGACGCCGTCGTCTGCCGGATGAGGGACCAGAGCTTCGGCAGCTTTGCCAGCACCTGGGTGATGCCCATGATGGAAAGCTCGGAGAAATCGAACAGCGATTTCAGGCCCTGGCCCTGCAGCCCCTCACCGCCGACGCCGACAAGCTCGATAGGTCCGGAATAGATCTTCTTGAGCCCGGCGATGAGATCTGCACCCAAGAGATCGCCGGAGACTTCGCCGGCTATGACGGCAATCTTCAGCGGTCTTTCGCTCATTGAAGCCCCCATCCCGGCAACCCCTTGTCGATACCGCAGACAAAAAGGCCGTTCTCGCCTGCTGCCTTGATAAGCGCGTCACGATCCAGCACCAGAGATCGTCCAGCCTCGATCGCGACTCCCGCAAGGCCAGCGGCCTTGGCATTGAGAATAGTGGAAACGCCAATCGCAGGCAGATCGGCGCGGATATCCTGCTGCGGCTTGCAGAGCTTGACGAGCACACCGCGGCGACGCGGCGAAATACGGCCTGCGGCCCTGAGCGCTGCCACGCGCTCCAGCATGCCGTCTGTGCCCTCCAGCCCCTCCATCGCGACAACACGACCGCCGATCGACACAGCGCCCTGGCCGATGTCCAAACGGCCAAGTGCCTCCGCCGCCTCGCCAGCACGAGCGATATCGCGCCGATCGTCATCGCCAGGCACAATAGCGCCGAGAGGGCCGACAGTTGCCAGAAGATCGGGCGCGATCTCGTGCGCACCGACCACGCGCAATCCCTCGCCTTCGATCAGCTTGATGACCATCTGCAGAACCGTGTCGTCTCCACCGGACAAGAGCGTGCGGATGGCCGAGGGAACCTTGCGCAGTATGCGCAGTGTCGGCCGCACCTCACGCCATTCCGGCCGGCGGCGCACGCTGCCCGACATGACGACGCGGTCAATGCGATATTTCTTGAAGAGCCTATCCAGGGCAGCGAAATCACCGATACCGATCGTGGCATGGTCGAAACCGTCCCAGCGACGGTCGCCCTCATCCTTCAGGACCACGATGACAGGGTTTTCGCCGGCAGAACGTGCAGCCTCGGCGACATAGGACGGCAGAAGGCCGCCGCCGGCAATAATCGCCAGTCGGCCTTCAGCGGTGTCACCAGCAGAAGCCACCGATCAGCCCTTCTGTCCCCGGCTCGGCGAAGACAGCGCGCGATCACTCTCGGCCGCGATGAAATCGAGGATCTCGACCACTTGCTCGCAATTGGCATATTCGTCACGAATTTGGGCGGCATTCTCGCGGATCGAGCCGGGACCCTCGAAGATCGCCTTGTAGGCACGGCGAACGGTATGAATGACAGCGCGATCAACGCCGGCGCGTGTCATGCCGACGACGTTGAGGCCGCTCAGGATGCCCGGATTGCCATTCAGCATACCGTAGGGAATGACATCGTAACTCACGGCGGACAGACCGCCGACAAAGGCGTATTTGCCGACACGGGTGAACTGGTGCACAGCCGCGCCACCGCTGATGATTGCGTGATCGCCGATCGCAACGTGGCCAGCCAGCATGACATTGTTGGACATGATGACATGGTTGCCGACCCGGCAATCATGCGCGACATGCGAATAGGCGAGAAAAAGGCTGTTGTCGCCGATGATAGTCGAACCGCCATGCTCGACGGTGCCGGTGTTCATCGTGACGCCTTCGCGAATGGTGCAGTTGCGGCCGATGATCAAGGTCGTATCAACGTGACTGTGACGGGCACTCTGGGAGTCTCCGCCGATGACGGCCGAAGGAAATATACGCGTACCGGCACCAACGGTCGTCAGACCGAGTACAACCACATGGCTGATCAGTTCAACATTGTCTTGAAGCGTGACCTTGGGGCCAACATGGCAAAAAGGGCCGACCACCACGCCTTCACCGACCGTGGCACCGTCCTCGACAACGGCCATGGGATGAATTCTGGCGCTTTCGGCAATCATGCTCATGCATTGTCCTTACGTACGATCATCGCGCCGATATCGGCCTCGGCGACGAGCGCGCCCTCGACCTTTGCGTCGCAATGGAATTTCCAGATATTGCCGCGCTGCTTGATTTTTTGCACGTGATATTCAACGCGGTCGCCCGGCACGACCGGCTTGCGGAAGCGGGCATTGTCGATCGTCATGAAGTAGACGAGGTTGCCGGTCTGGCCTTCTTTCTTGGCGCAGATCGCGCCGGCCGTCTGCGCCATGCCTTCGACAAGCAGTACGCCTGGCATGATCGGTGCTTCAGGGAAGTGACCGGTGAAATGAGGCTCATTGACCGTGACATTCTTGATGCCTACGGCTGCATTGTCGCCGTCGATATTGATGATCTTGTCGACCATCAAAAACGGATAGCGGTGCGGCAACAGCTTCATGATTTCCATGATGTCTGCCGAAGAAAGCGTGCTGGCTGTTTCCTCAGTCATTCTTGGCTCCCTTTTTTCCGCGCACTCCAGATTTTGCCATGATCTGGGCAACGTCTTTCAGATAATCATTTAGAGGACGCGCCGGTATTCCGCCATAGCGGCCGCCCGCAGCAAGGTCGGTCATCACACCGCTCTTTGCAGCGATCTGTACGCCGTCTCCAATGGTGATATGCCCCTTCAGGCCGACCTGTCCACCGATCTGCACGCCATCGCCGACAATCGTGCTGCCGGCAAGGCCGACCTGCGAAACGATGGCGCAATGACGGCCGATGCGAACATTGTGGCCGATCTGGACCTGGTTATCGACTTTGGTTCCCTCGCCGATGACGGTATCGTCCATGGCGCCCCGGTCGATCGTGGTATTGGCGCCGATCTCGACATTGTCCTGGATGATCACCCGGCCAATCTGCACGATCTTGATCATGCCACGCGGGCCAGGTGCGTAACCAAAGCCGTCCTGACCGATGCGCACGCCGTTATGGATGATGACACCATTGCCGATAAGCGCACAGAGAATGCTCACGCCCGTCGCAATCGAGCCGTTTCGGCCAATCTTGACGTTCGGACCGATGATCGATTGCGCGCCGATGCGCGTTCCTTCACCGATTTCCGCTCCGGGGCCGATGATCGCCATCGGTTCGACGATCACGCCCTTCTCGAGGCGTGCGGTCGGATCGATGATCGCGCTTGGCGCAATCTCCGTCTCGCCGGAGGAAAACGTCACCGGCTTCAGCGCTGCGGGATAAAGATATCCGCCGGCCATAGCAAAGGCTGCATGTGGATTGGATGAGATCACGACCGGGATATTCGACGGCACGAGCCCGACCATCGCCTTGTCGCAAATCACCGCCGATGCCGAACAGGTCGAGAACTCGTCAAGATTACGGCGCGAGAGGATATAACAGATATCGCCCGCTTGCGCTCTCGCGATCGGCGAGACCGAACGGACGATGACATCACCATGAGCGGAATTGGCAAGTTCCGCCCCAAGAAATTGCGCCAACTCAACGAGCTTCACGCCTTCATGGGGCAGAAAAAAAGTATTTTGCTCCATCGGCAAAACTCCAGAACGGAATTGAAATTTACAGTTCCGGACTGCCGATATCAGAATTGGTTGTTAATGCCAAACTTGAAGCGCTGAGTCTTGTCGAAGTCTTCCTTCAAGACCGGGATCGCATAGTCGACACGCAACGCGCCAAAGGGCGACTGCCAGATCACACCAACACCAACCGAAGCGCGCAGGGACGAACCATCACCTTCTTCGGTATCAGCGCCGAGAAGCTCGACATCGTTGCCGAACAGCGTACCGGCATCCGCAAAGACTGCGCCGCGCAGGTTGAAGTCACGCGGGAAGCCCGGCATCGGGAACGTCGCTTCGGCAGAAGCGGTGAAGTAGGTCGTACCACCGAGCGGATCGTCCGGGCTGGTGATGCGCGGGCCGATGCCCTTGTTCTCGAAGCCGCGGATATCGGAATTGGTCAGCGTGAACTGGTCGAAGACGTTCAGGTGATCACCGAAGCCAACGACATAACCAGCTGAAGCCGAGACCGAGCCGATGATGTCGGCATCGTCAGCGAGCAGGTGGTAGTAACGGGCCTTACCGTAGATCTTGTAGTACTGGGAGTCGCCGCCCAGGCCTGCAATTTCCTGCGTCGCAGTGGCATAGATACCTTCACGCGGCAGGACGGTATCGTCCAGCGTATTGTAGGTCAGCGTCTGCGATATGGAAGACCGAGTCCACGGGCTTTCGTTGACCAGGTTTTGATAGGTAGCGGACAAATCGTCCAGACTGCTTCCGCTGGAATCGTACTTCATCTGCTTGTAGTTATAGCGGAACGTCGTTGCCAGATCTTCGGTGATCGGCGCCGTTACGCGCAGGACACCGCTGGTTTCTTCGTAATCGTAGTTGTCGTTGCTCGACGTCTCGCTGTGATTGACATCGAAACCGGCAGCAAGGCGATAACCGAGGAAGTAGGGCTCGGTGAAGTTAATACCGTAGGAGCGCGAGCCTTCCTCACCGCCACCGGCCGAAACGCGGATGTACTGACCGCGGCCGAGGAAGTTCTTTTCTTCGATCGAAGCTTCGAGCAGCAGGCCGTCGCCGCCGGCCGCATAACCGGCGCCGATACCGAACGAACCGGTCGACTGATCCTGGACATCGACAACAATGACAACACGGTCGGGCGAGCTGCCCGGCTGGGTCGAGATGTTGACCGAGGAGAAGTAGCCGAGCGCCTCAAGACGGCGCTTTGCGCGGGTAATCATCTGCTGATTGAAGGCATCGCCTTCGCTGAGATCGAACTCGCGGCGGATAACGTAATCGCGCGTGCGGCTGTTGCCACGGATTTCGATACGCTCGACATAGGCGCGCTCGCCCTGGTCGACGAGGTATTCGACGCCGATCGTGTTGTTGTTCAGGTCGCGATTGCCGCGCGGCGTGACGCGTGCGAAGGGATAACCGGCCGAAGCAACCTGATCCGAAATCGCCTCGATGGATTTCTGGACTTCCTTGGCGCTGTAGACCTGGCCTTCCCGCGTATCGACGAGCGACTGAAGCTGCTGGGCATCGACACCCTCAACGGTCGACTGGACGCTGACCGGACCGAAGTCATAACGCGGGCCCTCTTCGATGTTGAAGGTCAGCGTGTACTTGTTCGTGGATTCGTCGAACGCGGCATCAGAAGAAACGATGCGCATGTCGGCATAACCGCGGTTGTAGTAGAACTGGCGCAGCGCGTCTTCATCAGCGTGGAGCTTGTCTTCGTTGTAAACGTCCTTGCGGGTCAGGAACGAGAGAAAGTTCGAACGCTTGGTCTGAATGACAGCGGCAAGACGACCGGCACTATAGGCCTGGTTGCCGACGAAATTGATGGCGGCGATCTTGGTGCGGTCGCCTTCGTTGATGACGAAAGCGAGGTTGACGCGGCCTTCGCCGAGCGGCACGACCTGCGTCGTCACTTCGACTTCACTGCGGCCGGTCGCCGCATAGGCTTCCTTGATCGCGGCGATGTCGGACTGGATCTGCGCATCGCTGTACGGGCCAGCGGCATGCGTCTTGACGACGGCGGCGAGCTTGTCGTCCTTGACCTTGCGGTTGCCGTTAAAGACGACCTGGTTGACGAGCTGGGCTTCCTGAACGTTGACGACGAGCGTGCTGCCGGAAACCGAAATCTTGACGTCAGAGAAATAGCCGGTGCCGTAAAGCTGCTTTACGGAGTCGTCGATATCCGTGTTGGAGAAGCTCTTGCCGGGGGTAATGGTGAGGTTCGACCGAACGGCTTCGGCACCGACACGGCTCGCACCGCGCACGTCGATCCGCTGAATGACGGCAGCTTGCGCAGCCGTAGCCGAAACGAAAGTCAAAGCACCTGCGCCAGAAGCAACAACACTAGCAGACAGCGCAATCGCCGATACTGCGTTCAAAAACCTTGAACCAGCCTTCATTTCACCCATTACCTTTTTCCCTCGTCTCCGGCCCCGGGAGAGACCCGATTCCGGCCACGTGTGTCGTTTTACCCGCTTTTGACATACAAGCAAGGGAGCTCGTTAATTTCTGTTTACTTCATTTCGAACCGTGACCCATTCGCCACTACAGCTTTGAAACATCGTAAATAAACAGTAATTTTCCTTCACTCATACGCACTACCCAATGAGCGCGCTAATGTCATTCCAGGTCGCAAAAACCATTAATGTAAGCACCATGGCCAGGCCAATGCGAAACGCAATTTCCTGAGCCGAAGAACCGAGCGGCCTTCCCCTGACCGCTTCCACCGCATAGAACATCAGGTGGCCGCCATCAAGTACCGGAACCGGCATCAAATTCAGCAATCCAATCGAAACTGACAAAACCGCAGCGAGCTGCAGCAGCGCGCCTATTCCAAGCGTAGCCATCTGGCCCGAAGCTTGCGCCACGCGGATTGGCCCACCCAATTGATCGGCTTTCATTGCTCCGGTGAGCAGGTTGCCGATATATTTGAAGGTGCCGGTCACGATATGCCAGGTCTGGATCACGCCTTCATGCAGCGCTTGCAGCGGCGTGAAGGTCTGCAGTCGGAAGTGGCCGACCTCTTCGTTGGTGACGATCCCGATCAGACCGACCTCGATCTTGTTGCCGAACTGGTCGGTGATGTCGGTGCGCTGCGGCACCATCGGCAGATCCATCTTCTCGCCGTTACGCTCGACCGTGACGACGATATTCTGGTTCGGACGAATGCTGACATAGCGGCGCACATCGTCAAAAGTCTGGACCTTGGTCCCGTCGATGGAGACGAGCAGGTCGCCCGGCAACACGCCGGCCGCCGCAGCAGCGCTGTCCGGCTTCACTTCGGCGACGACAGGATCGGACACAGTGCGGCCATAGACCGCGAAAAGAACCGTGAAGATGGCAATAGCCAGGATGAAATTGGCGATCGGGCCGGCTGCGACGGTTGCAGCACGCTTCCACAGCTTTGCCCCGGCGAAGGAACGCTCGCGCTCCTCGTCCGTCATCACTGCCAGCTTGTCGGTATCCGGCTTGCTGGACGCATCCTCGTCCCCGAAAAAGCGAACATAGCCGCCGAGCGGGATCGCCGAGATCTTCCAGCGCGTTCCGTGACGATCGGTAAAACCAACAATCTCCGGGCCAAAGCCCACGGAAAAGGCGAGGATACGGATACCGCTCCAGCGCCCGACGAGATAGTGGCCCATTTCATGCACGAAAACGAGCAGCGACAGCACGATGACGAAGGGGACGATATAGCCCGTCAAAAAACCGAATATTCCGGTCACCGCTTCCATGAGTTCCTTCTTCTATCTGGCCGCAACGATCAAAGGCCGAACAATGCCGCACCGAGCGAGGTCGTCCCGGTGCCCTTTATCAGCGAAAAAAGGCCAGCAAGCAAGAACGCTGAAAAACAGGCGAAAATCAGTCCATCGACACGGTCCATCACCCCGCCATGTCCCGGAATGAGACGGCTGGAGTCCTTCACGCCGAATTTTCGCTTGATGAAACTTTCGAAAAGATCGCCTGACTGGCTGAAGACGGACAGAATGAGCGCGATCACTGCGGCGCGATCCACGGCTTCCGGAACAAGAAAATGAACAATGACGGCTCCGGCAATGACAGCCGAAATGGCACCACCTACGGCCCCGGACCAGGTCTTCCCAGGCGAGATGCGCGGAGCAAGCTTTGGACCGCCAATCGCGCGTCCGACGAAATAGGCGAGAATATCGGTTGCCCAGACCACCGCGAAGATGAAAAGCATCGCATAGAGGCCAAGCGTTTCATCGCCGCGGATCGCGGCAAGCGCCAGTCCAGTACCCCCTGCATATAAAAGGCCCGGAGCGAACCAGCGGCTGGCGCGATGCAGAAAGATCATGGCGATGCCGAGAGCGGTCAAGGCGATCAACATTCCCAAGGCATATTCGAATGCGCCTGCCAAAACGAGCAGGGCAACCACCACCTCGCCCACCCAGCCGAGCACGTTTGTGACCCGGTCGCGGGCGATGCCTGTAATCGTCGACCATTCATAATAGATCAGGAGCGCGATCGCCGCCGCCACAATGCGGAAGATAGAGCCGCCATACCAGGTGGCGGCAAGAATGATGATCGCGAGAATCAGGCCTGAAACGATACGGAGCTTCAGTTCCTGCTTCATCGTCAGGTGTTCACTGCTGCGGCCTGAGCGGAAAGACCACCGAAGCGGCGATCGCGCGAGGCAAACTTCTCAAGCGCCGATAGGAAGAGTTCGCGGCTGAAGTCGGGCCAATATTCCGGCAGGAAGACGAATTCCGAGTAGGCAGCCTGCCATAACAGGAAATTGGAGAGCCGCTCTTCGCCACTGGTGCGAATGATGAGATCAGGGTCGGGAATGCCGGCCGTATCCAGCCGGGCATCGATCAGCGCGGGCGTGATGTCCTGCGACCTGAGACGCCCCTCCTCCACATCCTTGGCGAGGCTCATCATAGCGCGGGCGATCTCGTCGCGAGACCCGTAGTTGAAGGCGATGACGAGTGTCAGCGCCGTATTGGCCTTGGTCGTTTCCTCGGCTTCCAGCAGGAGCTTGAGAATGTCGCTGCGCAGGTTGACACGGTCACCGATCACCCTGATGCGCACATTCTGCCGGTGAAGCTCTGCGAGATCGCTGCGGATGAACGCCTTCAGGAGGCCGAGAAGATCAGTGACCTCGGCTTCCGGGCGACGCCAGTTCTCTGAGGAAAAGGCAAAGAGCGTCAGATATTTGATGCCAAGATCGCCGGCAGTGCGCACGGTCTGGCGAACGGTCTCGACCGCTCTGCGGTGTCCCATCGTCCGCGGCAGGCCGCGCTGCTTTGCCCAACGACCGTTGCCATCCATGATGATGGCAACATGTTCTGGCGCAGTCAAAAATGAGGTTTCCGACATTTTCTGTCCGGTCTTTCTTGGCGGGGACGCAAGTATACTAGACTTGCATGATTTCCTTTTCTTTCTCGCCAAGCAAGCGGTCGATTTCCAAAATCGTATCGTCCGTCATTTTCTGAACACGTTCCGACTGTGCCCGGCTTTCGTCCTGGCCGATTACGCCATCCTTTTCGGCTTTCTTAAGGCCGTCCATGCCGTCGCGTCGTACGTGGCGAATCGCAACCTTGCTCTTTTCGGCATAGTCATGGGCGACCTTGACGAGTGACTTGCGGCGCTCTTCGTTGAGCTCCGGCAGCGGGATGCGAAGGTTCTGGCCGTCGACGATCGGGTTCAGGCCGAGATTCGATTCGCGAATCGAACGGTCTACTGCGCCCACCATGCTCTTGTCCCAGACGGATACCGTCAGCATGCGTGGCTCCGGCACCGTGATGTTGGCGACCTGGTTCAGCGGCATACGCGAACCATAGGCTTCTACCGTCACCGGATCGAGAATGTTGGCCGAAGCGCGGCCCGTGCGCAGCGATGCGATGTCGCTCTTGAACGCGGAAACCGCGCCATCCATACGGCGCTTCAGTTCCTTGATGTCGATACCTTCACTCATACCTATTCTCCTGTCTCAGAAGATTTGCGCCGGTAACGGCACAGCTCCCTATCAGTTGTCGGACACGATGGTCTTGAGACCACCACCCGTCAAGATTTCAGCGAAACGTCCCTTCTCGTGAATCGAGAAAACAACGATCGGAATGGAATTCTCGCGCGCGAGTGCAACAGCGGCCACATCCATGACCGCAAGGCCCCGGTCGAGAACCTCCTTGTGCGTCAGATGGTCGAAACGCGTCGCTTCCGGATCCTTCTTCGGATCGGCGGTGTATATGCCGTCGACCTGCGTGCCCTTGAAGATTGCCTCGGCGCCCATTTCGGCGGCGCGCAGCGCTGCAGCAGAATCAGTGGTGAAGAAAGGATTGCCCGTGCCGCCGGCGAAAATAACCACCCTGCCGAGCGACAGGTGATACAACGTGGCGCGCTGCGAGAAGCTTTCGCAGATTTCCGGCATGGAGATTGCCGACAGAACCACCGTATCGATATTCAGCTTGCGCAGCGAGGTCGCCAGCGCAAGCGCGTTGATGACCGTGCCGAGCATGCCCATGTGGTCACCGGTGACGCGGTCGCCACCCTTGGACGCAACCGCGACGCCACGGAAGATGTTACCGCCGCCGATGACGACGCCGACTTCGACACCCATCTGCCGCGCATCGGCAATGTCGGACGCGATGCGGTCTGCCACCGCAACGTCGATACCGAAGCCCTGGGAACCCATCATAGCTTCCCCAGAAGCCTTGAGTAGAACACGTTTGTAGATTGGTTCCGACGTCATGTTGGCTCCTCGTATATTGCCGCAATTGCCCGATACACGAAGGGCACCGCGTTGTCACGCGATGCCCTTCGGTTTTCCCAAATATGGCTGAAAGATCAGCCCTTGGCGACAGCAGCGACTTCGGCTGCGAAGTCGGTCTCTTCCTTCTCGACGCCTTCGCCGAGGAGCAGACGGGCCATGCCGACGACTTCGATCGCAGCGCCGGCTTCCTTTTCGGCTGCCTTGACCGCAGCACCGACCGTCAGTTCCGGGTTGATGACGAAAGACTGCGAGAGAAGGGCTACTTCTTCGAAGAACTTGCGCATGCGGCCTTCGACCATCTTTTCGATGATGGCTTCCGGCTTGCCGGATTCGCGGGACTGCTCGATGAAGACGTTGCGTTCGCGTTCGGCGACTGCGGCATCGACTTCTTCGGCACGGATCGCCAGCGGGTTGGTCGCGGCAATGTGCATAGCAACCTGGCGGCCGATCGAGGACAGGACGGCCTTGTCGCCCACCGACTTCAGCGCGACGAGAACGCCGAGCTTGCCGATACCGTCGCCGGCAGCGTTATGGATGTAAGTCGCGACGACGCCGTGCTCGACTTCCAGCTTGGCTGCACGACGAAGCGTCATGTTCTCGCCGATGGTTGCGATCGCTTCCTTGATGGTGTCGGCGACCGGCTTGCCGGATGCCGGATAGGTCGCAGCCGAAATGGCTTCGACGGTGCCGTCGGTGGAAAGCGCAACTTCAGCGATGCCGCGTGCGAGATCCTGGAAGGCATCGTTACGGGCAACGAAGTCGGTTTCGGAATTGAGCTCGATGACGACAGCCTTGTGACCGGCGCCGGCGATGGCGACCAGGCCTTCAGCTGCGGCGCGGCCGGACTTCTTGTCGGCCTTGGAGATGCCCTTGGCGCGCAGCCAGTCGATCGCGGCTTCGATGTCGCCGTTGGTCTCGGTCAGCGCCTTCTTGCAGTCCATCATGCCTGCGCCGGACTTTTCGCGCAGTTCCTTCACCAGTGCAGCCGTAATCTCGGTCATAAGCTTCCTCTTGTCGGTTTATTCGGTGGCCCGCAGAACGCGGTGCGGCACCGGATTGAGGCACGAAATGTACCTGTATGTATGACAGCGTTATGAAGACGCGCCATACAGAATTCATGGAGGCAAAAGCAATCACAGCTTCCGCCTGAAACGGGCAAGGCCGCCGAACTTCTGAGAGTCGCGAGCGGCCTTTCCCAATCCTTGCAAGCTTGGGCGGAGCTTTGCTCCACCCGCTTTTATCAGGCTTCGCTCGCCTCATCGAGCGCCGGCTCGAACGGAACTTCGGTCGAAGCGCCGAGGTCGCGGCCCGATCCGCTCTGCTGACGGGCGATACCGTCGATCGCAGCGCGGGCGATCAGGTCGCAGTACAGAGCGATGGCGCGCGAGGCGTCGTCGTTGCCCGGGATCGGATAGTCGATCAGGTCCGGATCGCAGTTCGAGTCGATGATGGCGACGACCGGGATGCCGAGGCGCTTGGCTTCGTCGATCGCGATCTTTTCCTTGTTGGTGTCAATGATGAACATCAGGTCCGGCGTGCCGCCCATGTCCTTGATACCGCCGAGGGCCTTGTCGAGCTTTTCGCGCTCGCGCTCGAGGTTCAGGCGCTCCTTCTTGGAGTAGCCGGACTGCTCGGAGCTCAGGATTTCGTCGAGCTTGCGCAGGCGCTGGATCGAGTTGGAGATCGTCTTCCAGTTCGTCATCATGCCGCCGAGCCAACGCGAGTTGACGTAGTACTGGGCAGAACGCTTGGCCGAGTCAGCGATCAGCTCGGAAGCCTGACGCTTGGTGCCAACGAAGAGAACGCGGCCGCCACGAGCAACGGTGTCGGACACGACCTGCAGGGCGCGCGACAGCATCGGAACGGTCTGAGCCAGGTCGATGATGTGGATGTTGTTACGATCGCCGAAAATGTAGGGCTTCATCTTCGGGTTCCAGCGGTGCGTCTGGTGACCGAAGTGGACGCCTGCTTCGAGAAGCTGGCGCATAGAAAAATCAGGCAATGCCATGCCTTTTACTCCTTTGCCGGTTGAACCTCCGCAAGGCGAACAGCATCCTCTTTGAAGATGCCACCGGGCGGAAAAGCCGGATTTCTCCCGGACGATCCCATGCCTTACGTGTGGAATGCGCGTGCCCTTACATTCGATTTTCCGCAAAAGCAAGGCTTGTGCCAAAAAATCTGCCTTGGACAGCGCTCGATATATAGACCCGAACGGTTCAGTTTGCCAGCATGTTGAGCAACGCCAGCATGACACCGGCATCCGGGATCGGCAGCACCGCATCGATCTCGGATGGCAGAAGGCCGGCAATCGTCCCCTGCGTATCGCCGGTCGCCGTGCCGAGCGGTCCGCGGAAACCATGTTTGGTCCAGGCAAGCTCCTGCAGCCTTGCGCTCGTCAGTGCCTCGATCAGTCGTTCGGCCGTTTGGTCGACGACGATCAGCGGGTGGGCCGAGTAGACGGTCGGGCGCGGATAGAGGACGACAGGCTTGGCGCCCTGCCCCGACTGGATGCGGCTCCACCTGTCGGGATCGGCAAGCGCCCATTCGACCAGCTGATTCTCGTAGCCGATGATCATCGGCTCGCCGCCGAGGCCGCCTGCGAGATACTGATCGAACAGCTTGCCTGAAGACGGCGATTTGAAACCCATGTTGCGGAAGATCGACTGCACCTTGCCGCCAAACCGGGTGAGATCATCTGGTGTTGCGACATTGCCGCTGAAGAGGCTGAGCGCAAGGCCCGAGAAGATGAAGCCGGAATTCGAGCGGTTCGGATCGGTGGAGACGATGCGCGCCCGGCCGTAGAGTGTGGCGACGCCGAGTTTCGACCAGTCGGTGCCGGCAAGAATGGCATCGAGCAAGGCCTTAAGGTCAAGCTGATGATGACCGTCGACTACGGTCACGAGACCCGATTTGATCAGTCCATCCACGACAGGCTGCCATGTGTAGACGACGACAGGCGTGTTCAGCATGACCCTGTCATCGCGGATCTTCACGCCGCTCTGGCGGGCGATATCCACCATGATGGACGACGACGGCCAGAGAAATTGCGGGTTCTGCGACAGCAAGGCTTGCTCGCGAACCATCTCGACCGAGCCGGCGACGCGACTGTCGATCGATAGGCCGTAGTCCTTGACGGCGTCGACGACGTCGGGATCGGCAAGGAAAGCCTCCTTCTCGCCACCGACGAAGCCGAACAGCTTTGTACGCGTCCCCAGCAGGCCCTGCAGCTCCGGCCGGTCGCGAACGGCGAAATAACCGCCCGTGCCGGCGATACCGGTGGCAAGCAATCCAACTCCAAAGGCGCGGCGGGAGAGAGCCATCAGCGTCCGAGATCCTCTTTGAGCGATGCCTGGATAAGGCGCAGGTCGGTGTCGAGCGTGCCAAGCGCATCATCGACAAGGCTGTCGGCATAGTGAACGAAGGCATCCTCCAGCTTTACCAGTACAGCGCGGACGTCCTCCAACTGCTTGATGTCGGGCGCGCGTTTCGCCTCGATTGCCGCAAAGCCCTCTGCAACCTCGGCCGCACGCGGCAGATAGTAGCTGAGGAAACGGCGCACGGCATTGGCGCTCTCCGGCTTTGCCTCCACCGTGCGGAAGACATCGGCGGCTATTTCAGCCAGGTGACGCACGCGCGCTGCGGTCTGCCTATCGGTGATATCGTCGGCTGCCGCCTCCAGCCTTTGCGCGGACGGCACCGCCGCTTCCAGCAATTCCCTTGCGAAGGCGAGACGACCGCGGCCGATCACCTTGATATCGAGACCTTCGAAAAGCCTGCGCGGCGCCAGAAGGAAAACGAGGCCGGCAAAAACCAGAAGGCCAATGACGGCGGCAATCCAGAACGGCATGCCGGTGGCAAACGTCAGGACGGGGACGAGAATGGCGGTCACCAATCCCGCCATGATCCAGTTGCCGTCATTGCCGAGCCAGTTGCGCATGCCGGTCCTAGTTGTAGCCGCGGGCGGTGCGGAATGCCGTCGCAAGGTCCGACCGGCCATCGAAGACACGTGCCGCGGTCGCTGCCGCCAGACTGTCGAGCTGGGTCTTGTCCGCATCGCCGAAGGTGATCCCGAAGATCGGCACGCGTGGTTCCATCGCATTCCAGTCGCTCATGAAGGCTGCACTCTGGTCATCCGATCTGCCGTCAGTCATGATGATGATCGCCGGCAGATAATTGCCGAGGTCCCCGGTCTTCGTCATCTGCTGAAGTGCGCGTTCGGCGCAGGCATACATATTGGTGCCGCCGCCTGCATGCTGTCCGGAAACGGCGTTGAGAAGCCCCTGCTGTTCCATCGTGTCGCCCGAGGCCGAGAAGATATCGCGGACATTGGCATCGAACGGAATGATGAAGATGCGGTCGGCCGGCGACCATTGCACCAGAACCTTGCTTGCCTCCTCGGGCGTGAAGAGGAAGCGCATCGCCTGCTGCAGACTGTTCTCGCCATCTCCCTGCATCGAGCCGGAGAAATCGAGGCAGAGTACCGTCAATGACGGTTTGCGCAGTGCCGCCTGATAGAGCGTGAGCGCCTGGCGGATCACGGCCGTTTCCGGCATGCGGATCGCGGTCACCAGTTTGGCAGGATCGAAATTCCAGCTCGGCTCAGCTTCGGCGGTGACGCTGCCGAGCGGCAGGCGGCGGCCGGTTTCGGCAATCCTCTTCTGCACATCGGGCGAACGCAGATAGGTGAGCAGATCCTTGAAAAAGGCCTGGACCTCGGGACCCCGGCCATGATCGACAAAGCCGATCGGCGAATCCGCCATCGCCACGCCATCGGCGGGATAAATGGCATAGAGCGGCTCCTTGCCCATGCCTGACAGCTTGTCGTTGGTTTCCTTTATGACAGCCTCATAATTCCACATCGCATCATAGACCGTGCCCTTGCCGGCCGAGTCCGTATAGAGGTCGGCAAGCCAGCCCGACGAGCCAGAGGAGCGCACGACGCCGGCAAGCAGGCTTCGAACGGTGTCCTGCACAGTCTTGTTGTCGAGATCGCCCGGCTCGATGACAGGCTTGTTGCCGAGCGCGCTTGAAAGCATGGCGAGATAGGCGCTGGCACCGGAATTCGACTGGGTGGCCGATGTCATCAGGAATTTCAGCGATCCGCTGTTCACCGCTGTCAGGATATCCTTCATGAAGACATCCTTGCCGACCCAACCGAGCTGCTCGGCCTTCGACTTGCGCACGCCGAGGATGACGGGTGTCTGCGCCACCGATGTCAGGTCCTTGACCCTGCGTTTGGCATCGAACATGTCGACCCAGACGCTGGAGGCCGGCCACACGGCATCCTGCTCCACGCCTTGATCGCTTTGCAGCGCAAGGCCAATATCGAGCGTGCCCTCATATTTGAAGGAGCAGGTCGCGTGTTTCTCCTTGCAGAATTCCTCGACGATCGGCTGCAGGATGGTGTTTTCCGAGCCGGAAACGATGGAAAAATTCGGGCCGCGGGTGAAAGCATCGCAGCCTGCCAGTGCCACCAGGCCGGACAGGGTGAGCGCGGACACGAGTGATCGGATAATGATTTTGCCGCTCACGCCTGGGTCATCGCCTTCTTGAGGTCGATTGTCAGCTGTTCCATCTGCTGCTCGGCCTGTGTACGCTTCTTGCGCCCCTCTTCCTGCACGCGCAGCACGCCGGTGACGGTATCGATCAGATCCTGATTGGCCTTGGCAAGTGTTTCCATATCGACAATGCCGCGCTGCGACTGCTGCTCGATGGCGATCGCCTGATCCTTCATCATTTCGGAAGCCTGGCGGATCATGTCATTGGTGGCGTCGGTCACAGTCTTCTGCAGGTCCAGGGCCGATTTCTGCCGTGTGAGCCCCAGAAGGATCACCATCTTCTGCTTCCAGGCGGGAACCGTCAGCGCCGAGGTCGCCTGCAGGTTCTCGATCAGCGTCTCGTCGCCGGCCTGGACGATGCGGATCTGCGGAAGCTGCTGAATGCCGAGCTGGCGCGCCTGCTGCAGATAGAAGATGCGCTTTTCAAGCCGGTCGAGCGCCTGGACACTGTCCTGATAGGTCTGGGCTTCCAGCATGCCGCCACCGGGGCTGGAGGATGCGGCATCGGCCGTGCTCTTCAACTTCGGCAGCTCGATCGAACGAAACTGCTCGGCGAAATTCTTGCCTGCCTGGACATAGGCATCGAGCTTCACGATCGACTGCTTCGTCTCTTCATGCAGGTCGTCGAGAAGGGCGATGTCGCGACGCAGCGTATCCTTGTGGCGGTCGAGCTCCAGGCCGATGCGGTCTATCTGGCCGGCGACATCCTCGAACTCCTCCTTGAAGCGCTCGAGACGCGCCTTCGCGGAGAGGAACACGCGGCTCAGGAAACCCCTGTCCTTGATCGAGGCGGGGTCAAGGCTCTTCGATTTCAGGATGATGTCGGTCAAAAGCTTTCCGACCTCGCCAAGATCCTTATTGCGCACCTCGCGCAGGATCCTGTCGGCATAGTCACTGACGGCTTGCTGCGCGCGGTCGCCGTAAACGGAGATGCCGGCACGGTCTGCAATACTGATAGTGTCCGTAATGCGGGCGACTTCCTTGGGATCGGCGGCGATCGCCGGCAGGGGAGCATTCTGGACAGTCGCGAGATCGGTATCGGCCATTCGGGTCGTCTTTCTCGGCTTGTGGCGCAATTGGTGTTACGAATTGCGACCCCATAATCGGAGCAAATGGGTCAAACGCCACGCAGGACCGGAAAGGCAGAATTCCGCAAAGACCGGCCCGCGACGACTCATCTGCGGGACGACAGTTTAGCTGTACTAGAAATACTGTTTTATGACAGGCGCTTACGTCGGTGCAAAAGCCGTCTTACTGGCAGGCAGGCGCAGCCTTCTTGTCGAGCAGCTCGAGCTTGGCGAGCTTGCCGGTCAGGACGAAGTCTCCATAATCCATCGTCAGATCCCGGGTGATGCCGTTCTCGTAGAGCTTGAACGACATACGGTAGACCGGCAGCGTGTCGGATTTGGCATTCTCGTTAAAATAGGAGATGGTCACCGGCCAGAACGAAGACTTGGCAAACTCGCCGGCATTGTCGGCATCGGCCTCGTCCGCAGCCGGAGTTTCCTGCTTGCCCACGATCGTCGTCGTTACCAGGGATTTGTCGCCGTCGTCAGAGCCGTCGAAAACGCGCGCCTCGAAGAAACGCTTGCCGTCCTTGGCGTTCTGGATGACGTCGAGCATGTGCTCGGTCGGAAAACGGCTTTCCGCGAGCTGCAGTTCACGGCTTGCCGGCTGCTTGAGATCGACCTTCACACCCTCCGGCTTGTCTTCGGCCGCACCGTTGACTTCCTTGTCGAGCTGATCGTCGGTGAAGGACTTGGTGTCGAAAGTGAACTTGCCGTCCTTCAGGCTTTCAAAGGTTTTGGTCTGCTGATCGCTGACGCGCACGTTGTCGCCGGTATCAATCTGGGTGACGAAGCGGAAGTTGGTGGTGAAGCCTTCGCAGTAATTGCCGTCGAACTCATAGACCATGCGGCCATACATGGAAGCGATGCCCGAGCGTTCCGAAGCATCCTTCAGTTCCAGATCGTAGACGGCGCGGTGAGCGACAAGCCCGGTCGCGATCGCAGCGCTCGTCGCCGGCGCGGCCGCCGAAACATTGGCGGAGACGCTCGCGAGAAGAAGAGCGGCAAGTGACGATCGGAACATTCATTAACTCCTGTTGGACTCGTCCGCGATGTTATAAGAACCGTTTCGGCCAAATCGAGGCGGCCAAGTCGAGGCTCGAAACTGTCACATTAAAGATTCTAGTCTTGATGCATAATTTTTGAAGAATTGACAACAAAAGCGGAGACGAAAATGTCCGATCAAATCGCAACGCGTCTCTCGGAAATGGGGATAACCCTGCCCGAAGCTGCCGCACCCGCCGCCAATTATGTCCCCTATGTCATCAGCGGCAATCTGCTCACCATCTCCGGCCAGCTGCCGCTTGAAGGCGGCAAGGTCGCCGTGTCGGGCCATCTCGGCAAGAATGTCGATGTCGCCACCGGCCAGCGCGCGGCAGAGCTTTGCGCCATCAATATTCTCGCTCAGGCAAAGGCGGCTCTCGGCGGCGATCTCGGCCGTATCCGCCGCGTCATCAAGCTCAACGGCTTCGTTGCCTCGACGCCTGATTTCATCGAACAGCACCTTGTCATCAACGGCGCTTCGAACCTGATTGCCAACGTACTCGGCGAAGCCGGCAAACATGCCCGCGCTGCCGTCGGCATGGCAGCCCTGCCCCTTGGGGCCGCAGTCGAAATCGATGCTATCATGGAAATCGCATAATGACGAATGCCGCCTGGATCAAAGAGCTGCCGGTTGCGCACCGCGGCTATCACGACCTCAACAATACCGTCTGGGAAAACACGCTCTCGGCTTTTTCACGAGCCGTCGAAGCAGGCTTTGCCATCGAATGCGACCTGCATTACGCATCCGATGGCGTGCCAATCATCTTTCATGACGAGGATCTGGAACGTCTCTGCAACCTGAAGGGCGACGTGCGCGAGCGGACCTCCGGGGAGCTCGGGCTGATCGCCATCGGCGGCACAAAGGACAAGGTGCCGACACTGAAGCAGCTTCTCAACCTCGTGCAGGGCAAGGTGCCGCTGGTGTTGGAACTCAAGGGCCGCGAGGCCGATGACGAAGGCTTTGCCGAAAGCGTTCTCGAAGTCCTCGAGGGCTATGAAGGCAAGGTCGCTCTGATGAGTTTCGACCATTGGCTGCTGAAGGACCTGAAGGACCTCGGCGCCCCCTACCCGGTCGGGCTGACGGCCAACGGCAACACGGCGGAAGAATATGCGACGCATGAGAAGGCAATGGAGCTCGGCCTCGATTTCATCTCCTATTATTATGCTGACCTGCCGAACTCTTTCATCTCGCGCCAGCGCGACAAAGGCATTCCTGTCATAACCTGGACAGTCCGTGACGAAGATGCCCGCAAGCGCACTTTCGACAATGCCGACCAAATGACTTTCGAGGGCTTCGATCCGCGCGCGGCGGTTTGACGCTCGCTTTTTCGACAAGATCATGCGCAGACTGGGAGGGAGCCCGCTCCCTCCTCCCAACGGCTTCGCATTTGCTTCATGACCGACGAATCGTCAGACGAACTTTCCATTCGCATCGAGCGATCATTCACCGCGATTTCCCCCGAGCGCTGGTCCAGGCTTTCGGGAGCATCGAGGACGTGCGACACCGTCGCCTATAATCCCTTCGTCTCGCATGCCTTTCTCTCGTCACTGGAAGAATCCGGCTCGGCCACCGCGCAGACCGGCTGGCTCGGCCACCACATGCTTCTGGAGACGGACAAGGGTGAGCTCGTCGGCGCCCTGACCGGCTATCTCAAGAACCACAGCCAGGGCGAATATGTCTTCGACCATGGCTGGGCCGACGCTTTTGAACGGGCCGGCGGCAGCTATTATCCGAAGCTGCAATGCTCGATCCCCTTCACGCCCGCGACCGGTCCGCGTCTGCTGGTGGCCGACGGATTTGCAAGACTGCCAATACAGAATGCCATGGCGGAAAGCCTCAAGGAGGTGGTGCGCCGCCTCGATATTTCCTCGGCGCATATTACTTTCGTGCCCGAGGACGAGATGTCGGTCTTCGACACCGACGGCTATCTCCATCGCACTGACAAGCAGTTCCATTTCATCAATGAAGGTTATGCCAACCACGATGAATTCCTGGAAACGCTCGCCTCCCGCAAGCGCAAGGCACTCCGCAGGGAGCGTCGAACGGCGGTGGAGAACGGCATTTCCATCGACTGGCTGACGGGACGGGATCTGACCGAAAAGATCTGGGACCAGTTCTTTGCCTTCTACATGGATACTGGCGGCCGCAAATGGGGGCGGCCCTATCTGACGCGCAAATTCTATTCGCTGATCGGCGAGCGGATGGCTGACGACATCCTGCTCGTCATCGCAAAACGCGATGGCCGCTATGTTGCAGGCGCCATAAACTTCATCGGCGGCGATACGCTCTACGGGCGGCACTGGGGCTGCATCGAGGACCATCCCTTCCTGCATTTCGAGGTCTGCTACCATCAGGCCATCGATTTCGCACTGGAAAAGGGCCTCAAGAAAGTGGAGGCAGGCGCGCAGGGCGAACATAAGCTTGCCCGCGGCTACCTGCCGGTGACAACGCATTCCGCCCATTATATCGCCCACGCGGGATTGCGGCGTGCGGTTTCCGACTATCTCGAGCGCGAGCGAGAGGATGTCGAATACATGAATGAGATGCTTGCCGAGCATACGCCCTTCCGCAAGGGCGAACGGCTGCAGGAGGATTGACGCGCTTGGCTCCGCCGCGCTACGCGATGGGAAACACGAGGAGATTTCGCCATGACCAGCGCCGCCTATGACGACAACAATATCTTCGCCAAGATCCTGCGCGGTGAAATCCCGTCACATCGCGTCTACGAGGACGACAAGACCGTTGTCTTCATGGATGTGATGCCGCAAGCGCCGGGCCATGTTCTGGTCCTGCCGAAGGCACCTTCCCGCAATATCTTCGATGCCGACCCCGCTTCCCTTTCCCATACGATCACCGTCGTCCAGAAAGTCGCCAATGCGGTCAAGGAAGCCTTCGACGCTGATGGTGTGTTCATCGCCCAGTTCAACGAGCCGGCGGCAGGTCAGACCGTTTTCCACCTGCATTTTCACGTCATCCCTAGGCACGAGGGCGTGGCACTCAAGCCGCATTCCGGCAAGATGGAGGACGGCGCCGTGCTTGCCGCCAATGCAGAGAAGATCAAGGCGGAACTCGCGTAACGGAAACGCCAGCCCATTTTTCGAAACGCCAAATTGCTTCATTGATTTAGGAGAAAATCATGATCCGCCACACTGTTGCGTTCCGCCTCAAACACCCTGCCGGATCCGCTGAAGAGAAGGCTTTCCTGGGAGAGGCGCTGACGCTCAGGCAGATCCCGAGTGTCAGAAATTTCGAGCAACTGCGCCAGACAAGCCCGAAGAACGATTTCACCTTCGGCTTTTCGATGGAGTTCGACGATCAGGCTGGCTACGACGCCTATAACGTCCACCCGCTGCATGTGGCCTTCGTGCGCGATCGCTGGGTGCCTGAGGTCGCGGATTTCCTCGAGATCGACTACGCGAAGCTCTGAAGATTCCGCTAAAAACAACAAAGGCCGCTTCTCAGCGGCCTTTGTTTGTTATCAGTCCCGAAGCTTACTTCTTGCGCGGAACCTTCGGAACCGTCGAGCCCTTCTTGGGAGCGTCGCGGACTTCAGGCTCAGGCTGCGGCACGGTCTTCGCCTTCGTCTTCTTGACTGGCTTGGTCTTCAGCTCGCCATCATCCTCGTCGGTCGCTTCCGGATGAACCAGTTCGGCTTCCGGCTTCGGCTTGATGGGGGCCGTTTCCGGAATGGCTTCCAGAATGAGGCCGGGCTTGCCGTCTTCCTTCGTGCCGACGGTGACGTTGACGACGCCGCCCTTCTTCAGCTTGCCGAAGAGGATTTCGTTCGCCAGCGGCTTCTTGATGGCATCCTGGATGACGCGGGCAAGCGGGCGGGCGCCCATCTTCTCGTCGTAGCCCTTTTCCGACAGCCAGGCGATCGCATCCTCGTGCAGGTCGAAGGTGACGTTGCGTTCGGAGAGCTGAGCTTCCAGCTGCATGATGAACTTCTGCACGACCTTGTGAATGACGGCCGTCGGCAGCGGCGCGAACGGGATGATCGCGTCGAGACGGTTGCGGAATTCCGGCGTGAACAGGCGGGTCAGCGCCTCTTCGTCTTCACCGCTACGCTTGGACGAACCGAAGCCGATCGCGGCCTTGGCCATTTCCGAAGCGCCCGCGTTGGTCGTCATGATCAGAACGACGTTGCGGAAGTCGATCTTCTTGCCGTTATGGTCGGTCAGCGTGCCGTGGTCCATGACCTGCAAGAGGATATTGTAGATATCCGGATGGGCCTTTTCGATTTCGTCGAGCAGGACCACGCAATGCGGATGCTGGTCGACGCCATCGGTCAGAAGGCCGCCCTGATCAAAACCGACATAGCCGGGAGGTGCACCGAGCAGACGGGAAACCGTATGCCGCTCCATATATTCCGACATGTCGAAGCGCAGCATCTCGACGCCGAGCGAGGCGGCAAGCTGCTTGGCGACTTCCGTCTTGCCGACACCTGTAGGGCCGGAGAAGACGTAAGCACCGATCGGCTTGTTCGGCTCGCGCAGGCCGGCACGCGCCAGTTTGATCGAGGTGGACAGGGCTTCGATCGCCGTATCCTGACCATAGACCACCGAGCGCAATTCCTGCTCGAGATTGGCAAGAACGGCTTCGTCGTCCTTCGAGACGGTCTTCGCCGGAATGCGGGCCATCGTCGCAATCGTCGCTTCGATCTCCTTTTCGGTGATCAGCTTGCGGCGCTTTGACGGCGGCAGCAGCATCTGGGCTGCACCGGTCTCATCGATGACGTCGATCGCCTTATCCGGCAGCTTGCGGTCCGAGATGTAACGGGCCGACAGTTCGACAGCCGTCTTGATCGCCTCGTTCGAGTAGCGCAGGTGGTGGTATTCTTCGAAATAGGGCTTCAGACCCTTCATGATCTCGATCGCATCATCGATCGACGGCTCATTGACGTCGATCTTCTGGAAGCGACGGACCAGAGCCCGATCCTTCTCGAAGAACTGGCGATATTCCTTGTAGGTGGTCGAACCTATGCAGCGGATCGCTCCTGAAGACAGAGCGGGCTTCAAGAGGTTCGAGGCATCCATGGCACCGCCCGACGTTGCACCCGCACCGATGACGGTGTGGATTTCGTCGATGAAGAGCACAGCGCCCGGATATTCTTCCAGTTCCTTGACGACCTGCTTCAGGCGCTCTTCGAAGTCGCCGCGATACCGTGTACCGGCAAGCAGCGTGCCCATGTCGAGCGAGAAGATGGTGGCGTCAGCCAGTGCTTCCGGCACTTTGCCTTCGACGATGCGCTTGGCGAGGCCTTCAGCAATGGCAGTCTTGCCGACGCCGGGATCCCCGACATAGAGCGGGTTGTTCTTGGAGCGGCGGCACAGGATCTGGATGGTCCGGTTCACCTCGGCGTGACGGCCGATCAGCGGGTCGATCTTGCCGCCCTTGGCCTTCTCGTTGAGGTTCACGCAGTAAGCCTTCAGGGCGTCCTGCTGCTTCTTCGGCCCGCCTTCTTCCTCATTGCCGCCGCGTGCGGTCGGCTTGGATTCAGACTCATCCTCAGCGCCGCGCGGCGGCCGGTTCTCGGATGCGCCTGGGCGCTTGCCGATGCCATGGGAGATGTAGTTGACGGCGTCGTAGCGGGTCATTTCCTGCTCCTGCAGGAAATAGGCAGCATGGCTTTCGCGCTCGGCGAAGATCGCAACCAGCACGTTGGCGCCGGTTACTTCCTCGCGACCCGAAGACTGGACATGGATCACCGCACGCTGAATGACGCGCTGGAAGCCGGAGGTCGGCTTGGAGTCCTCGTCATAACCGGTGACCAGGTTGGAGAGTTCGTTATCGACATATTCCAGGAGCGTTTTACGGAGCGCGTCGAGGTCGACATTGCAGGCACCCATGACCGCAGCCGCATCGGCATCGTCGATCAGGGCGAGCAGCAGATGCTCGAGCGTCGCATATTCATGATGCCGCTCGTTGGCAAAGGTCAGTGCCTGATGGAGCGCCTTCTCAAGACTAGGCGAAAATGTTGGCACGTTCAGTTCCTCACTTCTTTTCCATGACGCATTGCAGCGGATGCTGATGCTGCCGGGCAAAGTCCATCACCTGGCTCACCTTGGTCTCCGCTACCTCGTATGTGAATATTCCGCATTCGCCGACGCCATGGTTATGGACATGCAACATGATGCGGGTGGCACTTTCCCGATCCTTTTGAAAAAAACGCTCCAGGATATGGATGACGAATTCCATTGGGGTGTAGTCGTCATTCAAAAGCAGTACGCGATAAACGTTAGGCTTTTTGGTCTTCGGCTTGGTGCGCGTGATGACCGAGGTTCGATTTCCGTTGTCCCCGTTCCTTTCGCTGTCGTTCTGCATCCGGATCGGTTTGGCGATCATTTTCATTCATTCCTCAATCAATCCGGCGAGCAGCATGGGAGGGGTGCTTTCCCGCCGAATATCTGAAACACTAAGGTAGTTCATAATAGAGCGATTTTAAGCCCCTTGTTTCCGACTGCAATCACAATTCCGCAGGACTTGACGCAAAGGCCAAAAAAGTCTGCGTAAAAACCGGAGCATGCTTCGGGAAACAAAAAAGACCGGCCGCAAATGCGGTGCCGGTCTTTGATTTTCAATAGGTGGGGCGCGATGCGCCACCAGATTTATGCGGCGGCAGGGGTTACCGGAGAGGCTTTCGAGACCTTGGCGGCAGCGGCAGCCATCGGCGTCTCGTAGGGCTTATAAGCATTTTTGGCGAGGTCGGCGTACATTTCGCCGAGCCTGGTCGCCTCAGTGATGAAAGCCTCATAGGAAGACTTCGCATAACTGGTCTGCAATTCGAAGGCCGCCTCGAAGCTCTTTACGCCCGACAGCGTCTCGAAATGGGTGACGGCATCCTGAAAGGACTTCTTGGAATATTCGGCCGCCTCAGAGGCGATCGCCTGAAAACCCTTGGCAGTATCGGAATAGCTCTTGAGCACCGAGTCCACGGTTTCCTTGCTCTTCCGGTTCGCATCGTCGAAATTGAACATGACCATCCTCCAATTGGCTGTTGCAGGCAGAGGGTAGCTGCAACGCACAAAGAGTCAAGTAGTCTTGTGCATTGCAAAACATCCAGTGGTTGCAGTCAGTATTCACACCAAAGACCGAATTTTTGGGCACGTCCGTCTTTTATTGATTTTGCTAAAATATATCAGCCGCATGCAACCGCAGGGTTAGCAGAAATTTTGGCGAATACGCCCATTTGGCGGCGGCCGTCCAACAAAAAAGCCGCGCATCGCCCGGCGATGCGCGGCTTTTGATCACCGTGACGTTCGATCAGAGATCTACGTCGAGAATTGCCATCGAGAAATTGTAGGAACGGTCGCCGTCCTCGTCGTCGATGTAGATGACGCCCAGAAATTCTTCGCCAATATAGACTTCCGCGGAGTCGTTCTTGCGCGGGCGCGCCTTCACCACGATCTGCGGGTTCAGCGTGCGTTTGAAATAGGCGTCGAGCTTCTTGATTTCTTCTGGCTTCACTCTCTCATCTCCGTAAGCGATCTCGGTTGGCCGCTTCTTGCACAGGTAAAGCAGCGCTGTAAAGGTCGCGAGATCCTGTTAGCAATGACTGTCCCTGCCAGGATCTAGGCGCTTTTCCGCATTTTTCCAATGAAGGTTCAGATATCTGCGCCGATAACCTGATCCATGACGCGTGCGGGCTCCGAGCAGCCGGCCTCGCCGACGACCTTGGCGGGCACACCGGCCACTGTCGTCTTGGGTGGTACCGGCTTCAGCACGACCGACCCGGCGGCAACACGCGAACAGAAGCCAATCTCGATATTGCCGAGAATCTTGGCACCCGCGCCGATCATCACGCCCGTTCCGATCTTCGGGTGACGGTCGGCGCCCTCCTTGCCGGTGCCGCCGAGTGTGACGCCGTGCAGAATGGAGACGTTGTCGCCGATGACAGCCGTTTCGCCGACCACGAGGCCGGTCGCATGGTCGAGGAAGATACCCTTGCCGATGCGGGCGGCCGGATTGATGTCCGTCTGGAAGACGCTGGAGGAGCGGCTCTGCAGATAAAGCGCGAAATCGCGACGGCCGCGGTTCAGCAGCCAATGCGCCAGCCGGTGCGTCTGCAGGGCGTGGAAGCCCTTGAAGTAGAGGACGGCTTCCATGAAACGCAGGCAGGCGGGGTCGCGATCATAGACTGCCTGAATATCCACGCGCAGGATCGAGCTCCATTCCGGCCAGTCGTCGAGCATTTCCTCAAAAGTCTGGCGCAGCAGGTTTGCCTGCATGTCGGGATGGTCGAGGCGCTCGCAGATGCGATGGATGACACATTCTTCAAGCGAGCGATGGTTGATGGCCGTCGAATAGAGGAAAGCCGCCAGCACCGGATCGCTTTCCGCCGCAAGGCGCGCTTCTTCTCGCAGACTGTCCCAGATAGGATCCATCACTTTCAGCGGATGGGCTGCGTCCAGCGTGCGGATATCCGTCTTAGCGACCATTTCCGGCCTCCTCATTTCCCGTTGGGATGCGATTATATAGAGGAAAACGCCGATAACATAAATGGGTGCCGAGGGCACACCGATTCAACGCTTTTTCCTGGAGATCACGATTATGTCACCCGCTGGCGACATCAGCCAGCGGCAACCTTTGCGTAGAATTCCAGCACGGCTTTTTTGAACACCCGGTCACCCACGGCGAGCATGTGGTCGCGACCGGGGATATCCAGCGCTTCGGCGTCAGGCATCAGCGCCGCGAGCTCCTGGGGGGAACCAGCAATATCGTCTTTGGTTCCGACCCCGATCAGGGTAGGCACGTCGATCTTGCCCATGTCAGCGCGGGCGACGAGATCGCGAGAACCCTTGATGCAGGCGGCAAGTGCCTCGCGGTCACTCTTCGTCTGGTCGGCAAAAGCACGGAACATCTGGCCACGTGGATGGGTGACATCGGCCAGAGAAGGAGCAAGCAGAGCATCGGCGATCGGATCCCAGTCGCCCACTCCGTCCGTCATGCCGATACCGAGGCCGCCAAGCACCAGCGAGCGGACGCGGTTCGGATGGGCAAGTGCGGCAAAGACGGAGATGCGGGCGCCCATGGAGTAGCCCATCAGATTGGCCTCGGGGATACCGAGATGATCAAGCAGAGCGATCGCATCGCCCGCCATGAACCACGGCCTGTAAGCTTCGGCATCGCGCGGCTTGTCGCTGTCGCCATGACCTCGGTTGTCGATGGCGATGACACGGTAGCCAGCATCACCCAGCGTCTTCAGCCAGCCCGGATGAACCCAATTGACGTTGGCTGACGAGGCAAAGCCATGAATCAGCAGCACCGGCGGGCCGGAAGGATCGCCCTCGTCGAAGAAAGCGAGTTTCAATCCATCATGCGTGAAGCTTGAAAATGCAGGCGTATTCAGGTTCATCGGGCCGTCCTTATTTGGCGCGACCATAGTCGAGCGCCCCCCAAGCGTGAAGCCAAAAACTCGCAGGGGAGCCATGCTTTGGCACTACACTTTTGTTTCGAAGGCCTATAAGGTCCGCGCAGAATTCAAAGCATTCGGAGACAGACATGGCCGGCCACAGCATTCCCCACTTCCAGAACGACGGCGGTCACCGCGTTATCGAAGTCGGCGTCAAGGAATTCATGTGCACCGGCGCATCCGTTCCCTTCGATCACCCGCACATCTTCATCGATATGGGCGACGACAATGCGAAGGTCTGCTCCTACTGCTCGACCCTCTATCGTTACAACGCCTCGCTGAAGTCCAACCAGACCAACCCGCCCGGCTGCGTCTTCCACGTCAAGGCGGCGTAATTTCCCTCTTCTATAGATCGGATATCCCATGCCGGTCGAACACGCCGCCATCATCGGCGCCGGAATTGCGGGGTTAACAGCCGCTCTGGCGCTTGCGCGACGCGGCATCAGCTCGGATATTTTCGAACAGGCGACCCAACTTGCAGAGGTGGGTGCCGGCCTGCAAATCTCTCCCAATGCATCGCGCGTGCTTGCCGAGCTCGGTGTTCTCGACGAACTGACCGACGTCTGGCTCGAGCCGCAATCCATCCGGTTGATTTCGGGTAGTTCGCTGCGCGAACTCGCTGCGGTTCCTGCCGGGAGCTTCGCCAGGAATCGCTGGGGAGCACCATACGGCGTCCTGCACCGCAAGACGCTTCAGAAGGCGCTTCTGGATGCTGTTGGCATCAATCCGCTCTGTACGCTCCATTTGGGAATGCGCTTCGAGTCGGATCTGCCGCAGGGCCAGCGTCCGGCAGATGTCGTCATCGGCGCTGATGGCGTCTGGTCGCGGTTGAGGCAGGCAATACCAGGCGCCCCTGCCCCGCAATTCTCGGGAAATGTCGCCTTCCGCTTTACCATCGCAGAAGGAGAGGCACCGGGGTTTCTCGATCCTACCAGTGTCTCGGCCTTGCTCGGCTCGTCGGCGCATATGGTCTGCTATCCGCTGAAGGAAATCGGCGGCTTCAACATGGTGGCGATCACCGCCGGCTATATTTTACCGCAGGCTTGGCAAGGCGAACCGACACAGGCTCAGATGGAGCTTCTCCGGTCACGCTTCCGCCGCTGGCATCCGTCTGTTACCGGCTTGCTCGGACGGCACAGCGACATCACTTTCTGGCCACTGTTCGAAGCAACCCCGGGCAAATGGCAGGACGGGAACAAGACCGTGCTGATCGGCGATGCCGCGCATGCCATGATGCCCTTTGCGGCCCAAGGCGCAGCAATGGCGATAGAGGATGCATTCGAGCTCGCAGCCTTCCTCGCCACCCGCCCGGTTTCCGAAGCCATCCCGCTCTTCGAACGGCATCGAACGCCCCGCATCGCCAAGCTGCGTCAGCGCGGCGCCTTCAACCGTTTTGCCTATCATGCAAGCGGACCGATCCGGCTCGGCCGGGATATCGTCCTGTCGCTGAAACCGCCGCAAAGCCTCGCGGCGGATCTCGACTGGATTTACGGCTACCGCCCTGTCGGCTGATCCGACAGCGGTTGATCAGACGGCGTTTGCCGCCGCAAAACCGCGCTCGATGTCGGCCTTGAGATCGACGATATCCTCGAGACCGATCTGCAGGCGAATGACGGGGCCTTCGACCGGTGCCTTGGCGATCTTGCGGTCGGAGAGATTGACCAGCACGGCGAGACTTTCATAGCCGCCCCAGGAATAGCCGAGCCCAAAATAGGAGAGTGCATCGAGGAAGGCATGCGCCTTCGGCTTTGCCTTCTGCGGATCATTGACATCAAGCACGAAGGAGAAGATGCCACTGGCACCCTTGAAGTCACGTTTCCAGATATGGTGCGACGGGAAGCTCGGCAGAGCCGGGTGCAGGACGCGGGCAACCTCCTCGCGGTTTTCGAGCCACGTGGCGATCGAAAGTGCGCTTTCGTAGTGGCGCTCCAGCCGGATGCCCATCGTGCGCAGGCCGCGCAGGATCTGATAGGAATCGTCGGGCGCGCCGCAAAGGCCGAGCGTGCCATGCGTCTCGATCAGCCTCGGCCAGTGCTCGGCATTGGCTGAAATCGTTCCCATCAGGATGTCGGAATGGCCCGACGGATATTTGGTAGAGGCATGGATGGACACATCGACGCCGAAGTCCAGCGGCCGGAAGTACAGAGGCGTGGCCCAGGTGTTATCCATCAGGACCACGGCGCGGTGCTTGTGCGCCACAGCCGCAATGGCCGGGATATCCTGCATCTCGAAGGTATTGGAACCGGGGGCTTCGGTCAGCACGACCGTGGTGTTCGGCTTGAAGAGCGCTTCGATGCCGGCCTCGATCGCCGGGTCGAAGTAGTCGACTGCGACACCCATGCGCTTCAAGACAGTATCGCAGAAATGGCGAGTGGGACCGTAGACGGAGTCGACAATAAGGACGTGATCGCCTGCCGCTACATAGGCGAGGATAGCGACCGTGACGGCAGCGAGGCCGGAAGGCACAAGCACAGTCCCGGCCGAGCCTTCGAGCGCATTGATTGCCTCGGCAAGGGCGTCGGTCGTCGGCGTGCCGCGGGTGCCGTAAGTGTATTTTTTGTTGCGCGTCTCCATGGACTTGGCATCGGGAAAGAGCACGGTGGATGCACGCACCACAGGCGGGTTGACGAAGCCGTGATAGTCGCTGGGATCATAGCCGATATGGGAAAGACGGGTATTGATGCCGGCGCCCGGCAGGAGACTGTCTAGATCTTTCATTTGGGAAATGGCCTTCTGGCGAGGGTATGCGAAGCCCGAACTTTTGAACCCCGTCGCCATCAGGGTCAACCCCTACAACTTGACGTGATCGTCTCGCCTGGCGAAGCCGCCGACGTCTGACTTCGCGATTTTAGCGCCATTTTTCCTCACCTTGGCGCCCAATTTCTAGCCAAATGCCCATGCGTACAGCGTAATCTGTCAAAATGCTGAAATTTGCCGCAATTATTGGCCGCGACACTTGACCATAGTGACATTTGCGACTGTGATAGACCCACTCGCGCCGGGAGGGTTGCGGGAAACGGGGAGGCACACGGGCAATTTCAATTCGGCCGCTCCCCAATATGATAAAATATAAGACAACGGAAAAAAGGTTGGGAAAAATGAAGTACAAGCTCCTGTCCGCAGCTGTCGGCGCAGCAGTTTTCGCTCTTGGCGCTTCGGCCGCTTCGGCCACAACTCTCGGAGACGTAAAGGCAAAAGGCTTTGTTCAGTGCGGCGTCAACACTGGTCTTGCCGGCTTTGCTGCTCCTGACGCGTCCGGCAACTGGTCGGGCTTCGACGTCGACTTCTGCCGCGCGGTTTCCGCTGCGGTCTTCGGTGATCCCAACAAGGTGAAGTTCACCCCCCTCAGCGCCGCCAACCGCTTCCCTGCCCTGCAGTCCGGCGAAGTCGACGTGCTCGCCCGCAACACGACCTGGACGATCAACCGCGATACCGCGCTCGGCCTGAACTTCCGCTTCGTCAACTATTATGACGGCCAGGGCTTCATGGTTCGCAAGAGCCTGAACGTGAAGTCGGCGCTCGAACTTTCCGGTGCATCGGTTTGCGTTCAGTCGGGCACCACGACCGAGCTCAACCTCGCCGACTATTTCAAGGCCAACAACCTGCAGTACAATCCGGTGGTCTTCGAGAAGCTTGACGAAGTCAACGCTGCCTATGACTCCGGCCGTTGCGACGTCTACACGACTGACCAGTCGGGTCTCTACTCACTGCGTCTGACGCTGAAGAACCCTGACGAGCACATGATCCTGCCGGAAATCATCTCCAAGGAGCCGCTTGCTCCGGCCGCTCGCCAGGGTGACGATCAGTGGTTCGATATCATCAGCTGGGTCGGCTACGCGATGGTCAATGCCGAAGAATTCGGCATCACGCAGGCCAATGTCGACGAGATGAAGAACTCGCCGAACCCGGATATCAAGCGCTTCCTCGGCGTGGAAGCCGATACAAAGATCGGTACCGACCTCGGCCTGACCAATGACTGGGCCTACAACGTCGTCAAGAACGTCGGCAACTATGGCGAAGTTTTCGAAAAGAACATCGGCCAGGGCAGCCCGCTGAAGATCGCACGCGGCCTTAACGCTCTCTGGAACAAGGGCGGCATTCAGTACGCTCCGCCGGTTCGCTAATCGGCCTCAGGCATGAATAGCCGGAAAGGCGGGAAACCGCCTTTCCTTATCCTCCTATAAAAAAGCTCCGAAAAGGGGCGCATAACGTGGGGAATTGGCCAGGCATGACGCATCAGGTTGCGGATTCATCGTCTTTGACTAGGAGCGGCTGGAGCTTCCAGTCTGCCCTCTATGACCCGACAATTCGGGGCATCTTCTTCCAAGCTCTTACCATTATCTTGCTGGTCGCATTGATCTGGTCGATTGCTCACAATACGGCAGTCAATCTGGCGCGCGCCAACATCGCATCGGGTTTCGGATTTCTGAACGGCCGCGCCGGCTTCGAAGTCGGCCAGTCGCTGATCCCATATTCCAGTGACTCGACCTATGGCCGTGCGCTGCTTGTCGGCTTTCTGAATACTATCCTGATCGCCGTTACCGGCATCATCACTGCAACGATCATCGGTTTCATCATCGGTATCGGCCGCCTGTCGCGGAACTGGCTGATTGCAAAGCTCTGCACGGTCTATGTGGAAGTGTTCCGCAACATTCCGCCGTTGCTGGTGATCTTCTTCTGGTATTCGGGCGTTCTGGCGATTCTGCCCAATGCCCGTGACTCGCTGCATCTGCCGCTCGGATCATATCTGAACAACCGCGGCCTCGCCTTCCCCAAGCCGATCTTCGGCGACGGTTTCTGGCTGGTCGGCATTGCATTCCTGGTCGCGATCATCGCCACCATCGTCACCGCCCGGTGGGCGCATCGCCGGCAGGCGACGACAGGCCAGCCGTTCCACACGATCTGGGTCTCGGTCGGCCTCATCGTCGGCCTGCCGCTCCTTGCCTTCCTTATCGCAGGTGCACCGCTTTCCTTCGATTTCCCGGTCGCCGGCAAATTCAATTTGACTGGCGGTTCCGTGGTCGGCCCGGAATTCATGTCGCTTTTCCTGGCGCTTTCCTTCTATACGGCTGCCTTCATCGCCGAGATCGTGCGCGCGGGCATTCGTGGCGTGCCGAAAGGGCAGACGGAAGCGGCAGCGGCACTCGGCCTGCATCCCTCCGCAATCACGCGGCTGGTGGTCATTCCGCAGGCTTTCCGCATCATCATTCCGCCGCTGAGCAGTCAGTATCTGAACCTCACCAAGAACTCGTCGCTGGCGATTGCCATCGGTTTTGCCGATCTCGTCGCCGTCGGCAGCACGACCCTCAACCAGACCGGTCAATCGGTCGAGGTGATCCTGATCTGGATGGTCGTCTACCTTGCCATCAGCATCGTAACGTCGCTGCTCATGAACTGGTTTAACGCCAAGATGGCACTTGTGGAGAGATGAGATGAGCAACAGTTTCATCAGAACCACCATGCTGGCTCAAGAGCCACCGCCGCCTGGGGAAAAGGGTGCCGTCGCCTGGGTCCGCCGCAACCTGATTGCGACGCCCAAGGACATTGTCCTCACGTTACTGGCAGTAACCTTCCTCGCCTGGGCTCTGCCACATGCCTTCAGCTGGCTGTTCGTGCAGGCGGTCTGGACCGGGTCAGACCGCACCTTCTGTGCGACGACCGTTCAGGGCGGTATCCAGCCAGATGGTTGGAGCGGTGCATGCTGGGCCTTCATCGGCGCGAAGTTCGACCAGATCATCTACGGGGGCTACACGCTCGACCAGCGCTGGCGGCCCACGCTGGTTGGCATTCTCTTCATACTCTTGCTAGTGCCCATGCTTATCCCGTCGATACCACGCAAGGGCCTCAATGCTGTCCTGCTCTTCATCGTGCTGCCGATAGTCTCCTTCGTTCTGCTTTACGGTGGATTTGGCCTCGAAATCGTCGAGACACCGCGCTGGGGTGGGTTGATGGTGACGCTGGTGCTCTCCTTCGTCGGCATCGCGGTCTCTTTCCCGCTCGGCATTCTCCTGGCCCTCGGCAGGCGCTCGAACATGCCGGTTATTCGCATGGTCAGCACGATTTTCATTGAGGTCGTGCGTGGTGTGCCGTTGATCACGGTGCTCTTCATGGCGAGTGTCATGCTACCACTCTTCCTGCCTGCGGGCTGGACGGTGGACAAGCTTGTGCGCGCGATTGTCGGCGTATCGCTTTTCGCCTCCGCCTATATGGCCGAAGTCATTCGTGGCGGCCTGCAAGCCATTCCGAAGGGTCAATTCGAGGGCGCCGACTCGCTCGGTCTCGGCTATTGGCAGAAGATGAGGCTGATCATCCTGCCGCAAGCGATCAAGCTGGTAATCCCTGGTATCGTCAACACCTGTATCGGCATGTTCAAGGATACATCGCTGGTGTCGATCATCAGCATGTACGACCTGTTGGGCATCGTTCGTTTTTTCTTCACCGACGCAAACTGGGCAACAGCCGTAACGCCGCTGTCCGGGCTGATTTTCGCCGGCTTCACCTTCTGGCTTTTCTGCTTCGGCATGTCACGCTATTCAGCATTCATGGAACGTCATCTCGACACCGGCCACAAACGATAAAAAGAGGAACAAGCAATGGCAGAAGCCCAATCAAAAAAGATGACCGTGTCGGCGACCGACGTTGCCGTCGAGATCATCAATATGAACAAGTGGTACGGTGACTTCCACGTTCTTCGCGATATCAACCTCAAGGTCATGCGCGGCGAGCGCATCGTCATCGCCGGCCCTTCCGGTTCCGGCAAGTCGACGATGATCCGCTGTATCAACCGTCTGGAAGAACACCAAAAGGGTCAGATCATCGTCGATGGGACCGAGCTGACCAACGACCTCAAGAAGATCGACGAAGTGCGCCGCGAAGTGGGCATGGTGTTCCAGCACTTCAACCTCTTCCCGCATCTGACGATCCTGGAAAATTGCACACTGGCGCCGATCTGGGTGCGCAAGATGCCGAAGAAGCAGGCCGAAGAAATCGCCATGCACTTCCTGAGGCGCGTCAAGATCCCCGAGCAGGCCAACAAATATCCGGGTCAGCTTTCGGGCGGCCAGCAGCAGCGCGTGGCGATTGCCCGCTCGCTCTGCATGAACCCGAAGATCATGCTGTTCGACGAGCCGACCTCGGCCCTCGATCCGGAAATGATCAAGGAAGTGCTGGATACGATGGTGGGCCTTGCCGAAGAAGGCATGACCATGCTCTGCGTCACCCACGAAATGGGTTTTGCGCGTCAGGTTGCGAACCGCGTGATCTTCATGGACCAGGGCCAGATCGTCGAGCAGAATTCACCGGCCGAATTCTTCGACAATCCGCAGCACGAGCGGACCAAACTGTTCCTCAGCCAGATCCTGCATTAACAGGACCGATCTGAAATTACACGAAACCCGCCGGTTGACGTGCCGGCGGGTTTTTCGTGCATTCTAGCGGGAGGCCGTGGAGCGCAGCAGGCCGCAAAGCCCTGCAAGGCCGGAATCATAGCCGCTGGAGACAGATATATCCCGGCAACGGATCAGCAGCTTACGCTGGTCATTGACCGGCATTTCACGAAAGCGCTGAACGATAGCCGACTGGGTGCTGCCGCTCCCTGCGCCTGTGCCACTGCCATTACCGGCGCCTGAGGCTGCACCAGCACCGCCGAGTCCAAGACCGAGATTCAACCCGTTCGGGCCGAAAAGCGTAGATCCTGTTTCACCTCCACCGCCGAGTCGGGCATTGACGTTTGCACCCGTCCCCGAGCGCCCGAGCGCGCGGGCTTTGACGTCAGCGTTCAGTCCATTGCTTCCGCCGGCACCGAGATTGACATTGGCGTCGATGCCATCTCGACCACCGACGTCCGCATCCACGTGGGCGGCAACCCCGCGGCTGCCACCGACTGTCGCGTCTACGTCAGCGTTGGCAACGCTGCTACCGCCGAGGGAGGCGTTGGCATCCGCATTGACGCCGTTGGCGCCGCCGGCGGAGGCGCTCGCGTTGGCATCCAGCCCACGCGAACTCGTTGACGCGCCGACATCAGCACTGATTCCTCCAACATTTGCGGAAACACCGAGATCGAGCGCTCGCGCAGCAGCGGCAGGCAGTGACAGGGCAATGCAGGCCGAGGCGAAAAGCGCAAGCGACCGTCTTTGAGAAATGCACTTCATGACTTCCTCCGTTCTTTGAGCCGGATAGTTCCGGCGATAAACCGAGGAACGCGCGTACCTTCGATCGAGCGAGCCAGCCGTAAGTGACGTAACCCGTTCGAATTAAACGCCGTAAGGTTGTGAATGTTTCAGGCAAGCATCTGGAAAGGCGGAATAGTTAGGGACCTCTAAAATTAATCTCATAGCCTGTTTCACAATGAGACACATACACCTTTCGGATGAGGGGCGACCGGCCTTTCCAGCCGGCCGCAATGCTCGCAGTTGTCCCTTTATGTCAGTTGCTACCGTCATTCGGGCGGGACTTGCGCGCTTCTGTGCTGGTGGAAGAAGCCGTTTTGCCATCAGGCTGCTGGCCGAAATAAGTTCCGCCAAGATGTCCTCCGGCACTGGTATTTTCTACCTGCCGCTCTGTTCGCTTGCGGATATCGTCTGCATTGGTCTTACTCATCCTAATCTCCATCGCTTGAAAAATGGACATCTGGACAACCGATGCGGGCCAATAGGGTTCCCTAAAAGACGACCGCGACAGCTTGGCATAGTCAGCTCCTGGAACCAAAATAACAGCAAAGACTTTCCTGCCTTGGTTATGACAAAGCCGACGCTATATCCTTCCTGCGATATCCATAGGAGATTGAGATGAAAAAGATACTCGCAACCACAATCGCTACAGCCGCACTGCTTCAGACCTTCGCCATGGGCGCCAGCGCCGCGGACATGGTACGGGCAAGCCCGGCTGTCGAACCGGATGTCAGCGGGGGCGTAAAGATCGGCTACCTCAGCTGCGATATCGGCGGCGGCGTCGGCTACCTGCTCGGCTCCTCCAAACAGATCGATTGCGTCTTCCAGCCGACAAGCAATGCCGAAGCGCCGGAGCACTATAGCGGCGCATTGCGCAAATTCGGCGTCGACCTTGGTTTCACGACGCGCGGCCGCCTCCTTTGGGCTGTCTTCGCCCCGACCGCCGGCTACCATCGCGGCTCGTTGGCCGGCCTCTACCAGGGCGCAACCGCTGAAGCGACGCTGGTTGGCGGCATCGGCACCAACGTTCTCTTCGGCGGTACGTCCGGCTCGATCCATCTTCAGGTCATCAGCGTCACCGGCCAGCTCGGCATCAATGTGGCTGCAACCGGCACTTCCATGACGTTGACGCCTGGCAGCTGAGACGGCGAAAAGGCTTAAAAACAAGGCCGGCCGCGCATTCGACTGAGGTCGCGCGGCCGGCCTTGTTGTACCGGGCGATCAGCTTCAGGTATGGCGCGGACTTCTTGAGCGGCTTCTTCGGATCGAATTCGCCGTTCTCGACGCTCTCTTCGACGTCATCGATCATACGTACTTCCTTAGCGCGCTCAAGACGCGGTCCGATAGCGATTTTCGAATAGTGAAGCTCAAGCCGATCGGCGAGCCACTGGCGGTTTTCGAAACCGCGCTTGAAGCAGACACGGCGGATCATCCGTTCCAGATCTCGCGGATATGCACGCGGCAAACATTGCCCGGCCCCAGTGATAAGCAATCCTCTATTTGTCGGGTTGCTGCAAAGTCCTGAAAAAATCCTGCGTCTGCGCGTTTGAAGCGCTCTCGTAAGCCGCCCGAAGCGAATGGTAGTTTTGCTTCCAAGCATCATCACCTGGCACGAGACCAATTCGATTGAACTTGTACTCATCACGCGCTCGCCTGATAGCCAACTTCGCGGTGTAGGCCGACGACCACTGATCCCCAAATTTATAGATCTGCTTCACGCCCTCTATAATTGCAATTACGAGCGTTATCAGCACACCGACTACTCCGAGCGCTGCGCCCGGGATTTTTAGCGCATCCGCCGCCGCGGACCCTGCAACGAAAACCGGCGCTAAAAGAGACAGAACCATCGTGGAAACGGTCAGTCTACGATGCCACTTTCCTGCTTTTTCGATTTGCTTGCGGTAGTAATCGAGAGATTCAGAGATGATCCGCAGAAGCCGGTCTTCTTGCTCATCGTAACCAATCTGATCTGGCGTTAGTTTCGACGCCGGCACGGCAATCGGTGATAAGATTTGCGGTTCGCTCATATTGGCCCCTCTCGTTCAATTGGCGTTCCCCTGGCTCAATAAGGAAGCGCACAATCTGAGATTTGCCAATAGAAATGACACACTTCTTCTATCGCGCGGATTGCTGCTTATCCGCGCCATCGCCCGGAACCTTTTTCGTACCAAGCTTGTTGCTAGTGCATGATCAACACAGAGCAAAAAGCCAGCAAGGGCATGATGAAGTTCGTGCTGACGATTTTCGTCGTCGCGATCATTGTCGCAGTGACGTATCTGGTGCTTTTCACGCCGGGTCAGCCCGTTCCGTAGCACGGGGGTGGCCTATAGTGGTGCAAAACGGCTCGAACAGGATTACGCCCCAGCCAGCCACACGACCGCATGACCTTCACATCTTGTATTGACTCACAACTTAGGCGACCTTCTCATAGCCTGATTTTTTCGCGGCTAACCCGGAGGTTGATTATGAGTATCAAGTCTCTTGTTGGATCTTCGCTTCTCTCATGTACGCTTGCTCTGGCTTCCTTTGTCTCACCGGTCGCGGTTCCCCGAGGAGCGAGCGCTCAGGTTATCGTCGGCTCGGGCACCAGCCTAAACCACGGACGAGGTATATCCTGCCCTCAAGGTGCGCGGCTGCTTCGGACGCGAGGCTTTCGCGGCGTCCGTCAGGTTAATTGCCGCGGCAGGTACTTTACCTATCGCGGAGTCCGCCGCGGGGTGAGCTACGAGATCAGCATACGTCAAAGAGATGGTCGTATCGTCGACCAGCGGCGCACGAGCCAACCGCGGTAACGCTTTCATGCCGGCCACCACCAATCGCGGCTACGACGAAGCCCGCCTCGGTAGGTCTGCCTGTCATGGTCCTGCCTTCTGATCGGCTGAAAATTTTCGCGTGATGTGACCCAGGGCGCACGACATCTGCAGCAAGCAATGCAATTTTTGATTGCATTTCTGGGTGGAGGATTCGGGATGGGTGACAATTCGGCGGTGCCCCTGGCTTCAGGTGCAACGGCGCGGCGCGCTGGAAGAGCCTCTTCATCTCAGCGCGAGATGACGGTCTGCCTTTTGTCTCCTGCCATACCCTGAAGCCTTCGATGGCTCTGGCGTCGAGATTGCAAAAGCATTGCTTGCTGCCGCTGTTACCCCAAAGCGAACAGTCAAGAAAAGTGGTCTGCTAAGCTATTGAAAAGATGGCGACCCCTGCAGGACTCGAACCTGCGACCTGCTGCTTAGAAGGCAGCTGCTCTATCCAGTTGAGCTAAGGGGCCTCTGGATGCCGCCATGAACGACACCAGCATTTCTGTTACTGAACCTCGGACGGATCAGTGCGTCCAGGGCTGCGTGCGGGTATAGCGGAAATTATCCGGGTAAGCGACCACCTGGCGAACAGGATCCTTCGGCGGGATGACGCGGTATTCGACGCCGTTGCGCTTGGCGTAGGCTTCGGCGAGTTCCTGCGTTTCGAAGGTCAGCTTCACCTGCTGGCGCATGTCGCCTGAAGATGTGTAGCCCATAATCGGGTCGATCTTGCGCGGCTGCTCCTGATCGAATTCCAGCACCCAGAGGTGGGTCTTGGCCTTTCCGGACTGCATTGCGGTCTTGGCCGGACGATAGATCTTAGCAGACATGACTGCGGCGCCTCCGATATGCGGGCATTTCCCGCCTTTCATAACTCGGCCAAGGGACAGGCCGCTTCCACACCGAAGATGGCAGGAAGAAGTGAATTTTGACTATCCGCGAATCCCCGTTTTTTCAAGGGAAAAGCGCCTTTGCCACAGCACTGACTGAGCAACGAAACCGAATGTCTCGTGGCGCGTTTATTGGATAGAGCGCTTGAGCGCAGCCCTTGTTCGCAGCCGGGTGTGGATAAGCGGGCAATCTTGTCACACGATCCGATATGTTTCGGATTGTTGCATGTTTTGATCGCTTTCTAATTGTTATGACCGGCGGAGGCGACTAGGGTGCCTACCAACCGTTGTGACACGGGTGCGAGCTATGAGAACCTCTGCAGAATTTCATGCCATCATGATCGGAGCTACTATCACTGCGTTTTTTTATGCAGTGATCAGCTATGCTCAGTATGTCGGCCTGCTTGCTCAGGGCTGAATCACGGCACGCCTGAATAGGCGTGCTTCGCGACATCGATGACATCGTCACCATCTTCCCAACTGCGAACTCGCGAGCAATATCGGGCCTGTCCCCATCAGGCATCGGTCAGATGCGAGACTGCCTCAAATTGCGGAAAATATTGGGAGAATAATGGTCGGAGTGGAGAGATTCGAACTCCCGACCCTCTGGTCCCAAACCAGATGCGCTACCAGACTGCGCTACACTCCGAGCCGTTGATGGCAGCGGGAATACACGCTTCCCCCTGCCCTAGCAACCCCATAAATCCACCGCACCCGGCAGATTTCACAGGCTTACTTCGCCTTTTTCGTTATCGTGGCACTGACGAGGCGATCTCCGGGGCGGATATTGAGCTTGCGGGCGACGCCGGCATTCACCTCGACCACATAGCGGACCTCCCCCATCGAATCGATGATGTCGCGGGAATAGGGCGTAGCGTCTTCCTTGATATGGGTGATCACGCCCCTGTCGTCTGCAAACAGCATGTCGAGGGGCAGGACGGTATTTTCCATCCACATGGTCACACGCCGCGATACGCCGAAATCGAAGATCATGCCGGCGTTTTCGGCCATCGATTTGCGGAACATCAGGCCGTAGGCGCGCTGCTCGCCGGTGGCGGCGATCTCCACGGTGAAGTGCAGCATCTTGCCGGCGGCCGTCTGGATAATCAGCGGTTCTTTATCGAAGCGCATGTCCTGCTGCGCGAATGCCGGCAGGGCGGCGATGAAAAAAAGCGCCATGAAGGCGCTTCTCATCATCTCAACAGAAAACAGGCTGCGCATCAGTGAGACCGGCCAACCGGGCTCGGAACGTCAGGATGGATCTCGGCGGCCATCAGGCCCTTCTCGCCGTCGCCGAAGCGCACGAGCACCACCTGGCCGGGGCGCAGTTCGGTCAGGCCGAAGCGGCGCAGCGTTTCCATATGCACGAAGATGTCTTCCGTACCCTCGCCGCGGGTCAGGAAACCGAAGCCCTTGGTGCGGTTGAACCACTTCACCAGAGCGCGCTCGAGGCCGCTCGTTGCCGTGACCTGCACGTGGGTGCGAACCGGCGGCAGCTGCGACGGATGGACCGCAGTCGACTGATCCATGGAAAGGATCTTGAAAGCCTGGTAGCCACGTTCGCGACGCTGGATGAGCGCGACGATGCGGGTGCCCTCAAGGATGGTCTGGTAGCCATCGCGGCGCAGGCAGGTCACGTGCAGCAGTACATCCTGCATGCCATTGTCTGGTACGATGAAGCCAAAGCCCTTGGCCACGTCGAACCATTTCACCACGCCGGTGATTTCAACGAGGTCAACCGGTTCCGCCGACAATTCTTCAATGTCGGTGAAGCCATTCGATGAAATCCTGTCAGCCATGTCGCCAGCCCCTCAATACGCGTCACACTGTTACGGTTAACTGATTCTTGAAATCAAGATTAACATCTTGGTAACGGATAAGCGCAAGTCCTAGTTTTCGGTTATTCCCAACTGTACATTTTATCGAGATGACTTGCCCGAAGCTGGTGTCTGTTACTCCAGATGGGCTAGCCTAAATAGAGAGAGGAAACACAATGCGTTATCTCCACACCATGGTTCGCGTCAAAGACCTCGACGCTTCCCTCCATTTTTACACTACACTCTTCGGACTCGAGGAAATCCGCCGCCATGAGAACGAGAAGGGCCGCTTCACGCTCGTTTTCCTGGCCGCTCGCGATGATCTCGACCGCGCCCGCAGCGAGAAAGCCCCCTGTCTGGAGCTCACTTATAACTGGGACACGGAAGATTATACCGGAGGACGCAATTTCGGTCACCTCGCCTATGAGGTGGATGACATCTACGCGATCTGCCAGAAGTTGATGGATAATGGTATTACGATTAACCGCCCCCCGCGCGACGGCAACATGGCCTTCGTACGCTCGCCCGACGGCATCTCGATAGAGATCCTGCAGAAGGGCGAAAAACTGGCCCCGGCCGAACCCTGGCTGTCCATGGGCAATACCGGCGCCTGGTAAGCCGAGCCAAGCTGCGGGCAAGCTTCACGAGGCACTCTCCGGCCCAATCGTAACGGAAGCGCGCTTTCGAGCGCCTTCCGCATTCACCGGAGATTTCTCGGTTGACCAGAAACAACAAGATTGCCCCTCCGAGCCGGCAGGCTATCGGAGCTTTGTTGATCGCCGGCTCTATCCTGGCGCTTTCCGGATGCGTCTCCGACAAGAAGGCGCTTGATTCGGCCGCCGTCGCCACACCGGCTGCGGAGGGACAGCCGGCACCACGGCTTGCAGCGGCAATGCCTGCCGCATCGTCCCCCGCGCCGAAACAGCTCTATCGCGATCCGATGCTGACCAATGTTTCCGGCGTCAATCCGCAGGCAGCAGTGCAGGATCCGAATGCGGCAACGGCTGCGGCACCCGTCGATCCGTCAATGCAACAGCAGCAGCAACCGGCCAATATCGGTGGTCTGGTCATGCAGTCGACGCGAATCAACGCGCAGGCAATGAGCATCTTCTCCGATCGCCAGCCGCCGCCGCAGAACAATTCGACCTCGACGATCATCCAGCCGCAGGGTGGGAACGCCTATGCGCCACTGAACGCCGGCCCAAGATCGAGCGTGTTCAGCGCGCCGCCCGAGCCGCAACAGGGCGAGATGCTGCCACAGCAATCATCGCAGAATACCAGCACGAAGATCGCGCCCGTGCAGACCGCCTCGCTTGCCGGCGGAAACATTCCGGGATCGACCATGAATGCGCTCTACAGCGCGCCGAAGCAGAACCTGCTCAGCAGCCTTTCCGGGCTTTTGCAGAAGGCATCGCTGCCTGGGATGACGCGCGTCGCGCCAAACGGCCTGCATGTGCAGAACGACAGCGTCCAGGTCGGCTGTTTCAAGCCTGATCTCATGCGGGTCATCAAGACAGTCGAGACTCATTTCGGCAAGCCAGTCGTCGTCACATCCGGTTACCGCGACCCTCAGCACAATCGTGAAGTCGGGGGCGCCGAAGAATCGATGCACAAGGCCTGCGAAGCAGCCGACATCCAAATCGACGGCATCAGCAAATGGGATATCGCCCAATATATCCGGTCACTCCCGAACCGCGGCGGCGTCGGCACCTATTGCCATACGGATTCGGTCCACCTGGACACGGGCAATGCCCGCGACTGGAACTGGGGTTGCGGCCGCAAGAGCGCGCCGATCGCTTCGGCAAGAGCGATCTGACCTTCAACCTCTGAAAGCCTGACGTTGAGTGAAGCGGCCGGAACCCGATTCCGGCTCCCGCCGCAGCTCTTTGATTCGGCTGCAATAATCTACATTTTCCACATGCGGATACGGCCTGTCATTTTTTTGAAAAATTTCGAATTTGCCGCTTGCGGGATCGAAAGTGCCTGACTATAAGGGCGCCACCACAGCACGCGCCCTTCGTCTATCGGTTAGGACGACAGATTTTCATTCTGTAAAGAGGGGTTCGACTCCCCTAGGGCGTGCCATTTCTTCTTCCAATCCGATGTCCTATCTACCGCTTGTGGAAAGCCTTGCGCCTTCCTATTTGAGCTGAGTGCCTGCGCCCTTCGTCTATCGGTTAGGACGACAGATTCTCATTCTGTAAAGAGGGGTTCGACTCCCCTAGGGCGTACCAGAATTTCTGAGAATCACCTGGCTGTTATCAAGTCGACCAGATGAGTCGAAGCTCTCGAGCGGCTGATGCTTCGTCTTACACGTTCCCATTCCAGCATCGGCCCGAAATTCGGAATCGATTCTCGGAAGGCCTGATGGGCGGATCGAATAGATGGAGTGTCCTGCAGGCGGGCGTAAGGCGATCGGGCATTTCCAGCGCCTCCGCACGGGACTGCGGGGCCGTGTGGTTCCCACTTTTCCACAAGCCCGGAAAAAATCTGCATAATCCGGTAAAAAATTCTCATTTTGCCGCTTGCGGCGCAGAAAGGTGCTGACTATAAGGGCGCCACCACAGAGCACGCGCCCTTCGTCTATCGGTTAGGACGACAGATTTTCATTCTGTAAAGAGGGGTTCGACTCCCCTAGGGCGTGCCACTGTCTCCTTGTTATTTCCCCGTATTTTCATAGTGTTGCCTTTGCGGGCGCAGTTACGCCTATCATGCGAATTGATGAGGCAAATGGGGTGACATTACCTCCATCCGGCATTGCTTTCTGTGACGCAAAGTTCGGTTTCTGGCTCCTCTCGACCATCTTGCCGAAAGGTCATTGTTTTCAATGGCATGACCAGCCACGAATCATTTTCGGCATTTACCGGGGATTAGCCGTCGTCGCTTAATTTACTGAAATATTTTTGCAGACCGCCAATCCAGCGGGCTCTCGGCGACAGGTGATTTCGTACATGAGCTGTACGGACACGACCTATACTTCGTGGTTTGCGCGCATCAAAAACGCGCTGACCGGTGCACTGGTCGGCCTTGTGCTGCTTATAGGATGTATCTGGCTGCTGGTATGGAACGAAGGGCGTGCGATCCAGACCTATCGCGCCCTTTCCGAAGGTGCGTCACAGGTGATTTCGGTCGATGGTGTGGCTGTCGATCCGGCCAATGAAGGCAAGCTGGTCCATATCAGCGGGGTGGTGAAATCCGATCAGCTCCCGCAGGACAGTCAATTCGGCATCACCGCCGATGGCGCTGTGGGTCTCTCCCGCGAAGTCGAGATGTATCAGTGGGTGGAAAAGAGCGAGAGCCAGACCAAAAAGACACTGGGCGGCGGCGAGGAGACGACGACCACCTATTCCTACACGAGGGAATGGAGCCCGGATGTGGTCGATTCGAGCCGCTTCAAGCAACCGGATGATCATCAAAATCCAACCGGCATGCCTGACGGCGCTACCTTCACCACAAAAACGGCCCATGTCGGCGTCTTCTCCGTGCCTGGCAAGGACATGGCAGGCATCGGCTACTCTTCACGCCTCGCGCTCGCTGACAACGACGTGCAGCGCATAGGAGCAGAGATTGGCGCTGGCCGGCCGGCAAAGCGAAATGCAGAGGGTGCCTATATCGGCCTGAACGAAAACCTGCCTGGCATCGGCGACCTGAGGATCAGCTATCATCGGATCGACGTGGAAACGGCAAGCGTTGTCGGCAAGCAGAATCACAGCGCACTCGTTCCCTACGAAACGACGAACCACCGCGATATCTTCCTGACCGCTGCCGGCAATGTGGATGCCAGCCGGATGTTCAAATCGGCCGAGAGTGAAAACAATATCATCACCTGGCTTGTGCGCGTCGCCGGTCTCATCGGCTTGTTCATCAGCTTCAAGCTGATGTTTGGGCTCCTGCCCATTCTTGGCGACCTGATTCCATTTATCGGCACGGTCATTGGCTTCGGTACGAGCATCGCGGCCTTCGTGCTGACACTGCTGATCGGCCCTGTTGTCATCGCCATTGCCTGGTTCGCCTACAGGCCGCTGCTTGCCATCGGCATCATCGCGGGCGGTATATTGCTTGCCCTGGCCGTGAGCCGCCTTCGCAGAAAGGCGCCGTTGTCTCAGCCGCAGCCGACCTGATGGCCCTTGGGGCGGTCACTTGGCCGGCGCGCCATCGCTGATGCGCAGCTGGATCCTGCGCGAGCCCTGATAATGTTCGGCACCGAGAGAGCCTGCGACATGCAGGTTAGCGCCGCGTGAGTTGAGGAGCAGGTTGCCGAGCGGAGTCTCCGCAGCCCTGAAGGCGATGCCGTCAAGGCGCGCGCCATCCATGGCTTCCAATGTCACTTTCACGTGCCGTTCGCCGACCAGACGGGAATCACGCACACGATGCGCCGGCACGGCAAAGACCGGCTGGGAATGTCCCGAGCCATAGGGGCCTGCGGTTTCCAGACGATCAATGAGCTCAATGGTCGCACCGCTTGCAGCGATGGCACCATCGATCTTCAGCGTTTCGTTGGCGACAAGGGCCGAGACCGTCTTCTGTGCCTTCTCGGTGAAGAAGGCGCGCAAGAGACCGAGCTTGCTGCGCTCGACAGTCAGACCTGCCGCCATCGCGTGACCGCCGCCCTTGACGAGCAGTCCCTCATCGACCGCGGCGCGCACCATCCTGCCCATGTCGAAGCCATTAATCGAGCGGCCCGAGCCGGTACCCCTGCCGGATGGATCGAAGGCGATGGCGAAGGCAGGTCGCTTGAACCTTTCCTTCAGGCGCGCGGCAATAAGGCCGACAATACCGGGATGCCATTTCTCATGGGCGGTAACGATGACGGAAGCGCCCTCGCCGTCTCCGTATTCGGCAAGTGATTCGGCTTCGGCCTCCTGCAGCATGATGGCTTCCATGGCCTGACGCTCGCGGTTGAGCTCATCCAGCCGCTGGGCGATAGCTTCGGCCTCTACGGCATCATCCAGCGTCAGCAGACGGCTTCCAAGCGCTGCATCGCCGATTCGCCCGCCGGCATTGATGCGCGGGCCGATCAGGAAGCCGAAATGATAGGGCGTAACCGGGCCAGCAAGGCCCGCCTTGCGGAATAGCGCCGCGAGGCCGGCATTGCTCTGGTGGCGCGCGGCGACCAGTCCCTTAACCACATAGGCACGGTTGAGGCCCTTGAGGGGCACGACATCGCAGACGGTTGCAAGTGCCACGATATCCAGCCACTGCAGGAGATCTATCGCGAGGATGCGCTTGTCGCCTGCCTCGCGCAGCAGGCGCAGCGTTGCGACAAGCACCATGAAGACGACGCCGGCCGCGCAAAGGTGGCCCAGACCGGAAAGATCGTCTTCGCGGTTTGGATTGACGAGGGAATGGCAAGGCGGCAACTCATGTGTCACCTGATGGTGATCGATGACGACGACATCGATGTTGCGATCCGCGGCAGCAGCCAGCGCCTCATGGCTAGTGGAGCCGCAATCGACCGTGACGATCAGGTTCGCGCCATTGTCGATCAGCTGATTGATGGCTGTTGGATTGGGGCCGTAACCTTCGAAGATGCGATCGGGAATGTAGATATGCGCCTTGACGCCGAAATGGGTCAGGAAACGATACATGAGTGCGGAGGATGCCGCGCCATCGACATCATAGTCGCCGAAGATCGCGACCGGCTCGCCATCACGGATCGCAGCCGCAATACGCTTGGCCGCCCTCTCGCAATCCGTCAGCTTGTAGGGATCGGGCATGAGGCTGCGGATCGTCGGATCCAGAAATTCGACGGCCTCGTCGACGGTCACACCGCGTCCGGCAAGCACGCGTGCGATCAGATCCGGTAAACCATGCATCTGCGACATGGCGAGCGCGCGGTTCTGCCCGGCCTGATCAAGGCGCGAAACCCAGCGATTGTCGAGAACCGATTTTTCGACGCCAAGGAAGGCGCGCGGTACCGGATCGACCTGATCTGCCATGCCAAACTCCGCTTTCATCATCTGCCCTTTTTACAGATGCGGGACGGATAGCAAAGCGGTTGATTTCAGGCCCTGTGGATTACCGGAAAATTGTCCAGATAACCAATCCGATAACAAACAGCTGGACGAAAACGATCGACAGCAGAATCAGCAGCGTGGCCCAATTTCGTCCCTGAGGCGGCCCGCATTCAAGGGCGGCTCCAAGCGCTGTCGGATCAAATTTCGGTGAACCCGCCCGAGGGCTCTCGGGCTCGATGCGTATGTCATGCGTCTGCTTGATCTTCCTCACCCGCGACTCCAACGGCTCCCGGGATGATTATATCTATATCCGCATATCTGTTAATATAAATTTTTGTGAAGTACTTTGATTAATAACAGAAAACCCGTCCGAGTGATCCCGGACGGGCTGATCTGCTCCAATCTGGAATAAATGTCAGGATTCTTCCTTAGGACGCTCGATGCGGATCACCTGCGGCTCCCCGACGAGGTAGCCCTCTTCCTTGATCGCAGCAACTGCCTTGCGCACTGAGTCTTCCATCGTCGCGTGGGTGACGAGGATGATCGTCTGGTGGTGCGAGGGCGCCAGATGCTGCTTGGAACGCTGGACGATCGATTCCAAAGAAATCTGGTTTTCCGCCATGCGCGTGGCGACGCTGGCAAAAACGCCGGTGCGGTCGAGAACGGTCAGCCGGATGAAATAGCCGCCCTCATGGCTCTGGATCTGCGCCTTGCGGTAAGTCTCAAGCGACTTGGCGGGATGGCCGAGAACGGGAACGCGCTGTGCGCCCGGCTGGCTCTTGGCGATGTCGGCGATATCGCCAAGCACCGAGGACGCCGTGGCATTGCCGCCGGCACCCGGGCCGACCATCAGCAGCTCACCGAGGATATCGGATTCGATCGCGACGGCGTTTGTGACACCATCGACCTGAGCGATGACGGAATCGACGGGCACCATGGTCGGATGCACGCGCTGTTCGATGCCGGTCTCCGTACGCTGAGCGACGCCGAGCAGCTTGATGCGGTAGCCGAGGTCGGCGGCGGCACGGATATCCTCGATCGAGATATTGGTGATGCCTTCGAGATAAATATCATCGGCCGCGATCCTGTTGCCGAAGGCGAGCGTGGTCAGGATCGAGAGCTTATGGGCGGTGTCGTTGCCTTCGATGTCGAAGGCCGGATCGGCTTCGGCATAACCGAGGCGCTGGGCTTCCTTCAGGCAATCGGCAAAGGACAGGCCTTCCTTCTCCATCTTGGTGAGGATGTAGTTGCAGGTGCCGTTCATGATGCCATAGACGCGCGAGATCGTGTTGCCCGTCAGCGATTCACGCAGCGCCTTGATAACCGGGATGCCACCCGCAACGGCTGCTTCGAAATTGAGGAGCGAGCCCTTTTCCTCGGCAATCGTTGCAAGCTCGACGCCGTGATAGGCAAGCAGCGCCTTGTTGGCAGTCACCACATGGAGACCACGGGAGAGAGCGGCGCGAACAGCGACGTTGGCCGCGCCTTCAGCGCCGCCGATCAGTTCAACGAAAACGTCGATATCGGCCTTCTCGGCAAGATCTTCAGGACGGTCGAACCAGGTGATGCCGGTCAGATCGATCCCACGGTCCTTCGAACGGTCACGAGCCGAAACTGCCGTAATCGTAATCGGGCGGCCGCAGGTAACTGCAAGTTCATTGCTCTTCTGCTTGATGATGCGAACAAGCGAGGCACCAACGGTACCCAAGCCCGCAATGCCGATTTTGAGGGCGTCTGCCATGGATCGATCCTGAAATGTCTGGTGAGAGACAGCCGCAAATATGCGGCTGTCTTTCTAGGTTGGAATTAACGGTGGGCGTTGAGCGAGATGACGTTGTGCATCGTCTCGTCTGCCGTCGACATGAACTTCTTGATGTTGCGTGCAGCCTGGCGGATGCGGTGTTCGTTCTCGACGAGTGCCAGACGAACGTAATCATCACCCTGCTCGCCGAAGCCGATGCCCGGGGCAACGGCAACGTCAGCCTTCTCGACCAGAAGCTTGGAAAACTCCAGCGATCCGAGATGACGGAACTTTTCCGGAATCTTCGCCCAGGCAAACATGGTGGCTGCTGGCGGCGGCACGTCGAAGCCGGCCTTGCCAAAGCTTTCGACCATGACGTCGCGGCGGCGCTTGTAGACATTGCGGACTTCGGCAATGTCGGAGCCATCGCCGTTCAGGGCATGGGTTGCGGCAACCTGGATCGGCGTGAAGGCGCCATAATCGAGGTAGGACTTCACACGCGTCAGCGCTGCAATCAGTCGCTCGTTACCGACCGCAAAGCCCATGCGCCAGCCGGGCATGGAGAAGGTCTTGGACATGGAGGTGAACTCGACGGTCACATCCATTGCTCCCGGAACCTGCAGGACCGACGGTGGAGGCTCGCCATCGAAATAGATTTCCGAATAGGCAAGATCCGACAGCACGATGATGTCGTGCTTCTTTGCGAAGGCAATGACGTCCTTGTAGAAGTCGAGGGTCGCCACGAGAGCCGTCGGGTTCGACGGATAGTTCAGGATCAGCGCCAGCGGCTTCGGGATCGAATGGCGCACGGCGCGCTCGAGCGGCGGAAAGAAGCTTTCGTCCGGCTCGACCGACATGGAACGGATCACGCCGCCGGCCATCAGGAAGCCGAAAGCATGGATTGGATAGGTCGGGTTCGGGCAGAGGATGACGTCACCCGGCGCGGTGATCGCCTGCGCCATGTTGGCAAAGCCTTCCTTGGAGCCGAGGGTCGCGACCACCTGCGTGTCGGGATTCAGCTTCACGCCGAATCGGCGCGCATAGTAGGCAGCCTGGGCGCGGCGCAGACCGGGAATGCCCTTGGAGGACGAATAACGGTGGGTGCGCGGGTCCTGGACGACTTCGCAGAGCTTGTCGACGATCGCCTGGGGTGTCGGAAGGTCGGGGTTTCCCATGCCGAGATCGATGATATCGGCCCCGCCCGCTCGCGCGCTCGCTTTCAAACGGTTGACCTGTTCGAAAACGTAAGGCGGCAAACGCCGGACTTTGTGAAACTCTTCCATCTCTTTCCCCATGGAAATGCGGCCAACGTGACCGCTGTCGAAGCTCGTTCCGTCTCCCGGCAGCTGCGATACGAGCTTCAGACTCGCAGCGCCGTATTCCTCTTCAACTTAACTGCGCGGCAATTCTTTGACGGAGAAGCCGCGCACGAAGCGCATTATCGGGAAAATTGTGTCTTCCGATCCATCCGGAAGGCTTTGCGTCCAAATCGCCTGAAAGGCAAGGCTTATTTGGTGATTTCGGAGAGCGTTTCGGCCCCGTGGTCGGCGGCCAGCTTCCGCATCTCGGCAACGCGGCGCTGATACTCCGCCTCCGAGATTGTGCCTGCCTGGCGCTTGGCACCAAGGGCGCTCAGCTGATGCTGCAACTCGGCCGCCTGTTCGTCGTTCATCTGAACGTTGGCGGCCGTCAGCGGCGCACCGAACGACGGGTAGCCGTCGGGGCTCTTGGTCAGGCCACCTTCAACGGGTTCGCCCTTGGAAGCGGGCATCACGACTGCAGTCGGTGCCGCCATGCGCTGGGCGAAGGCCTTTTTCTCCTCGGCGGTCTTGTTGCATCCGGCAAGCGCAAAGGCCATGGCCGCGGCCGCGGCGCAGATTGCTGCGGTGCGGGTGAAGGTCACGAAATGCCCAATGCCTGTCGTCGTCATGCCTGATGATCCAATCCTGCCTGCTTCGACTGTTAAATTCGTCGCAGCGACAAAGCAATAGCATGAGAGCGGGCGGGCGGAACTTGTTTTCTTCAACGCAGCAGATGTACAACGGACAAACAATGGATGCTGCCGCCGGAGGAAGTGCGTGACCGACAGCAAGCGGGAGAATGGTGCCAAGCTGGATTTCGACGCCAAGGATCTCGATCCCTATATGCTGAAGGATCCCGAGGCCATGGCGCTCAATTTCGCCCGTGCGCTCGAAAACCTCGGCAAGGCAGCTTCGGCATGGCTCGGCCCACGCGAGCGCGGCGAAATCTCTGACACGGCCGTCGAACCCGTCACCGATATGGTGAAAACGCTCTCCAGGGTGACGGAATACTGGATCGCCGATCCACGCCGCACTTTCGAGGCGCAGACACAGCTGATGACCTCCTTCTTCGGCATCTGGATGCGCTCGATGCAGCGCATGCAGGGCGAGACGGTCGAACAGGAGGTCGAGCGCAAAGACAAACGCTTCGCCGACGAGGACTGGCAGAAGAACCCCTTCTTCGAATTCTTGAAACAGGTCTATTTCGTCACTGCCGACTGGGCCGAAAAGCTGGTTGCCGAGACCGAGGGGCTCGACGAGCACACCAAGCACAAGGCCGGCTTCTACGTGAAGCAGATTACGGCGGCGCTCTCGCCCACAAATTTCGTGGTCACCAATCCCCAGGTCTACCGTGAGACGATCGCAACCAGCGGTGAAAACCTCGTCCGCGGCATGAAGATGCTGACCGAGGATATTATCGCCGGTCGCGGCGAACTGCGGCTGCGCCAGACCGACATGACCAAATTTGCCGTCGGCCGCGATATGGCGCTGACGCCGGGCAAGGTGATCGCCCAGAACGAGATTTGCCAGATCATCCAGTACGAGCCATCGACGGAGACCGTGCTGAAGCGGCCGCTGCTGATTTGCCCGCCATGGATCAACAAGTTCTATATTCTCGACCTCAACCCGCAGAAATCCTTCATCAAATGGTGCGTGGACCAGGGACATACGGTTTTCGTGATCTCCTGGGTCAATCCGGATAGTCGCCATGCACTGAAGGATTGGACCGCTTATGCCCGGGAGGGGGTCGATTTCGCGCTGGAAACGATCGAAAAGGCGACCGGCGAAAAGGAGGTCAACGCCATCGGCTATTGCGTCGGGGGCACGCTCCTTGCCGCAACCCTCGCCCTGCACGCCAGGGAGACGAACAAGCGCATCAAGAGCGCAACGCTCTTCACCACCCAGGTCGATTTCACCCATGCCGGCGACCTGAAGGTTTTCGTCGACGAGGAGCAACTTCAGGCGCTGGAAACGCACATGCAGGAGCTCGGCTATCTCGATGGTTCGCGCATGTCGACCGCCTTCAACATGCTCAGGGCAGGCGAGCTCATCTGGCCCTATTTCGTCAACAACTACCTGAAGGGCCAGGAGCCCCTCCCCTTCGACCTCTTGTTCTGGAATGCCGATTCGACTCGCATGGCGGCGGCGAACCATGCCTTCTACCTGCGCAACTGCTATTTGCGGAATGCGCTGACCAAGGACGAGATGATCCTTGACGGCAAGACCTTATCGCTGAAGGACGTCAAGATCCCGATCTATAATCTTGCGACGCGCGAGGATCACATCGCGCCGGCAAAGTCTGTCTTCGTCGGCAGCCAGTACTTCGGCGGCAAGGTGCAGTTCGTCGTCGCAGGCTCCGGTCATATTGCCGGCGTCGTCAACCCGCCAGACAAGCACAAGTATCAGTTCTGGACCGGCGGCCCGGCCAAAGGCGATTATGACGCATGGCTCACCAAGGCGAAGGAGACGGCAGGCTCCTGGTGGCCGCACTGGCACGGATGGATCGAATCGCAAGCCGGCGAGCATGTGGCTGCCCGCAAGGTCGGAGGAGCAGCGCTCAATGCGATCGAGGAAGCTCCCGGAAGCTATGTGATGGCGCGCAGCTGAACGCGAAAAAATTCCCGGCGCCGGCTTGCCTTCATCGGGCTACGGCAGGCGGGCTGCGGCAAGTCTTTGAAAAATAGCTTTTTCTAAAATATTGCGTCTGTTTTCGCGACAATCGAAGCAGAGAGCTTCGCCTGTAAACCAATTGGAAACCATAGTTCGTCATCCTTAAGAAACGGTCGCATGTCGCGAACAGGCCCAAATTCGGCCTTTTTGGGCAGTTAGCGGCTCCGGCAAAAATCAGTAAGCCAGTGCTGCCGGCCTGCGTAGCGCGTTTTGGAAGACGAGTAGAGTATGGCGTTTGCGGTAGGGACGTTCAATAACGTCGCCCCTTTTAGCGGATCCCCTGTTCGTTCAGGCAGATCTCGCGGTTTTCTAACCGGCATCGCAATCGCCGGATTTTTGACCTCCACGTGGCTTATCGGCACTGTCGCGACGATGCAATCGGTGTCGATGCCGTTCTCCACACAAAAGGAGATTTCCCCGGTTGCCGCCGCGTTAAGGGCGACACGGGTTGCCGTCACGCATGAGCGTCTCATCCATGTGAACAAGGCTTCACGGCTTGCGGCATTCGACGCAAAGCCGGTAGTGCCTCTGACGGCGCAGTTGATCCAGTCGCATGCGCAAAGCACATCGGCTGCCTCGAATGCAAAGCTGGCGCTGGCCAAAACCAATGGCGTTGCCGTTGCCGTCGCGGAACTTCAGCCGGTAGCCGCCTCCGGCAATTCGCGCTTCAGCAAGGACGATACAATCAAGACGCCCGATGCGACCGTGGAAACCGCTTCATTGGCGGCTGGCGAAGGTGATGCCGACCGGATCATCATTCCGTCGAAGGAAGCCGTGGCTGCGGCCGAAATGCCCGCCATGGTCGCCCTTGCCGATGCGGGTCCGCGTGTCATGCCTGTTCCGGTTGATCCGCAGCAGCTTAGCCGCGCAGTTGCTCCTGCCGCCGACAAGCCGGCGGAAATCGAAGTTGCCGAAGCGGACGGTGCACCGCCTTTCGATCTGGTTCTTGCCCCCGATGAGGATTCTGTCCCGCTGCCGATGGCGCGGCCCGACGGTCTTGTCGGCAAGCCGGCTCCTGCTTCCAAGGGCTCTCAGCGCTCTGCCGAGCCCGTGCTTGCCTATGCCAAGCCGAACTCACCAATCGAAGATGACGATGACGATGCGGTGCCGCGCTATGACAAGCCGGTCTTTACGCCGCGCGTGCGTGCCGGTGTCGCGATCTACGACATCGAAAACGCGACTGTCTACCTTCCGAACGGCGAGCGGCTGGAGGCCCATTCCGGTCTGGGCAAGATGCGCGACAACCCGCGCTACACTAATCAGAAAATGCGCGGACCGACGCCGCCACATACCTATAATCTGACGATGCGCGAATCCCTGTTCCATGGCGTGGCCGCCATTCGCCTGACGCCGGTGCAGGGTTCGGACGCAATCTTCAACCGCGTCGGCCTTCTGGCCCACACCTACATGCTCGGCAAGAACGGCGATTCCAACGGCTGCGTTTCCTTCAAGGATTACAAGCGCTTCCTGGCCGCCTACAGGCGCGGTGACATCCGGCAGCTCGTCGTCGTGCCACGGATGAACAACAAGCCGGCTTCGACACTCGCGTCGCTCTTCTCTTCGCGGACCTAAAGCTTAGCCGCGAGGAAATCCGCCAGGGAACGGCTCTCCGCAGACAGACGGAGCCGTCCTTTGACCAGGGCGAGTTCGGACGCCGGCTGCGGATCGAAGCCATCCGCGGCTCCAAGCTCACGATGCTCCGGCAGGACTGCATCCGACGGCAGCAGGCTGATGCCGAGGCCGGAAGCCACAGCAGCCTGCACACCCATCAACCCCTGGCTCGTATAGGCGATACGCCAGCGCCGCCCGCTGCGCTCGATGAAACGGATTGCTCTTTCGCGGTAGATGCAGCCGACGGGAAAGACGGCAAGCGGTACCGTCTCGTCCCGCACCGGCCGATGCATGCTTTCAACCCAGACCAATTCCTCCGTCCAGCTTGCCAGGGCGCTACCATCGCCCGGTTCACGCTTGATGAGCGCAAGATCGATTTCACCTGCTTCCAGAAGACGGCGAAGCTCGACGCTCCAGCCGCTCACCGTATCGAGCCTTATATGCGGAGAAGCCGCTGAAAAGCCCGAGAGGAGATCGATGAGCCTGCGGCCGGCAAAATCTTCGGGAACGCCGAGCCTGACGGTCTTGGGTGCGGCGGGCTTGCGCATAAGCTCCATCGCCTCTTCGGCTGTCGCCAGCAGGCGTCGAGCATAACTCAAGAGAAGCTCCCCTTCTTCGGTCGTCTGAATTCCACCCGTCGACTTGTCGCGCAGAAGAAGGGTGTGGCCGATATTGGCCTCCAGCTTCCGGACCTGCTGGCTGACGGTGGACTGAGTGAGATGAATGCGCTCGGCCGCCCGTGTGAAGCCACCGGCGTCGACGACAGCCGCAAAAGTTCGGAGAAGATCGAGATCGAAGGGGAAGCTCATTCGATTTTCCACTGCCGTTTATTAGGACATTTAATTTCTCAATGAGCTGCTTTCTTGTCAATATGAGGAAAAGCACGGAGACCCCCGATGACACTTCCCGGAAACCGGCCGAGCTGGCTAACCTTCGATTGCTACGGCACGCTGATTCAATGGGATGAAGGCCTGCTTGCCGCCATGAATGAAATCCTGTCGGCAAAGGGCGGCAATATCGACCAGCCAGCCTTTATCGCCGTCTATGACCGTTACGAACATGAACTCGAAGAGCAAAGGCCGCACCGATCCTTCAAACAGGTCACCGCGCTCGCGCTCGAACTGGCGATGAAGGAATTCGGCCTGCCCTTCGATGGCGCCGATGCCGACCTGCTGACTTCGTCGATCGGCCGGATGCCGCCTTTCCCCGAAGTCGTTGCGACGCTCGGCAAGCTGAAAGCTGCCGGCTTCAGGCTTGCCATTATCTCCAATACCGACGACGCGATCATCGCCGGCAATGTCGCGCAGCTTGGCGGTTTCATCGACCGGGTGATCACTGCCGAGCAGGCGGAAGCCTACAAGCCGTCGCCGCAAATCTTCCGGCATGCATGGAAAACGCTCGGCATCGATATGAATGATCTCGTGCATATCTGCGCAAGCCCGCATCTTGACCTTGTCGCGGCGCGCGAACTCGGTTTTCGTGCAATCTGGGTGGATCGCGGCACCGGGCGCAAACCCCTCAGCGACTACCGCCCCAGCGAGATCGTGCCGACGCTCGACAAGGTGCCTGCCATCTTTGCAGCGAAGGGCTGGATGTAATTGACGCGACTGGAGACGAGACATGGCTCATGAATTGAACCTCGCGAAAGGGCAGCCGGCAATATTGCGCAACCTGCCGCTCGATACTGACGAGATCTGGCAGGCGCGCGTTGATCTGGCGGCGTGCCTCAGAATGGCGGCTCGGCTTGGGCTCGAGGAAGGCATTTGCAACCATTTCTCGGCCGTCGTACCCGGTCATCCCGATCTTTTCCTCGTCAACAGGCTCGGCTGGGCCTTTCAGGAAGCGACCGCCTCGTCACTGCTGATCTGCGATTTCGAAGGCAACGTCGTTGTCGGCGATGGCGTGCCCGAGGCAACCGCCTTTTTCATCCATGCCCGGCTGCACAGGATGTCGCCGCGCGTCGGAGCCGCCTTCCACACGCATATGCCGAATGCAACCGCACTCAGCATGGTCGAGGGCGATCCTTTCGTCTGGGCCGGTCAGACGGCACTGAAATTTTACGGCCGCGTTGCCGTCGACGAGAATTATAACGGGCTGGCCCTGGACGAACGCGAGGGTGAGAGGATTGCCGCCGTGCTCGGCGACAAGGACATTCTATTCATGAAGAACCATGGCGTGATGGTCTGCGCGCCCAATATCGCCGAAGCCTGGGACGATCTCTATTATCTGGAGCGGGCAGCCGAGGTTCAGCTCAAGGCGATGAGCACCGGTCGGCGGCTCATCCCGGTTTCGACAGACATCGCCGAGCAGGCTGCCCGACAGATGCGCGAAGGCGATCCGGAAAGTGCACGGCTGCATCTCGAAAGCGTCAGGCGCGTTCTCGACCGGCAAGCGCCGGAATACCGGAACTGAGCGCCGTTACTTCAGCCAGGCGCCGATGCGTTCTATCGCCTCGGCGATTTCAGCCTGCGAGCCGGCATAGGACATGCGCAGCGTGCGCGGTCCTTCGACCGGGTCGAAATCGAGGCCGGGCGTGGCAGCGACATTGATCTCGGCCAGCATGCGACGGGCGAAATCCATACTGTCATTGGTGAAGCGCGAGACATCGACATAGGCGTAGAAAGCGCCGTCCATCGGGGAAGCCGGCGCTAAGCCGATCTTCGGCAGCCGGTCGAGCAGCAGTTCGCGGTTTGCCGCGTAGTTTGCCTTGACGCGATCCAATTCTTCGTTGGCGTCGAGGGCAGCCGCAGCAGCGATCTGGGAAAGTTCCGGCGGCGAGATATAGAGGCTCTGGGCGACGCGTTCGATCGGGCGCACCAGCCGCTCGGGCAGCACCATCCAACCAATACGCCAGCCGGTCATGCAATAATATTTGGAGAAGGAATTGATGACGATTGCCTCGTCCGTCAGTTCCAGCGCGCTCGTCTCTTCTCCTGCAAAGGTCAGGCCGTGATAGATTTCGTCGGAGATGAAGGCAATGTCATTGGCATCGCAATAGGCGGCAAGCGCCTTCAGGCCTTCGCGGCCGGTCACAGTGCCGGTTGGATTAGCAGGACTTGCCAACAGCACGCCCTTCAGTTTCACGCCCTTTTCCAGCTGGATCGCTTCGAGGCTTTCGGGCGTCAGCGTGAAATGCGTGTCCGCCGTGACCGGCACTTCGACAACGTCGAGGCCGAGAGCGCCGAGGATGTTGCGGTAGGCCGGGTAGCCTGGCCGGGCGATTGCGACCGCGTCGCCGGCATCAAAGAGCGACAGGAAGGCGAGATTGAAGGCGGCCGATGAGCCGGTCGTGACGGCGATGCGAGCGGGATCGATCTCCAGGCCATGGCGATTGCGATAATGCGAGGCGAGCGCCTGCTTCAACCGCGCCGTGCCAAGCGCATCCGTATAGCCAATGCGCCCTTCGGCCAGTGCCGCGCGGGAAGCATCGAGTGCGGCCTTGGGTGCCGGATGGGAGGGCTGACCGACGGCCATGGAAATGACGGGGTGGCCGCTCGCACGTCGTTTCGTCGCTTCGGCCAGAACATCCATTGCATGGAACGGTTCGACTTCGCTGCGTTTCGAGATGGAAAACACGATCACTTCCTGCCTGGCTTCAGATGACGGCCAGACAATTGCCGCAATAATCGGCTCATCACAATCCCGCGAGGGCTTGGATCGGAGGAAAATTCCTGTTTGATGGCGGCCCGACGCGCCGTAATTTGATGCGGACGCATCCAAGCCCATTAACCCGGCAATGGTATTTTCGCTCCGAAAACCCATCAGCCGACGACGAGGATACCATGGCCTTCTTCTCCAAAACGCTCACCGCACTGGCGCTTGCAGCCTCCATCGCCCTTCCGGCTCAGGCATTTGCATTCGACGACCAGCAGAAGAAGGAACTCGGCGAATTCATCAAGCAGTATCTGATCGAAAATCCTGAGATCATGCTCGACGTGCAGGATGCGCTGCAGAAGAAACAGCAGATGGCTCAGCAGGTGAAGGCCACCATGGCCATCGAGAACAATACCGACGGCATCTTCGATTCCAAGAATGACGTGACACTCGGCAACCCGAAGGGCGATGTCACCGTCGTCGAGTTCTTCGACTACAACTGTACCTATTGCCGCCACGCCCTGCCCGACATGCAGGCGCTTCTGAAGAAGGACAAGAACGTCCGTTTCGTGCTGAAGGAATTCCCGATTCTGGGGCCGGATTCGGTTGCCGCGCACCGCGTTGCAGATGCCTTCCGCCGGATTGCGCCGGAAAAGTACAGCGATTTCCACGTCGCTCTGCTCGGCAGTGACGGCCGCGCCTCCGAGGACACTGCAATCCAGGTCGCCTCTTCCCTTGGTGTCAGCGAAGACAAGATCCGCGCGGAGATGAAAAAAAGCCCGAACGACGATATCGTGCAGGCGACCTATCAGCTCGCCGCCAATCTCGGCATCAGCGGTACGCCGTCCTATGTGATCGGCAATGAAATGGTGCCCGGCGCCGTCGGCATCGACGATCTTGAGGCCAAGGTGAAGAACATGCGGGCCTGCGGCAAGACGAGCTGCTGACGCACCGCCCATCAAATCGCCTAAATCGAAGCGCTTCAGCCATGTGGACAAACATGGCGCGGCGCCCCCTGCCGATTCCGTAAGGGCTTTCAATAAGTCCGCGTGGAGTCTATAGGTGGCGCTCGCGCATTCCCGTGCCTTTGTCACCGAGAGGCTGGCATCGGACGCGAGGAATACACTGAACCGCGTACGGTTGCTTGATCCACCGAGGTCCAGAGCCGGTGCGCCAAACGGAACATTCGATGACGAAAACGATTTTTGTCCTGAACGGGCCCAACCTGAATATGCTGGGCAAGCGAGAACCTGGCATCTATGGTGGCAAGACGCTCAAGGACATCGAGGCGGACTGCAAGGCTGCGGGCCGCGAACTCGGGTTCGACATCGACTTCCGTCAAAGCAATCACGAAGGCACGCTGGTGGACTGGTTCCACGAGGCGGATGAAAAGGCCGCCGGCGTCGCCATCAATGCAGGCGCCTATACGCATACGTCGGTCGCGCTGCACGATGCGATCCGTGCCATTTCCATTCCCGTCATCGAGCTCCACATATCCAACGTGCATGCACGGGAAGAATTCCGCCACAAGTCGATGATCGCGCCTGCATGCAAGGGCGTGATCTGCGGCTTCGGGCCTCACAGCTACATCCTGGCGCTGCACGCGCTGAAGAACATCACGGCATAAGAAGAAGACAGGGCTACACTCATGGCTGAAAAGAAATCCGGTATCGATCAGGCGCTGATCCGCGATCTCGCAAACATCCTCAAGGACACGGATCTGACCGAGATCGAAGTCGAGCAGGAAGATCTGCGTATCCGCGTTTCGCGCGCAGGCACGCCCCAGTATATCCAGGCGCCGATCGGCGCTCCCGCCTATGCGGCGCCAGCTGCAGCAGCCCCGGTCGCGGCTGCCGCAGTTGCGGCTCCGGCGGCAGTCGGACGTAACCCGGCCAATACCGTCAACGCGCCGATGGTCGGCACGGTCTACATGGCTCCGGCCCCGGGCGCGCGCGCGTTCATCGAACTCGGCGCCACCGTCAAGGAAGGCCAGACGCTGCTCATCATCGAAGCGATGAAGACGATGAACCAGATCCCTTCGCCCAAGTCCGGCAAGGTCACGGAGATCCTCGTCGAAGACGGTTCGCCCGTCGAATACGGCCAGCCACTCGTCGTCATCGAATAAGGCTTTGCCAATGATCTCGAAGATCCTCATAGCCAATCGCGGCGAGATCGCCCTTCGCGTGCTGCGCGCCTGCAAGGAACTCGGCATTGCGAGCGTTGCCGTGCATTCGACGGCAGACGCCGACGCGATGCATGTTCGCCTCGCTGACGAGAGTGTGTGCATCGGCCCGCCGCCGTCGCGTGAGAGCTATCTCAATATCCACCAGATCGTCGCGGCCTGCGAGATCACTGGCGCTGACGCCGTGCATCCAGGCTATGGCTTCCTGTCGGAAAACGCCAAATTCGCCGATATCCTCGAAGCCCACGGCATCACCTTCATCGGCCCGACGGCGGAGCATATCCGCATCATGGGCGACAAGATCACCGCCAAGACGACGGCGCAGGAACTCGGCATTCCCGTCGTTCCCGGTTCCGACGGCGAGGTGAAGACCGAAGAGGATGCGCTGAAGACGGCTGCCTATATCGGCTATCCGGTGCTGATCAAGGCAACGGCCGGCGGTGGCGGACGCGGCATGAAGGTTGCCAAGACCGAAGCCGATCTGATCGAGGCCTGGTCGACGGCCCGCACCGAGGCAGCCGCAGCCTTCGGCAACGACGCCGTCTACATGGAAAAATACCTCGAAAAGCCGCGCCATATCGAAATCCAGGTATTCGGCGATGGCGAGGGCAATGCGGTCCATCTCGGCGAACGCGACTGCTCGCTGCAGCGTCGCCACCAGAAGGTCTGGGAAGAAGCCAACTCTCCGGCGCTCAACGTCGAACAGCGCATGAAGATCGGCCAGGTCTGCGCCGACGCGATGAAGAAGCTGAAATACCGTGGCGCCGGCACGATCGAGTTCCTCTACGAAAATGGCGAGTTCTATTTCATTGAAATGAACACCCGCCTGCAGGTGGAGCATCCGGTCACCGAAGCCATCACCGGCATCGACCTCGTGCATGAGCAGATCCGCGTCGCCTCCGGCGGCGGTCTGTCGGTCACGCAGGACGAGGTGCATTTCCAGGGTCATGCCATCGAATGCCGCATCAATGCGGAGGACGCGCGCACCTTCGTGCCCTCACCCGGCACGATCACGCATTTCCATGCACCGGGTGGTCTTGGCGTGCGCATCGATTCCGGCGCCTATCAGGGCTACAAGATCCCCCCCTATTACGACAGCCTGATCGGCAAGCTGATTGTCCATGGCCGTACGCGTGTCGAATGCATGATGCGCCTGCGCCGTGCGCTCGATGAATTTGTCGTTGACGGCATCAAGACAACGCTGCCACTGTTCCAGGATCTCGTTTCCAACCAGGATATCGCCAATGGCGACTATGATATCCATTGGCTGGAAAAGTATCTCGCCAACAGCAAGCCGGCAGCATAGGACAGAATGGCAGGAGCGCGCAGGAAATCGCCAGGTATTACCCCGGAGATCCTCCTGCGCGCCTATTCGATCGGCCTCTTCCCCATGGCCGAATCTGCCGACGATCCGGAAATCTTCTGGGTCGAACCTGATGTCCGCGGCGTCCTGCCGCTGGACGACCGTTTCCACGTTTCCAAAAGTCTTCGAAAGACGATCCGGCAAAAGCCCTTCGAGATCCGCTTCAACAGCGCCTTCGATGCCGTCATGACCGCGTGCGCGCAAGAGACGACCGATCGTCCGAGCACCTGGATCAACGAGACGATCCGAACGCTCTATTCCGCCCTGCACGGCATGGGCCATGCCCATTCCGTAGAAGCCTGGGATGGCGGTGAACTCGTCGGAGGCCTCTATGGCGTATCGCTCGGTTCCGCCTTCTTCGGGGAAAGCATGTTCTCGCGGCGCACCGATGCTTCGAAGATCTGTCTTGTGCATCTGGTGGAGCGTTTGCGGCAGAAACACTTCACGCTGCTCGATACGCAGTTCACCACAGAGCATCTGAAGACGTTCGGCGCGCTCGACGTGCCAAAGGCGGATTATGCGTTGCTGCTCGCCGATGCGATGGAATCACCACATCTGCAGTTTTAAGGTTGAAATTTTCACCTCTGCGTTGATTTTTTGACTGATTCAATTAAGGTCGAAATACAACGGAGGATGGAATTTTGAAGCGACATATTGCGGCTGCAATCCTGCTCGCGCTCGCTGCCGGAGCAGCAGATGCGCGTCCCTATCAGGAAATATTTCCAAACAGGACCGACTTCTCCGATGAAGAGAAGCCGCTTCTGGAGAAGCTCGACTTCCAGCAAGGAGCAATCAAGCTGCCGACTGCGAAGGCGACGCTGAACGTACCTGAAGGGTTTTATTTTCTAAGCCCCGAAGATACGAAAACCGTGCTGGTCGACATCTGGGGAAACCCTCCGGGAGCGGCGGCTGACGCACTGGGCATGCTATTTCCTGCGCAATATTCTCCGACTGATGCCGGGTCATGGGGTTCGGTCGTCGAATACAGCGCGGATGGCTATGTATCGGATGCCGATGCAGCGACGATCGACTACGATGACCTGCTGCAGAACATCAAGGACTCCATCTCGGAGAGCAATACCGAGCGACAGAAGCAGGGCTTTCCGACGGTGACACTCGTCGGCTGGGCTTCTGCCCCGCATTATGATCAATCCGCACACGCCCTGCACTGGGCGCGCGACCTGCTGTTCAACGAGAATGGAAACACGCAGCATACACTGAACTATTCCGTGCGCACGCTAGGCCGTGAGGGGGTCTTTCAATTCGACTTCGTTGCCGGTCTCGAGCAGCTGAAGGAAATCGAGACCGCCGTCCCAACCGTGACCAAGCTGGTACAGTTCGACAAGGGAATGGCCTACGGCGATCACGCCGATGGCGACAAGATCGCTGCTTACGGCATGGCAGGCATGATCGCTGCAGGTGCTGGCGCCAAGGTTGCCGCCAAGATCGGACTGCTGGCAATCGCCGCCGCCTTCCTGAAGAAAGCGTGGATCCTTGTCTTTGTGGTATTTGGCGGGGCGGTCAGCTTTGTGAAGAAGCTCTTCACGGGCAACAAAACGCCCAACGCATAGCGACCGGCATCAGCAGGCGTGTCGCATCGAACCGATTGTATGCGACACGCATCCGGCGCCGCCATCATCTTGCTGTAGATAGTATCTCGCAGCCGAAAGCCTGGCCGGGCAGGTGCACGCTTTTACTTGGCGCCGGCGCTGTCCGGTGGCGGGACGTCGGAGTTCTGCTTGCAGTCCTTCAGCCAGACGTCATAGATCGGATGCTCGACGGCATTGAGGCCCGGGCTGTCGGCAAACATCCAGCCGGTGAAGATGCGGCGGATCTTGCGATCCAGTGTGATCTCGTCGACTTCGACGAAACCATCGATCTTCTGGGCTTCCGACTGGTCGCGCGAATAGCAGGCCTTCGGCGTCACCTGCAGGGCACCGAACTGGACCGTTTCGTTGACATAGACGTCAAACGTGGTGATGCGGCCGGTGATCTTGTCGAGGCCGGAGAAGACGGCGACCGGATTGTCGATGCGGGCGGCCTGTGCCTGATTGGAAAGAAGCCCGGCGGAGAGCGCCAACAGCGATACAGCTCCCGCAGCCGGCAGGACCATGTTTCGCAGGGAAAGCTTCATACTACCCGTCTCCAGCACGTATCAGGTTCATGGCCGCAGCGATTGCGGCCAACCTGCGGGTAAAGGTCAATTGTGGCCAAAGCGCGGGGTGAAACCCGCCATCGATGCCTTGATCTCAGTTACCGGGCGTCCAGGCGTCGTAGTCACCCGTCACACGCGGACGCTCACCAGCAACGGACAGCGAGCCCGGCGGACGATAGGCCTGCGGCGAACCGGTCGGATTGGCGCGATGCGGTTTCTGCCATTCCTTGGCGACGTAGGTTTCCTTGGACGGAGGAACATCAGTGCGGTGATGCATCCAGCCGTGCCAGCCCGGAGGAATGGCGGAGGCTTCGGCGTAACCGCTGTAGATCACCCAGCGCTTCGGCAGACCGTAGGAGGAAAGACCGCCTTCGTAATAGACATTGCCCAACTCGTCTTCACCAACCCGCTTGAAGCCACGAAGGGCAAACAGCGTGCCGAAGGTGTAATTGTTCCACCAGGTGAAGGTGTGCAGCAGGAACTTGATCATGTCTTTTCCTCGTGGCCGCAGGACGCGGACGAAAGCAGATAGGCTTTTTCGCTTATGCCGCCGCCAAGCCCAATTGTCCAGTGATTCCGACCGAAAACGCGGTCATTTCAGAGCCATCTTGAAACCAAGATGCGACGGCTTGAAGCCCAGCCTTTCATAGAAACGATGGGCATCCTTGCGCACCGCATTCGATGTCAGCTGGACGAGCCTGACACCGCGACTTTTCGCCTCGGCAACGGCAAATTCGATCATCTGCGCACCGATCCCCTGCCCGCGCAAATCGGCGCGCGTCTGCACCGCTTCGACAATCATGGCAGATGCGCCGCGTGCGTTAAGCGAGGTGGTGATCATCGTCTGGAAGGTGCCGACGACGTCAGCGTCCCATTCGGCAACATAAAGCGTCTGGGTGGAGGATGCCGCAATCGTCGCAAAGGCCCGGACGTAATCGGGATAGGCCTCAGGATCAATCGTGTCACCATGGCCGCCAAGCGGATCGGCGGCAAACATGGCGATCAATACCGGCAGATCGGCTTCACGTGCTTCGCGGATGATAATCTCGCCGGATGCCATCAGTGGAACTCGAGCGCTTTCTCGAAAACCAGCGTGGGAATGCCGGACTGGCCGGGGCCGGTATTCTCGTTGCGGCCAGCTTCGACAAAGCCGAGCCGGGCATAGAAATGGATGGCTTCGTGGTTCTGAACCTCGACCTCCAGCCGCATGATCTCCGCGTCCGGGAAGCAGGTTTCGAGCTCCGCGAAGATATCGCGGCCGATGCCCTGGCGCTGCAGATCCGGCTTCACGTAGAGAAGGTGCAGCATCACGGTTTTCGTCATCTCGGACGACATCGCTGCGTAACCCATGCCGCCAATATTCCTGCCATCATCGGCCACGAGGAATTCGGCGTTCTTTTTCGTCAGCCGCGCCTTCAGCGCGGTCGGCGAAAAGAGATTGGTGATCAGCTCATCGACCTTTGTGACGCCGTGACTGGCGTCATAGGCACTATGGAAGCTCTCGACCAGAAGGGCGCGAACCTTCTCCAGATCGCGCTCGCCAGCCGTTCGGACAAAATAGACCAAGACCTTCTCCTTGCGGCATCGGTCTTCCGAAAACCGCTTCTGACCGTTCAGCCTGCAGCACCGGCCCGAAAATCGGAAACGATTCTCGAAAAGCCTAATGCGTAGCTTCAAAGAATTAGAGCGTCCTTCGTGCGTCCGAGTGGACGCACAACGCTCCAGCCTTCGGCCTATTCTTCCTCGATACCGAGCTTGGCCTTGACGAGGGCCTGAACGGCCTGCGGATTGGCCTTGCCGCCGGTCGACTTCATGACCTGACCGACGAACCAGCCGGCAAGCGTCGGCTTTGCCTTGACCTTGGCGACCTGGTCCGGGTTGGCGGCGATAATCTCGTCGACAGCCTTCTCGATGGCGCCGGTATCCGTCACCTGCTTCAGGCCGCGGCTTTCGACGATCTCGGCGGGGTCGCCACCTTCGTTGAGGATGATTTCGAAAACATCCTTGGCGATCTTGCCGGAAATGGTCTCCGACTTAATGAGGTCGATGATGCCGCCGAGCTGTGCCGGAGAGACCGGCGTTTCCTCTATATCCTTGCCAGTGCGGTTCAGGGCACCGAGCAGATCGTTTATGACCCAGTTGGCGGCCGCCTTGCCGTCACGGCCTTCGGCAACGGCCTCGAAATAATCGGCAATCGCCTTTTCCGAGACAAGCACGGAGGCATCGTAGATAGAGAGACCCAGCTCGCGGACGAAACGCTCCTTCTTGTCGTCGGGCAGTTCCGGCAGATGCTGGGCAAGCTCGCGGACGAAGGCGTCGTCGAATTCGAGCGGCAGCAGATCCGGATCGGGGAAGTAGCGATAGTCATGCGCATCTTCCTTGGTGCGCATGGACCGCGTCTCGCCCTTGTTCGGGTCGAACAGGCGGGTTTCCTGATCGATCGAACCGCCATCTTCCAGGATGCCGATCTGGCGGCGGGCCTCGTATTCGATCGCCTGGCCGATGAAGCGGATGGAGTTGACGTTCTTGATTTCGCAGCGCGTGCCAAAGGCTTCGCCCGGGCGGCGCACGGAGACGTTGACGTCGGCGCGCATGGAGCCTTCATCCATATTGCCGTCGCAGGTGCCGAGGTAGCGCACGATCGAGCGCAGCTTCGTCATGTAGGCCTTGGCCTCATCCGACGTGCGCATGTCCGGCTTGGAGACGATTTCCATCAATGCCACGCCGGAACGGTTCAGATCGACATAAGACATGGTCGGATGCTGGTCGTGCATCGACTTGCCGGCATCCTGCTCCAGGTGCAGGCGCTCGATGCCGATCTCGATATCCTCGAACTGGCCCTGACGATCGGGGCCGAGCGAGATAACGATCTTGCCCTCGCCGACAATCGGATCCTTGAACTGCGAGATCTGGTAGCCCTGCGGCAGGTCCGGATAAAAGTAGTTCTTGCGGTCGAAGATAGAGCGCTTGTTGATCTGAGCCTTCAGGCCAAGACCGGTGCGCACCGCCTGCTTGACGCATTCCTCGTTGATGACGGGCAGCATGCCGGGCATGGCGGCATCGACGAGCGAGACGTTCGAATTCTGCGGCTTGCCGAATTCCGTCGACGCACCGGAAAAAAGCTTGGAGTTGGAGAGCACCTGGGCATGGACTTCCATGCCGATGATGACTTCCCAATCGCCAGTGGCGCCGGGGATATAACGTTTCGGATCAGGCGTGCGAACGTCGACAAGGGTCATTGGATGCTCTTTAAAGGCTGTTCTTTTCATCTGGTGAGGTAAAGGAAATGGCCTGCCGGTGCAAGGCTTTCAGTGCCTCGGCAAGGGTCTAGAAACCGGGACCGTAACCTTCCGGCTCCTGCGGGCCAAGATGTTTGCTGAGACCGACGGAGGGCACGTCGCGGTCGAGCTTCGGATTATAGGCGACAGAAAGCCAGTGGATGGCGTAGCCATGCTTCTGGAAGAAGGAGATCGCCTCGGTATTCCCCGAATGGGTCTGCATCGCCGCCTCCTCGAAGCCCTGCTCGAAAATGTCGGCTTCGATATGTTCGAGAAGTGCCGTGCCCAACCCCTGGCGGTTGAAGCTCGGATCGATCCAGAAGTCGGAAATGGTCTCGTCCAGCCCCTCGCGCGCCGCCCAGCCGGCAACCTGCCCGTTCTGCTCGACGACCGTAATGGTAAGCCAGTTATTGTCCACGAAGGTCCGGAAGGCGTTGCGGGCGCCATCCGTCATTGCGTCCGATTCGCCGATCAATGCCATCGCTCTTTGCCAGGCTCTCAAGCCGATTTCGCTCAAGAGTTCCGTTTCGCCTTCGCGGGCATTGCGAATGTGGATCAATGGCACCTCCGCGCTAGAGTACGAAGTAGACCATTGAGTCGGGCAATTTTCCAGTGCCTCCAATGAGATAAACAGCCAAACCGGGTTTATCCGCCACTTTCTGCAAGTTGCCTTCGCTTGACCAAATTGTGGTTATTGGTAGAAAGCACGTCAGGGTATTTCCGCTTTTCTGCGAAACACGGAAATGCCCTATCTCTTTCTACACGCAATTCCGGACGCAAACCGCTGAACGCTTTTGCTGGAATTGCCCAAGAGGTGTTTATGTCTAACCTGTCTGAGACCCGGTAAAGGCCCTGCCCGCAAGCACAGCCTCGCGCGCATGGGCCCGAAAAACGAAGCCGCGGCGTATCGGATAAGCCCGAGCGCCAGATCGTTTTCGTGCGCCTTCATGAAGGCGCGTTTCCGGATCAACAGCAATGGACATCTCGCGCACAGAACAGCGCATCCTGCACCTTATGGCCCAAGGCGGCCGCATCGAAATTACCCGCAACGACAACAGAAAGATCGAAACGGTGAGTTGCTTCACCCGCGACGGCTGGGTCTATCCCGGCTTCGGCATGGAGCTTTTCCGCAAACTGAAGCGGCTGAAGGCAATAAAGTCTTCAGCCGGTCAGCCATACCGGATCACCGAACGGGGGCTGAAGCTCGTCAGGGCACAGGTCGATAACAGATAGGACTGACAAGAGCCTGGCCGCGCGACGAGGTCTTCGCGCGGCCAGGACGGTTTCAAAGCTTTTCCGAAAGCTCTGCGCGCGTCGCCGTCCACTCGTCGGCGATCGTGCCGGCGCCGATCACCTTGCCGGCACGGCGATACCAGTAGCCTGCATTCCAGTCGTCACCTTCGACACGGTGACAAAGTGCATGCCCCCAGTCGAAGGGCTGTTCGCCCTCGTGGTTCTGGCAGATCTCATGAACTGCCTCCCACTCCGGCCCCATTTTGAAGCCTTTGGCAGCGAGGCGATCAAAGGCCTCGATCAACCGCGCAAGATCCTGTTTCGGCATGGGGCCCTCCCTGCAGAGTCGTCCCTCTATAGCAGGCGCCGCCTCAAAATCCGAGACGGCGCCTGCTTTTCCTCAATCGCGGAGATTGATGATGTCGTTCATCAATCCGACCGTACCGTTGTGGACGGTCAGGTGACCAACCTTGCCGGCAATGGTTTCCAGGACTTCAAGCTCCTTCAGGCGCAGCATGACCGGGTTTTCAGCCATGACCTTCGCCGGCCCGACTCAACTGATCCTCAAATGCATCGGCAAAAGAGAAACGCCGACCATCTTGTGGCCGGCGTCTGCATTCTTTCGGATCGTTAGGCCATCACCACCATTTGGCGGCAGTGAACTTGCCTGCGGCCTGCTCGATGACATGAGCGGTCTTGAAGAGGGTTTCCTCGTCGAAGGCCTTGCCGATGAGTTGCAGGCCGAGTGGCAGGCCTTTGTGATCGAGGCCGGCGGGAACGGCGATGCCCGGCAGGCCGGCCATGTTGACCGTCACCGTGAAGATGTCGTTGAGGTACATCTTGACCGGATCGGATGCGAGGTCCTCGTCGGCAACGCCGAAGGCCGACGACGGGGTTGCGGGCGTCAGAATGGCATCGACGCCGGCATCGAAGGCAAGTTCGAAATCGCGCTTGATCAGCGTGCGGACCTTCTGGGCGCGCAGGTAATAGGCGTCGTAGTAACCGGCCGACAGAACATAGGTGCCGATCATGATGCGGCGCTTGACTTCCTGGCCGAAGCCGGCAGCGCGCGTCTTCTCGTACATATCGACGATATCCTTGCCGTCGACGCGCAACCCGTAGCGCACGCCGTCATAACGGGCGAGGTTCGAAGAGGCTTCGGCGGGCGCCACGATATAATAGGCCGGAAGAGCGTATTTCGTGTGGGGCAGAGAGATGTTGACGATCTCGGCACCGGCATCCTTCAGCCAGGCGATACCCTGCTGCCAGATGGATTCGATCTCTTCCGGCATGCCGTCAACGCGGTATTCGTTCGGAATACCGATCTTCATGCCCTTCAGCGACTGGCCGATGGCGGCTTCGTAATCCGGAACCGGCAGGTCGACGGAGGTCGTGTCCTTGGCATCGACGCTCGCCATCGACTTCAACAGGATTGCGGCATCGCGCACGTCGCGGGCGATCGGGCCGGCCTGATCGAGCGAGGACGCGAAGGCAACCGTGCCCCAGCGCGAGCAGCGGCCATAGGTCGGCTTGATGCCGACGGTGCCTGTGAAGGCAGCCGGCTGACGGATCGAGCCGCCTGTGTCGGTTGCAGTGGCGCCTGCGCAAAGATGGGCGGCAACGGCTGCAGCCGAACCACCGGAAGAGCCGCCCGGAACGAGCTGCTGATTGGAGCCGGCGGCGCGCCAGGGGTTGATGACCGCGCCATAGTGCGAGGTTTCGTTGGAAGAGCCCATCGCGAACTCGTCCATGTTCAGCTTGCCGAGCATGACCGCACCGTCATCCCAGAGGTTCCGGGTCACGGTCGATTCATAACGGGGCTCGAAACCGTCGAGAATGTGGCTGCAAGCCTGGGTATGCACACCGACGGTGGCGAACAGGTCCTTGATGCCGAGCGGGATACCTTCGAGATCGCCTGCCTTGCCGGCGGCGATCCGCTCGTCGGAATTCTTCGCCATGAGACGGGCGAGATCCGGCGTGACCTTGATGTAAGCGTTGAGATGAGCATTGGCCGCATCGATCGCCGAGATATAGGCCTCGGTCAGTTCGGTCGCGGTGATTTCCTTGGCGCGCAGCTTGCGGCGGGCTTCGGCAATGGTCAGGCTGGTGAGTTCGCTCATCGTGTTTTCGCTTCAGATCTGAAAATGGCAACAGGGTCGGAAAGAGGCGGATAAAGCGCCTTATTCGACGACTTTCGGCACCAGGAAGAAATTGTGGTCGGTGATCGGCGCATTGGCAACGACGTCCTCAGCCTTGTTGCCGTCGTTGACGACATCCGTGCGCTTCTTCATGTCCATCGGCGTTACCGAGGTCATGGCCTCGACGCCGTCGACATTGACTTCGGAGAGCTGCTCAACAAAGCCGAGGATACCATTCAATTCGCCGACCATGCGATTTGCCTCTTCTTCCGAGACGGCAATACGGGCAAGGCGCGCAACGCGCTTAACGGTGGCGAGGTCAACGGACATGGCATTCTCCGGATAGGAATTTTCCTATCGCTATAAAGACCATGTCCGTCCTGTGCAACGGGTTTGCCTTTTGGGCAATGCAGAATTCCTGCCCTCAAACACCGCGGGATTTGAGGGCTAACGCGTCAGAGCGACAGGCTTTCGCCGGGCTTCGGCGCCTTCACTTGCGTCTTGGAGGCTTCCATGCCGGCGATGAATTTTTCCGGCGTCTGGTCGATGATCGGGAAGGTGCCGTAGTGGCAGGGAATAGCCGTCTTGAAGTTGAAGTAGCGCTGGCAGGCAAGTGCGGCCACCGCGCCGCCCATGGTGAAGCGATCTCCGATCGGCACAATACCGATATCGGGCTGATGCAGTTCGTTGATCAGCGCCATATCCGAAAAGATGTCCGTGTCGCCCATGTGGAGGAGGCTCGGCTCATCGTCGAAATGCAGCATGAGGCCGTTCGCGTTGCCGAGCGAATGGGAAACGCCGTCTTCCGTCATCTGGGCCGAAGAATGCAGCGCGTTGGTGAAGGTGGCGGTGAAGCTGCCGAGCGAAACCGTGCCACCGGTATTGCCCATTTCGAGCTTTTCAACGCCCTTGGTCCCGAGCCATGAAGCAAGATCGGCATTGGCGAGAACGACGGCGCCCGTTTCCTTGGCGATCGCTACGGTATCGCCGACATGGTCGCCGTGGCCGTGGGTCAGCAGGATGTGGGTAATGCCGTTGGTCACATTCTTGATATCCTGGCCCTCGAAGGACGAATTATAGCTCAGGAAGGGATCGATCAGGATTTTGGCGGCTTTCGTCTCGATACGGAAAGCGGAATGGCCGAGCCAGATGATCTTCATGAAAAGTCTCCTTAATCACATGATACAAAAGCGATTTCCGGGACCAGAATGGTTTAACGTGGTTCCGGTTCGGAAAACCGTTTCGCACTTTTTCTGGAATTGCTCTAAGGACATAGCCGATATGGCCGCAAAGAAAAGCGGCGTGAACTTCAATTTCTCTTGACAGGATGACATGGCAATGACGGTGCTGACGATCGAGGAACTGGCCGGAATACTCGCCCCTGGGCAGGCGATCGCCGGCCTCGATCTCGGCACCAAGACGATCGGCCTTGCCATGTCCGATCTCGGACGCCGCTTTGCGACGCCGCGTCCCGTCCTCAGGCGCGAGAAGTTCTCCATCGATGCCGAGGCCTTGCTGGGTTTTGCGGCAAAGGAAAAGGTCACAGCCTTTGTCATCGGCCTGCCGATGAACATGGACGGATCAGCGGGGCCGCGCGTGCAGGCGACGCGGGCCTTTGTGCGCAACATGGAGCAAAAGACCGCGACACCCTTCGTTTACTGGGATGAGCGCCTATCGACGGTGGCGGCAGAACGGGCCTTGCTGGAAATGGATGTTTCGCGGGCAAAACGGGCCGAACGGATCGATTCGGCCGCCGCAAGCTTCATCCTTCAGGGCGCGCTCGACAGGCTTTCCTTGCTGGCGAGATCGGCTGACGACACGGAAGCGTGACGCGCCTTCCACCAGGCGGCAATCTGGCCGCGCTTGCGGAAGCCCATGATGGCAAAAACAACGAGGCTGTCGACGGCGATGGCGCGGGCGACGAGCGGCGGGATTTCCTGCGGCGGCAGGCCGAGCGCCTTGCCGTAGATCTGGAAGGTCAGGTCATGGACCTGCCGCGTCAGCATGAAGATGCCGAAATTCAGATCATAGTAGGAAAGCCAGTACCATCCCGCCAGGAAGACGATCGGACCGGCCCAGAAGATCAGAAACCACTTCATGCGGCCTCTCCTTCGTGCTTGCGCAGGACCGGCATATCAAGAGACACGAGCCAGACCGAGGACGCCATGACGCAGAGTACGAGCGTGGGCACAGCGATATCCAGCGCCAGTACGGCGAAAAACATCATCGCCGCGACAAGCAACGCGGTTCTGGCTGCTCTGGTTCCCATCACTGAACTCGGGTCCACATTCGTTACATTTCTAATGTGGGCCACACTGGCGGGTTAACCAGCACCACGCAACGTAAACCAAATGTTAAGGTTAACGCGGGAGCGGAGGCTGTGAATAGCTCAGCCGTAGACGCCGCGCACCAGCCGCTTCAACGCGCCTGCCGCCTTCTCCCAGTCCTTGCCGTTCTTCAACACCAGGCCCGCGCACTGGCCGCCGGCAGCGGCCGAAAGCACGAGGTGCTGGATGGAAGCAAAGATCAGGGCATTGACGGCCGCGGTATCGACGCCCTTGGGCGGCATCAGCGAACCGCGCATGCGGTCGAGCCAGAGCCCCAGCGCTTTCGAACGCGCTTCGGAAAGGCGCTTCACCTGCTCGGTATTTTCCGAAACCTCCCAGGCGACGATACGGCGCATCAAGGGATCGTCACGCAGCGCTTCCAGGAAGAGCAGCGACAGCCGCTCCATCAGGTCGCCATAGGTCAAAAGGAACATGCCGCCGGTATCTTCGGGAATGCGGTCCTTGACCCAATTACCGAGATCGGCGCCGATCGCCTCGACGAGGCCGTCGAGACCGCCATAGTAGCGGTAGATGAGCTGCTTGTCGCAGCCGGCGCGGCGGGCGACGGCATTAATGCCGAAATTCTGGAAGCCCTCTTCGGCCAGCAGATTCTTTGCGGCTTTCAAGATAGCGCGCTCGGTGGCGCTTCTGTCGCGGATGCGCTTTTCAGGTTCAGCGGCACCCGTCTTTTCGAGCACGGCCACGGCAGTTTCATTCAGCATTCGGTCAACCCCGGTCTGTCACCAATCGGTGAGTAACAGTGGAATTTTCCGTCTACAATCCTATCTAATTGAGAAGACTGTGGATATTGATGATCCGCGGCCCTGTTGACGCTGGTGGGCGGCCCGGCGGCATTTTTCACCCGACATAACACGCCGAGAAATCTTGCCCGTGCGGTTGATCGCGATGGACGAACCCGGCATAGCTGCATTATGAAAAGAGACGACAATTTCTGCTAAGGCCTTGCAATGGTGAATTATATCGAAGCCGCAACCGCGCCGCCGAAAAATACCGGCGCCATCAGGCTTTACGGCCCTGAAGCATTCGAGGGAATGCGCAACGCGTGCCAGTTGACCGCACGCTGCCTCGATGCGCTTGCCGATGTCGTCAAGCCGGGTCTTGCCACCAATGAAATCGACCGCTTCGTTTTCGAATTCGGCATGGATAACGGCGCCTATCCGGCGACGTTGAACTATCGCGGCTACACGAAATCGACGTGCACCTCGATCAACCACGTCGTCTGTCACGGCATACCCGACGACAAGCCGCTGCGCGAAGGCGATATCGTCAATATCGACGTGACCTTCGTTGTAGACGGCTGGCACGGGGATTCGAGCCGGATGTATCCGGTCGGCCAGGTCAAGCGTGCGGCGGAACGGCTGCTGGAAGTGACCTATGAGTCGTTGATGCGCGGCATCGCTGCCGTCCATCCCGGCGCGCGCACCGGCGCGATCGGCGAAGCGATCCAGACCTATGCGGAAGCCGAGCGCTGTTCGGTGGTGCGCGACTTCTGCGGCCATGGTGTCGGCCGCCTCTTCCACGATTCGCCAAACATCCTGCATTATGGCCGCGCCAATGAAGGGCCGGAACTGCGCGAGGGCATGATCTTCACCATCGAACCGATGATCAATCTCGGACGCCCGCATGTGAAGGTGCTGGCCGACGGTTGGACGGCCGTGACGCGCGATCGCTCGCTGTCGGCGCAATACGAACATACGGTCGGCGTCACCGCCAATGGCTGCGAGATCTTCACGCTTTCGCCCGCCGGCCTCGACCGGCCGGGCCTGCCGCCATTGAACGGGTGACATTGTCCATGGCGAAGGGGCCTGCGCCGCAGTCTGGCGACGACGAACTGCCTTTCGATACGGACGACGACATCGTCACTGATGAACGCGCGTTTTTCGGACAGCCGGCAAAGGCGGCCGCTTCTACCAAAAAGGCCGCCCTGCCCGCCAAGGAAGAACATTATCACGGCCATCGCGAAAGGCTGCGCAGCCGTTTTCGAGAGCACGGCGATACGGCGCTCGTCGACTACGAAATCCTCGAACTCCTGCTTTTCCGACTGATCCCGCGCCGCGACACGAAACCCATTGCCAAGGCGTTGATCGACCGCTTCGGATCGCTTGCCGGCGTCTTCGGCGCACCGGCCGCACTGCTGCAGGAGGTCAAAGGCGTCGGAGAGGCGGTGGCACTGGATCTGAAGCTGATATCCAGCATCGGCCATCGCGCCCTGAAGAGCGAGCTTAGGGGCAAGCAGGTGCTTTCCTCGTGGTCGTCGGTCATCCAGTATTGTCACGCGGCTATGGCGCATGAAACGCGCGAGCAGTTCCGCATCCTGTTCCTCGACAAGCGCAATGCGCTGATCGCCGACGAGATGCAGGGACGCGGAACCGTGGATCACACACCCGTCTATCCACGCGAGGTCGTGAGGCGGGCGCTGGAGCTTTCCGCAACGGCGCTCATTCTCGTGCACAACCACCCCTCGGGCGACCCCACACCATCACGCGCCGATATCGACATGACGAAGATGATCATCGATGCTGCGAAGCCGCTCGGCATCGCCATCCACGATCACATCATCATCGGCAAAGATGGACAAGCAAGCCTCAAAGGGCTGCGCCTGATATAAGACTGCGACCAAGGCATGAAAAAGCCATCTTGGCGTTCTCCAAGCTGAACGACTGAAACAGGATGGGAATTATGGGCGTTTCTCCTGGTCGCTTGTACGCGCCGCCAAGCCTTCGATCGCTGATACGGCTGACACTTTTACTGCTCGTCGTAACCGGCCTCTATCTCGGTTACCTGCAGCTTTCGACGAATGTGCATGCGGTCGTCGATGGCCAGGTATACCGCTCCGCCCAGCCCTCCCCCGCGAAGCTTGGCGAACTCGTCAAGGAATACGGCATCAAATCCGTACTGAACCTGCGCGGCGACAGCAGCGGCGAGGCCTGGTACGACAACGAGATCGCCGCGGCAAAGGGACTCAATATCCAGCACATCGATTTCCGGATGTCGGCGACAAAGGAGCTCTCCGTCGAGGAAGGGCGGCAGTTGATGGCGATCATGGCTGCTGCACCCAAGCCGATGCTCATCCACTGCAAGGCCGGCGCTGACCGTACGGGGCTGGCTTCGGCGATCTATGTCGCCGGCGTTGCCAAGGAAGGAGAGATGGCGGCGGAGTCGCAGATCTCGCTGACCTACGGCCATCTGTCGCTTTTCTTCATCGGCGCCTATGCAATGGATCGCACATTCGAGCGGCTTGAGCCGATGTTCGGCTTTCTGAACTCCTAAACTGTACCGGAAATAGAAACTGTAACATTGACCGGCTACCGATGAACGCGCGACATTTCGCGTCGCAATATGATTCCAATTCCAGTTCGGGGCTAAAGGATGTTCCAGTACGATCTCGTGGTAGTGGGCAGCGGCCCGGCAGGACGCCGCGGCGCAATCCAGGCTGCAAAACTCGGCAAGAAAGTGCTGGTCATCGAGGCGGGAAAACGCGTCGGTGGCGTCTCGGTCCACACCGGTACGATCCCTTCGAAGACGCTGCGCGAAACCGCACTCAATCTTTCCGGCTGGCGCGAGCGCGGCTTTTACGGCCGCAGCTACCGCGTCAAGCAGGAGATCAGCGCTGAAGACCTGCGCCGACGCCTGCTGATCACGCTCGACCATGAAGTCGAAGTGCTCGAACATCAGTTCGCCCGCAACCGCGTGCAGCACATTCGCGGCAAGGCAAGCTTTGTCGATGCCAATACTCTGCAGATCATCAAGGACGACGGCGACACAATGACGGTGACTGGCGCCAGCATCCTGCTTGCCGTCGGCACCAAGCCGTTTCGGCCTGATTACATGCCCTTCGACAACAAGACCGTGCTCGATAGCGACGAGCTGCTCGATATCGAGGAACTACCACGCAGCATGGTCGTCATCGGCGCCGGCGTCATTGGTATCGAGTATGCAACGATCTTTTCGGCGCTGGATACGGCCGTTACCGTCATCGATCCAAAATCGACCATGCTCGACTTCATCGACAAGGAAATCATCGAGGATTTCACCTATCAGCTGCGCGACCGCAATATGAAGCTTCTGCTCGGCACGAAGGCCGAGAAGGTCGAGCGGCTTGAGACAGGCAAGGTGCAGCTGACACTCGACAGCGGCCGGCATCTCGTGACCGACATGGTACTTTTCGCCGCCGGGCGCATGGGCGCCACCGATACACTCAACCTGGGGGCCATCGGCCTCGAAGCCGACAGCCGCGGACGCCTGAAGGTCAATCCCGAGACGTTCCAGACCTCCGTGCCCAATATCTATGCCGCCGGCGACGTCGTCGGCTTCCCGAGCCTTGCCTCGACGTCGATGGAACAGGGCCGCATCGCAGCACGCGTCGCCATCGGTGCCGTCGCCAAGGAGCCGCAGAAGTATTTCCCCTACGGCATCTATGCCGTACCGGAAATTTCGACCTGCGGCCTGACGGAAGAGGAGATGAAGGAACGCGGCATTCCCTATGAATGCGGCATCGCCCGTTTCCGCGAGACATCACGCGGCCATATCATGGGCCTTGAGACCGGCCTGCTGAAGCTGATCTTCTCGCTGAAGACGCGTCGCCTGCTTGGCGTGCACATCGTGGGCGAAGGTGCGACCGAACTGGTGCATATCGGCCAGGCTGTGCTGAACTTGAAGGGCACAGTCGAATATTTCGTCGAAAATACCTTCAACTATCCGACGCTTGCCGAAGCCTACAAGATCGCCGGTCTCGATGCCTGGAACCGGATGGGCGATATAAAATCCGAACTTTGAGAACGCAAAGCGGAGACCAATCAGGTTAGCATCGAGGTGTGACATCCCCGCATCTGCAGGCTTTTTCTCGATGACGCTAACATGTGCACATCCTGTGGTAGTCTGATATGAGGCCTGCAAACTGCCTATATCCTATGTCAAAAGATATTGGTAAAGTTCGAGCTGTTCGCACCGGGGGTCGTTCTATTGCGTTTTGTCTGTTGCCTTCCCAAGTATGGTGCGCGCCTTTCGACAGCATGAAATCCATGTCTTAGACTAGCCTGCGACGCCACCAAGGACCGGTCCGCAGCCAAAAACGAAAGATAATATTTTGGCCCATATTTCAGAGACTGCTCGCAGGCGGTTTCAACTTATCCTGATAAAGCCGTCGCACTATGATGACGAGGGCTACGTGATCCGTTGGTGGCGGGCGATGATTCCCTCCAATTCGCTGGCGGCCATTTACGGGATCGCCGCTGACTGTGCCGAGCGGCAAATATTGGGCGCCGATACGGCAATCGACATTACCGTCATCGACGAGACCAATACGCGCATCGACTTCGCAGCGATCCTGGCGCAGTTCAAACGCAACGACAATTTCGGAATGATCGCGCTGATCGGCGTCCAATCCAATCAGTACCCCCGCGCACTCGACATCGCCCGCCCCTTCCGCGATGCCGGATTGCCGGTTTCGATGGGTGGCTTTCACATCTCGGGATGCCTGTCGATGCTCGACGGCGACGCGATCGGCCTCGAGGAATGCCGCAAGATGGGTATTTCCATGTTTGCCGGCGAGGCCGAGGGGCGGCTGGAGATGGTGCTGCGCGATGCAGTAGCCGGCGAACTGAAGCCGCTCTACAATTTCATGAACGACCTTCCCGGCATCGGCGGCACGCCGGTGCCCTTCCTGCCGAAGGACAATATCCAGCGCACGCTCGGCCTCAGCACCAGTTTCGATGCCGGCCGCGGCTGCCCCTATCAATGTTCCTTCTGCACGATTATCAACGTGCAGGGCCGCAAGTCGCGTTTTCGATCCGCTGACGATGTCGAACGGCTGGTGCGGATGAACTGGGCGCAGGGCATCCATAAGTTCTTCATCACCGACGACAACTTCGCCCGCAACAAGGATTGGGAAGCGATCTTCGACCGCCTGATCGAACTCAGGGAAAAGGATGGCATTCCGCTCGGCCTGATGATCCAGGTGGACACGCTCTGCCACAAGATCCCGAACTTCATCGAAAAGTCGAAACGCGCCGGCGTCACCCGTGTCTTCATCGGCCTGGAAAACGTCAATCCGGACAATCTGACCGCCGCCAAGAAGAACCAGAACAAGATCACCGAATATCGCAAGATGCTGCTGGCCTGGAAGGCACAGGGCATCATGACGCTTGCCGGCTATATTCTGGGCTTCCCGGCCGACACGCCGGAATCGATCCGTCGCGATATCAAGATCATTCAGGAAGAGCTGCCGCTCGACGTCATCGAATTCTTCGTTCTGACACCACTGCCCGGCTCCGAGGACCATCAGGTTCTCTGGAAGAAGGGCGTCGAGATGGACGCCGATCTCAATATCTACGATGTCGAGCATGTCTGCACGGCTCATCCGAAGATGAGCAAGAAGGAGTGGGAAGATATCTATCAGGAGGCCTGGTCGCTCTACTACTCGCCTGAGCATATGAAGACCCTGCTGCGGCGCGGCGCGGCAACCGGCATCAAGCTCAGCAGCCTCGTCAAGGTGCTGGTCTCGTTTGCGACCACCGTGCCACTTGAGAACGTTCATCCGCTGCAGAGCGGCCTTGTTCGCCTGAAGCATCCTTCAGAACGTCGCCCCGGCCTGAAGCGCGAGCATCCCCTGCTGTTCTGGCCGCGCTTTGCCTTCGACACCGCCCGCAAGCATCTCTCACTTGCCGGCACGATCATCAAGCTTAGCATTTCGGCTTTCTTTATCGCCCGCGATGTCGCTGCCAAAACCTACATGGACAAGGCCCTGACACCGGTTGCCGATGATGACGAAGATGTTCTCGACCTCTTCACAAAGACGGCTGGCGGCACCGCTGCCGTCAGCCATATCAAGAAGGTCGCCGAACTGACCCACTCACGCAAGGCTGTCTAGAGTACCGTGCGTCCATCCGGACGCACCAGGGGTGCTTTAACTCGTTGAACCAACCATTGAGCTTCCCGAGAATCGACTCCGATTTTCGGGCCGGCGTGGTACTAGCTACGATTGAGCGATCGAGAGAGAACGGCCACGTGATCTCGTGGCAGCGACGTGACGTCAATCTGCCGCCCGACCCCATTCTTAAGTTAATGGCGGTCGCGTCCTGCCTCAGCCTCTATATCATCCAATCGGCAAAGCAAAGGCGCGCTGTTGTTCGTCCCAGCATCTCGTCGCCCAATAGGCTCGCGGAGTGCGGCGGCCGGCGATATTCGCAGCGCTGCGTATTCAGTTGCGGTCATGCGCCGCCTGCCGAACCGAAACTGAATTGGCTATCACTCGTTCACAAACAAGCCGAAGCCGCGAGGATCCGACTTTTATTCTGGCTCAAGCAATTTGAATGATCTGGCCAGCCTCGGCCATTTGCAGAGTATCCAGGAATTCGACGATCTTGACACGATCCAAAAGAAAAGGCCCCGCAGTCGGCGGGGCCTTTCGAATTTCAGTCCGGAAAAACCGATTACTCGGCGCTATCTTCGGAAGCCTTCTTCTTCGGAGCAGCCTTCTTCTTCGGAGCAGCTTCTTCGCCTTCAGCAGCGTCTGCAGAAGCTTCCGTCTTGGCGGCAGCCTTCTTCTTCGGCGCAGCCTTCTTGGTGTCAGCCTTTTCAGAAGCTTCGCCTTCTTCGTCGGCGAGCAGTTCTTCCTTGGTCACCTTCTTGTCGGTGACGTCGATTTCGGTCAGCAGGTGGTCGATGACCTTTTCTTCGAAGATCGGAGCGCGGATCGAGGCGGCGGCACCCGGCTGGCTGCGGAAGAACTCAAGGATCTGCTTTTCCTGGCCCGGATACTGGCGCAGCTGTTCGTAGACCGCGCGCTGCATTTCGTCTTCGCTGACTTCGACGCCGGCCTTTTCGCCGATTTCGGAGAGAACAAGACCGAGGCGAACGCGGCGCTCAGCGAGCTTCTGGTACTCTTCGCGAGCCTTCTCTTCGGTCGTGTCTTCGTCTTCGAAGGTCTTGCCGGACTGGGCGAGGTCATTGCTGACCTGGTTCCAGATGCCGTTATATTCGGCTTCGACGAGCTTGGACGGAGTTTCGAACTTGTAGAGTTCGTCAAGCTGGTCGAGGATCTGGCGCTTCAGCTTCTGGCGTGTCAGCGAACCGTACTGGGATTCGATCTGGCCGCGGACGATTTCCTTGAGACGGTCAGCCGATTCGAGACCGAGCTTCTTGGCAAGTTCGTCGTTGATTTCAACGTCGGCCGGAGCAGCAACTTCCTTGACGGTGACGTCGAAGGTGGCTTCCGCGCCAGCGAGGTTCTTGGCAGGATAGTCGGCCGGGAAGGTTACGTTGATGGTCTTCTCATCGCCAGCCTTGGCGCCGACGAGCTGGTCTTCGAAGCCCGGGATGAAACGGCCGGAACCGAGAACCAGTTCAGCGTCCTGATCGGTGCCGCCGTCGAAGGCAACGCCGTCGACCTTGCCGACATAGTCCATCTTGACGCGGTCGCCGTTGGCGGCCTTGCCCTTCTTTTCGGCATAGTCGCGGGCGCTTTCAGCGACCTTGAGAACCTGCTCGTTGACTTCGTCGTCGGAGATGTCAACGACTTCGCGCGTGACCTTGATGCCCTTGTTGGACTTCAGTTCGATCGGCGGGAGAACTTCGTAGGAGAGCGTGAACTCAAAATCCTGCTGGGCAGCGAGGATCTTTTCGACCTCGGCCTGGTCTTCCGTCATATCGATTTCCGGCTGGGTCGCCGACTTTTCACCACGGCTCGACAGGATCTGCGTCGGCTGGTCGCGGACGATCTCGTTGACGAGGTCGACCATGATGGACTTGCCATAAACCTTCTTGAGGTGAGCGGCCGGAACCTTGCCCGGACGGAAGCCGTTGATGCGAACCTTGTCCTTCACGTCGGCAAGGCGCTCGTTCAGCTTGTTTTCCATGTCCTTGGCCGGGATAACGACCTTGATTTCGCGCTTCAGCCCTTCAGCGAGCGTTTCGGTAACCTGCATGTCTTCCTACCTTCATTTCCGTGGCGGCCGTGCCCAGACGCCGTTCGTTTCGGTGAGCACGACGCCGGCCAACTGCCGCGCGTGGCTTTTTCTCAATTCCTGTTCGTTCCGCCTTAAGCGGAACTGCACTCGCTTTCCGGGTATCCGGGACAACCGAGTTCCAGTCCTCCCGCCCTGCAAGGCAGCTTGGTGCGGGTAGAGAGACTTGAACTCCCACGCCTTGCGGCACCAGAACCTAAATCTGGCGTGTCTACCAATTTCACCATACCCGCGTTCGCAAAACCGCATGCATATGCCTGCGCATGAGGCCTTCCGGAGCGCGGCGTCTCTATAACACCCGATTTAGAACAGGCAAAGGAAAAATGAACGGCAAATGACAGGGATTTTCGGCCAAAATCGCATCGTTCCCGCCAGCCATGCCGGCTCTCAATAGAGAGGCTCTTCATAGGCCGGCTTGCCGTCCACGACGAGGCTACGGATCTGCGCTGCACCGGAGGAGGAAACGCTGGCGGCGATCGAAACGACGCCCTCGTTGCGGGCCTCCTCCAGCGGCTTGCCTTCGCCTTCCGGCACGTAATAGCGCTCTATCCCGTATTCGACGCGGATGGTTTCGCCGCTACCGGGACCATAGCTATAGAAAGGCAGGCTGCGCAGGACGACTGTATCCGATGCCGCCGGCAGTTCGGCGAATGACGATTCGACAATGCCCCAGAATCCATCGGGCTGGCGTTTGAGGCGCACCCACAGGGTTTGCTCGCCGGCTTCCGCCGGAATGCCGCCGGTGACTGTCGAGACAGGGACCGACGATATGTCGTAGTTCAGTACGACATAGTCGCCGCGCAGGAAATCGCGGGGATCAACCGGAGCCGTCTTCAGCAAGACTTCGGCTCCGCTTGCGAGGATAGAGGCACGGCTCTGGATAATGTAGCCGAGGATCAGCGTCTGCAGGCCGGCGACGAGGATTGCGGCAACAAGATAGAAGCGGCCGGTTTGCAGTCTTGCGAAGGCGAAGCTCATGCGCGTTCCTCCCCTGCCGCGGCGGATCCTGGCCCAGACGCGAAACGCCTTTCCAGACGGATGACGACCCAGGCCACGGCAGCGACCACCAGGCCCGAGAAAAGGAAGAGGCTCGACGTGCCCAAGATCGTGCCAACCGTTACCGAGGCGAGGTACAGCATCTCGGCGGCGAAAGCGCCATAGGCCAGATAGCGCACCGCTCCATTATCCCGGCCATGGAACACGAGCGCCACAATGGCGGCAGCCAGCGTCAGCAGGCCAATCACCACCATACGTCCGCCTTCATCCATTTCGATATGGAGCAGGAACAATCCCATGAGGGCGACGAGGAAACTATAGAAGGCCGGAGCCGCACCCGCGGTTCTGACGAGCGAGGAAATCGGGCGGACGGGCAAGGCAGTCAGCAAGAAGGCCAGCATGCCGAGAACGGCGAAGGCGATCGCCACGGATATTTCCTCGGTCATCACATAAAGCCATGCGAGCCAGCCGACCACCAGCAGATAGGCGAGATGGCGCGCCCGGGCAGCGCCTGTGAAGCGCACGAGCCCGATGATGACAGCCGCCATGACAAGCGGCGCATAAGGGCCGAAGCCGAACCAGCGCGTGTCGAAATTTTCGAGGTAGACGGCAAAGGAGGCCCAGGAGAGAAAGCCTGCGACTACGGTCACGGCCGCCGAGCGGAAAAGGATGGCTGAAACGGTCGCAACGGCGAACCAGAGATACATGACCACCTGTTCGTCGCCGGAGAGATGATACATCTGGCCGGTGAGCGAAATGGCGCCGCCGAAGCTCAGCGCACCGATAATGAGCAGACCGCTCGCCGTCGCCTGCGCCCCGCGCATAAGAAGGAGTGCAGCGCCGATGTGCACCGCCCAGATGAGCGCCAACATCAGGCCGACACGAACGAGGCGCGGGATGTACTCCCAGTTCGAAGCGACAAGAAGCAAAAGGGCAGCTCCGAGCAATAGGGCCGCCAATCCCATCAGCACGCGGCCGAGGCTGAAACTTGCCGGACGCGCGTCGTATTCGGCCAGTAGCGTCCTGGCCGTACCTTCCTCAAGAAGCCCCTTCTCCACCCAGAGAGCGAAATCCCGCTCCAACCTGCCGCGATACATGCCCTACCCCGCATCGACCCGCCAATTTTGGCTTCTGCATTTATAGCGCAGGATCGCCGCACGGAAATGCCGGTATTTCAAAAGTACAAGTTCCTCACTGGTCTAAATTGGATCAGGCATTAACGAAACACTAACCGCACCATTGCTAATATACGACCATTACAAAGAGGCATGCATGAACCGCATAGCCCTCATGAATATATTGCACTGCAAAATCATCAAAAGTCATACTATTTAACTTGATATCGAAGCACGGGGATGGCGCCCCGGCCCGGATTTCCGGATGCCTGCGGACCATATGTCCGTGACGAGATTCGCAGACGCGCACTCCTCCTCCCAGCGCCCTGCGATAGACTGGCAACACTCCTCCTCCCAGTTGCCAGTCACCATCATGACGCCCACCGGATCCTCCCCCGGTGGGCGTTTTGTTTAACATATGGTTAAACGATTAGCATCCTGACTTCTCGGGCTTTCACGAGAATCATCGTCAAGCATTCGTTAAGCACGGTTGGCAAGCGGGGCGGGCAACATCGACGCCGATACGCAGCGATCTGGTGTCACGGATTTTCAGGACGGCGCTCCCGGGAGAAAAGACTTCCCGCAAGCAGGCACGCGGACCAAATATCAATTCGCAAAAGCCGGGTGATCAGCGAAAAATCATTCTGCCTATTCATTGACCAGAAAATGGCCAAAGCTTGTAAATCAGAGCCAGAGCTCTGCGAATCATGCATAGGTGGATTGAAATGTTGTCTCTGTTAGTTCTTCGCGGCGCAACATATATTCCGGTCATCAAATAGAGGTCAGCGCCGAAGAGATGGCTGCTGGCAGGATCAAGCCCTAGGAAAGGGGATTAACATGAACTTCTCTCGCTCTTTCAATAACTGGCGCAAGTATCGTCAGACCGTTACTGAACTCGGCCGCATGACCAACCGCGAATTGCATGACCTCGGTATCGACCGTTCGGACATCCATCGCGTTGCTCGCGAAGCTGCCGCCCGCTAAGTACAGGTAATCGCTGCTCCTCCCAAGCAGATTGCCTTCCCAAAACGCCTGCTGCTCCCGCAGCGGGCGTTTTCTTTTTGCGCATTACACGCGCTGCCGCAAAGGTTGCGAAAGTGTTAATTTCTGGCGCGCTCAAAAATCGCGCGCTGCATAATTTGCGAGCATCAGACTGCACATTTGCATAGCAGACGCCTTTTATTTGCACTGCACAAAAAACGGGACCTCGACTATATAGATGTCAACCGCAGCAACGGCGATACCCGCCGCCTGCACAGGACATCCGAGGAAAAAACCATGAACCCGATCCGCATTGCAAAGAGCTGGATTAGCTACCGCCGTACGCTCAACGAACTTGGCAACCTGTCCAACCAGACGCTCGCCGATATCGGCGTGAGCCGTTACGACATCCGCGGCATCGCATCCCGCTCGTTCCGCTAAGAAAGCGAACGAACCATTACCCAAGACGGCGCCATCAGGCGCCGTTTTCGTTTTTGGGCCTTGCTCCTTCTTTGTCGGAACCCTAGCGCCTTCCGTCAGTTCTCCTTCACGAAAGGAGACCAACATGGCAAATCAGCTCAATGCAGGCTTTACCGGCCAGCCCGCGAACAAACCCGAAGGCATCCGAAAGGCCGCGTCGAACACCGCCTCCGCGGTCAAGCGGGAAGTACAGGCCGTCGCGACGGGCGCGGCCGATCATCCACACACTGCCAGCTCGGTCGTTGTCGGTATCGGCGTGCTGGCTTTCAGCATCGGCTATCTGCTCGGCCGCCAATCCGTCGAGACCAGCCGTTTCTGGAGGTGATACCTTGACCAGAACCATTCTCGAAAAAGCAACTGATGATGCGCGGGCAGAAGACAGCCCGGCAGCTGACGCTCGCCGGCGTGAAATTGCCGACGAGACTGCCCGGGCGATGGATGCCCGGCGGAGGGATGGCGGAACACCGAAGGCTGAAATAGACACTTTCGGCGAGCACACGAAAGAAATGGCCCCCGATGATCTCCCCAACCTTGCTGCACAACGCGAAGCGGTGCGGGAACATGGCGATGCCTACGTCGTCGCTGCCGATCTCGAAGATGCCGACCAGCGCGAAGCGTCGCCCGGAACGCGAGAGCAGGACTGACCAGCTTGCGGCGGCGCCGGGCACCGTTTTCGATTCTATTGTTGGATCGCATGTCCCGGCGTGATATCAGCCGCCAATGACCAATAATTCCTCTTATTCCCCCATTCATGTCATTGGCGGCGGACTGGCCGGCTCTGAGGCCGCGTGGCAGATCGCCCATGCGGGCGTTCCGGTGATCCTGCACGAAATGCGCGGCGTGCGCGGCACGGATGCGCACAAGACCGATGGACTTGCGGAACTCGTCTGTTCCAACTCCTTCCGCTCGGATGATGCTACCAGCAATGCCGTCGGCGTCATCCATGCGGAAATGCGGATGGCCGGTTCGCTGATCATGGCGTCGGCTGACAAACATCAGGTGCCGGCAGGCGGCGCACTGGCTGTCGATCGTGATGGCTTCTCTGATGCCGTGACCAAGGCAATCCACGAGCATCCACTGATCACGGTCGTGCGTGAAGAGGTTTCGGGCCTGCCGCCGAAGGAATGGGATCAGACGATCATCGCTACCGGTCCACTGACGGCGGCATCGCTTGCAGGCGCCATCCAGGCGGAAACGGGCGAAGATTCCCTTGCGTTCTTCGATGCCATCGCACCGATCGTCTACCGTGACAGCATCGACATGGATATCTGCTGGTATCAGTCGCGTTACGACAAGGTCGGCCCCGGCGGCACCGGCAAGGACTATATCAACTGCCCGATGACCGAGGAGCAATACAATGCATTCGTCGACGCGTTGATTGCCGGCGATGCGGTCGGTTTCAAGGAGTGGGAGGGCACGCCCTATTTCGACGGCTGCCTGCCGATCGAGGTGATGGCCGAGCGCGGACGCGAGACGCTGCGCCATGGACCGATGAAGCCGATGGGCCTTACCAATGAGCACAATCCGACGGTGAAAGCCTATGCCGTGGTGCAGCTGCGCCAGGACAATGCGCTCGGCACGCTCTACAATATGGTCGGGTTCCAAACGAAGCTGAAATATGGTGCCCAGGCAGAGATCTTCCGGCTGATCCCGGGCCTCGAGAATGCCGAATTCGCGCGGCTCGGCGGCCTGCATCGCAACACCTACATCAACTCGCCGACTTTGCTCGATCCATCACTGATGCTGAAATCGCGCCCGGGCCTGCGGTTTGCCGGTCAGATCACCGGCTGCGAAGGCTATGTGGAAAGCGCAAGCGTCGGTCTGCTGGCAGGCCGCTTTGCCGCGGCAGAACGCAAGGGCGAGCCAGTTTCCCTTCCGCCAGCGACAACGGCGCTTGGCTCGCTGCTCGGGCACATCACCGGCGGCCATCTCGTCACCGACGAGGAGCCGGGCAAACGCTCGTTCCAGCCGATGAACATCAATTTCGGTCTTTTTCCGGAATTGCAGCCGGGCTCGATCGTCAAGCCAGAAGGCGTCAAGCGCTTCCGCGGCAAGGACAAGACGATCATGAAGCGACAGTTGATTGCCAAGCGGGCGCTTGCAGATTGCGCCGCCTGGCTGAGTCAGGACATCAAGCTCGCCGAAAGCGCCTGAAATTACTGCGGTTAATGCCCGTTTGCCGCTGAGGTATTCGGCGCGGACAATTCCTTATCCGGCTCGGCAACATAGTTGCCGAGCAGCCATAACGAGACCTCCGACGCCTCCTTGGCCGAGGTGAACTCGTAGGTGCCGTTGTGAGAGGGTGCATTGACAAATTCGATGCTCAGACCCCTGCCCGTTTCGGAAGCAAGGACGCGCACCGTTCCCGGCTCGATCAAATGGCAAGCGAAATGGCGCGACATGTTGCGCATGAAACCAGCCTTGTTGTCATGCAGGCGTACGAAGACGGCCTGACCGTCAACGGTCGCCTGGAGCTGGCGGATTGCTTCGTTGGGGAAAGCCCGGCCGAATTCGATGATGGCAAGGCCCGTATCGTGCAGGCCATCTTCCTTGTTCTGAGCAGCCATGCGAGTCGCCACGAAGGCGAAGAAGATGACGATGGCGAAAAGAACGCACCAGACGATAATGCCCACGCGGATTCTCCGTTTAGAATGGGGGTTATGCCCGAGATAACGCACGAGACTTGCGCGAGTTTGACCGTTGTCAGATTTTCTTGCGCATGCCAGCAAATGCCATGCGCATCTGACGCCGCCATTGGGGCTCCTGAAGCGAGGCCTCCAGAACGGCGGCACCGCGCTTCTGCGCCTTCACCAGTACAGGTTCCGCAAGCACAGCAGGCAGGAAGGCGGGCAGGACCGATGGCGGCAGGACGGACGCCCTCGCCTTCGCAAGGTGATCGCGACCAAGCCCGGCAAAAGCTTCGATGGCCGCAGAGATGCGCGGCTTGTCCTCACCAGCCAAAAAAGTCTCCCGGTCGAGACCTGTCGCGGACAGGATTTCAAGCGGGATATAGACCTGGCCGCGGCGTTGATGGAGCGGCATCAGGAGCAGCATGCCTGAAATAGCCTGCGCCACACCGGCATGACCGGCGGCATCGGCGGATTTCATCGCCTCGTCAGGGGAAAGGATGAGGCCTGCAAGCTGGATGAGCGCCGAGGCCGTTTCACCCGCATAGCCCTCCAGCGAAGTACGGCTTTCCATCGGGTCGTCGTAGAGATCGAAAATCCGGGCCTCTATCATGTTGACGAGCGTCTGGCGTGGCAGCCGGTGCGCCTCGACGGCCGAAAGAAGGGCTGCCGCGAGCGGATTGGCCTCGGTCGAACCGTGTGCATTGCCTTCCAGGAGATCGCGCCAATATTGCATGCGGATTTCGCCGGGCAGCGGTTCGTGCACGAGGTCGCGGATGCGGGCGAGTTCGGCATTGAAGGCATAGAGGGCGGCGAGCGCACCGCGCTTGTCATCAGGCGACAGCAGGCAGGCGAGGTAACGGTCGCGATCGGTGTCGCGCAGCATCGCCAGGCTGATATCCTGGTTCGTCCTTGTATCGCTCATGTTCAGACTGCGATCAGGGCGGCGGCGACGGCACGCTGCTCGGAGAGCATAATATTGAAGGTTCGCACGGCTGCACCGGTGCTCATCGGGTCGGAAGAGATACCGCGCGCCTTGAGGGCGGCACGCAACTCTGCAGGCAGGCGGCGAAGCTCCGTACCGGTGCCGACCAGCAGCACCTCGATATCGGCCGCCTCATCGAGCACCTGGCGGAAATTCTCGACCGACAGAGGCTTCGTCATATCCATGTCCCAGCCGTGAATGCCCGAGGGCAGGCAAAGGATGGAGCCGCGATGCGACATATCCGCAAAACGGAAGCCACCATTGCCATAGGTGTCGATGGGAGCGCGGCCCGGGAAATGGGCGTCGCGGATTTCAATGCCTTTTGCCATATGCCTATACCGCCGGCTTGCCGGATTTCATGCTGATATCGCCCTCGTCCTCGCCATCGCTCTCCCGGCGCAGCCGGAAGATGATGAGAACTGGCGCCGCTATATAGATGGAGGAGAATGTTCCAAGCGCAACGCCGAAGAGCATGGTGAATGTGAAGGAGCGAATGACGGCGCCGCCGAAAACATAGAGCGCAAGCAGCGCAAGCAGGGTTGTGGCGGCCGTCAGGATGGTGCGCGACAGCGTCTGGTTGATTGCCGCATCGATCAGGATCGGCAGCGGCATCTTCCTGTAGCGCTTCAGATTTTCGCGCATGCGGTCGTACACGACAACGGTGTCGTTCAGCGAATAGCCGACGACGGTCAGAAGCGCTGCGACACTCGTCAGATTAAATTCCATCCCACTGAGCACGAAGAGACCGAGCATGATGATGACATCGTGCAGCGTCGCAACGATTGCGCCGACCGCAAACTGCCATTCGAAGCGGATCCAGATATAGATTAGGATTGCGAATAGCGAAGCAAGGATGCCGACCGTTGCCAGCATCGTCAATTCACCAGAGACAGAGGGGCCGACGACCTCGACACGGCGGAAATCGTAGTCCTCGGCCAGTTCGCCGCGAATGAACGTTGCGACTGACTGCTCGGCATTCTCGCCGCCATCCTGCGAGCCGACACGGATGAGGGCGTTGGTGGCATCGCCGATGCGCTCGACGCGCACCGGTCCGAGGTTCAGTTCGTTCAGACGGGCGCTCAGATCGGCAATATCCGCATTGCCCTGCTTTGCCTTGACTTCGATCAGCGAACCGCCGGTGAAGTCGATACCGAGCTGCAGGCCGACCGTTGCGAAGGCGAGCATTGCGGCGATGCAGAGTGCTGCAGATGCCGTGAAGACATAGCGGCGAATGCCCATGAAACGGATATTGGCGTGCTCGAACAGCCCGGTCAGCGCAGTCTTCGGCAGATGGCGCGGATTGAGCCTTGCAAGCCAGGCGGCCACCAAGCCGCGCGTCAGCGTGAAGGCGGTCAGGATGGTTGTGAGAATGCCGACGGCGAGCGTCACAGCAAAGCCGCGGATGGATTCACTGCCGACGAAAAACAGAATGACGGCGGCGATGAAGATCGTGACATTGGCATCGACGATGGTTGAAAAGGCGCGCGAGAAGCCGCGCTCGACCGCCTGTGCGAAAGCCGTATGCGGTACCCTCTCCTCTTCGCGAATGCGCTCATAGATCAGAACATTGGAATCGACTGCCATGCCGACGATCAGGACGAGGCCGGCAATGCCCGGAAGCGTCAGTATCGCGCCGGCAACACTCAGCACCGCGACGATCAGCACCAGATTGAAGGCAAGCGACACGACTGCGATGATGCCGAGCATGCGATAGAGCGCTATCATCAGCGCTGCGACAAGCACGACGGCGACGATACCGGCGATCAGGCCGGAGAAAACAGATTCAGAACCAAAGAGCGGACTGACGGTGCGCTCTTCCACTGACGTCAGCGTCGCCGGCAGCGCACCGGCCCGTAGCATGACGACAAGATCCTGAACGCCCTCCTCCGAGAAATTGGCTGATATCTCGCCGTTTCCATCTGAAATCGGTGCTTCGATGACCGGGTTTGCCATGACCTGATCGTCAAAGACGATGGCAAGATGTTTTCCGACATTGGCCGTCGTTGCCTGAGCCAGACGTTTTGCCGCCTCGGCATTCAGCCTGTAGACAATCGCGCTGTCCTGGGTCTGCGGATCGGTCTTGCTATCGACTTCGGCAAAATCGGCACCTGTCGCGATTACCGTGCGATCGACGAGATAGGGAACCGGCGGGTCATCCAGAGAATACAGCACCTGCGACGTCGCGGGCCAACGGCCGGCAAGCGCCTGCTGGCCGGTCATGCTCTCATCGATGAGGTGAAACGAGAGCGCTGCAGGTTCGTTCAGCAGGTTCTTCAGCCGCTCGGCATCGACGGAGCCCAGCACCTGCACGGCGATGCGATCGTCACCATCAGGACGAACGGTGAAATTCTCTTTGCCGAAACCGGCGATCCGGCGGGCGACGATATCGAGCGAGCGGGTCTGCGCAGCGAGCGTGTCAGCATCGATCGCCTTGTCGGAGATCTGCAGCGTCAACTGACCATCATTGCTCTGCTGCAGCGAGACGTCGACCGATGTCAGCGATTTCAGAAGATCGGCTGCGGGCTGCAGCTGGGCCATATCGGTGATCTTGACCGTCACCGTCTGCGCGGTACCGGCGAGCCCCGTATAGCGGATGTTGGCGCCGCGCAGCTTGTCGCGAACGCTGGCAACCGTGGCCTCCAGCCGATCCCGGACAATGTCGGAGCGTTCGAGGCGCAGTACGATGCGGGAACCGCCCTGCAGATCGACACCAAGGGTGACGCGGTCCTGACGAACCCAGTTGGGCAGGGAGGAGAGCTGCGCCTGGCTTAAAAGATTAGGCGCTGCGACGACAACAGCCGCAATCGCGACCAGCCAGATCAGAAGTGTTTTCAAGCGGGAAAAATGGTGCATTCTCTCGACTATCTTCCGATCCGGCGGGTGTTGCTATCGCATGTTATGCAGCGTCGGCCTTGACCGGCTCGCCCTTGACGCGGATTTCGGAAATACCGGTGCGGACGATGCGCACGCGCACGCCTTCGGCGATTTCAACTTCGACTTCCTTCTCGTCGACGACCTTCGTGACCTTGCCAACGAGGCCGCCGCCGGTGACGATCTGGTCGCCGCGACGGATCGCCTTCAGGGTTTCCTCACGCTTCTTGGCCTGCGCCCGCTGCGGGCGGATGAGCAGGAAATACCAGACTACCATCAGCGGCACGAACAGGATGATCATTTCGAGGCCTGAGCCGCCGAAAGCGCTCGTAGCGTCGGTTGCGCTCTGGGCAAATGCCGGGGTGATAAACATGCTAAGCTCCTCAGGCTGTGGGCGGCGGAACCCCGCCTCTCTTTTCAGGTCGCCGGACTATAGTTGCAGCCTTGATGAATGCAACAAAAACAGCCGGAAAGCGTACCGATTCCGCTGCCTCATAACCTTTCCGCTGTGGAAAGGCCATGCTACCCGGCATCAAAAAAACGAAAGCGGATGATCGCTGCAATCTATGAAGGAGGCACCCGATGGCCGAGGAAATCAATAGCGTTCTGCTTCAGGAGCTGAAGAGGCTTGCAGATGCAGTCGAACGGCTGGCCGGCGCCCCACCTGCCGCCAATGATTGGACCGCCGCCGACTGTTTCGTCTGGTCTCCTGCCCGCCAATATCTGCAGCCTGTCAAGCGTCCCAATCGCGTAGCGTTGAAGCTCATCCGCGGCGTCGATCACGTGCGCGATATCCTGCACGAAAACACGGTGCGCTTTGCCGAGGGCTACGCAGCCAACAACGTGCTGCTCTGGGGCGCCCGCGGCATGGGCAAGTCCTCGCTGGTCAAGGCCGTGCACGAAGATGTACGGCTCGAAAGCGGTGTATCGCTGAAGCTCGTCGAGGTGCATCGCGAAGATATTGCCAGCCTCCCAACGCTTCTTGACCTCCTCAAGGATACGCCGCACCGTGTCATCGTATTCTGTGACGATCTTTCCTTCGATCACGACGATACCGCCTATAAGTCGCTCAAGGCGGCGCTTGACGGCGGCGTGGAAGGGCGTCCGGACAATGTGCTCTTCTATGCGACCTCCAACCGCCGCCATCTCTTGCCGCGCCACATGATGGAGAACGAGCAGTCGACAGCCATCAACCCATCCGAAGCCGTGGAGGAGAAAGTTTCACTCTCCGATCGCTTCGGCCTATGGCTCGGCTTCCACAAATGCAGCCAGGAAGATTATCTGGCGATGATCGATGGCTATGCCGAATACTTCAAGCTTGGCCTCGAGCGCGAGAAGATACATGCCGAGGCGCTGGAATGGGCGACCACCCGAGGCGCCCGCTCCGGCCGCGTCGCATGGCAGTATATCCAGGATCTGGCCGGCCGCCTGCGCATCCACCTCGACCGCGTTTGAGCACGACCTGGCGACACAGCTGAAAGACGACAAAAGCCCGGCTGCTGGCCGGGCTTTTGCACATTCCTGAAACGCTCTACCTGCTCAGGAAGTATTCTCTACTCAAGGAATGTCATCGGGTTGACCGGGGACGCATCCTTGCGAACTTCGAAGTGCACCTGCGGCTGCTTGACGTTGCCGCTCATGCCCGACACGGCAACCGTCTGGCCGCGCTGGATCTTCTGGCCGCGCGTGACGCTCAGCGTATCGGCATTGCCGTAAACCGTGACGGTGCCGTCGTCGTGACGGACGAGAACCGTGTTGCCGAGCTCCTTGAGACCATTGCCGGCATAAATGACCACGCCGTTTTCAGCAGCCTTGATCGCCGTGCCCTGCGGAACCGAGATATCGATACCGTCGTTGCGGCTGCCGTTGACGTTTGCACCGTAGGCCGCGATCACCTGTCCGCGAACCGGCCAGCGATACTTGCCGATGCCGGTTGCTTCGGGAGCGGCAGCGCTGACATCGGACTTCTTCTCGACATCATCGACTGTCTGTGTCGCGGCAGGAGCCTTGTAAGGCGCCGGCTGTGCGGAGGCCGTCTGGACCGGAGCTGCAGCCGGCTGGGCGGGCTTCACTTGCTCCACCTTCTGGGCCGGGATGGAGGCCGTCTTGATCGTGTCGGCCGAGGCAGTGCCATTCGGGATCTTCAGCTCCTGCCCGATGCGGATCGAACTCGCTGACAGATTGTTGGCCGCCTTGATATCGTCGATGTTGGCGCCCGTCGCCTTGGCGATCTTGGCAAGCGAGTCGCCCTGCTTGACCGTGTAGGTACCGGCAGCACCATTCGGGTTCTTGCCGCCGCCTGCCGGGGCCTTGCTTGTCGGATCGGCGCTTGCGACGGCCTTGTCGCGAGCCGAGTTGGCACCCGGAACGACAGCGACCTTCTGCTCCTGGCCCTTCGTCGGCTGCGGCAGGTTGCCGGGCTTGGACAGATCGGCGGACTGGGCTGCGGCCTTGGCGGGATTGTTGCCGCCATTGAAGGTCGGGATGAGGATCGCCTGGCCGGGCTGCGCTGCGGAAGCCGTCTTCAGATTGTTGACGCGCAGAATTTCCTTTTCCGGAACGCCAAACCGGCGTGAAAGCACAGCGATGTTTTCACCAGGACGCAGCGTGACGGAAGGCGCATTGGCCGCCGACCAACCCGAGACTTTCGGCGTCGTGCCCGTCGTCAGTGTATCGGTAGCATCCCTCGGAGTATTCACGCCTGCCGGGGCGATGCGATCAGGCTTCGGAGCCGACGGGAACGGCTGAGCGAGAGCGACATTCCTTTCCTGCTGCCGGGGAGAAACAGACCCTGCGCTCGGAGGCGCGAGTTCGGTGCGCTGAACGGAAACCGGTGCGGATGCCATCCGTGCGGGGGAAGCGGCAACCGGATCATAGTTCGGGCGGCCCGGATAGGGCTGGTTCATCGCACCATTCTGAGCGTAGGCCGGCTGCACGGCCGAACCACCGAGATCGGCGCGCGGCACCGGGTCGCCCTGCGGCCCGTTGAAACCCCTGCGCGGGATCGAATTCGTCGTCATCTGATCCTGCCCCGAGGAGGAAAACAGACTGCCGAAACGTGTTACATCGGAGCTGCAGCCTGTTGCTGCACTCGCCAGCAAGGTGACGACCAGAAGATTGCCGGCCGATTTCCCGAACTTCGGCGAAAGACTGAAACGCATGACTCGACCCACTTAGAACGCAACCATTTGTGAATCTATTAAAGCGCGTTAGTGTTACCATGCGGTTAAGGCGCTGGAATCAGTGCTATATTTTTGAGATCTTGATAACCATAAGTTTGCGGGCAAAAAATCATAGCCCGCAGGGCTTTGCGGTCTGCCGATGCATGTCGCGAGTCTTCAGGTTCGCATGCCATGCTTCTGATCTTTGTTTTACAGATGTCGTTGTTGCAAAACCGGTGCACCCGTCTTGCGTGTCTTGCTTTAAAGCTGGGATGCGAGGCGGGGAACAATCGGCAGATAGGGAGCGTCAAAAAGCTCTTCCCGCTCGAAGCGGCTTCCGGTTTTCGTCAGGCGAACCATACGGCATTCGTTTTCAGAGATCATCAGCGGCGCAATCATCGAACCGCCGGAGACCAGCTGATCGGCATAGAAGCGCGGCATGGAGTTGAAAGCAGCCGTGACAAGAATGCGGTCGAAAGTGCCCTCGCCCTGCATGCCGCCGCTGCCATCAGCCTGGCGGATGATGACGCTGCGCAGGCTGAGGGCTTCCATTCGGCGCTGGGCCGAAAGTGTCAGCGTCTTGTAGCGATCGACCGTCAGGACGCGCTCCGCAACGCGACCGATGACCGCCGCGGTGAAGCCGCTGCCTGTTCCGATTTCGAGCACACGCTGACCGGGGCGGACCTTCAGATGATGCAAAAGACGGACCACAAAATCGACGCCCTCCAGAAAGGAGCCGCATTCGATCGGGATCGTGCGGCTGGAATAGGCGTTCTCGGTAAATTGCGGTGGTACGAAAAGCGAGCGCGGCGTTTGCTCGACTGCCGTCAGCAGATCGATGTCGGAAATGCCTTCCGCGCGCAATCTCAAGACCAGCGCTGCAAAGCCTTCCTTCTCGGCCAGTTTTGCCGTCAACCCTTTACTCCGTGTCCGAGGGCCCGCGCCACGCGGTCCGTCACGGAATAATCGGTCAGATCAAGTTTCAAAGGTGTTACCGAAATCCTATTATGCTTGAGGGCGTGGATATCGCTGCCCTCGGTAAAGGCGCCGGCACGCTCGCCGAATTTCAGCCAGTAATAGGGAAAGCCGCGGCCGTCGGTGCGCGCATCGACCTGCAGGTTGAAGGCAAGCTTGCCCTGGGCCGTCACTTCCACGCCCTCGACCTCTTCAGGGCGACAGTTCGGGAAGTTGAGGTTGAGGAAAGTGCCTTCGGGCAGATCGACGGTCATCAGCTTTTCGAGGAGAGCAGGCGCGTGCGCCTCGCAGACCTCCCAGGGCAGGACCCGCGCGCCATTATCGTAAACATATGCCTGGCTGAGGGCGAAGGAGCGCACGCCCTGCATCGTTCCTTCGATGGCGCCGGCGATGGTACCGGAATAGGTTACGTCGTCTGCAACGTTTGAGCCGGAATTGACACCCGACAGGACGAGGTCCGGCTTGATATCCAGCACCTGCTTGATGCCCATGATGACGCAATCGGTCGGCGTGCCGCGCAACGCATAGTGCTTATCGGAAATCTTCCGGAGCCTTAGCGGCTCCGAAAGGCTGAGCGAATGCGCGAGGCCGCTCTGGTCGGTTTCGGGGGCAACGATCCAGACATCGTCAGAAAGCGCCCTTGCTATCCGTTCCAGCGCACCCAAGCCTTCGGCATGGATACCGTCGTCATTCGTCAGCAGGATGCGCATTGGCTCAGGCCGCCCGTTCGATCTTTGTCAGACCGCCCATATAGGGCAGCAAAACGTCCGGAATCGTGACCGAACCATCCTCGTTCAGATAATTTTCGAGAACCGCGATCAGGCAGCGGCCGACTGCGGTGCCGGAGCCGTTCAGCGTGTGAACGAACTTCGTCGCCTTGTCGTCCTTGCCGCGATAGCGAGCGTTCATGCGCCGTGCCTGGAAATCGCCGCAGACGGAGCAGGACGAGATCTCGCGGAACGTATTCTGGCCCGGCAGCCAGACTTCAAGATCGTAGGTCTTGCGCGAACCGAAGCCCATGTCGCCGGTGCAGAGCGTCATGGTGCGGAAATGCAGGCCGAGGCGCTTCAGCACCTCCTCGGCGCAGGCCGTCATCCGCTCGTGCTCGGCAAGCGAGCTCTCGGCATCGGTGATCGAGACCAGCTCGCACTTCCAGAACTGGTGCTGGCGCAGCATGCCACGCGTGTCGCGACCGGCGGAGCCTGCCTCGGAACGGAAGGACGGCGTCAGCGCCGTGAAGCGCAGCGGCAGTTTCTCCTGATCGAGGATTTCCTCGCGCACCAGGTTGGTCAACGTCACTTCCGCAGTCGGGATCAGATAGCGGCCGTCCGTCGTCTTGAAGAGATCCTCTTCGAACTTCGGCAGGTTGCCGGTGCCGAACAGGGCTTCAGCGCGCACCATCAGCGGCGAAGACACTTCGGTATAGCCGTGTTCGGTCGTGTGCAGATCAATCATGAACTGGCCGAGCGCGCGTTCGAGCCTGGCGAGCTGGTTGGTCAGGACCGTAAAGCGCGAGCCGGAGAGCTTGGTCGCACGTTCAAAATCCATATAGCCGAGGGCTTCGCCGATTTCGAAATGTTCCTTCGGCGTATGGTTCCAGCGCGGTTTTTCGCCGACGATACGGGTGACGACATTGTCGTGCTCGTCCTTGCCGACAGGCACTTCGTCAAGCGGTACGTTCGGAATGCGCGAGAGCTGGTCGTAGAGATCGGCGGAAAACGCGCGCTCTTCTTCCTCGGCTGCCGGCAGGGTCTCCTTGATCTCGGCGACCTCGGCCTTCAGCTTGTCGGCAAGCTCGGTGTTCTTCTGCGCCATGGCCGCGCCGATCTCCTTGGAGGCGGCGTTGCGGCGGGAGAGCAGGTCCTGCGCCTTCTGCACGGCGGAGCGGCGCTTTTCGTCAAGGGCGACGAGAGATTGCGACAGAGGTTCCGCGCCGCGCTTGGCAAGGGCAGCATCGAGAGCCTCGGGATTCTCACGGATCCATTTGATATCGAGCATCGTCGTTCCAGATCGTTTCAACATAAATGAACCGGTCGGAGGAAACCCCGACCGGATGGGAAACGGCAGAACTCAGTGAAATGTCCTGATGCGCTCAGACATTGTCCGTCTTGGCGACGTCGGAGGATTCGCTGGCCTCTTCAACCGCCTGTTTGGAACGCTGACGCTCCACGAGTCGTGCCGCGTAAATGGAAATCTCGTAGAGAAGGATCGTCGGTAGCGCAAGAC